>NZ_JBBOXF010000001.1:1995000-2680991 GCF_038007465.1 Sporosarcina sp. FSL K6-1508 | reverse complement strand
TTGGGATTGTCATAGCTTATGGATATACAGATTTATTACTTGCTGGTTTTTTAGCCGGTATTATCTTGTGTTTAATGGCGATTTTTAAAATAGGTTCTTTGATTAAATTCATCCCTCGTCCTGTCACAATTGGTTTTACTTCAGGGATTGCCATTATTATTTTCACAGGGCAAATTGAAAATTTCTTTGGACTGACAGGGCTTGAAAAACATGAGAAGTTCATTGACAACATGAAGGAAATTATCTTTCATATTGATACAATGAATTTTTATAGTATAGGAATTGCCATATTGTGTCTTTTCGTCATTTTACTCACACCGAAATTATTGCCGAAAGTTCCTGGATCACTAATTGGTTTAATCGTAACAACAATAATAGCAACAGTATTCTTTTCAGGCAATATTTCAACTATAGGCTCCACCTTTGGAGAAATTCCAAGCCAACTCCCTCATTTTCGCTTTCCCGATATAACATGGGAAAGAATACAGCGTTTAATAGTACCTGCATTTGTAATTGCTATATTGGGAGGAATTGAATCTCTCTTATCCGCTGTAGTAGCAGATGGGATGACGAATAGTAAACACAATAGTAATCGTGAATTAATGGGCCAAGGAATTGCAAATATCATTACTCCTTTATTTGGAGGAATTCCAGCTACAGGTGCAATTGCACGAACAGCGACAAATATTAAATCTGGTGCTACTTCTCCTATGTCAGGGATTATTCATGGGATTTTTGTTTTATTAACCCTCTTAATATTAGCACCCTATGCTTCACTTATTCCGTTAGCTAGTATGGCGCCTGTTTTAATGATAGTGGCTTGGAATATGAGTGAAAGAAAACAGTTTCTTCATGTGTTGAAAATGAAAAGTGGCGATTCTCTTATTTTATTGGTTACATTTCTTTTAACTGTCTTCACCAGTATTACGATAGCAGTTATGGTTGGTCTCATCTTAGCTGTCGTTTTATTCGCAAAACGCATGAGTAATATGTTGGTTGTTTCCAAAGTGTTACCAGACCACACTCATAAGAATGAAATTGTTCAATCCCATGTAGTTAACGAAGCTCATAACTGCCCACAAATTAGCATTTATACAATTGAAGGGCCACTTTTTTTTGGTGCTGCACAAGTGTTTGAACAACGCATAATGGATACAATTCATTATGAACCTACTGTCTTGATTTTACGTATGGGGAAAGTACCGTTCATCGATTCGACAGGTGAAGCGAATTTGAAGAATATTGTCAATTATTATAAAAAACAAGGTGGAATTCTTGTGCTTTCAGGTATAGTTGATGATTTGAAAAAGTCATTGAAAAAGTCTGGTCTTTATGATGAAATTGGTGAAAAGTATATATTTAGTCGTACAGGCGAAGCCATTGACTATTCCATCTCAGAAATTAACCATAATAAATGTTTAGGATGTAAGCATTTCGCTTTTCATGAATGCAATCAACTTTCACATACAGGAAATCTCGATAAAAAGGAGTCTAAATTACTAGAAATATAAAAAATAAAAGATAACTAAAAAGGATGGATATAAAATGGGACTAAACAACGCACTCAAATTACATTTTAATATAACACCTAGTCAACTAATAAAAATCGCTATCAAGCGTAAAGAGGTTCAACTTTCTTCTGGTGGCGCGATAGTAGCGAAAACAGGTAAATATACAGGCCGTTCACCTAAAGATAAATTTATTGTTAAAGAACTTGCCTCTGAACTTGCAATTGATTGGAAAACAAATCAACAAATGACGTCAGCAAATTTTGATCTTCTTTTAAAGGATGTTTCTAATTATCTAGAAGAAAAAGAACTATTTGTATTTGATGGGTTCGCTGGAGCCGATCAAGCATATCGTCTACCTATTCGAATCATTAACGAGTATGCTTGGCATAATTTATTTGCTCATCAATTATTTATTCGTCCAACAAAAGAAGAGTTAGCTGTACACAAAGAAGATTTCACTGTAATCTGCGTTCCTAATTTTGAAGCTACACCTTCCATTCATGGAACAAATTCCGAAACTTTTATTGTGATTAATTTCGATAAAAAAATCGTATTGATTGGAGGAACACAGTACGCAGGAGAGATTAAAAAATCGATTTTTACTATAATGAATTATCTTTTACCAATTAATGATGTTCTTTCTATGCATTGTTCTGCAAATAAAGGATTAAATGAAGATGTTGCTTTATTTTTTGGTTTATCAGGTACGGGAAAGACCACTCTCTCAGCAGATGCTAATCGTATGTTAATTGGTGATGATGAACATGGTTGGTCAGACAAAGGTGTATTTAATATTGAAGGTGGTTGTTACGCAAAATGCATCAACTTATCAGAGGAAAAAGAACCAGAAATATTTCGCGCGATTACTTATGGATCTGTTTTAGAAAATGTCATAATCGATCCTCATACACATTTGGCAGATTATAATGATTGTAGTTTAACAGAAAACACACGAGCAGCTTATCCGATCCATAACATTCCGCATGCTCTTAATCCGAGTACGGCAGGACATCCAAATGTTATTTTCTTTTTAACAGCAGATGCGTTCGGTGTTTTACCACCCATTTCTAAATTATCAAAAGAACATGCCATGTATTATTTTCTTTCAGGTTATACCAGTAAATTAGCTGGAACTGAAAGGGGCATAACAGAACCAGAAGCAACATTTTCAACCTGTTTTGGTGCACCATTCTTGCCATTATCACCTAGAGTTTATGCTGAAATGCTTCGAGAGAAAATTCGGAAACATGACGTGGATGTTTATTTAATTAATACAGGTTGGTCAGGAGGCCCTTATGGAATAGGCGAACGTATTTCCCTTTCCCATACTCGAGCGATGGTTACAGCAGCTATTGAAGGTCAATTAGCACATACAGAATTTGAAATGGAACGGAGTTTTGGTCTTAACATACCTAAAAGTTGTCCTAATGTACCATCTGAAATTCTTAACCCCCGCAATACATGGAAAGATAAAGAGGCTTATGATATCCAAGCAACAAAATTAACAAATCTATTTCGGGAAAATTTCGAGAAGTTTTTATAAAAATCATAAAATAAAGGGTAAGTGGAGAAAAACGAGTCGTTTTTCTCCACTTACTTTTGTATATTTTGATTTTTCCCCAAGGGAATGTTATCTATCCAGTAACATTAGCTGTAGTCTAACCATAGAAGATCTTCGGGAATGCCTTGCTCCATATTTAACAGAGTGCTTTTCTTGTTTTAATTTGCAATGTACTATTTTATCTTATTCAACAAGACCTCTAAAACAACTTGCCATGTAATTTTTGAACTTGATCCCTTAATTGTTTGTTTTCTTCTTCTAGTGCCTTTATTCGGATTTTTAATGTCTTAATTAAACTATCTTCTGAACGAAGGTTTTTACTCTGTTTACGGGGAACTAATTCACTTATTTGCATCCCTCTTAATGTCTCTATTCTAGTTCTAATGTCTTTTTGTTTGTACAGCCATGACTTTGAAACACTTGCTTTTTGTGCAACGGAATTAAAATTAATCTTCTCTTTTTTCAGTGCCATCTCTGAAATTGTCTTTTCAACCCTAATTCTTGTCTTCTCCGACTTTTCTTTGGATAGTTGAATTATGGCAGTTGTGTTACTCTTTCTAGTCATCTTAATTCGTCTCCTTTAACGAATGAATAATTTGCTCTAATCTATTTTTAACACGTTCGTTAGTTTCAACCTGACGCTGCCATTGGTTCTGTTTAGCCCTATTTAATATTTCTTTAGTTCGGTCTAAGTGCTCTTCATGTTCATTTAGAAATTGTTTACTTGTACAGAAGTTCGTACAATCTAAACAAGCATTTGCGTGAGGACACGGTCCCGCAATTACTGGTAAACGACAATAGCCATTAGGAAGTGCTTGTGCATTGATATTTTTTTTAAACCATTGAAGATCTGTATTGTCAGCTTCAGTATTTTCTTCGGTTAAATCCAGAATGCTACCGCTATTCGTCACCAAAGTTTCCTTAAACTTTATGAACTCTTTCTTTAGAGTTTCATCAAAAATATGGGCATATCTTGCAGTCATTTCTGGTGATTCATGCCCTAAGAATTTTTGAACAATATGCTGTGGCACTCCGTTGTTTATCATTCTAGTGCCAACTGTATGCCGAAAGGCATGAGCATGAAATCGGAAAATCTCTCCTTTATTATCCGTTATCTTTTCTTCATAAGCTAATTTATTTAATTTAACTCTAAAGGTATCTTGCTTCAATGGAGAACCATCTTTCCGTGGAAATACATATACACATCCATCGTCAAGTTCATAAGCCACTCTTTGCTCTTGAACCAATATCAATGCAGCAATTTCTTTAGAAATAGGAATGGTATGTTCTTTCTTCATTTTCCACTGATAATACTTTAAAAAGCAATCCCCTTCTTTATCTGTTATGACACTCCCTTTTTTCAATGTACAAAGTTCACCGATACGCATTCCGCATTCTTGAAGTACCATAACCATTGCAGCCATATAAGGTTCCAATTTATCCAATTTAACATTTAATTGTTCAAGGACATGTTCATCTATATAACGTGGTTGTGCCTTCGGCACTTTAGGATAATCTTCTCGAAAGATAAGGATTTGGGAAGGCGAATCCTTCCAATCAAACCTTTGAAGTGTAGAGAAAAAAACTTCTAAAGTAGATATTCGTCCAGTCGCAGTACTAGGTTTTAAACCTTTTAAATTAATTTCATTTAAATATTGCTCAACTTCATTCCTAGTTAATTGATGAATCCTTCGTATGCCTTCACAATTTGTATTTATAAAATTAAAAAACTCTCTTAATTTTGACGCCATATCAACTACATGGGAAAAGCTACGTGTATTTAACATTAACTTACAATATCGCTTGACGATTTCTTTAAAATAATCATTTTCAAAACCCTTGAAATTGATTGTATATTCGTAGGACGTTGGATTTATCTTATCTTCCGGCAATGAAAGTTTTCTTAGATCCCAAACATCTTTATCCCATTCTTCACCATCAAAATAGAAATCCTCATAGAACTCCATAAACTGTTTTAAATTAGTAACGTAGTAGGAGTTCGCTTGCACAGAAATTTTATTTTGATTTATATCAAGCTTGTAATTTTTAGTCGTAGATTTTATTCCTTGTTCTACTAAGTAAGTTCGGTATTCCGTCAAAGCTTTTACTATAGGTACTTCAGTTATAGAGGTAATATCGGGATATTTTAAATTTAAAAACCCCAACATTCGACTTATCACTGTTCCTTTTCTAATCCAAACAGTTTTTGCACTCCAAGTTCCATTATTTAAGAGAACATAATAAAAGTATTTTAATTCTGTTTTTAACCAGATGTTTTCTACTTTATCAAAATTTACCCAACGATTTCTTAACGAAGGATTCTTACTTAACTCTATCGCACTAGGATGTGGGCAAATTCTTATATCCCATCTATCTGCTGCCCAAAACCCTTGTAAGACACTAGTCATATCCGCTATTTTTTTATTAATCTCTGTGTTAGTGACGAGCTTTCGATTTGTTGCAACGCTTGGAAATTTCATTTTTTATGTTTCTCTCCCTTGGAGATACGCTTTATATTCATTTTTCATATCTTGATCAGAAAGATGAACGTATGTATCAAGTGTTGTTTGTACATGTGCATGACCTAACCTTTTTTGTACGTAAGCAGCATCCCATCCACTTCTAATGAGTTCTGTGGCATGCGTATGACGCAACATATGGGCAGTGAAGGTAATCCCTGTCCGTTTCACCAATCGCCTTATAAGATCTAATACACTTTGATATTTTAGAGGTTTCCCAAAATAAGATTCTTTGAGATTTATAAATATATAATCATGCTCCAAATCTTCCCCATATTCATGAACTAAATAATCGGTGTATAAAGCCATTAATTCCTTGCTAACATCGATTGTTCGTTCTTTTCTAAGCTTAATATAAGCCCCATTTTCGTTGTGATCTCTTGGCATGATATTAATCTGATTATCCCAAGTAGAAATATCTTCGATACGAAGGGATAATACCTCTCCTACCCGAAGTCCTCCTTCATACATAAGCATAATAAGTAACTTATCCCTTTTTGTATGACACGCATCGATTATTGCTTTAACTTGTTCGTGTTCTAATACTTGTACAAGTTTCTTTTTGACCCTAAGCTTTAAAATATTTTTTTGATAAGATTTACCTTTAGAAATATGGTGAAGAAACCCCTTGAAATTTCTTCCCCTCGCTTCTTTAGTCATATCTATAGCTTTAAAATCTCCTGTACGATTTAAATACTCTAAGAAACTAGTTACAGCATTAAGTATGGCATTAACAGATGTTTCTTCTCTTTTAGCCTTCTTTGGTTGTAAATCTATTACCTTTACCTCCCCCGTTGGATTTCTTAACCATCCCACAAAGTTTGACATTTCCTCGAATTTCAAATCTTCTAATCTAATTCCTCTTTGGCTCATAAATTCATAAAACAGCTTGAGATGATAACAATATGTTTTAATCGTATTTGGCGCTTTCCCCGTATTATCCAAGTACTTTATATATCTCTTAACCGGTTCTACCACTTCAAAATTTTTGTCTAATAGTATGTATAATGGATATGATTTTTCCTCAACAACTACTTTTTGAACTTTCATTTCTCCACCACCTTTAAATACCTTAACTCCTATAAATAATACCTATATTTATTCATTAGTTAAAGTATTGAATTAAAAAAATCCTAAACTTTAAGTACTTAGAGTACTCTAGTTTAGGATACTATGTTTATAGGGTTACCGCTCGGATGGTTATGCGCGACAATAATGGACGCTGCAGATCGCTTTACTGCTTCACGAAAAATTTCGCGGGGATGGACTATACTTGAGTTCAAACTGCCGATAAAAATAGTTTGCTTGTGAAGAACTTCATTTTTAACATTTAAAAAAAGTGTTACGAAATGCTCTTGGTTAAGTGAAGCCATGTCCGTCATTAAATAGGCTGCCGCATCTTCCGGCGACCTTATCGTGTAACGCCCCTCCGAATGTTTTCGGTACATGCGTTTGCCGATTTCAGCAGCCGCAAGAAGTTGGACAGCCTTCGCTTTGCCAACCCCTTTAACCAACATCAGCTCTTCAATTGTAGCATCTTTTAAATCTTGAATTTTATCAAAAGAGGACAGAATCCGATTGGCAAGAACGAGAACTGATTCCTGTTTTGTCCCCGTGCGCAGTAATATCGCAATCAATTCTTGGTTGGATAAACTTTCTGCACCTTGCCTAATGAGACGCTCGCGCGGCCTGTCCGCTACATGTACATCCCGGATCATCATTTTAGGCTGAAGATCAATAGTCAATGAATGATACACCGTCTTTCAATCCTATAAAGGACAGCATCCGCATATGCTCCGTCAACTTTGCAATGGGCAAGCCCATGACATTGTAATAATCACCATCAATCTTTTCAACTAGCAATGCGCCAGCCGTTTGTATACCGTACCCACCGGCCTTGTCCATCGGATCGCCTGATTCTACATAGGCGTTAATCAAAGTAGAGTCAAGTTCTCTGAAAGTGACTTTAGTCTCCGCAGCGAATGTACTTAACATTCCATCCTTAAATACTCCGACGCCCGTAATAACAGTATGTGTTTCCCCAGAAAGTTCTCTCAAAAAACTTTTTGCTTGTTCTTTACTTTCAGGTTTTGAATAGAGCTTTCCCTTATGCACAACAATCGTATCTGCGCCGATCACGATAGAATCAAGCTCATCATTCGCTACAGCCTGCGTTTTCCTTGCAGCAAGTTTCCGGGCATAGCCTTGGTAGTCATTATTTTCCAGTTCCAGTTCTTCAGATACATTGCTCGGTACAACTGTAAATGGAAAGCCGAGCAGACTTAGAATTTCTTTCCTACGTGGAGATGCCGAAGCTAGAATAACTGGATTAGCAACTTTAAATTTCAATGTAAATTCCCCCTTTAGCCAATCATACTGGATAAAAGGTCATGTGAAAATTGTATTAAAACCACCAAAATTCTGATTTGATCCCTTTTCCACCCTCAAAACGTAATTTTGACACAATTCTCAGTATGTGAATAATGGGATAGAAGGTGCAATCTGACGATACGTAAATCCTTCGTAAATGCTGTAATGGCAGTTATATTCTTGTTAAATTCTTTTGTTTTCTCATCTTCTTTTCCTTCTTTTTTATCTTCATCCAAATAATTAATTTTAGCGATCTCTGTCTGAGTTAGAGCGTGGCGCAATTTCCCCGCGCCGATTGCCCCGCAAGCTGAAGTATCCACTATGATTGCTTTCCGATACGTACCTTCAGATTCACTAGAATCAATCTCCCCTTCCGTCAATCCGACAGCCGTCCAGACGAAATACGTATCGTTCGCCTGGATAACTGCTGCTTTCGCAAGAGCGGGATCTTCTGCAATGAATAAGGCCGCTGACTCCGATGAAGAGAATGCGCCATGCTGTTTAGCAAATAATTGTAATGGCTTTTCGGCAGGTTGCGCTGAATTTTCAACTGGCGCCGGACCTGCTGCAGGTAACTCTTTGCCACTAATAGTGGCACTCTCATCTTTCCCTTTTGTACCAACAAGTATTAGACCAATTACTGCGACAGCTGCGACGCCTATGAGAACACCGTGAAGCATCGCCATGAAGACTGTCACTTTCGAATAGCGTTTTCCGAATTTCACTGCTGACCACCCCGTTTTTTTATCCAGCTTTAGCGCCTGACCATAGCGCTTGCGCTTTTATAGTTAACGGTATCAGAATGAACATGAAAAAGAACAAGACGTATGTCGCCTTGCCCTAATAAACTTATCGACTTAACTAAACAGATTCCCATACCAACTGACAAAATCGGCACCCCAGAAATAAGCGATGACAGCTGCGCCCGCAATTGAAGGGCCGAACGGGATTGGTGTTTTCCGTCCTTGTCCAGTTTTTTTCAATATGATTAGCCCGGCGATAGAGCCGATAACGGCTGCTAAAAAAAGTGTCACGAGCGTATTCATCGTACCGAGCACGAGCCCGATAACGAAAAACAATTTAATGTCTCCACCGCCCATGCCCCCTTTCGACACAACAGCGATGAGAAAGAGTACTCCAAAGCCCACTGCCGCTCCGAGGAAGCTATCCCACCAAGGCTCAAGGGGAATGAACAACCGTAGACCAGCAAGCAATACAGCGAACGGGAGAAGCACTTTATCAGGAATGAGCATATAGGCGATATCTGAAACTGTAATGATGACAAGAAGCGACATAAACAAAATGGCAATGACCAGTTCTGAGCCGAAATCGAGTACATAAAAGGATAGTGCGAACAGAACACCAGTCACGAATTCTACGAGTGGATAAATGGGGCTAATTTTTGATCCGCATTTCCTGCACTTTCCTTTTAGAAAGAGGTAAGAAAAGACTGGAACAAGATCAAGGAACTCCAGTTTCCGATCACACGTCGTGCAATGGGAAGGCGGTGACACGATGGATTCCTTTTTTGGTATGCGTAAGCCAACGACGTTAAAGAATGAGCCAAAGACGATTCCGTAGATGAAGAATAGGATTGTTATTACAATCGTCATTTGCTATCCCCCTCTTCCCTCACATCATTATAAGGCGTCGGATCGATTTTTTCGCCGGGAGGCGGCGCATCAATTTTAGGCGCTTCATGCTGTAGTCCCACTAAATCTGGTCGATAAAATGCAGAAAATGCCACCGTCATTTCAAGCAACCCTTCAGTTAGTTCCTGATCGCGGACTTCCCCGGGTGCGTTGAAGTTGATTGAATCGATTATAAAAATTCGTTCCATCTTCTCAATTTCCTCAACAAATTTCTCAATTCCTATGTATGAATTAGATTGCAGAACAACTTCAGTCAATAGTTGGTTAACGTTTTCAATCATTTCAGGAGGGTTTTCTATGACGAATTCACCTTGAGAAAATGATACACCCCGAACGGTAGTACCTGATTTAATTTCCGCCTTACCGATTTGAAGCAGAACTGCATCTTCCAACGGATTCGTCGGCAATTTAAGCTGCAATGGCTGTGAACTGGCTGTGTCTGTTTGTCCTTTAGCAGCTAACTGTTTTCGGAGCGCAAACAACACGTCCCGTTCATTTGATGTTGACAGCTTTATTTGTTCATTCGCTTCTTTGGCAGGGGTATACACCAGGAAATATGAATAGGCGGCAAGTGTAAAGAATAACAAGATGGATAGAACGACAAGGGCAGTTTCTTTTTGGCGTTTTGTTAAATTAGTCACCCGACCCCACTCCTTCATCCGTGCTTGGTATTTCCGCATTTTCATCCATTTTTTCTGCGGTTCCCTCAGCCGAGATACGATTATCGACAAACTGAATTGAATAAACAGCTATGAACCGCGGCAAAACGGTTGTCGATTCCGCAGTTTCTTCGTCTGTTGAATCATCGATTGTCACAGAATCTAGATGGATTTCTGAAATGGAAGGTGACGCTTTTAGTCGAGTGGAATAATAGGCACTATCCGGCTTTGTATCAAATTGAACAGTAACCGTCGCTAAATTGGGACCTGTAAAATTAAAATTTTGAAAGAATCCGCGTTCCGGTAATAAAGTTATAAGTTCGTTCAATAAAGGGACTGTATCAAACTGATACTCTTCCGCCCACCCCACAGTTGCAGCGAGCACTTTTTTCTCGTCGCCCGATTCTGATTGCTGAAGTTCAGAACGGATTTCTTCTTGGGTTGCCTGCAGCGAAACAAGTTGATTTTCCAGCGTTTTCGTTTCATTTGCAAGATTGTTCGAAAGCGTCAATGAAATAAGCCATACAAGAACAGCGGCACCAATAATAGCCAGCGCACCGACAAGAAGCTGGGATCGCTCCCTCTCTCTTTCAGGCAATAGATTTATATCAACTAACATAGTTACACCTCTTTCAACGCCAATCCGATTGTCCGGTTAAAACGCGCTGGTATTTCTTCTCCGGTTGACAGCTCTAAAGGTTGCTTAACCAATAGCTCCGCGTTTAAGGCGAGACGTTCTCGAATTACAGATAGCAATTCTTCCATCCGGCTGTACTCGCCGTTCACAACAAGATGTGTAATGGATGCGGCACCGTTCCACATATTATAGCGGTAAAAATTGATGAGCTTTTCAATTTCCATCACGATAGTCGAAGGTGTGACAATGCCCGCATCATTATTCAACTCCCGTACGACAGATAAATCCGTAGAATTTTCAAGGTCAACCGGTCGCATGAAGAGTGGGTAATGTTCATGAAAAATAGAAACAGTCAGCTTACCATGTTTTAGGTCGGCTAACAGGATATGCTCTTTACCTGTAAATGAGTGCTGTCTAAATGCAAGCCGATACAGGGCAAGAGGTGTAATGTCGGCTTTCACTGGATCAAGTTTCACTTCTTTCAAGACTTCCTCATAGCTATCAAGAACGTCTTCTTTTGATGCGATCAGTATCGCCTCGTTTGTTTCGGTGTTCGGACTGTATGGAACAACATCAAAGACAGGATCATCGAAAGGAAGATAAAGCGTTGAGCCTATTTCTATGAAGAAATGACCTTTCAGTTCATCTGTCATGACATCATCGGGGTATGGGACTTTGCGGATAATAACATATTGATCCGGGGCGAGGAATTGGACGGATCTTTTGGAGATTCCCCACTGTTCAATAGCCCCGTCCAATATCGTCGCAAGCGTTCCGGAATCGACAATCTTCCCCTCGACAACGACGTTCGGAGGAAGGATAACTTCCTCCGCAACATCGATAACGAATGGTTCTACCGATTTCAGCCGGACAAACCGGACTGCATCTTCTTCAATTGTCATGGACTCTGTGCGCTTGCGGCGGGTGAATATGGACATGGGCATCGGAACAGCTCCTAACTTTAATTAATTACTAACTTTCCAGACAGTAGTTATTTAACCTCATTTTCCGTGAGTGCTTTTCTTCCTAACTCACTTAACTGCTTATTAGTTTTGGTCGCGATATTAACAGGTTTGATCCCTGCTACCCCTGCAGCCGTAATGGTATTTTCACCACCCGCAACAAAAGTAATTATTGCGGAAGTCAATGAACCTTTATCATTAAAGAAACCTTCATCAGAGAGCTTAGTAAGATCAACAGTGTTTCCAGTATCGGCTTTAGGTGGATTTTCGACAAAATATAAATTCGCAGCGGATAGTGCATTTTGTACATCAGCAACCACCGCTTTTTCACGTGTGTTTTGAATAATATTGCCTATTGAAGGTATCGCAATAGCCGCAATAATCCCCAAAATAACAATAACCGCCAATAACTCGACAAGCGTTAATCCTTTTTCATTATTCAGTCGTTTCTGCAAAAACTTCTTCATTTGTATTTCCTCCCTTTCATCGTCATATTCTACTTACCTCTTAATTATACCTATTTAAACTAAATATGAAACTAGTAAATCATAAAAAACTACGCCGTTTTTACTAATTATTGAAATTAACCCTTACATTCCATCTATGTTATTAAACATTTCGAACATAGGCATCATAATAGCAAGGACTATAGTCCCGACTAATCCAGCCAACAGCACAATCATCAAAGGTTCAATCAACGCTTTCAATCGATCTGTTGCAGCTTCCACTTCTTTCTCGTAAAAATCGGCAACTTTCGCCAACATCGCGTCTAAAGATCCTGTTTGCTCCCCAATTGCAATCATATGGGGAATCAGCGGTGGAAAGGCCCAGTGCCCATTCATCGGTTCTGTCAATGATCCGCCGCGTTCCAACGACTCTCTTGACTTTGCAATCACTCGCGAAATAACTTCATTTTCTACTATCTTTTCCGTCATGGTCATCGCCTGCAAAATCGGCACTGAACTGGCAAACAACGAACTCAATGTGCGTGTCATCGTTGCCAAGACAGATTTCTTCATAATGTCACCGAATATCGGTAACCTTAAAAGAAAAGTATCCAGCAAAAGCTTACCTTCTTTGTTGTGCCTCATCATCCAAATCCCACCCACAACAATCACTGCGAATAAAACTAGAAAGTACCAATAGCAGGTTACAAAAGTACTCGCGTTCATAACGAAGCGCGTAATCCAAGGCAACTCTCCTCCAAAACTGGCAAACATTTCGACAAACATAGGAACAATGGTTGTCAATAAAAAAATAACAACTCCAATTGCCAAAACTGCCACGATAAGTGGGTAAGACATAGCCGAAACCACTTTTTGCCTCAGCTGATGTGATTTTTCAAAATGATCAGCAAGACGATCAAGTGAATCATCAATCGTACCGGACATTTCACCCGCCCGAATCATATTGACGACGATGGGTTCGAATGCTTTCGGGTGTTTTGTGAATGCTCCCGATAATGAACCGCCTCCACGTAAATCATCATTTACCGTTATAAGTATCTTTTGAAACGATTTCGATTCGACTTGTAGCGACAGTATCCGTATTGCATCAATGATTGTAACACCCGCTCTGAGAAGCGTTGAAAATTGACGAAGGAACATGATTAAATGTTCTCGCTTCACCGGTTTTCCGATGACGATTTCTTTTGTCAGCGCAGTTTCTGCTTGTATAGTTAAGTTCGTCACACGGATTCCCTGGCTTTTCAGTTTTACAGCAGCTTCCCGCTTGTCCACCGCCACGATTACACCTGAACGGATTGATTTAGCGTCGCGTCCTTCGTACTTGAAACGAGCCATCGTTACTCATCACCTTCTAAATACGGCAGAGCAGTACCATATGAAATGATTCCTTTATCAAGGAAGTTCCTCACAGACGATGCCATCATATGCATACCCGCCGCTCGATTTGTCTGAATGATAGACGGGATTTGATGGACTTTCTCCGTCCGTATCAAGTTAGCGATTGCAGGATTATTAATCATTACTTCCGTTGCTGCCCTTCTCCCTTTACGGTCAGCTGTCTGAAATAGCCGCTGTGAAACAACAGATTTTAAGACTCCAGCAAGTTGTACACGAATTTGAGACTGCTGACCATGGGGGAAGACGTCAATAATCCGATCAATAGTCGATGCCGCACTCCATGTATGGAGCGTAGCTAGAACTAAGTGACCCGTTTCCGCCGCAGTTATTGCGGTCGAAATCGTTTCCAGGTCACGCATTTCCCCAACAAGGATGACATCGGGATCTTGGCGCAATGCAGCCCGTAGTCCTGATGTGAATGAAGCAGTGTCAAACCCGACTTCTCGCTGATCAATGATGGATGTGCCATGCGCATGCATATACTCAATGGGATCTTCCAACGTAATGATGTGCTTCTGCATTGTTTCATTCATATATTTAATCATCGCTGCAAGTGTCGTCGATTTACCCGACCCCGTTGGCCCTGTCACAAGGATGAGTCCTTGCTGCGTCTCCGCCAACTTCTTTAACGTATCGGGCAATTGCAAATCATCGATTGTCGGTATTAGCGTTGGTATCGTCCGAAAAGCAAGTGATATAGAACCGCGTTGCTGAAATGCATTGACACGAAAACGAGCCGCTTTCGGTACTTCATAGGAATAATCGATTTGACCATACTCTACAAACGCTGGATACATCTTGTCCGGAATCGTCAATTGTGCGACTGATTCAGTAAATTGTTTCTCAACCGGTACATCACCATAGCGCTTTAAATCCCCGTGCACCCTGAATATCGGAGGCGCGCCTATCGTTAAATGGATGTCTGAGGCACCCAATTCATATGCTCTCTCAAGCAGTTCATCAATCTTCTTGTTCATGTACAAAACCCCTATTCAATCAATGCGACGCGTAACACTTCTTCTGTCGTCGTAATCCCTTGTTTCACTTTCAACAAACCATCGTCCATTAAAAACACTGTTTTGTTCTTCGTTGCAATTTCTCTTAATTCCGCTGAAGAACCGCCTCTATTAATAACTTCTCGCATTTCGTCGTCCAAAACGAGCACCTCGTGAATTGCAATTCGTCCGCGATAGCCAGTCATATTACATACCGCACAACCTGGGCCTCTCATCACTTTTTCAATCGTAATACCACGCTTCGCAAAAATCTCCACCTCGCGACTTGACGCATCCATTTCCCGTCCGCAATCTCGACAAACACGGCGAATCAGACGTTGAGCGACAACCGCATTCAGCGATGATGTTACTAGAAAAGGTTCTACCCCCATATCGAGCATTCTTGTAATCGTAGCAATTGAATCATTTGTATGGATAGTACTCAGAACCAAATGCCCGGTTAATGATGCCCTGATGGCAATTTCAACTGTTTCACGGTCACGTATTTCCCCGACCATAACTATATCCGGGTCTTGTCTCAAAATCGACCTTAGACCTGCCGCGAATGTCAATCCTACATTGGGGTTTACTTGTATTTGGTTTACCCCTTCTAGCTGGTACTCAACCGGATCTTCAACTGTAATAATATTCACTTCTTCTTTATTCAATTTATTAAGCGCAGCATAAAGCGTTGATGATTTACCCGATCCAGTGGGTCCAGAAATAAGGACAATTCCATTTGGTTTTTCGATTTGTTCAAGGAAACGGTTCAGATTCAACTTATTGAAACCAAGTTTTGTCAAATCATTTAAAGAACTGCTAAGATCCAAAATACGCATAACGATTTTCTCGCCAAAAACTGTCGGTAGTGTAGAAACACGAAGATCAATCGGTCGAAAATCCACATTGGTCTTGATGCGACCATCTTGAGGAATCCGATGTTCAGTAATATCGAGATTTGCCATGATTTTTATACGCGCACTAATCATTGCTTGCATATGCTTAGGCAAAAAACGCTCCGATTTTAACAACCCATCAATCCGGAAACGTATGGCGACCTGATGTTCCTGAGGGTCGAAATGAATGTCACTGGCCTTTTGCGTGATCGCTGAAGACATGAGTTGATTGACAAGCCGAACGATTGGAGAATCCAAATCGGTCAACTCGTCTTTCTGCTCCCTCTGTTCTGGTGTCTGTTCGATGAAAAGCTCATCGAATGACTCTTCATCATAATACTTTGATATCGTACGCATAATATCATCTTTTGAAGCAATCGCAGTTTCGATATGGAAACCAGTCGACAACCGTAAATCATCAACTGTAATATAATCCATTGGATCTGACATCGCTACAAATAATCTATCCCCGTCCGCCTTCAAGGGAACAATCAGATTACGTTTTGCAAAGGGTTTTGGCACAACATTGAACAGTTTTGGATCAAATGGGTATCTAAAAAGGTTGACGTGTGGAATTCCCAGTTGAAATTCCAATACTTCAATCAGCTGCTGCTCTGTAATAAATCCGTGTTGTAGTAAAGCATCGCCGAGTTTCTGATCATGAGGCTTATCACTCAATGTCGTTTGCAATTGCTCAGTTGTAATGAGGCCGGACTCGACTAGCAAGTCACCAAGTCGTTTACGTATAGTCGTCATGCTGTTCTCCCCCATTCGTCACTTATTCAATGATATTTCCACCTTTATCATACTGAACGTCTGTTGTACTTTCTTCATTTTCAACATCTGGACGGTGACCTTGCACTTGTGATGGACTCTTATCCGTTTGAAGAGTTGAACCGTCGCTGTAAACTTGAGAGTCGGATTTTTCAGGCGGAATTGGATTGCCTTGTGGATCAACTGTGTCAGTAGCACCGTTAATTGTCCCTTCACTCAAATTTCCAGAAGTTTGTGTCATGTCTTTTTTTAGTGGTAGGTTTAAAATTTTTGGTTGGGGAGCATAAAAGTCGGAGGAAATATTTTCATCCACTACGACTGCCCCCTCATAAGAAATTGTTCGATGGACATCCACTTCTAGCCCTTTCCGTCCCTCATCAGCAACAAGGACTTGGCCATAGGGCACGAACGCGCTGAAATGTTGAACTGTCTTCGGTTCAAATGATTCTAGCTGACTGACGTAAGGCTGGTAAGAATAGAGTAATGCCATACCTGAAATGGAGGAATGAATCGTTTCAGCTGAAGGTTCAATATATAATGTGAAAGCAGTTTTATTGGGATTAGTGAAAATGAAATTCAAACCGAGTTCCCTATTGATGGCTGATTCGAAACCAGGATCTGCAAACGCAGCTAATGTATTGCCAATATTGCGTTCATCGACAATAAAATTAGTCTGCAATACAGTCGAATATAGAACTGATGCCAGCAAAGTCAGTTCCTCATCTGAAACGACTCCAACTTCCTGATCTTGAATGAAATCAAGTAATGAAAACGTTGTAAAAGCTTCAATTTCAGTACCGTTTAACGTTGCCATTAAATTCTGTAAAGATGGAGAAAGTTCCTGTGCAATAATGGACGAGGTTGCGATTTCTGTTTCCGTAAAGTCGGAGTAATCTGTTATATGAACAGTTAGCGGCATAATTCCTGTTCCCAATTCCTGTTCAATTCCTGAAGTGATTGATTGAATACTTTCATCGGTAAACTGGATAGAAGGAAATTGCTGTGTAAGAACAGTCCGCAGTCCATCGATTGACACTGTTGCAACAATCGGATTTTCCCGGCCGGAATTTAATTGTTGAACTGTTTTTTCAACGTCAAAGAGTACCGTTTCGGGCGGCAATGAGACAGTAACGTCCTGATAAGTTAAGTCGACTGCAAAGCCCTCCTGAAGGTCAGCGAAATCAGCTATAAGATTTTCTTTAGCTGTCTGTTCTTTCTGTCTAGAAATATCGAAAGGCCCTACATAGGTTTGGTCTCCGAAGTTTTTTGATGATGCAGTGTTAAATGCGAGGGCTCCAACAGTCGAAAATCCATAAAAAACAAAAGTCGCAGCTAAGACTACTATAAACATATTTAAAAACCCTTTATTCCCCATCTGGACGCTCCTTCCTATTATAATTCACTTCATCTTCATTTGGCTTGTCGGTAAATAAATTTGCCTCCACAGACGACGCCGTTTCCTCAATCACGGTATCTTGATAAGTTTCGAGAGTAACGGGTACATTATCTGCTCCATTCTGAATTGAGCGCTTGTTCAACAAAATCGATACTGCAAATGCAAGCCCGAACATTACGAGCAATACATATAGCGGATTGAATGATCCTTGCATAACGAGTCCTATAATAGCAATAAATAACCCTGCAAGGGCTCCCAAGATGAGCCGCTTCCCTATATTTCTTTGGCGAACTATATAACTTAGTATTGGAAAAACTATAATTACAACAGCGATTAGTATGTAATATTTCAACATGACGTTTCTCCTAACTTATTAATAATCAAATAATCCTTTAATGTAGAGAGACATAATATTACTAAGATTATCATGTTTAGCTATTGTTTTCTCTACTACTATTATCATAGACTCTTTGCTATTTGTCACGGTAAATAATACTAAACGAGAAGGACGATATACAAAAAAAGACCAGTTTCCCGGCCTTTATCTAAATAAATATTTTTATGTAATTGAGGTAATCAGCGACTTAATATCATACTGATTGAAGGTCTTCCCTTCCATACACCCCTACTTTATTCCTTCCCGCCTGCTTCCCTCCGATATAAAGGGCTCGATCCGCATTACGCAATAGCTCTTTCGCATCCCCTGCATCTTCTGGTACACTAGCAACCCCAATGCTTACGGTCAAATGGACATCAACGGGCTTGCGTTCTTTAGATAGATCGGGAATGATCCGGAACGTAGATGACTCCACTTCTCTTCGAATTTTTTCCGCAAGCTGCAAGGTTTCACTTTTTCCATAGTTCGGCAAGGCGATAACAAATTCTTCTCCACCGTATCGGGCAAGTGTCGCTTCCACGGGGACAAATGACTCAAGCAGTCTAGCGAGTGCGTTAAGGAGATCATTCCCACTTTGGTGTCCATGTGTATCATTAATTGATTTAAAATGATCGATATCCAGCATTAAGATTGAAAGCGAACGGGTTCTACCAATATGGAATTGTATCATTTCCTCGTCCAATTTAGCGTCAAGATAGCGGAAGTTATGCAATTTGGTCAAACCACATCGTTGACTTTGCTCAACAGTCTTTTCATAATAGCGCGCCTTCACCAATGAGGTTGCAAAGTATCCAGTCAAAACGTCTACAATTTTCAAGTCAAGCGCCTGAAACATTTGTTTCCGCTTGGATGTGAGTATGAGAAATCCTTCCGTTTTCTGATTTCTTCGGATCGGAGCAGTCATTACACTTCCTACCGATTGCAAAAATTCGAAGCTTTTCAACGCTCTTGCCTCTTTTTCTGTCGAAAATATTTTGGGTACATTACTATCCAGTCCATCATCTAAAGCTTTTTTAGGATTGTATGAAATATCATGCAATTCTTTTGAAAGCATATTACCTTCAGATCCCATTAATGTAATCAGATGTTCTCCAGCCCGAAGGTCAAGAACATAAGCATTATCATAAGGTACTACATCTCTCAGTTTTTCGATGAACGTCCGGATCACATCCTCAAACCCGAGTCGATCGGCAAGTTGGTGCCCAATAATGCCGGCAGAAGAAAGTTTGTCATTCAAATTATCGGAACGGTTGTACATTCTTGCAATTAATAATACGAGAAGGAATGGGATGCCAATTAAAAGTATTGCATTATTCCCAAAATGTTCATTCAAAAAATAAAGAGATATGCTAAACGGCAGTAACATCATTGTGGAGACAAAATCCCATACAATATATTTTTCTTTCAAAGTAAAGGTACCAAGTTCAAAATATAAATAGAGTTGCATTAGACCACTATTGATAATCGTATAACTTGTCGCATAAAGTAAGCCAAATAGGCAGATGTTAAAGAAATCCGTTGATCCTATTACTCCTCCTGCATAATGAAATAGAGCACCGCTCGCCAGTGAAATGGGTGTAAAAATCATTGAATTAACGAAAAAACGTTGCAAAAAAGGCATATCTGATTTTTTACTGAATAGTAAAATGAACATCGCGATTTGCGTAAAAGCCAGCTCCGCAAAAACTCCATATTGAAAAAAAACGGTGAACGTAATCCATCGTTCCAATGATACGGTTATATTTTTTATTTGCAAAGGCATTGTCATTGTCACGAATAAAACCGCAAATAGAATACTCAAATTCAACCAATCTATTTCTTTGGAAGGAAATAAAGTGAAGGCAAGAAAGACCCCGGGAGGCACAATAACAATCCATGTGATAAAAGTGATAATCTGAAACTTTCTAGATATCTCCATTCTCCCGACGCCTCCTTGGATTATTTCACTTCACATACTCAGCAACCCTGTTTCGTCCAGCCTGTTTTGCCCCTAAATAAAGTGCACGATCTGCGTTACGCAAAAGTGTCATCGCTTCATCTGTATCTGCTGGTGCAGACGAGACTCCAATACTGGACGTTATATTGACAATAAGCGGATGCTTCTCCTCAACTAAATCGGGAACGATACTAAACTCATACCCACCGATCGCAATTCGAAGAGTTTCTGCAAATTCAAGCGCTTCTGCTTTAGACATCTCCGGCAAAATGTACACAAACTCCTCTCCTCCATAGCGGCCTACAGTCCCACCCTTAGGTAGCGCAGCCTCGAGTATTTTCCCAAACATTTGGAGGATGTCATTCCCGCTTTGATGACCATATGTGTCGTTTACTTGTTTAAAATGATCAATATCAAGCATAACGACTGAAAGATTGGTTATCGCTTCATTTTCCAGCCTGTCCATTTCATACATTAACTGCTCCTCAAGATACCTATAATTATAAAGACCCGTCAACGCGCAGCGATCATTCTTCGTAACCGCTTCCTCCATATATCGCGCTTTTTCCACCGACACAGTGAAATAGGAACACAGTAAATCTAAGATTTTCAATTGGTATTCATCAAAGGACGATTTCCTGTCTGAAGCCAAGAACAGAATCGCTTCAATCTTCTGGTTACGTGAAATAGGGACACAAAGTACACTTTGCATTTTTTCGGGCGAATAATTTTTTGATATTGATTCCCACTCTTTCTTTTCCGTATAGATAAGAGGCTTATTCTGTTCAAGAACCACACCCGCAATCCCTTGTCCAACTGATAAAAGAGAAAAATCGATATTAATGAATTGTTCATGTTCATAAGAACGAAGAAGTTCAAGCCAGCCATCCTGATGGTCGAATAGATACGTATATTCTGCATCGAACATGTCCGACACTTCCTTAACAAATTGGTCAATCACTGCATTTTCCGTCATTAAGTCTGAAAGCCTGTGTCCGATATCACCCGCTTGCTGTAAATTAGCATTTATATTTTCCGAGGTATTATAAAGGCGGATAACTAATGAAATAAAGAAAAAAGGAATCCCAAGTAACAAAAATGCACCTGCTCCGATAAATTGCAACAAATAATAAAACGTCAGGGACAAAGGAAGAACAACAAAAATCAGCGCATAATCAACTAACTGATCTTTTGAAAAGAATGGCAACTTAAGCTTTTCGTACATCGTATACAAATATAACAGCACATCATTGAATACTGTATGGATGAATTGATAGCATAATACTGCAATAATAACAGGCCAAAAATCGATTGAACCAATTTCTCCGCCTGCAATATAAAAACCTCCAGCAGCAATAATTGATAAAACGAAAAATAGCATAGAATTAATGAAAAAACGTTGTATCATTGACCGCTTACTCGGAAACGACAATATGACGGCGAAAATTGAAACCTGCATGACAATCATTTCAATGAAGACCCCATATATTAAAAAGGCAGGCACTGTCACCCATAGAACCAAGAATACTGGCTTGCCATTCCTCAATATCGGATAATAGAACGTAAGGAAACCGAATAGCATAAAAGTTGCTACGTACATCCAATTCACTTGTCCTGGTGAATAGTTCAAGAAAACATACACTAATCCCGGTGGAACAGTAAATAACCATAAAATAAAATATCGTATAGTGGACCTATTTGCAACCTGCATTACATCATCCACTCCCAATTAAATAAGTCAGAAAAAATAGAAGTCATCAAAAGTTTATCAAACCACAATGCATCTGTCACTATTATCCAAAAATACTTTAAACAATTAACTTACTTATAGTCTATTAGGTTACTTAATAAATACAGTGAACCCGTGACTATTTTCTTCCTCCTTCGTCCTTCAACTAGTATTATAGTATCATTTCCAATCATTGTCACTCTTTTTTCTTTATGGTTACAATATTCCATCAATTGCTCCCCTGTTGCCGCTTGGGGGTGAGGAAATGTCAGAAAAGTAAAAGAAGCCGCCACTGGTATAAGTTCATCCAGTGTTCTCTCAATATCTTTTCCCTTTAGCATTCCTATGACAAAGTCCACTTTCTCACCAGGAAATTCAGTTCGTATTGTCTCTGCAAGTACTTTTGCAGCAGCCGGGTTATGAGCACCGTCTATGAAAACGTCAGGTGAAATCTCTTGAAAACGATGCGCGAGTTGTGTAGATGCCACTGCATCAGATACTCCTTTTTCGGTAAGCTGAATGCCCGTCGTAAGAAGTGATTGAATCGCAACCGCCGCATTCATACCTTGGTGGGGTCCTCTCATCCTTCGCCCAGCCAACTGGAATGTTTCAATCCCATTAAACACGTCATCCTGCATGCTAAACTGCTCGCCGTAAATGTAAAGCGGACTCATTTGCCGATTTGAAATCTTTCGGACAACTTGCAGTGCTTCTTCAGGTAATGTTCCAATTACGGTCGGAATCCCTTTTTTAATAATGCCTGCTTTATGTTTAGCCACTTGCGCGGTTGTCGTTCCGAGAAACGCAGTATGATCAAGTGCAATCGAGGTAATCACCGAAACAAGCGGGATCACGACATTCGTGCTGTCCAACAAACCGCCCATACCTGTTTCCAGTAATACATAATCTGGAGCAAGCCTTTCAAACGTTACGAAAGCGGCAACAGTCAGCAATTCAAAATCCGTCAGTAACCCGCTCAATCCCGCTTCTTTCATCGTCTCAAATGATTTATCTAATTCGGCTTCCGTGATTGCTTCGCCATTAATGCGTATCTGGTCATGTATGTCGATAATTGCAGGTGACGAAAAAACACCTGTCGACAACCTATGCTCTTTTAAAATGGATTCCATAAACGCTATGGTAGATCCTTTTCCGTTAGTGCCCGCAACATGGATAATCTGTAACTTTTTTTCCGGGTTTCCAACCTTAATTAACGCTTCTTGCATCGCATCTAAACCGGGTTTAATCGTATCGTCACTGACAATTCCCCATCGTTCTTTATATACATTCATTTTTGGAATCAAAACTATCCCTCCGTATGTTAGAATCTAGTTAGAAAAAGTATATCATTTCCGGAGGGTTCCTAATGCAAAGTTGTTGGGTTATATATAATGGAAGTTTAACAAGCGATAAATTCAAAGATCAGGCTGAACTGATGAAAGAGGCGGCAGAACGCGCTGGTGTACGTGCTCAACTTAAGAAAAATTATGAAGTGATGATGAATTTAGATACAAATTTGGGTAAACGTCCGGATTTTGTTGTCTTTCTTGATAAAGATATTCTTCTTGCAACTTTCTTGAAGAATGCTGGTATCCCTGTTTTCAATGACCCAGATGTTATCGAAACATGCGATAACAAAGCGAAACAATATCTCGAACTTTCAAAACAGGGAATTCCGATGCCTGAAACAATTATTGCACCAAAAGTGTACCCGAATTTTACAATCAAAGATTCAGGCTACTATGAACAAGTGCTGGAACAACTTGAATTGCCTATGATTATTAAAGAAGGACACGGATCATTCGGCATGAAAGTATATTTGATTGAAACAGAAGAGCAGTTCTATGAAAAGACGGACGAATTACGCGGCATCGATTATGTGTTCCAGAAATTCATTGCGACAAGCAGAGGTCGTGATATTCGGGTCAACATCGTGGGGGATGAGATTGTAGCAGCAATGTACCGTCACTCTGAAACTGATTTCCGGGCGAATATTACGAATGGCGGGGTTGCAACAGTAATCGACCTAACAGACCAACAGAAATCGTTAGCAATACAAGCTGCCCACGCAGTCGGAGCGGAGTTTGCCGGTGTCGACCTACTATTTGGTGACAATGAGGAACCGCTCGTTTGTGAAGTCAATGCAGCCGCCCACATCCGTAATATTTACAATGTCACGGGGATAAATGTTGCGGATGCGATGATCGCTTATATTTTGAGGAAGCTAGGTTGAAGGGTTATGTTTATTATTCAAAAGCTGAATCAGTTAGGAATCGGGCGTTTATTGATGATTTGATAATCGAATCCGAAAAACTTGGCATTGAACTGCATTTGCTGGTTGAAGATGAAAAACCAAACTCAGATGCAGATTTCATTCTTTTCCGAGGCCGTGATACTACTCGAGCTGCCAAGTTTGAGTCGGAAGGTTTCCGGTTATTCAATCGGGCTGAAGTGAACCGAATTGCAAATGACAAATTGCGGACATTTGAATTGGCTACCCTGCTCGGAGTTCCAGCAGTGCTTACAAGTAGGATTCGTTCTATCGAAGAAATTGCTTCATATCCTTGTGTGTTGAAAACGGTCGACGGCCATGGCGGGAACGAAGTTTTTCTTTGTAATTCAGCTGCGGATGCAGAGCTATTTTTCACCAAATTCCCTGACCGAAAACTAATTGTCCAACCCTTCATCGAGTCCAGCGCCCGAGATATACGTGTATTTATGGTTGGTAATGAAGTTGTCGGAGCCGTGAAACGCACTGGAAATGGGTCATTCAAATCAAACTACACGCTTGGTGGCTCCGTCGAAAAATACATACTTTCTAGCTGGCAAAAAAAAGATGCAAAAACTATTTCCAAAGCAATAAAAAGCGATTATGTTGGGATTGATTTTTTGTTGTTGCCAGATGGGAGATGGCTGTTGAATGAGATCGAGGATCCTGTAGGGGCTAGGTCGCTGTATACGACGCATGAGTTTTCAGTGGCTGAGAAATTGATGGGGTATATCGAGGAGAAGATTTCCGTAGAATAGTTAGTGACTAGTATTTTTGGGAAACTCGAGACTAATAACTTAAGTAAACATGTAAAAGATCAGACATCTGTGTAGATGTCTGATCTTCTTTTTATTATTTAAATTGAATGAGTGATCTTAAGAACGGCATCCGAGTGCCCGTCACCAAAGATGAAGTTGAAATACTGATTCCCTTCAAATTCGCTACGGCGCTTAGGGGATGCCTCCCGCCATAAACCTGACCGCTTGCGCGGCTATCAGTCTTATAGCTTCGGCTACCCCTGTAAGGCGCCTTCGCTCAATTTCCACTTGTAATCATATGTTCAATATATAGTTGTTATCCTAAAAATAGATAGATTTCCAAAGCTATTTTTAGCCAAAGAACTCATTATAATTGAATTGCGAGAGTGACTGCACCGGCAATTTCACATTTATCTATATTCCACATTCATATCATAATCCTCCTTCCAGTCAATCTCCACAGATGACGAATCCAAACTGTCTCCTCCGCATTTTTCCCAAAGTTCAGATTCAGATGAAACTAGCGTTACCCCATTTGAAGGGGTAATTGAGCCCCATACGTATACTTTGCTCGTTGAATCAACTGTCAGACCTTTAATATTAGCTGAGCCAGCAACGCAAACCTTGGAGTTTTTCCCTACTTCAAAATTATTCCCAATTCTCAATGCTCCCCTAATCATAAAAGTAGAGTTTTCTATTTTCATGTTGTTGTTTACGGTCATGCTCCCATTCACAATAAGTTTGGTTTTCGATAACCCATTAATATTACCATTCACAAGCAATGGTCCATCAATATATAAATTAACATTTTCCGTATTATTCATATTGTTATTTATAGTCAGGCCATTTTTAAAATAAATGCTTGAACCTTTATAATCATGTTTATTCGGATTATCTGCGGTATGTTTATTCGGAAAATAAACATCAGTTTTTTCATTTATTTCTTGTAAAGTTATTTTATTCTTAACATCTTTACAAGCTCTACCTTTCACAGGAGTATCTTCACAAATAGGTAAACTTGAGTCGTCCGGGTAAAGTTTATGCATATTTAATGCCCCTCCATCCCCGACTCCACCACTCCCTATCACACCAATCCTCAATACAGGCACCTTAAACGTAATATCAAAATCCAAATTCTTTGTATATGTTCCGCTACGGCCAGTAACTATCCCCTTCACTATTACCCCATCCGTTATTTTATCTGCTTTAATTGCACCCTTATTATTGAATTTCACCGTTATATCGATAGTTTTTTCTACCAAGAAAGAGCCCATGACTCCATCAAAATGCTTCTCGAGTTCTATTATTAACTTCTGGCGAATATTTTCTAATTCTGATGTAACCCAAATACCGTTCTTACTATTTTTTTTATATTCTGGTGAATTTATCAATCTATTAATCTCATCTTGAGCTTGCACCATCAAATCATTCTTCTTATTATCAAATTCATTGATTGACGCAGTTTTATAATAATCCACACCCATCTCTGCCGCAACCACTGCTAAATTGTTGGTATCCACATTCTTCTCCTGTTTTGCATTGCTAACCGAGGCACTTAAAAAAGCCGTAGAGACAATCATAATTATGGCGACAAGGAATAGCACAATAAGAAGAGCGTACCCTTCTTCATTTTTAATTTTCAATATTAAACTCCCCCTTCCTTAATTGGTTTTATACCTTTGGAATATTGTATTTACTGAAACGGATAGATTTTCATTTTCAGGATCGCTCACTGTCAATGTCGTCGATAAGTCTCCATCCTTTGGCCGTACTCTATTCTCTAACTCAGACAATTTATATTTGAAGTTTTCCGCAATAATAACCTCTGTTCCAGGTTCATCACAAATAGAAAAAATAATTTTTTCACCTGTGTCACTCACATTAAGGTTATAACATTCGTCCACTGTGCGATGTTTCTGCAATACTGCTGTGATAATATAATTCGCTTCCTGTTGCATTTTCATTTTTTTCGTTTCTGTCACATTAAAGCGGTTCGCGATGAAAAATGTTGTCATAATAAGAGTACCGACCATTGTTACAAGGACAAGCACTGCAAGGAGTTCTATTAACGTAACGCCTTTTTCATTTTTCACTTTCATTCTGCGGCTCTCCTTTCCATAGTAGTAATTTCTAATCCATTGCTTCTATATATCCGTATGTTTCACTGTTCACTTTTCCATCGATCATAACTTTTAGGTGAACTTTGTATAGAGCGGTATTTCCTGAAAGATCCTCACTTTTATCAAAATCAGCTTCATAGTCATGATTATTTTTTGTATAACTAACTCTTAATTTATTATTATGTAAATTCACTAATGTTATTACGGTGTTCTCGTCCGGAGAGATGTTTGATTTGATATCATCTTCGTTTAATGGTTTTTTATAAGTAGGAATTTGAATATCCACAATTTCCTGTCTCGCCACATTCATCGTTTCTAATTTCGTACCCGTCTTTTTATTAAAAGTCGTCATCTGAGGGAAAATCAACATAAAGCCAACAAACACTATGCTTAAAATAACAAGTGCCGCCAACACCTCAACAAGTGTTAGTCCACCCTCTCCCATACCCATTTTCGGTTTAAACTTCCCCATGTCTATCATCCTTTTCATTCGTGCTATTTATGTTGAAAATATGAATGTTAAGCGAAGGTATCCCCTAAGAACCGAAGCGGATTTGAAGGGAATATTTACTTCGCCTTATATAGTTGTTTATTCCTATATTTTCACTATATTATACAACCTTCATAGACTGATATAAATCTATATTACCATATTCTACAATTCTTAATCAAAAACGAATTATCTATTAATCAAGCTCCTTGCCTTTTAGTAACTTGATGAATAAGTTATCAAACGAAAAGACCTCATCGCATAATCACGACAAGGTCTCTTCGTTTTAAAATCAGATTTCCTTCAATTCCTGCATACGACGCTCTACTGCCGCGTATTTTTCTAGATAGTCACTTTCTTTAGCTCGCTCTTCTGCCACTACTGCTTCAGGTGCTTTGGACATAAAGCGTTCATTCGATAATTTGCCTTGAACGCGTTTTACTTCACTTTGCCATTTCGCAAGCTCTTTTGTCAGACGTGCGAGTTCTTCATCGATATTCAGCAGACCTTCAAGTGGTAAGAACAATTCTGCCCCTGTAACGACGGCTGACATCGATTTGCCTGGCGCTGTGATGTTGTTGCCTAGCGTTAACGTCTCAGGGTTACAGAATCGTTCAATGTAGCTACGATTCGCTTCCAGCACTGCTACAGTTGCATCGTCTTTAGCTGAAATATAAAGTGGAACTTTTTTGCTTAATGGTGTATTTACTTCTGCACGAATATTACGTACTGCGCGGATAATATCCATCAGCAGTTTCATATCTGTTGCACGCTTTTTATCAGTAAGTGCAGGATCTGCAACCGGCCATGCAGCGACTGTAATTGATTCGCCTTCATGCGGTAAGTTCTGCCAGATCTCTTCTGTGATAAACGGCATGAACGGGTGTAGCAGACGCATCGTATTATCGAGTACGTACGCTAGTACAGAACGCGTCATTTTCTTCGCTGTTTCATCTTCACCGTATAGTGGCAGTTTCGCCATTTCGATGTACCAGTCACAGAAATCATCCCAGATGAAGTTATAGAGTGCACGGCCAACTTCACCGAACTCATAACGATCTGCAAGCTTCGTCACTTGGTCGATTGTTTCGTTCAACCGCGTCAGAATCCATGCATCTGCTACGGACTTTTCACCTGTTAAATCGATTTCTTCGTAGGTCATGCCATCCATGTTCATAAGCGCGAAACGGGAAGCATTCCAGATTTTATTGGCAAAGTTCCAGATGGCTTCAACTTTCTCAGTAGAGTAGCGAAGGTCCTGCCCTGGCGATGACCCTGTTGATAAGAAGTAGCGCAGTGCATCTGCACCGTATTTTTCGATAACATCCATCGGGTCGACGCCGTTACCAAGCGATTTAGACATTTTACGGCCATCTTCTGCACGTACGAGACCGTGAATTAAGACGTCTTTAAATGGACGCTGTTCCGTAAATTCAATTCCTTGGAAAATCATCCGGGATACCCAGAAGAAGATAATGTCATAGCCCGTTACAAGTGCATCTGTTGGGTAATAACGTTTGAATTCTTCATTGTCGAGATCCGGCCAGCCCATTGTTGAAAACGGCCAAAGCGCAGATGAGAACCATGTATCGAGAACGTCATTATCCTGGCTCCAGTTTTCGATATCTGCAGGTGCTTCATGACCAACATATACTTCTCCCGTTTCGTTGTGATACCAAGCCGGGATGCGGTGGCCCCACCAAAGTTGACGTGAGATACACCAGTCATGGACATTTTCCATCCATGTTAAGTACGTTTTTTCGAAACGGTCCGGGACAAAGTTTACTTTGCCTTCTGCTTCTTGTAATTTAATCGCTTCATTAGCAAGCGGCTGCATTTTTACGAACCATTGTGTTGATAAATACGGTTCTACGACAGCACCACTACGTTCTGAGTGACCGACAGAATGATTATGTTCTTCAATGTTGAATAGTACAGCCATCTCCTGCAAATCTTTAACGATTTCTTTACGGCATTCGAAGCGATCCATTCCTTCGTATTTACCTGCAAGCTTGTTCATTGAACCGTCTTCATTCATCACAAGAACACGCGGAAGATTATGACGGTTGCCGATTTCAAAGTCATTTGGATCATGTGCAGGTGTAATTTTCACTGCACCGCTTCCAAATTCCATGTCGACGTAATCATCTGCAATAATCGGAATTTCACGGCCAACGATCGGTAATTTAACCATTTTGCCAATTAAATGCTTGTAGCGCTCATCTTCAGGATGAACTGCAACCGCAGTATCCCCAAGCATTGTTTCAGGTCGAGTTGTTGCAATTTCGATACTATCCGTTCCGTCTACCAGTGGGTAGCGCATATGATAGAATGCACCCTGCACGTCTTTATGGATAACTTCGATATCAGATATAGCCGTTTTCGTTGCAGGATCCCAGTTGATGATGTATTCGCCGCGGTAGATAAGCTTTTTATTGTAAAGCTTAACGAAAACTTCCTGTACAGCTTTCGAAAGTCCTTCATCCAAAGTAAATCGTTCACGTGTATAATCAAGGCCCAAACCAAGTTTCGCCCATTGTTCACGGATATGGCCTGCGTATTCGTCTTTCCATTTCCATGTTTCTTCAACGAACTTTTCACGGCCTAAATCATAGCGTGAAATTCCATCTTCACGAAGTTTCGCTTCAACACGTGCTTGTGTCGCGATTCCCGCATGGTCCATTCCCGGAAGCCATAATGCATCATAGCCTTGCATCCGTTTCATACGTGTCATGATGTCTTGCAATGTTGTATCCCAAGCGTGGCCAAGATGGAGTTTACCTGTTACATTTGGCGGCGGGATGACAATTGTATAGGGTGTTTTATCGCTTTCAGGCTGTGCTTCAAAGTATTTCCCTTTCAGCCACCATTCATAGCGACCTGATTCAATCGCCTGCGGATCGTATTTCGTCGGCATTGATGTGTTGTTTTCAGTTGACATGTTGTTTCCTCCTTTATTTTTGGGTACAAAAAAACTCCTTTCGCCTTAAAGGACGAAGGAGCTATTCGCGGTACCACCTTTATTCGTGCACATAAAAGAACAGTGCACCTCAAACTTCGATAACGGCTTCAAACCGGTTTCCGCTACTAAAGATGTTTTCCAAGTACTGAAAACAGCTTGCTGATTTTCATTTTGAAAACAGCTTCTTCACGGAAACTGCTCATGGGTGACATTCAGCGAATTGTCGACAGGCCCTTTCACCACCGGAACCCTCTCTTCAGTCCAAACAATTCACATACTTATCCCAATCATCGCATCCATATGCAGTTACCATGATTGTAACGGAACAGCTTAGCAACCGTCAAGTAAATTACGAAAGGATTGTGTCATGCGAAGAGCATATAACCCTTATTTGTTGCCACCATGGCTTCGAAAATGTAGATTTTATTGCAAGGGAATCATTATTCCAATTTGTGTCTTTCAATTGATTCGGTTATTAATCGTTCCAACGACAGGTGATTTTCTACTATTGTGTTTGCTCTGTGGATTAGCTTTCGCTCTTTACAAAAACATCATTTGAACGAAATTCCGTCGTCGATACACCATCTGTAAGCTCTGTAATGAAAGACAGCACTTCATCCATCTCGGTCTCCGAAGTGCTGTCAATTGCTACAAATGGTGTCACTGTAGCTACTACTTGTGCTTCCTCAGGTTCTTCCGCTAGCACAACCGCTTCTGTGTACGCACATTCTACATTCCAAACAACTCCGTAAGTACCTTGTCCGTCCGTTTTGCCTGTCGCTTGTGTTGTTAAAAGTTCCGGGCTCTCAGCTATCGGAGGTAGATCGATGTTAAGCGGAACTGCGTATTCGAAATAACCAACTTCGCCATCTAGTTCGACATCATCAATGAGGATAAATGAATCCTCAAGTTCTGCTGACCGCAGAGTCTCTTTATCAAATTCGACATTTGCCGCAATATGATAAATGCCTGTCAAACGGAGCCCATCTTCTGTTCTTTCTTCAGTATACCCCGGTGTTACTGTAACCGATTGAACCCCGGTTGGTACGCCAGCATTCTCCGGGAAATAAAAGTTTTCTTGCATTGCCCATTGTTTTTTCTCCAACTACTTCCCCTCCTTCTATTCCTTCACAAACAATTGTATGCTCAGCACTGTTACGATAGAAGAATAAAACAAATGAACACAAATATCCCCCGACCAATAAAGCAATCGGTCGGGGGATATTGTGTTCATTTTCACAACAAACTTGAATGTTGTGTTTGTTTCAGAATTGACTTGGTGACTGTCACCCACTCACCTACTCAACTCCGCAGTTTAGCAAACACTGTATGGAATGCTTCGACCGTTTTTGCAATATGCTCTTCGGTGTGGGCAGTCGATAGGAACATGCCTTCGAACTGGGACGGTGGAAGGAAGATGCCTTCTTCCGCCATCAAGCGGTAGTAATCAGCGAATAATGTGAGATCGGATGTTTTTGCTTTGTCATAATTCAACACTTTTTCATTTGTGAAGAAAAAGCCGATCATTGAACCTGCACGGTTGACAGTGTGCGGGATATCGTACTTTTGTGCAGCTGCACGGAAACCGGCTTCGAGCTGATCACCGAGTTTCATGAAATGCTTGTACGATTCAGGCGTCAACTTTTTCAATGTTTCAATCCCTGCAGTCATCGCAAGCGGGTTACCTGATAAAGTGCCTGCTTGGTAAATTGTTCCTGCAGGAGCCATGTTTTCCAAGATTTCACGTTTCCCACCGTAAGCACCGACTGGCAATCCGCCCCCGATTACTTTTCCAAGACATGTAATATCAGGCGTTACGCCATAATGGCCCTGCGCACAATTGTAGCCGACACGGAAGCCCGTCATTACTTCATCAAAAATGAGAAGTGAACCATTTTTCTCAGTCAGCTCACGCAATCCTTCAAGGAATCCAGGTTCAGGAGGGACAACTCCCATATTTCCTGCGACTGGCTCAACGATGATTGCAGCCAAATCCTCACCGAATTCATCGAGCGCAACTTTGACACTCTCCAAGTCATTATAAGCCACTGTAATCGTGTTTATCGCCACTGATTCGGGTACACCCGGGCTATCCGGAAGACCGAGTGTTGCTACGCCAGAACCCGCTTTAATAAGGAGTGAGTCCGCATGACCATGGTAGCAGCCTTCGAATTTCAATATTTTGTTGCGGCCTGTATAACCGCGTGCTAACCGCAGTGCGCTCATCGTGGCCTCTGTACCAGATGACACCATACGAATCATTTCAATCGAAGGAACGCGTTCAAGAACAAGTTTTGCGAGTTCATTTTCTGCAAGTGTCGGTGCACCAAAGCTTGCACCAGTTTCTGCAACACGCTTGATTCCCTCAACGACATCTGGATCGGAATGACCGTGAATAAGCGGTCCCCATGATAGAACGTAATCAATGTATTCATTGCCATCGATATCTGTAATCATAGCCCCCTTTCCACTTTGCATGAAAATCGGGTCCATATTGACAGATTTAAATGCACGAACAGGGGAGTTTACGCCGCCCGGCATCAGATTTACTGCTTCTGCAAATGCTTGTTTCGACTTATCATAGTTTCTTTCCAATTATTTCTCCTCCAGCCAGCGTGCCGCATCTTTCGCATGATACGTCATAACGAGATCCGCACCTGCACGCTTCATACTTGTCAACGTTTCAAGAACAATTTCCTTTTCATTAACCCAGCCATTTTGTGCCGCCGCTTTGACCATTGCGTATTCACCGCTCACATTATATGCGACAACCGGCAATGTGAAATTATCTTTGACATCACGCATGATATCGAGATACGAAAGTGCCGGTTTAACAATTAGAAAGTCAGCGCCTTCAGCTACATCAGATTCCGCTTCACGCATTGCTTCCAGTCTATTTGCAGGATCCATTTGATACGTTTTACGATCGCCTGATTGAGGTGTAGATTCCGCTGCGTCACGGAAGGGCCCGTAATAGGCGGATGCATATTTGACTGCATACGACATAATCGGGATATCTTCAAAACCAGCCGCATCTAACCCCTGGCGAATAGCTGCTACAAAACCGTCCATCATATTCGATGGCGCAATAATATCCGCCCCCGCTTTCGCTTGGCTTACCGCAGTACGCGCTAGCAGTTCCAACGACGGATCGTTTAATACGTTACCGCCTTCCAGAACACCGCAATGACCGTGGTCCGTATATTGGCACAGGCAGGTGTCCGCAATAACGATTAGATCTGGATAACGTTCTTTCGCTAAACGAGTTGCTTTTTGGACTATCCCTTGATCAGAATAGGCTTCTGATCCCAAATGATCTTTCGTTGCCGGAAGACCGAATAGAATGATTGATGGAATTCCAAGTGAAACCACTTCATCAAGTTCAGTTGTAAAATGGTCGAGTGACTTTTGGAAGACGCCTGGCATGGAAGCGATTGGATTATTGATGTCTTCCCCATCTATGACAAAAATCGGATAAATGAAATCCTCTTTCCTCAAAACAGTTTCCCGTACCATAGAACGTAATGTAGTCGATGTGCGCAAGCGTCTGTTGCGTCTAAATTGTAATGTCTCCAAAATTACCCTTCCTTTCGTCTCGCCAACTCTTCGACGAGATCCATTAATGTGTATGTATCGGGTCTAACATGCACGGTCGCACCAACTTCAAGAAGCGCTTTTTCCGTGACATGCCCGATGGCCCCGATTGTATAACCATTCCAACCAACTTGTGGAACAACTTCTTCGGAAAATACTTCAACTGCCGAAGGACTTGCGAATAGAACGTTCAATTGCTGTTTTTGTTGCAATAAATCTACGAGTGAACCGATAGATTCATTCGCACGCTCCGTTATATAAACTGTCCATTCATCCACTTCAAAAGGAATTTCCTCTTTAATGGTAACCCCTGCAATTGAACCGCGCAGAAACAAGATACGCCGGACATCTGTTTCAGAGGGATTGAATTCTTTAACGAATGTATCTGCACTAAACACAGTCGGGATGAAATCGACTGAAAAACCGATCCTTTCGAGCGCTTCTGCCGTTCGCGTACCGACAGCCGCTATGTTCGCGGGTATTGATTCCGCAGACACATTATAGCGTACAAGTTTAGCCCCAAACGCGGCGACCGCACTTTGACTTGTAAATATTAGCCAATCATATGTTGGACAGGCGTTCAAACGGAGCTCATCTGTCAGTTCCACTAACTCTGCTACTTGGATCAAGGGTAATGAAACTGGCATACCCCCATAACGCTTCACAAGTTCGAATACTTCTTCGGACTTCGGCGTGCCTGTAAAGATGACCGTTTGACCAAGCAGCGGTTGTCCGTCACGCATCCATTTCCGCCTTCACTTTCTCAATCACTTCTGAAGCCCCTTCAGCACGTAATGTTTTCGCAACTTCCATACCGGCTTCAACGGGGTCCGCGCTGGTGAACGTCTTTTTAAATATTTGCTTCGCATCTGGGGAAGCGATATAGCCTGTCAGTTCAACTTCGCTGCCGTTATATTTCGCAAAACCGGCAATCGGCACTTGGCATGAGCCATCCATTTCAGTAAGGAAAGTACGCTCTGCTTCAACTTCTTTCCAGGTTTTTTCATCTGTTAATTTCGCAAGTTCAGCTAATAGTTCTTTATCGTCTGAGCGGCATTCAATCGCGAGCGCCCCTTGACCTACTGCTGGAATGCAATCTTCGACAGACATATATTCCGTCGTAACCTCTTCGCTCCAGCCCATCCGTTTCATACCTGCGGCAGCAAGAAGAATCGCATCATATTCACCATCAACCATCTTTTTCAATCGCGTATCGATATTGCCACGGATCCATTGGATATCAAGGTCGGGACGCAGTAGCAACAATTGTGAACTTCGACGCAAACTAGACGTCCCGACAATAGCCCCTACTGGCAGGTCCATGAATTTCACATGACCTTTCGAAATAAATGCATCACGCGCATCTTCACGTGGAGGGATGCAGCCAATGACAAGTCCTTCCGGCAGGACTGCTGGCATATCTTTCATGCTATGTACCGCGAAATCGATTTCTTTATCAAACAACGCTTGCTCGATTTCTTTCACGAAAAGCCCTTTACCGCCGACTTTCGACAGCATAACGTCGAGGATCTGATCGCCTTTCGTAACGATTTCCTTCACTTCGAATTCAAACGGAACACCGGCAGCCTTCATTTGATCTATGAACCAGTTCGTTTGCGTCAATGCAAGTTTACTTCTTCTTGAACCTACTATTATTTTTCTCATATTAATTAATCCAACCTTTCTTAATCAAATACACCTTGGTCTATTTGTACACAGATTTTTATCAAGCTTGCTCGATAAACTTCTCTAAAAAACCTGTGATATCCTCGGAGGCTTTAACTTAATACAGCTGGAGTTTGAAACCTGGCTGTATTAAGTTATATCCAAAAGTGAAAATCGGATAATTTGCTTCCCAAGAAAAAATTGATGATAACAAAAAGGAATGCGAATACGTTCGCCCATGCAAAGTCATTTCCTGTTAGCTTACCACTCCGCTTCAAGAATAATACAGAACCATAGATGGCAAGCAGGAAAAATGAGCCTAAAATTTTTATATCAAAAAATGACCATATTTCAAGTGCAACAGCCGCCCATTGCATGCCAAGAATCAAACTGACAAGCAGAAACGGGATACCCGTATAAAGAGACGCTTTCATACCTACTTCTGTTTGTTGGAGAGAAGGAAGCCTATTAAATTGCTTTGACCATTTCTTCTTCTTCAAAATTTTATAGACGAGAAGATAAAGTACCGAAAAAACGAATGACATTGCAAATGCCGCATAGGACAAAATAGCGAATGTGATATGGATGAAAAGCAGTTCTGAAATAAGGGCTTCCCCTATTGGAGATTGTTCAATTTGCATAGGAGCAAACGTATGAATCGTCATGAAAATAAATCCTATTACATTTAAGAAGAAGACAGCATGCCCGACTTTGTAAAACAAGTGCAGGATAATCGATAAAGTAATGAGAAGCCATGCGTAAAAATAGATTCCTTCAAACAAGGAGAGTACCGGGAATCTCCCCTTCTCAAACATATACATAACTAGGAAAAATGTTTGCAGAAAGTAGACGATAGATAAAATCCAAAAAGCGCTGCGATGTGCAATTGTGTCCTTATTCAAATAATCTATAAAATAAAAAACGAGACTAACCGCGTATAAAATAACCATAACTTCATGCAGTCTCGCCATCATCATTTCAACCATGATAATTTCTCTGCCTTTCTAATACCAAAGGGGCATTTCCTTCATCTATAGTGTAGCATACAGATGCGGAAACGCCCCTTTGACAAACGTTCAAAATGTCAAATCCGGTTGTGCCGTAGCATTTCTTTCCGCTCTGACTTTTAACCGTTCTTTCGCTTGTTTTGCAAGCATTTCTTTCTCCTTCACAACGTCATCATCAATACCAAATATTTGCTGGAAGAACTCCAGTTTTTCGACAGATTTTGAATCCATCGCTAGTTCTTTCGCTTGTAAAATGGGATCTTTCAATAATTGATTGACAATCGATTTGGTATGTTTACTTAATACTTTCTTTTCTCGCTCCGTCAAATCAGGCATTTTATTCTCAATACTCGCCATCGTTTCCGATTGAATACGGTGTGCTTTTTGACGAAGTGCCGAAATGACAGGCACTACTCCAAGTTGAGCGACCCATTCTTTAAATACTACAATTTCCTGCTCAATCATTAGACCGATTTCCTCGGCAGCCCGCTTTCTTTCCGCTAGATTTGCTTCGACAATACCCTGCAAATCATCGATATCATACAGGAACACATTCGGTAAATCACCAATACGGGGATCCAAATCACGCGGTACTGCAATATCAACCATAAATAGCGGCCGTCCTTTACGCAACCGTTCAACTAGCTGCATAAGTTCAAAATCAATAACAAAATCAGTAGCCCCTGTTGAACTGATAAGTACATCTGCTTCAAGAAGCGTGCATTGCAGCTCTGCCATCGATTTCGCTACACCGTCGAATTTATCAGCGAGTACTTCCGCCTTCGAGAGTGTTCTGTTAACGACTGTCACTTTGCTAGCACCGCTACCATGCAAGTTCTTAACGGCGAGTTCACCCATTTCCCCAGCTCCAAGAATTGCGACATGCTTTTGATCCAAAGTGCCAAAGATCTTTTTGCCGAGTTCTACAGCAGCATAGGACACTGAAACCGCGTTATCGCCAATTGCAGTTTCAGTATGTGCTTTCTTCGCAAGTGTTACGGCTTGTTTAAATAGTTCATTAAAAACAGTACCTGTTGTTCCAATCGTTTGGCCCTCAAGGAAACTGTCACGCACTTGCCCTAATATTTGTGTTTCACCAAGAACCATGGAATCGATACCTGCCGCAACACGCATCAGATGCTCAATCGCTCCATCATTTTCCATGATAACTAAATGAGACGAGAAAGAATCAAGCGGCATATCGAACCATTCCGCCAAGAAATTTTTCACATAGTAGCGACCTGTATGCAGCTGATCGACAACTGCATAAATCTCTGTCCGGTTACATGTCGATATAATAATGTTTTCTAATATACTTTTTTGCTGTTGCAATGTCTGCATCGCTTGTGGCAGTTCTGTTTCAATAAAAGATAATTTCTCCCTTATTTCGACAGGTGCTGTCCGGTGATTGACACCGATTACGATTGTATGCATCAGGTGTTCACACCTCTCACGTTCTATTTCACGCTTTCCATTATATCATATGGTCGTCACTTATCCGGATGGTAATTGTGAACAACATATGACTACGAACGGTTAAGCGCCACTATTTATAATGATTATAATCTAATTCTAACAGCCTTCAGATTCACAAGCAATCAATGTGCAATCACAAATTGAAAGTACTCGGGACTAAAAGACTGATTCACTATACTATATGACAATAACAACAAAACTATACGACTCAAAGTCATAAAAAAATCCAGAAAACGACGTATCGTTTTCCGAATCCTTTAGTTGCAACTTTACATTCTGCTTTCAATCTCTTTCCAAGCTGCTTCCATGCCAATTCCTTTTTCAGAAGAAAAGACGATCAGCGAATCATATGGCCGCATATCGAGTGTTTCACGTACAACTTTTTTATGCTTTTCCCATTTCCCTTTTGGAATTTTATCTGCTTTTGTCGCAATGACAATTACAGGCATATTATTATCCACAAGGAAATCGTACATCAAACAATCATCAGCACTAGGAGCATGACGCAAATCAACAATTTGAATGACAGCACGGAGATGTTCCCGTTCAGTCATATATTGTTGAATAAATTTCCCCCAGGTTTCACGAGATGACTTTGAAACTTTTGCGTAGCCGTATCCTGGTACATCCACGAAAAACAGCTGTTCTTCGATTTTGTAGAAGTTTAGTGTTTGTGTCTTACCTGGTTTAGAAGAAGTTCGGGCAAGACTCTTTCTACCAATCATTTTGTTTATAAAAGATGATTTTCCAACGTTGGAACGGCCTGCTAAAGCAAATTCCGGATATCCTTCTGTTGGATATTGTTCGGGTCGTACTGCACTCATTATCATTTCTACGTTATGGACTTTCATTTGGAAGTCTCCTCCAATGCAATTTCGAGGACCTCTTCTGCGTCGGAAACGAGTTTAAATGTCAGTTCTTCCCGAACGCTTTCTGGAATATCTTCGATGTCGCGCTCATTTTCTTTTGGCAAGATAATCGTCGTCAAGCCAGCTCGATGAGCACTTAAAGTTTTTTCTTTCACGCCACCAATCGGCAAAACTCTGCCGCGCAGTGTAATTTCACCAGTCATCCCGACTTCACGGCGTACTGGCCGCTTTGTCAATGCGGAGACTAGTGCTGTAGCAATCGTAACACCAGCCGATGGACCATCTTTCGGTATTGCACCTTCCGGTACGTGTATGTGGATATCACACTTTTCATGGAAGTCTGGATCAATGCCAAATTCTACAGTTTTTGAACGTACATAAGATAATGCGGTTTGTGCAGACTCTTTCATGACATCTCCAAGTTTTCCTGTCAGAATAAGTTTACCTTTTCCTGGCGATAAAGAAACCTCAATCTGCAATGTATCTCCACCGACTTGCGTATAAGCAAGCCCTGTTGCCACACCTATTTGATTTACCGTCTCGGCTTGACCGTATCTGTACTTCTTTTTGCCTATCAACGATTCAAGTGTCCGTGGGCTGACTGTGATACTTTTCTTCTCACCTGTAACTATCTGCTTCGCCGCTTTTCGGCAAATTCCCGCAATCTGACGTTCCAAGCCGCGTACCCCTGCCTCGCGCGTGTAATATCTTACGATGTCTTGAATTGCAGGATCGTTAATACGCACTTGGGACTTTGTCAGCCCATGCTCTTTCAACTGTTTCGGTATCAAGTGATTTTTTACGATAGAGCGCTTCTCAATTTCTGTGTAGCCAGCAATTGAGATGATTTCCATCCGGTCACGAAGCGGCCCTGGAACTGCACTTAAATTATTGGCAGTCGCAATGAACAAGACATTTGATAAGTTATAAGGCTCTTCGATGTAATGATCACTGAATTTATTGTTCTGTTCCGGATCTAGTACTTCAAGCATGGCAGACGATGGGTCTCCCCGAAAGTCATTCGACATCTTATCGATTTCATCCAGTAGAAACACGGGGTTAATCTTTCCGGCTTTTTTCATCCCTTGGATAATCCGCCCAGGCATCGCACCCACATATGTCCGTCTATGACCGCGGATTTCTGACTCATCACGTACCCCACCAAGTGAAATCCGAACAAACTTCCTGCCAAGTGATTCTGCGATAGACCTTGCTAAAGATGTTTTCCCGACACCTGGAGGACCTTCAAGACAAAGAATTGGCCCCCGTAACGAATTCGTTAACTGACGAACTGCTAGATATTCAAGAATACGTTCTTTAACAGCTTCCAGTCCATCATGGTCGCGGTTTAAAATGTCCTCTGAACGTTTAATGTCAAGCTGATCCTTTGATGCATCAGACCACGGCAACGTAACAAGCCACTCAATATAGTTACGGATGACTCCACTTTCTGCAGCCGCAGCCGGTATTTTTTCATATCTATCAAGTTCACGCAAAGCGGCTTCCTTCACACCTTCAGGCATGCCGGCATTCTCAATCTGCGCAGTCAAATCTACAATTTCCAGACCCTTACCATCTTTATCACCCAGTTCAGTCTGGATGGCCTTCATTTGTTCTCGAAGGTAGAACTCTTTTTGGGTTCGCTCCATCGCTTCTCTGACACGTTCATTAATTTTCTTCTCAAGATTAAGCACTTCTTGTTCATTATAAAGTCTGCTCATAAGCCATTCAAGACGTGTATTGACATTTTTGGTTTCAAGTACTTCCTGCTTTGCAGCCAATTTGAGCGGTAAATGAGAAGCGATTGTGTCAGCAAGTCTACCTGGTTCTGTAATTGAAGCGACGGAGTCATATGTTTCTTCTGTTACTTTTTTAGAAATTTTTGAGTACTTTTTAAAATATGTAAGCAGCGTTCTCATTAACGCTTCTGACTCAGCGTCTATTTCCTCATCATCTGGAAAACCGATTACTTCGACGACCGGATAAAGATCTGCTTCCTCGTAATTTGACCATTCCGCACGTTCGATTCCCTCAATAAGTATGCGATAGGTTCCGTTTGGCAACTGTGTCATCGATTTAACGAACGCCAGTGTCCCTATTTTAAATAAATCTTCGGGCTCCGGGTTTTCAATACTGATATCCTTTTGCGTTGCAAGAAAAATAAGGTTATTTTGTGCAATTGCATGCTCTATAGCAAATACGGAACGCTCTCTTCCAACATCAATATGTAAAATCATCGTAGGGTAGACAAGCAACCCTCGAAGTGGCAACAGTGGTATATTATTCAATTTATCAGTCGACATGCGGATGCCCCCCCATTAATTATGTATATCCAACTTTAGATTCATTAAAACGTTAAAAAAACTGACATCCGATGAGCGCATATGCACGCGCGTCGTCGGAGTCAGCTTCATCCTTCAGGCGTTACGCCGAGTTTTTCTCATTATCCAGATAAACCCGGGTTCCGTCTTCCGTTGAAAGAATTGGATTTGATTGTCCCAAGACGGATTCTTTTGTAATGAGACACTCTGTCACTTCTTCAAGTGATGGCAGTTCATACATTACGTCGAGCATGATATTTTCGATAATTGAACGAAGACCGCGCGCACCTGTTTTTCTTGTGATAGCCTCTTTTGCAATTTCAAGCAAGGCATCATCTTCAAACCGCAGTGCAACGTCATCAAGTTCAAACATTTTTTGGTATTGTTTAACGATTGCATTTTTCGGAAGCGTCAAAATCTGATAAAGCGTATCTTCACTCAACTGCTCAAGGCTTGCAAGAACAGGTAAACGACCTACAAATTCCGGAATCAGACCAAAACGCTGAAGATCTTCTGGAATCAGTTTAGCAAGGTATGATTCCTCTTCAACAACCGTATTTGGTTCAGCACCGAAACCGATTACTTTTTGCCCAATCCGACGTTTAATGATCTCTTCGATACCGTCGAAAGCTCCTCCTACAATAAATAGGATATTCGTCGTATCGATTTGGATAAATTCTTGATGTGGATGTTTACGACCACCTTGTGGCGGCACACTCGCAACTGTACCTTCGAGAATTTTAAGAAGTGCCTGTTGTACACCTTCTCCTGAAACATCGCGTGTTATGGACGCATTTTCGGATTTACGTGCAACTTTATCGATTTCATCAATATAGATGATTCCTTTTTCTGCACGATCCACATCATAATCTGCTGCCTGAATCAGTTTAAGCAGAATGTTTTCCACGTCTTCCCCGACATATCCTGCTTCAGTCAGTGATGTAGCATCCGCAATTGCGAACGGTACGTCAAGAATTCTTGCAAGTGTTTGAGCAAGCAATGTTTTACCGCTCCCAGTCGGTCCGATAAGTACGATATTAGATTTCGATAACTCGACATCGTCTATCTTACTGTTCGAATTGACGCGTTTATAATGGTTATAGACAGCAACTGAAAGTGATTTCTTTGCACGGTCCTGCCCAATTAGGTAATCATCAAGAATACTTTGTATTTCTTTCGGCTTCGGAACGTCTTTTAACTCGAATCCTTCTTCAAGCCCGACTTCCTCTTCAACGATTTCAGCACAAAGTTCAACACATTCATCACAAATATAGACGCCTTGACCAGCGACTAGCTTACGAACCTGCTCCTGGGATTTCCCGCAAAAAGAACAGTTCAAGTTATCTTTTTCATCGTTAAATTTGAACATTATGCTCACCCCTATTCAAGTGACAATCTTACAAGATTCCCCGATTTTTATCAACTAATTAGAATTCTTCTCTTTACAAGAAGTAAAATCCATGTCTTCCTATGAAAAACAAGGTACGGTCTTCCGTACCTTGTCCTTATTGCATTATATTATTCAGTAATCTTTGCGTTTTCAACAAGGAACTCGACTGTTTTATTGAAACGAAGGTCGTTTTCAAGAATCGTAGTCCCTCCAAGTGTTGTTTTGATCTGCTCGATATCCATGCCGAATTGTGCAGACATTTTTTCAAGTTCTGCATTAATGTCAGCTTCATCAACCTCGATATTTTCAGCTTTACCAATCGCTTCAAGTACCAGTGAAACACGAACACGGTTTTGTGCGTCGTCTTTCATTTGTGAACGAAGTGCTGCTTCGTCTTGTCCAGAGAACTGGAAGTAAAGCTCAAGGTTCATTCCTTGTGATTGAAGTCTTTGGCCAAATTCTTCCATCATACGTTCAACTTCAGATTCAATCATCACTTCTGGAATATCAACTTCCATATTACGTGCTGCCGCTTCAACTAGGTCATCGCGAAGAGCTGTTTCAGACGCGGATTTTTTCTCTTCTAAAGTTGTTTCTTTCAACTTCGCACGCAATGCGTCGAGGCTTTCAACTTCTTCATCAATTTCTTTAGCAAGTTCGTCATCTAGTGCAGGAATTTCTTTTGTTTTGATTTCATGGATTTTCACTTTGAAAATCGCTGGTTTACCTGCAAGTTCTGCTGCATGGTATTCTTCAGGGAAATTCACTTCGACATCTTTTTCTTCGTCTTGTTTCATGCCGATCAATTGCTCTTCAAATCCAGGGATAAATGAACCTGAACCAATTTCAAGATCGTACTGCTCTGCTTTACCGCCATCGAAAACTTCGCCATCAACAGAACCTTCGAAGTCGATTTTCACTGTATCGCCGTTTTCAACTGCGCCGTCTTCTTTCACAGCCAATTCTGCGAATGCTAGTTGACGTTCTTTCAATTGCTCTTCGATTTCCTCATCAGTAACTGCTGTTTCCTGACGTGTTACTTCAAGACCTTTATAATCGCCAAGCTTCACTTCTGGCTTCAGTGTGATAAGCGCTTTAAAAATAAGCTCTTTTCCTTTTTCCATTTGCTCGATGTCGATTTCTGGACGGTCGATTGGTTCAACGCCCGCTTCGTCAAGTGCGTTTGAGTATGCTTCTGGAAGAATGAAATCAAGTGCTTCATTGTAAAGCGACTCTACGCCATACATTTTTTCAAACATTGGACGCGGCATTTTCCCTTTACGGAAACCTGGTGCTTGTACTGTTTTAACAACTTTCTTGAATGCTTTATCAAGACCCGCTGTTACTACTTCTGCGGGTACTTCTACTGTAAGAGTCCCTGTGTTTCCTTCTTGCTTTTCCCATTTGACTGACATAATAAAATACCTCCGAATCGTTTTGGCCAATATCTTTTCGTACTTATATACTCCATTGACAACCATTTCAGTATATCATAGTCTCTTCATCTTTCAACAGATTTCGCACTTTACGAAAGGTCCGAAACGTTGTCAATCTGTTGAATGAGTTTGTTGAGTGCTGTCTCAGGTAATGGTTCCCCTGAAAACAGACTTTCTATGTAGTTTACATAGGCTGTTGCGATTTCTTCTACTGGTTGATTCCCCCAGCCGAAAGGGAATGCAGTAATTGCAAATTTCTCGATGAGGCCTTGCGCCATCTCCAACCTGGAAGGGTCTTGGAACAGCAGCCGGTCAATCGCTTCAAGGACCTCTTTTGTCAACTTATCTTGCCCTGGCAAAGTCATACTCGCTGGCACAACAACTTTCTCCCACCCGAACTTACGGACAGTGATTTCATCTGAATGCCCTGCCTGATGAAGCAGCGTCAATGCAAATGTAATAGCTAATGGAGCCACGTCGTCCCGGACAGCGATGAGTTCAAGAAGAGGAAGGATGTCTGATAAGTTGCTTCCTTCAAGGGAAGCGAGTGCATATTGCTGTGTCAATGCATCCATCTCCATAAACTCGTCGATGGTGAATGATTGCAATAGAGCGGCAGGTTTGTCGTCTGCATAGCGGTCTGACAAACGGCCATTCAATTCCCGAAGATAATTGAATTTATTCAACATATCAGGGGGAACAATTCCTTCATCAATCAGCGCATCGATCGTCATTTCAACTTCATCGTACTCCTGCAGTTGAATGCTGATTGTCAGATACAGTTCCATGGCATCGACATAGTCAGCGGTTCCGCTATGCAAAAGCTTTGCAGCAATTTCCTTCGCTCGTTGAAAATCTTTGACTTCATAAAGGGCAACGGCGTATGGACCTAGAAATTCCGGAAAGTCAGGTTCATAACCAATTGCTTGGTCAAATGCTTTTACTGCCTGTTCATAGTCTTCTTGTTCAACAAAAACATGGCCCTGTTCAACGAGTTTTTCAAATGTTCCTGGGAAAACAATAATATTCTCTTTCTTCCTGAGTCTTCCGTATTTCTTTCGCAATACGCTCACCTTCTTTCATCATTTCCCACTATATCATAGCGATTTCTAATTTAACATTGATTGCCGGTGATTGAGCAAAAAACATATACAAATCCCTCCAATCGGGAAATGCGCCGCTCGGCTTAATCGAGGGCGCCTGCTATGATAAACTTCTGTTAAAATGCAGTAATCTGGATTGCTGTTTTTCATCGAGAGCCATTTATAATCCGTTTTACTGACCAATTCTTTCTGATTTAATCACCTCATCCACTTTAGCCATCAATGCCTCTTCATCTGCACCATCTGCACTAATTTTAATGTCAGCCCCCATTGAAATACCAAGTGCCATGACACCCATAATCGATTTCAGATTCACTGTCTTTTCCTTATATTCCAGTTTCACTTCCGCCGCAAATGGCGTTACAGCTGTCACTAATACCGATGACGGACGAGCATGAAGCCCCTCATTAGTTGTAATTTTATAGTTTTTCTCAATCATCCTATACGGTCCCCTTTTAATTAATCTATAATAATTAAAACGTAATGCGCTCTCCATATGCAGCAATCATTAACTCATTATGTGCTGTACTTCCATCCAAATTCCCACTTTTAAAAATGGGAGGTTTTACTCCATTTTCAATCATCATCTCGATCACTCGACTGAACGTGGCGTGGATAAGTGTATTTCCAATGACACTAGATGCCGGGGCGTAAGGCAGGCCATCCAATGTCAGAAGCCCATCACCAACCGGGACATGCGTATTTAAAATGGCTTCCACAACAGTTTCAAGCCTGTTGCCTGACTTGTGTTTGGACGGGTGCTCAGAAGCATTATATTGAAGCGACTGAAGTGAAACAACGTAAGCCCCGCATTCTTTCGCTATATATGCAACATCAATTGGCACCGTATTTCGTCCGGAAGTCGAAATAACAATGACCGTGTCTTCAGGACGGATATCAAGCTGGTTCGCAAATGTTTGAGTAAGTTCGGGATCTTTTTCATTTAAAGATGCCTGAGCAGCCCCATTATGAAGCATCAGTGATTCGACAATAATAGGTTGGACCGGAACTAAACCACCAGCTCGAAAAAATGACTCTTCTGCCATCAAATAAGAATGGCCAGAACCGAATAACTGAACGATGCCACCAAGCGAAAGACGCCTCGTAATCTCTATCGCTACTTTTTCAACAGATTGTTGTTCTTCTCGGATCACTTTCTTCATCAATAATTCAATTGCTGTGAAGTAAGCATTCATTCGCTCATCTCCTAATCTCACTAATAAATTTATAACGATCCGCCCGATATGCGCTTCGAACGATTTCAAATGGAATACCTTTTGTTAAATAACTGATTCTCTCTATCATTAGAACCGCAGAAGGCATATAAACTTGGAGTAATTCCGCGTCTTCTTTCTTTACCAAAACTGCCTCCATGCATTGTGTAGCATGACTAATTACAAGTCGTTTGTCCTTTTCGATATATGAATAAAGCGACCCTTCTATCGTAGCCAAATCAAGTTCCGGAACGAGCTTCACAGGTAGATACGATCTTTCAATTGCCATGGGCTTGTCATCTGCATACCGAATTCGCTTTACAACGAAAACTTCTTCATCTTTATCTAACTGTAATTCCCTCGCAATATCTTTTTCTGGTATTATTTTTTTAAAGCTAATCAGCTTGTTACTAGGTTTCATGCCACGTGAAAGCATGTCTTCTGTAAAACTTGTAAGCCCATTTAGAGGTTGTTCAATCTTGGGTGTCGCTACATATGTACCGCGTCCCTTTTCACGGTAGAGGAGCCCTTCATTCACGAGATTCGTAATGGATTGACGTACTGTCATTCGACTTACGCCAAACGACTCCGTCAACTCACGTTCGGAAGGGATTGCCACACCAATTACAAAATCCCCCTGCAAGATTTGGTTTTTCAAGTATTCTTCAATTTGGATATATATAGGGACTGGGGACTGTTTATCCAGCAAAGCACTCACTGCCTTTCCAATTCAACCAACTGATATGCATCCCGGTCTACAATAAGCGTTACATTATCATGATTCCACAAAAATGAGGCAGGAAAACGTTCAGTTACCTGTTTACTCAATAATGTTTTTACAGCTTCTGCTTTACTTTCTCCAGATGCCAATAAAATGATTTTTTCACTTTTTAATATTGATTTAATGCCCATCGTAATTGCATGAGTCGGAATTTCTTCAAACGATTGAAAGAAGTGCGCATTACTTTTGCGCGTAGATGGGGTTAATTCAACAATATGTGTCGTACTGTTTGAATTTGTTCCCGGTTCATTAAATCCGATATGTCCATTCGTACCAATCCCTAGTATTTGCAGATTAATAGGACCTATACAATCGAGAATCTTATCGTAACGCACACATTCTTCTCCCACAGAACTGGGTTTTCCATCTGGAATATATGCATTTTCGATTGCAAGATCAATATGTTTGAAAAGTTTCTCATTCATGAATGTATAATAACTTTCCGGATGTGTTCGTTCGAGACCAAGATATTCGTCTAAATTAATAGTCCGGACATCTTTATAGGAAACGCCTCGCTCTTCAAAACTATTACAAATATTTTCGTAAAGCCCCAACGGTGTTGCCCCAGTCGCAAGACCAAGTACCGACTGTGCATTTCCCCGGACCTGTTCCTCCACAAGCGTCGCCGCATATTCGCTTACCGCTGCATAATTATCGAGTAAAAGTCCCTTCATCAGATGTCCTCCTTTTTATAAACAATAGTGCCTCTACAAATTGTCATTTGTACATTCCAATCTTTATCAATGATTGTAATATCTGCATCTCTCCCAAGCTCAATCTTTCCTTTATTGGAAAGTTCAAGCTGTGCCGCAGCATTTGCAGAGGTCATCGCTACAAGTTCAGATAGTGTACAATTCGTAACAGCCTTCATATTTTTCACTGCAGTTTCCATCGTTAATATGCTTCCCGCAAGCGTTCCGTCGTGAAGTCGTGCATCTATATGTGACACCTCTACATCTTGGCCACCTAAATCATAAGAGCCGGGCGCAAGTCCTTTCGCACGTATCGCATCCGTAATTAATATAATTCGGCTAGCATTCTTTTGGCGAAATGCTAATTCAATCGATTTAGGGTGGCTATGAATCAAATCGACAATCAATTCAACTGTCAAAAAATCTTCCGAAAAAGCAGCCCCGATTGCTCCAGGTTCCCGATGATGAAATGGGCTCATTTGATTGTATAGATGAGTCACATGACTAGCTCCCGCTTTAACAGCCTTGCGAACAACTTCTGATGTTGCATCCGTATGACCGAGGGATGCAATTACACCGTCTTCGGACACCTCTTCAATAAATGCAAGAGCATTATCCATTTCTGGCGCAACAGTTACGATTTTAATGCGATTACCACTCAATTCCTGCCATTTCTTAAAGAGCGAAGTAGAGGGTAATTGAATATGCTCAATCGGTTGTGCGCCGGCCCTCTTTGGTGAAATGAAAGGCCCTTCCAGATGAACACCAAGCATTTCAGCCTGTTTCTTACCTGCATTAAAAAGGCTTGCATTGTGTAACGTTGCAGAAATCGCTTCATCTGATTGCGTCATTGTCGTTGCTAAAAAACTTGTAGTCCCTTCCCTCGGAAGCGCACTGGCCAAACCATCTAGAGCTTGCGGCGTTGCATCCATTGCATCAAAACCTGACGAACCATGAATATGAATGTCAATAAACCCAGGGACAATAATCCAATCCTTACCGGTCGCATCAAGTTGATTGTCTGCCTCTCTTTTAATAGAAGCAGACACTTCTTTGATTTTGCCGTCTTCTATATAAATGTCACCAAAAATACTGGCATTTTCCGAGTCAGCAATCGTAACATTCGAAATCAGTAGTGTTTCTCCCACACGTCATTCCTCCTTATGAAAAAAACATAATGGTCTTTCGTGGTTCAATTTCAGCTATTACCATGAGACCGAGATTCATTTTTTCAAAGAACCGAACCGCCGAAGACTAATCGTGAATTTTTTACTTTATAACCTTTCTACAATTTAATACTTCATAGTTTCCTAAGTCTGAATAATTAAACTTAATATTCAATATATACTTAATTGGTATAGTTGTCTATACCAATATAAAAGAATAGTGAGCAAGTTATAGTCAAGATGTTTTACCAGCCGCCTCTAGTAGAGTGTTTCGTTTCAAGACTCTCTTATCTAGCGTACGCTTCACCTATAAGAAAGCTTTTGGATACACAAACATGTCAGGTTGAATTACGGGTTTCTATTACAATAAATACTCCTCCATTTAATACATTTGAGATAGCAAAAAACCGATTTTTTTCTGAAAAGAAAAATCGGTTTTAAACTATATATATTGAACAAATGAATACGGCATAGGCGCTTTACAATGGATAGAATTAGAATTCCTGCTAATATCGCTTCGACGCTCCTCCCATGATAAGCCAGAAAGGAGAGCACTTTCAGTCTTATCGCGCCTGCGCTGAATGGTCTATTTGAGACGCATTTCGTTTTCGGAGATGGAACCTACAACCTGGAGTGCCATAAATCGATCGAATATGATCAACAAATGTCCCAATACATGTGGAATGAATTAGTCATCCTGCTATTACCGCTTCGACGCTTTGTGGATGCCTCCCGCGATAAGCCGGAAAGGAGAGCACTTTCAGTCTTATCGCTCCGGCTACCACGAAGTCGCGTCTTCGCTGGAAGGTCTATGTGAGAAAAAGCATTTCATTATCTGTGATGAAATCTACAACCTAGAGTGCGTCTTTCTTGACTATAATTGCTATCAACTAGTAATCACCTTATAATCTGGGCATCTACAACTCAAAATTACATTTCTCTCGATAAATGAACACCCTAGCGCAGGCGCGGCAAAGGGGTCGCCGAGTAAGACTGGATGCGAAGCGCTAATCTAGGCTTACGGCGAAAGGCATCCCCACAGCGCCAAGCGATCTACAATCCACACTCCGAATTACAACTCTCTCATTATTGACCGCCACAGCAGATTCAAGAGGAGTCATTAGATCAACATATATAGTTCATAAAAATGCGTACATATCTCACCTGATCCGTCATACGTTTGCCTAACTTCCCTTTTAAGAAGGAGTAAAACCGCATAATTTTCAATTAGGGGAAAGTTCACTTTCCGTTACCCATTTATGGTTTGTTACTTTTTCTCCACCAGTAGTAGGCGTATAATCAATCATATATACTGTAGTTTGTTCAGCAGAATCGATTTCAGCTTTTGCCCCTTCCATCCCTTCCATATGGTCTGCCTCAATGGTGACTTTTGTTCCTTTTTCTAACGTTTCGTCACCCGCATTTTTAAGTTCTTCTTTTATAACCCATTTATGATTTATCACTTTTTCTCCACCAGTTGTCGGGACATAAGATACAGCAAAAGCTGTAGTATCATAAGCGCCCACGATTGTCGCCTCGGCACCATCCATACCTTCCATATGATCCGTATTAATAATTGCTTGACTTCCAACTCTATAGGTCGGATTTTCTGCCACTTTTAAGTTTTCAGGAACTTCACCTGAGCCCGAATGGTTCATGTTCATATCCATCACTTCTTGTTTAGATTCATTAGTACTGTCTATTCTTTTCTCGTTGCCAATACTATTTCCACACCCGCTTAAAACTGCAATCATAGCAACGCTTAAAAAAAGTAATTGTTTCTTCATCTGACTTACACACCTCTGATTTCTTAAATTTCGTTTTCCTAATTAGTTTATTCGACAAAGAAACTATCCCTAGAAATACTTTTTCATTTCTAGAAATAGCTCCTTAAATGATGGTGTTTTCTGCATATTTCTTACACTGCCATTTGCCGGCATGCCTCCGCACATTTTCGGCAAGATTCAGCGCAGCGCTTGCAATGATCGTGGTCGTGTTGAGCACACTCTTCTGCACAACGTTCGCAAACTTCTGCACAAAGGGCTAAAACCTGTTTAGTAAAGGGACTATTGCGTGTCATCGCTTGTGCTGCAAAGCTACATATATCTGCACATTCACGATCCAAGCGAATGCACTCGGCCATCATCTTAACATTCTCTTCTTTCAGACACGCATCGAAACAGGTATTGCATGCCTCAAGGCATTCCAAACATGCTTTTAAGCATTCTTCATATTTCGTATTCATGGGATCATCTCCTGCTGTTTTTACAGTCAGTGGTATTTTCCCCTTAAAAATTGGTTTGAAACTAAAAAGAACAAAACACTTAAAAATCTCTAAGTTCTCTTCATACCGGAATGCAACTTTCAGCTATTGAGTAATTTCAGGAAATGTCTTTTACTCCTGGTTCCCATTTGAATCAATACATTCTTTAAGTGAATTTAAATTTAAAAAGACGACATGTCGCTCTAAATGTCGCCTTCTTTTTTACTATTTTGAATGGGTACTTGGTCCGTCACTCCTATCGATTAAATTAGCACAGAATAGACTTTACTCTTTGGTTTTCCCCTAACCCTTTTCTTGGTTATACATGCTGTTTAAGTCACCATATGGTCAGCTTTATAAACATATATTTTTGCATTTTTATTAAATTCAAATTCTTCTTTCGTGCGACTAATTGATACAGTGCTTTTTGTATATTTTTTGACTAACCCATTAAACCCTCTTTTGACGATTTTTAATTAAAACGTAATTGTGTACACGTGGCATCCAGGATAATATTTTCATTCCTAATAGCTTGAATGTCATATTTCTTCTGATAACATTCAATCTATAGATTTTTTTTGTAAGAATAATATCCTTTCCAAACGTCGTATCCCATTTTTTTATAGAAATCTACTAACCCAGTCCAATCAATGACAATATTATTTATGTCACGACCCCTTAAAAATGTGATTGCGGCTTCAACTACTGCAACCCCATACCCTTGTTTACGTTCATTCGCATCAATACCTAGAGGTCCAATGCCACCTAACTCTTTATCAAAAAGGGGTGCCCAATACACATTTTGAGCAATAAACGGTGATTTAGCATCATTTATTCTAGAAAATCCAATAATTTTGTCATTCTTTTTAAGGACAACAAACTCTCTACCTGTGCCACCTTTTTGAAAATAATGCAACGCCTCATATTCCCATCTACCAGGAAAGCAACGATGAAGAAAATCTAAAAAATCTTCCTTATCCTTTGGATCAAGAATAGAAAACATTGCATTGTCAACTGTCGGTAATGAATTCTTATTATGACCGTCATAATGATTAATTAGGTCATACTCCTCTCCGTAAGCTTCATATCCTTTCCCTTCAAACCATCTTGCTACATCATTAAATTGCTGAGGTATTCCCGGGAAGTAATGCCAAGGATCTTTACCAAGTAGTACTTCCCTCATTCCAGCAGATTTCAACGTTGATTCGGCATGTCTTAATAATTCATCACCAATCCCTTGATTACGATACGTATGATTAACTAGAAGTACTTGTATCCAACCCGTTTCTTTCCTCATTTCAACACTTAGTTGCTCTTGCCACTTTTTCGCAACGATAAAACCAATTACTTTGTCATCACTATCTACAGCTATACGTGATGCTCTATAACAAATATTCTTATCTTGAAAACTGTTTTGCTCAAACAGTTTTCTGCTCATGGGAAAGCTTTCATTTAATTCCTGGTTCCAAAGATTAACTAAGCCCTCTATTCTTTCTTTAGTCCACGATATATACTTCGTCAAAATTCCACCTCTTCTATTTTTCATGTCTACAGAAAGCATCTGTAAACATTTTATTAATCTCTATCTTTTCTTCTAGTAAGGCAGCGATTACAGCTCCACCGACCGGTAATATTTGGGGTATAATAACTTCTATATGACTATCGTTATCTTTGACTGTTCTTTCAATAGATACTTTAAACAACTCATATCTGTTAAATAATCCACCAGCCAGCACAACTGGTATTGCTTCAGTAGCCAGCTCCACAGGGAACAACTTTTTTATCAAAGTAGATATAGCCTTACCTAATTGAATACCGTTTTCATTAATGATATCTTTAGCAATTTGATCGCCATAATCAGCTGCTTCGACTACTAACTTGCTCAAAGAAGCGATCACTCCTTTAGGATTTCCCCCTTGATAGATTGCTCCAACCACACATGGAAGTTCCTTCGCTTCGAAGTATTGTAAAATCAAATCGTGTAAATATGTATATTCAGCTAATCTATCATGGAACATAAAAGCTGCACTTAAACCATCTCTACCAATGGCATATCCACTACCATGGTCACTAAATAAATGCCCCCAGCCCCCTACCCGTCCTTGATCACCTTTTTGATTTATCCCATATGTAATTGCACCTGTTCCAGCAATTTGGACTATCCCTGGTCTTCCCATTGTCCCCGAATATAATGCCGTTATTGCATCATGATTGACAGTAACGTCCACACTGGGAGCAAGCAAAGAAGTGAGTATGTTTTGTACATCCGCTTTGTTAGATTTATTGCCTCCTCCTGCCATTCCTGCAAAAACTCTCGTTACTCGTAAAAAAGATTCATTGTTTTCCGCCCTTAATGTATTTATAAGCTTTGTTAATTCACCTTCGACTATGTCCCTACCCAAACTGTTTAAATTGGAGCCACCAACAGTTGCTTCTGCAACTTTTTCCCCTTTAATATTAGCAATTACCCCTGTTGTTTTTGTGCCGCCCCCGTCAATTCCTAGTACATACATATCTCAATAGCCTCCTCTTACAATAAACAAGCCACCCCTAAATCAAGTTAGCTCCCAATGGAACAAGTACAATTTATTTAGTATTATGGGTCCCATGTGTTAAAAAATTAACAGCATCCCTAGTCGCCTCAAGATGTTTAACTGTTTCATCATATTGCAAAGAGGCTACACCCATAAAGAGTATGTCAATCACTTGAAGTTGACCAATTCTTGATGAAGTTGCACCACTTCTAAAAGTGGACTCTCTTGTTGCCGATGTATACAATTTTATATCCGCATGTTTAGAAACAATTGAGCTTCCATATTTAGTTAAACTAATTGTATGGACACCTTTTTTCTTCGCCAATTCTAGTACTCTGGCAACTTCTAGTGTTTCCCCCGAGAAGGATATAGCGACAACGACGTCATCTTTATTAGCGTTAGCAACAAGTGTTGTAGCAATGTGCATATCTGGAAATGCAAAAGAAGTCTTATCAATTCTTAGAAATTTTTGCTGAGCATCCTGGGCAATTATATTTGAAGCACCTACACCGATAAAATGGACTGTTTTAGCAATCCTTAATAATTGAATGGCCTTTTCAAGCTCTTCTGTATATAACATTTCAGCTGTTTCTCGAATCGTTTTCACGCTATTATTTGTCATCTTATCAATAATTGATAATAACGGTTCATTTGGCTCAATATCACGAAATCCATGCTCAGTTGTCTTCTGAATATCACCAGCAACTCTTAGTTTTAGATCCTGCAATCCTTTTAAATCCAATGATTTACATAACCTAATAACTGCAGCACCGCTCGTTGAACTTTTTTCACCTAGCTCAATTGCCGTTAATGAGATTGCCTCCTGTGGATTTTTTATGATATATGTCGCAATTTTCCTTTCAGATGGCGGCAATGTCGGAAGCATTTCAGTAAGCATAACTAGTCCACCAGTAACAGATGACATGATATCAACCCTTTCTTTTTTCAAAACTAACTTCCTTTTATACGGTTCAAATTCATACAATTTTTATGTGATCAGCATCATTACTTTCTTTTACAATAATTTTCATCTCCGCTCGCTTCCCCGATACCTCAACTATTACCGTAGTATTACCCTTGTCAATTGCTTGAACAATACCTTGTTTATTCACTTTAACAACACTTTCGTTTTTGGAGGACCACTTTTTTCTGACTAAATCGAAATCTGTTATATCAACTATATAGTTTGAAAATAATTTCTTTATTTCAACCTGTATATTAAAACGATGTGAAGTTCCTTTTATCAAACTTAACTCTTTTATTCGAAGATCATTTTTTATCAAAAATACTTTTTCAACATACGGTATGAAATCATATTTAATGCCACTTGATGTCATATGTAGTACACCATGGCCTACTATATTTCCCCGATTATTGGCTACATATCCTTTTGATGCACCATTCCCTGTAATAATATAATTTACATCTTCTACATGCCATTGATCGATGACATGTAAATGTCCAAATAATACTGTAATTTGAGTAGATTTATTTTCCTTTTTGTAATTACCTAAGATTCTTTCTAACTTCATTGCATCTTCCTTTTGCATTTCATGCGAAGTACCAAATCTATCTTTTGTTGGTACATGAGTAATTATGACTATATTCTCTTGTTTATTCTCTGCTAGTAATTGTTCTAAGTAATCCATTTGTGTGGAATCAGAAATACAAATACTTTGATCGTATGCCGTATTTAAGAAAATAAACAATACACTACCATATGTAACGTGATATGTTGGTGATCCAAATAGACCCATATATGAATCAAGGTTGCCCTGGAATGATTCATGATTTCCTGGTACCGTCAGGATGGGTTTATCGCCTAGTAGCAGTAAATTTTCCTGCACACGAATGTATTCATCTTCCATGGACTGATCAACCATATCTCCCATTTGTATAATAAAATCCGTACCCTCATTAACTGCGCTACATAGTCCAGCCTGTCCATATTCATAGGAATGTGTATCTGGAATGACCGAAATCTTGAAATTATTTTTATCTTTAGGCTGATTTAATCCATTAACTGTGAATTTTTTTTTGATTGGGCCTACCTTATTACCTGAGCGATTCATTGCCATTATAGTGAAGTAATGCACACCATCAGTCAGCTCTTTTTTTGATACTGCATACCCCCAACCTGTTTCTTCATGATATGTAACAACCTGTTTTTCGTTGTCTATTGTTACAAGAATGTCCTTTGAATTTACCCCACTTTTTTCATCAATGAGATTAAATGTAATACGCGGTGTATTAGTATATACTAACGCTGTTTTTGTTGGTGTAATATTTGATAATATAGGCTTTCCATAGTCTGGACTAAGGTCAACAGTAATTACCTTTTCTATATACGGAACAGACTTATTGCCCGCGAAGTCCTTAGCTTTTACGACTATATGATATGTACCCTCCTCAACATTATTAAACGAATAACTGATTTTATTTAATTTTTCACAAAAAAAATGTTTTACTTTGTTGTTATTTACTTTTACGATAACCGAATTTGGATCAACACCGGACATATCATCTGTAGCTGTGGCATGAAATGTAAATGAATCCTTATATACCAGATCCTTTTTTGGGTATATGTTGCTAAATGTTGGACCCGATAAATCTTCATCATCTATATATACAAATCGTAAATGATCGATATAAAATATCCCATTATAGCTTGAGTCGCCCTGATACGCCTTATCAATTTCCACAGCATAAATATGCTCAAGCCTTAGTGGAAGTTTCCAATTCTTATCTAATGGTGCGTCCAGGTATTTCCACCCTTGCCAATTTATATTTCCAGCTGTGAGATTAACTGTTTTTCTCCCATCAAAGCCATCTAGGATAGATGCTCGTAACCACGGCGTTTTCCCATCACTATATACCCAAATACCAAGCTTACGCGGCATCACATCCGTACTCAAATTGTCTTTAAATTTGATAAACATTGCACCGTTTCCTGATAACCAACCACTGAAATTGTACTCTATTTTTAAACTACTCTTTCCATACATTGCTTGATCATTGCTAAGGGAGATAACATATGATTTAACAAAGCAATGATTCATTTCATATTTATTCATATTATTATGCTCAAAATCATCAAGTACTTTTTCTTTTAAATTCATAACGGTATCTCCCTTTTACATTTATTATTCTTTCTCACTAGCCAACTCAATAGCTTTTCGAACAAAACCATCTGCTTTAGAAATATTGTCTTTAGCCTCTTGATAGGGGACGTCTGCTTTAATCATAACAATTGCAGTTTTAACTTCATAATTTGCTAGCTCTAAAATGCCTTCAGTCTCAACATACGGAATCTTAGTTATTGTAGATAGAATACTTTTAGCCCGTTCCTTTAGCTTTTTATTACTAACAGACACATCAACCATTAAATTTTCATATATTTTACCCATTTTAATCATTGATGTAGAAGTAATCATATTTAAAATCAATTTATGTGCTGTAGCCGCCTTCATTCTCGTTGACCCAGTGATCACCTCTGGTCCAGTCAGCACATCAATTCTTATATTTGCATATTGACCAATTACTGAATTCTCATTACTAGATAAACTCACTGTTCTTGCTCCAATTCGATTTGCGTAATCCAGTGCCCCTATAACATAGGGAGTCCTTCCACTTGCAGCTATACCGATAACTACATCTTTTTTCGTTAAGTTTCTTTCTGCTAGATCGCTAGCTCCAATTTCTTCACTATCCTCTGCACCTTCTACTGCTTTCTCAATTGCTTTCATACCACCGGCCATTACTGCTTGTACTAAGTCTGGAGATGTACTAAATGTTGGCGGACATTCCACTGCATCAAGAATTCCAAGCCGTCCACTTGTGCCTGCACCTACATAAAAAAGTCTTCCACCAGATTTAAATGATTCACAAACAACCTCCACAGCCTTTTCTATCTCTGGTAAAACATCTTGTATTCTTTTTGCTACACTCATATCTTCATTGTTAATAAGAGTTAATATATTCTTTGTTGACATTTTATCAATGTTCGTCGATTTTTCGTTTCTCATTTCTGTTGTCAATGCCGAAAAATTATCCATTATCATCATCCTAGTTGTATAAGTTGTATGGTTCTTTTAGTTTCTGGAAGTATTCTAGTTGCTTATCAAAACCTTCAATGAATTCTATCGAAGTACCATTTAGTACATTTTCCTTTAACTGTTTTGTCCCCGCTAAAAGATCAAAGAAGTCTCTATTGTTTTTATTTTCTCTGAACTGAAAATCATTTGGATACATTTCAGCTATTGTTTCTACCAATAGTATTCCAGCTTTCAATGAATTTAATTCATTACGATTGACAACGTGCAATTGTATTCCTCCACAAATTTCATCTTTATATTTTTGATATGTAGGAATAAATGATGTTGGTCTTGCTAGTACACCCGCTATCTTCTTTTCATTAAATACTTTTGCCAATCTTTGTCCTTCAATAAATGGTGCTCCTATCCATTCAAATGGTTTCGTTGTCCCTCTACCTTCTGATAAATTAGTACCTTCTATTAAACATGTACCAGGATATAATATGTTCATATCAATGTTTGTTGCGTTTGGAGAAGGAGGTACCCAGAATAAATTAGTATCATCAAAATACATCTGCCGCTTCCACCCCTGCATTGGTACAACAGTTAACTCGCATTCATAACCAAACTCATTTTTATAGAGTAAAGCAAGTTCTGCAACTGTCATTCCATGTCTGTTTGGTATAGGTAATAAGCCAACAAATGATCTAACATCCTCTTCCACTAAATTCCCTTCCATTTTTTCACCTGAAATCGGGTTTGGTCGGTCAAGTACGACAAAGTGTTTTCCATGTTCTCCGCAAGCTTCCATTACATATGCCATTGTATATATATACGTATAATATCTTGAGCCGATGTCCTGAAGATCAAAGACTATCACATCAACAAGGTCCAACATTTCTTTATTCGGTTTTCTAGTTTCTCCATACAGACTGTATACCGGTAGATTTGTATATGGATCGATGGAAGACTTTACTTTTTCCCCTTCCTTTGCATCTCCACGGATTCCATGTTCAGGTGAATATAGCGCAGCCAAGTCAATATCAGAATGTTCATAGAATAAATCAATGGATGGAACCAGGTTTTTATTTACACCAGTCATATTTGTAACAAGCCCAATTCTCTTACCTTTGAATTGACTGAATTCCTTTTCTAAAAAAATATCTAGACCCAGTTTCATTTGTTAACACTTCCTCCTTATTTATCAAATCTCTAACCACTAAATTTTCATACATTTACATGTTCAAATTTAGAAAATGTTTTAGATGCTCCCCACGTTAAAACAAATGCTGTTACGCTCCCCCCAAAGAGAAACAAAAGTGCGGGTATTGTCATATAAGTTATATAATGAATTAACCCAATACCTGCAATTAGGACGATTGTAAGAATAGGATGTATAATTCCAATAATAAACGCCCACCTGATATTTTGAAGAGTGCTCAAGTTGAAGTGAACAAATATTGGAAAAATATACAGTAATATTATTAATAGGATGACACATAAGGCTAGAACACCAAAACTAGCGATAAAGTAAACCATACTTTCTTGAGTCCTCAAAATTTGTAGTTCGATATATAGAATATAACCTATCCCTATTAGGATATATCCCAATAAGTTCGACTTTACAAACTCCTTACGATAGGAATTCCAAAAGGTTGGGAATATTTTTATTTCAACATCTCCAGAGGCCCACTTTCTTGCAACCGCAAACATCCCTGCGGTAGCTGGCATTAGTCCAAAAATGCCTAATCCAACTATTGTAAATACAACCCATAGTATATTAACGTACGCTAACCGCATTGCCCATTCGGAAAATTGATAATAACCTTTTAGAAACCCCTTCATAGTTGTCCCTCCTGTTAGTTGCAGGATTTCATTTCAATTAAACTATGCATATTTCAGTAATAATCTTATTCCTTGATGGATCCAATTAAAACACCCTGAACAAAGAATCTTTGCAAAAATGGATAAGCTATTAGAAGCGGTAAGGATGATACAATAATAACCGCGTATTTAATAAGCCCCCCCGTCCTCACTTGTTCTATCAAGGATTCTGTCTGTTCTCCTGACCCCTCACCTAATTGCATTTGATTTACAACAAGAATTTCCCTTAGAATGAGTTGTAAAGGATATTTATCTCTATCACTCAAATAAATAAGCGCATTAAAATATTGATTCCATAAACCTACTGCATGAAATAGTGACATCACAGCTACAATAGGTAAAGATAATGGAAGAACAATCCGAAGAAATATATAGAAATCCGAGGCCCCATCTATTTTTGAGGCTTCAACTAGCTGATCTGGAATGCTTTGTTGAAAGAATGTACGCGCTACAAGTATTGACCAAGCTCCTACAACTCCCGGAATAACTAAAGCCCACATCGTATCTAACATTCCTAAAGTCTTAATAACTAAGTAAGTTGGTATTAGCCCACCACTAAACATCATCGTGAAAAGGATAATCCACAAAATATATTTACGTCCCATTAACTCTTTTCTTGATAAAGCATATGCACATGGCAACAATACAAACAAATGTATTAATGTACCTACAGTAGTGTAAAAGATAGTATTCCGATACCCTAACCAGATAGATGCGTCTTGCAAAATCAGCTTGTAACCATCAAATGTTATATCTATAGGTAACAGCCACATTTTACCGGAACTCACTGCTGCTGGATCACTTATAGATGCACTAATAACAAATATCAGCGGATAAACGACAATGATAACAATAGCCGTTAAGAATATTTTATTAAGTAAATCAAAACTTTTATCCGGCATACCAACTCTCTTCATATTATCCCCCCTACCATAAGCTATTATTACTTGTTTTTCTGGCAACATAATTAAATGTAATAAGTAAAGCAATGTTAATCAATGAATCGAACAATCCTATTGCTGCAGCAAAACCATATTGCCCTTCTAATAAACCAGCTTGATAAACATAAGTTTGTATCACATCAGACGTTTCTAAGTTCAAACTATTTTGCATTAGCAAAACCTTTTCAAAACCGACTGACATAAAACTACCTATGTTCAAAATAAACAGAACTACAATAGTTGGTAAAATACTCGGTATATTAATATGTAATATCCGTTGCATTCGTGATGCCCCATCGATTTCTGCTGCCTCATGGAGTTCAGGGTTTACTCCCGCTAATGCTGCTAAATAGATAATCGAACCCCACCCTAAAGACTGCCATACACCGGACCATACGAATATATGTCTAAACCACTTTGGACTATCCAAAAAACGAATTTGTTCTCCACCGAAAAGTACTATTAGTTGGTTGACTAATCCGTTAATCGGGTCTAAAAAGATAACAATCATTCCTACAACAACAACAACCGAAATAAAGTGTGGTGCATATGTAAGAGTTTGCGCCCATTTCTTAAATGCGCCATTTTTTAATTCATTTAGTGAAAGTGCTAAAATAATTGGTAATGGGAAAAGTAACAGCTGATACAAACTAAGAATGAGCGTGTTTTTGATTAATCTCCAAAAGTAATAAGAATCAAAGAATCGTGTAAAATGATCGAAACCTATCCATGGGCTTCCCCAGATGCCTTTATTAGCAATGAAGTTTTTAAAAGCGATCTGCACGCCGTACATAGGAATATAGTGAAAAATAATGAAATAACTAAGTGCCGGAAGTAAGAATGCATATAATTGCCAGTTCTTCAAAAAGTTTTTTCTCACTTTATTAAATCCACTATTTACCGGAAGTTTTTTTGGCGATTTTGCCTGGTTTAAATTCATATTTTGACCTCCTTTTAAATTCCTTTATTTGATTAACCGGGGAACGCTATTCCCCGGTTAAATTTAGAAGGTTACACTGAGAACACATTTACTTCTACTTCAATTATTACTTTTGATATCTTTCATATGCACCTTGCTCAATTTTCATATACTCTTCTAATCCCATCTTTTCTATTGTTTTTACATATTCATCCCATTTCGAAAATGAAGTATCTCCTGTTATGAATTTAGCTTGCATTTCAGTCACATACTTACCGAGATCAGCAGCTAAGATTGACATGTTGTCATTCTCCTTTGCTGTGTATGTGAAGCTTGGCCAAACCTCGTCGATAAGATAGGGCTCCAAAACCTTAGTTGCCTCTTTATCTGTTGCTGCATTTTCCGATCCAGTAAAGTAATCATCTGTAACCATGACCGGGTGATTGCCACCTGGATTTATTAAATATTTCGCTAACTCTTGTGTCATTGTTAATCCATCAGGACTATCAGTTATTTTGTCTAATAATACTGGGCCATTTGCTGTTTGTTCATATGTTTCACCCTCAATACCCATAAAGAACATCAAAGCACCTTCATCACTGAAGAAATAGTCCATCCATCTTACAGTTTCTGCAGGGAACTTGTTTTTATCAGTAATAACAAAGTTACCCATTCCCCGGAGTGGAGAAGTTACACCTGTATACATCTTTGTACCATCCGGACCTTCCAAAGCGTTACCTACAACATAGTCTTTTCCAATATCTTCTCCAAACAGTTCAATAGGATTATAGAACTGGGTAGATCCGTATAATTCTTCTGCAGCATTTGCAAGATATTGAGGTACATCAATAGAGTAAATATTTTGCTCAATAAGACCTTCCGTATACAATTTATTCATATATACAAGCATTTCTTTGTATTCGTCCGCTATAGGAAAGAAACGTAGTTCTCCCGACTTCAGATCAGTATCAATCAGCGTATGCAACTGTCCTTTATTTTGAATCCCATATGCACCTGAAATCCAGTGAAGGATGCGCGTCATTGAGACACTGCTTAATGGAACTTCGTCATGTTTTCCATTTCCATTTAAATCAGTCTCTTTAACAGCTTTAAGGTAAGCATAAAGTTCGTCTGTTGTTTCAGGGTTTTTCATGCCCAATTGATCTAGCCAATCCTGCTTAATCCAAGGCTTCGCTCCTATCAGTAATGATTGAAATTCTGGTGAATAAATTGTTGGAAACGAATATATATTTCCATCCGGGAATGTAAGACCCTTTTTAATATCAGGGTACTCTTCAAGTATCTTGCTTAAATTAGGGGCGTGCTTTTCAATTAAGTCATTTAGCGGTATAAATGTCCCTTGCTGACCGTATTTCTGTATATCTGCTACGGGAATAGTCGCCGCATAGAATACATCTGGTAAGGTTCCACTAGCCAATGCCAAGTTTCGCTTCTCTTGCAAACCATCTGCAGGAACTTGATTCCAAGTAATATCAACGTTTGTCATTTTTTCATATTCATCCAAAATTAAAACATTGTTCCAATCATCTGCAGTGGTTGCGGACTTCCCAGCAAAAATATCAAGTTTAATTGTTTCGTTCACAATTGGCATGCCGGATTCATTAAAGTTTTTGCTGTCTGTTTCTACTTCGTTATTTTCCTTATCTTTTCCACTACACGCTGCCAATAGCAACATCACTGAAAGAGCTGGAAATAATACCTTATTAAACTTCATGATCGATATCCTCCTAGTCTTTTTAACTTAATGTCTTGATTTTGGTAAGTTAAGGATTTATATATGAAATCTGTATTCAACTTTGCTCTCTCTATGTATCTCTCACCTCCTTAAATGTATGATTAGTTTCAGCTATTGTAACCGGAAGTTGTCCTTTGACTATTTCTTTTCCAAATATTGCACCTGCAGCAGCTTTCATTGCTAGGTAGGTAAATTCATACGTAGCAATGTATACCGGGACATTCGGAAGATACCTTAAATCGTAAGGGTTCCTCATAGCTACAACAATCAAGGTTGTCCCACTCTTCAGTATACTTTCAATCAAATCAATCTGATGGCTTCCTTCCTTAACCGATAATGTCCCAATAATAACTATGTCGTATTGTATTGCCTTATTAATTATTATCTCTATTTCATCTAGATTTACTGTATTTGAAATTTGATATACATCTGCACTTGGATTGTATTCTTTAACGGCTTCACCCAAAGATGTCTTCGAATCGCTTTTGTCCTCGGCTCCATATACTTGGTTATTTATTGGATTAATAACTAAAACTCGGCTTTTATTATCCGTTGCTAATGGAAGAATCCCATCGTCTTTAACTATTGTCACGCTCTTTTTGAAAATCTCAAACGCTAGCTCTTTGTATTCGTCACTTCCTACAATTTCAGGGACATGCTTCTTATTCTTTAGGGATATAGAATCCCAACTTAGATACTTTTCCTTTAAAACTGTAATCCGTTGAATAGATTGATCTACTAATGTTTCCTCAATCTCACCACTGTTTAATGCACATTGGATTTCTTTAATCGCTCCTATTTGTACATCGTGACTGTGAGAAATCATAACTAAATCTATTCCAGCTTTCAGGGCTGCAACTGCACCTTTTTCCGTTCCGATTGTCTCTGAAATAGCCTTCATTTCCATACAGTCAGTGGTGACAACACCATCAAACCCAATCTTTTCTCGCAATAATCCGTTAATAACTTTTTCTGATAACGTAGCTGGTACACCTTTTTTGTCTTCGATTGCTGGGAAATAGACATGTGCCACCATCACTGTATCTGCACCATCGTTAATGCATTCTATAAAGGGGCGTAATTCAACTTCTTCTAACCTTCTCATATCATGTGAAATTATTGGTAGTTCTAAATGCGAATCGATACTTGAATCCCCATGTCCTGGAAAATGTTTTAAACTTGTTACAATACCAGCTGCCTGCATCCCTCTCATAGCTGCTCGTCCGAATTCAGCAACCTTTTCCGATGAGTCCCCGTAAGATCGAACCCCAATCACCGGATTATCGGGATTATTATTCACATCTAAAACCGGTGCTATGTTCCAATTAATTCCCAATGATTTTAATTCTTTGCCTGTAACGAAGCCAACTATATAAGCATTTTCAGGATCATTTGTTGCTCCTAACGCCATTGCTCCTGGAAAAGTGCTTGTTCCTTTTCCTAAACGACGAACAACTCCATTTTCTTGATCAATACAAATTAAAAGTGGATATATATAACCTGCTTCTTTAGCCTCTCGTTGAAGACTAGTTGTCAAGTCAAGTACCTCATTAGGCGTGCCAATGTTTCGGCTGAATAATATAATTCCACCTATGTGGTAGTCATGAATTAACATCTTTACATTGTCAGGAACTATTTTCCCACTAAATCCAATTACTAATAATTGACCAACTTTTTTATTTTTCTGACTTCCTAGCAAAAAAACACCTTCTTTTATTAGATTTTAGTAATTTCTTATTATCCTCACCGTATATGGAATCGCTTACATTATCACTTTGATTAAGATATTTATCTATAAAAAAACGAACAATTTAACCACTCGAAAATAACTATAATTGATTGACTATTGCACCTAGTACCAATAATTAATAACATAACACAAGTAAACAGGATATGAAACCTCATTTTGAAAATAAAATCATATAGTTGTTTTTATATTTCAGTTCAATATCAATAATACGATATGCTCCTTTTATAATTCCCACTTCTAAACGGTGTGTATCGGGATAATTCAAAGAGGTGCAAGATAAATTGTGAGATAGGATAAGGAATGGATGAGATAATCTTTATAGAGGATTATGAGGTGAGTGAACTGAAATATCGCCTAAACTTTTAATAATATAAGTTTTTAGGCGATATATTTACTTTCAGGTAATTTTTTTCGTTTTCAGGATGAACGAGCATCCTTCTGCCTTTATATAGTAGCCCATTGTAATACCCGCTTGCCCTACGCCGACTATAACCACATCATAGTGTTTTATTAGTTTCGCCTCCTGCATTTTTGGTTACTAATCCCAACAAGCAAGAAGACTTGATCAAAAGTAGTGTTCTTACTGAAAAATCAAAATAGGCAAAAACAATACAAAGTATTAAATATAAAAGCGCAGTTTTATATAATTTAAATTTGGCTAGACTACCGTAATTGAATTAGAGGGAAAAAACCTTAAGGAGGAAAGCACTATTCCAAAAGGAATCCCACCAGAAAATTAGTGTTCCATTTTCGTGACGGGATTATGATATAGCCTATGGGCAGAGTTAAAACTAGTTATGCTATTATTTCAGTAGTTAAATTTACAACTTCTTTTTGATAAACAATAGCATTTTCATAAATACTTATAGATGGCTGAGATAGTTGCCATTAGTACTAATGTAGATATGGTAGAGTACCTGGGTTTCCTCTTCGTATCTTCTGTCAATTTCACGTGTATTCAGTCCAATAAATAAAGAAGTGAGTTCTTCAATGTCAGTTCTCAGTATGAGTGTGATTGTATCAGTGGTAACGACATTTAGAATTTCAGTTTCCCAATACTCGCTGGATTAACTGACTCTTTTGGTATGAAAGGGTTCTATCACTCCGCCCACTTGTTTGCTGTGCATATCATTTAGATCTAGTAAACTGAAACAAAACTGATTCTATCTCACTTTTTAGTACTCCTTTCTAATCAAAATTCTTCAAAAGATAAATTAACTGGTTCATCTAACATCTCAGGAAAAAACTCTATATTCGTCGTCTGTACACTTTCATCCACTTCTTCAAATGAAAATTTGTCCATCCAGATTTCCCCCACCCCTTGCAATAACATCCCGAAAGAAATACTTGCACTTTCTTTTGGGATATCCAAAATAATCGAATAATAATTCCAATCTAAAGTACCAACAATTGGACGGTTGCTCATATTGTCGAACTGCAATACATCACCACTTTGATTATCTACTCGCATCCATGCCCCTGCAAATCTCGCTACATTATCACACTTCACAAAACATGAAAGCTTAATTCTTTTTCCTTTATAATTGTCAGATTTGAATTGTTGCATCATCGTTGCAAACTCATCTTCTTCGAGAACCGTTTCTGATTTTAAATACCCTGATACTCTTCCTTCGTGAACAACTTTATGGTCAACATCCATTTTATAATGATATGGATGACTTCCACTTAAAAACCAACCTTTTATCGGACTTTCCATTTGACTTTTCTCTCCTTCTTTAAATGTAATTATTCTCATCGTTTTTCGAAATTCGCCAGGCGAAAGACCATACAGCTTTTTAAATGAACGGCTAAATGCCTCTTGTGAATTGAATTGAGCATCTAAAGCAATATTAATAATTCGTTCATCCGAATGAATTAATTGTACTGAGGCTAAAGCTAAACGTCTCATTCGTATGTAGTCATCAACACTCATATTTATCGTACTTTGAAAAATCCGATGAAAATGGAATTTTGAGAAGTTGGATGCTCTAGACACATCTTCAAGATAAATCTTTCGATGTAGATTTCTTTCAATCCAATCGAAAGAACATTGAATGACAGCTTCATATTTCAACTTTGCTGGCCACCTTTCCTAAAGTTAATCATACACAGCTTTTAAAAAACCTTTTGATAATAGTTGCGAATTTATAGTTTGTGACGTTTTTACAATTTAGCAATATAAATCAAAATTTATTTGGGTCAAAATGCTAAAGTTGCTTTATCAAAAAGAAAAGAGGATTTAAATAATGAACAAACACATTAAAGTCTGCCTTGCTAGCATAATTCTCGCCACAACAGTAGTTGTTATTCATGGGTTTATAGGCTATTTTTTCGTAAGTAAAATCTTTAATATTTTCAACTTTCGTTCATTAATTCTATTCATTGTTGTGTTTTTTGGAAGCATCACAACCATTGGTGAAGGTACTGAAAGAACTGACTAATTTTCCCAAGAATTCTATCTACCTTCCCAAAATAGACAATAAAAATAACACGCTCAACATTCATTGGATGAATAGAACGTGTTTTGTGTAGTTTAAAAAAACTTACTCTTGTACAATCAATTAACACATTGGCACTAAAACACTTAAACTATACTTCTATTTACTGCAACGTTGTTTTATAAACATCGTCAGGTGAATGAAATCCATCAAAAATAACCGTGCTATCCAAGTTGTGTTTGTTTACAGCAATTGGCGTTAGTAACACAGAAGGGACTTCAATTTTCCCATTATTAACTTTTTGCTCAGCAGGTATTTTCTCACCTTTTGCCATTGCAACCGCTAATTCTGCTATTTGCTGTGTAAGCATCTTAATCGGCTTATAGACTGTCATTGTTTGTGTTCCAGCAACAATTCGCTGTACGCCTGCCAAATCTGCATCCTGCCCGGCAACTGGTACTTGACCGGCTAGTCCAATTGCTGTGAGTGCTTGGATCACTCCACCTGCCGTGGCATCATTCGCAGCAATCACAGCATCAATCTGCTTGTTTGTTGTCCGGAGAGCTTCTTCCATATTGGATTGCGCATTCACTGGAGTCCAATCCTCAGTCCATTGATCATAAACAATGGTAATATCCCCACGATCAATATAGGGACGCAGCACATTGAACACACCTTTTTTCAATAAATGCGCATTGTTATCCGTAATAGCCCCGCCAATATAGACGTAATTCCCATTCGGTACGAGGTCAGTAATCGCTTTGGCCTGCATTTCGCCCACTTGTTCATTATCAAAAGACACATACAGATCGAGATTCGCATTTTTGACAAGTCTGTCATAGGCAATTACTTGTATCCCTGCAAGATGGGCCTTGTGTACAATCGCAGCTGTTGCCTCAGCATTGTGTGGAACAATTACTAAAAGGTCGATCCCGCTTTGAATAAGGGCCTCTGCCTGTGAAATCTGAAGTGCATCATCTCCATTCGCAGCTACAATCTCGACTTCCGCTCCTAGTGCTTCAACGGCATCCCTGAACAAATCTCGATCTTTCAGCCAGCGTTCTTCAAGTAATGTATCCATCGAAAATCCAATACGTATCGGCTCATGCTTCTCACTGGGCGGTGTCGTTTCCTCAGATTCTCCGGTTTCCGGTATCTGCTTTGACGTACTTATACTAGCAACTAGAAGCAAGGCTATCCCCGCAAGACACACGACTCTAATCTTCTGTTTCATCTGCTCCCCCTTTCAAACTTCAGCTTTTTTACTCAATAACGTTCTTCGGTATTCCTTCGGGGATATTCCACACATTTTCTTGAATACCTTGCTGAAATAATTCGGCTCATGATAACCGACCCTCAAATGTAATTTCCTTTAAACTTCTCTCTGGATCATTCAAAAGTTTTTTTGCTTTTTCAATTCGGCACTCCGTCAAAAAATCGATGTAATTAATACCCAATTTTCCCTTGAACATTTTACTAATGTAAATCGGGCTTAAGTTGACCCGTTGCGCGAGAATATCCAATGAAATAGCCTTGTGTGAATGTTCGTAGATGAATTGTTTAATTTGGTGTATCTTATCATCCTCAACCTGATCATAATGCGCGTCGTAGATAGCATTCATGCGTTCCAGCAGAAGAAGCGTTTCCGTTCGTAATTGACGGTAATCCTGTACTTGAAACGGGAAAAAAGGGGCGTTCGCTTCCATTCCCATCTCATCCATAACCCGGTTCGCAACCCAGAGCAACTCGAGCACCCGCTGCTGAGTGTAGATCAGTGAATTCCCTCCATTCTCATGCTGCCGAATCAAATCCAACACACCAGAACGAATGGACACCCAATTCCCTAAACGAATTTGGTCAAAAAAATCTTTCTGTTGCCGCTTGATAATTTGATTGTCCGTTTCTAAACTTAAAGCTGGAACGTCAGCATAAAAACGACTTTTTGCCGCTAGCGTTGTATCTATGGTCGCAATGAGCGCTTCTTGATACGACTGACGTATTTCGTCTAATGGCTCATAAACCTGGCCAATCCCTATAAACCAACCCGAACCCATTTGCTTTTTGCCCAATGATAAAATTGATGCAGCTAATGTAATCGCTTGTAATCGAAAAGATTTCTCCTGATCACGGAACATAATGATAGGAAGCTGACGTCCATATAACGCACCTATCCAAGCAGTTCCGTTTTCGCGCACCTTTTCCTTGATGGATATATAATAGTGCTCTCCCCCCTTCGGCAGTAAGACCACTAGAACAAATTTTTCAGCAGTGGAGCGAATATTCAGCATCTCAACGAGCATATCGATATGTACTTCATGTATATGGTCAAATAATAGCTGTGTCACGATATCTGTTTCCGCTAGTGTCAATGCTTGTTGCCACTTTTCATGCTGTATCTGACTTGTTGCCTCTGCCTCACGTTCACGCCTACATTCCTCTAGAACCCTACCCACTGTGTCGACAATTTCACTTGCCCTACTCGGCTTCAGCAAGTAATCTTTTACACCGAGCTTGATAGCTTCTCTCGCATAATCAAACATATCAAATGCCGTCACCATTACAAACTTGATAGAAGAATGCTCTGCCTGGATTTTTTCTATAGCTTCAAGCCCTGTCATTCCAGGCATCATAATATCCATTAAGATTAAATCCGGTTGAATTACATTTGCTAGTTCAATTGCCAATTTACCATTTTTCCCTTGGTATATAGTAAGATCGGGAAATGCTTTTTGTAAGATTGCCTGCATCCCTTCTCTTTCAATTGGTTCGTCATCAACGATAAGAAGCTTCATCAGCAACTTCCTCCCTTGCCGTTGGAATTTGTATGATTACTTTTGTACCCCGACCTTCCTTGCTATCAATTGCGATTAAATCCTCTGCTCCATAAAATAACTGTAATCTTTTCACCACGTTCTGAAAGCCGATTCCTGTAGAATGTCCTTCCATTGGCGCGACATCTCCATTTATCAGTTGCTCCATTTTCTCTCGAGCTATCCCTTTTCCACTATCTTCGATTTCAATGATGACCCCTGATCCATCCTTCTTAATCCTGAACCATATGATTCCCCCGCTCTCTTCGGGTTCAATAGCATGGATTACGGCATTTTCAATAATGGGCTGAAGGGTTAAACCCGGGATTTTCACCTGTAAGCAAGATTCATCAATGTCAGATTTAAATTGTAAACGATCTCTAAATCGCGCCTTTTGAATTTCCATATACTGATTCAAAACAACCACTTCTTCAAACAACGTTACAGAGCGGTCAATCCGCTTCAAATTATAGCGTAGCAAGCCTGCTACGCTAACTATGAGATCACTTGTCTCCTCCGCACCATCCAAATACGCCTTTTTCGACAATGTGTTCAATGTATTGAATAAAAAGTGTGGGTTTATTTGGCTTTGTAAGCTCCTAAATTGACTCTCTTTCAACAACAACTTGCTTTGCTGAAGCTCATGTTCAAGCTGGGCCTTTTGCCGAATTTCCAATATTAAGTCATTAATGTTTATACGCATTTTATCAAAGGTCTTTGCTAAAAAAGCGATCTCATCATTGGATTTCACGTCAATTCGTTGATTAAAACGACCTTGTGACAATTCATTAGCCGCCTGTGTGAGCTGATGAACCGGTCTCGTAATGCTAATTGAAAACCAATATGTAGCCAATAGTGACACGACGGTGATCAAAAGCAATAACCAGATCCCCAGCTTTTTCAGCTCCTGCGACTGTATGATAATATCCCTATAAAATCGGTCATACGTCTTCAATTCCCGATCTAAAATCGTTAAGGTCATTTCAGATATGTACATAGAAATACGATTTGCTTCATTGAATTGGTTGGTCGAGCCTTCCATGTCTTTTGCCTCTGAAAACATAATGGAGCGATTGGTCGTCTCGATAAGGCTATCGATTAAATGAATATAATTGGTTACTGAAAATGCATTTTCTACGTTTCGCAGCTCCGCTACATCCAGTTGTACCTCTTCAATAAAGGCGATGCTCTTCTCTATCTGTTGCTTATGATTATTTGTCGTGTCGAATAAATAATTATTTAAATTGGTAATTATCTGCTGACTAGCTGTTGTCACTTCATTCATTCGCAAATAACGCTGTAAAATAGCATTGGATTGTTCCTGCGTTTTCTGATTGTAATGCGTAAGCGTCAACCAAATGACCCCCATAATCAGCAACATAACGGAAACGAGGATCCAAATCTTCTTTTGGATTGTTGTCATAGTCCTTCAGCCTCCACTACGACCATGCGCGTTTCGGTAAGATAACCATTCGAATCAAGCGGGACAGTTTCGCCTGAAATCCATTCCATCAACCATTTCACACTCTCACTGCCCATCTCTTCCGGCTTTTGTTCCAAAATCCCATCAAGCTTACCTTGTTTTAATAAAGCTGTTGATTCAGCCCCATCATCAAAGGTATAAATATGATACGGCTCGACCTGCGTGCGTCTTCCTATTTCTTGAATCATCGGCCCTGCATAATTTGCATTGATGGCTATAAAAGCAGAGACCCACGGAACTTCATTCATTGCCTGCTGAGTCGTTGCCATGATTTGTTCCTTTGTATCCGCGGTCCCTCTAATAATTATTTCAATTCCTGGATATCCGCTTATTACATTCTGAATACCGGCTAAACGTTCCTTCTGATAATATGCTTGCTCTTGATCGCCAAGTATAATTACTTCTCCTGTCTGCCCCATTTCTTTTATCAATTGACGGGCAACCACTTTTCCTGCCAAAAATTGATCCGAACCCACGTAGGTTTTTCGCAAGCTCTCTTCCACAGGAACATCGTTTGCTACGGTAATAACAGGAATCCCATAAAAAGCTGCTTTAACCTTTGTCAGCTCTTTAAATTCTTCATTATCTAGCCCTTGTACGATAATTCCGTTCACTTTTGAATGAATGGCAACCTCCATTTTCTTCAAAAAGTCAGCTTGGTTGGTGCCATAGCTTCCCCACACTTCGAGTTGAACATTTTCTTCTTGCGCCTGCTTTACAGCCCCTTTACTGACCTTATTCCAAAAAGGAGTATCAAGCTCTTGCGTAATGAGTACGAGACGAATAGATGCCGGTGCAGAGGAGAGGTTAGCAGGCATCTCACTAGTTGAACGAAAGGCTTTAGTTGCTGATACAATAGTCAAATAGCCAAAAATCACAATGAGCGCGCCAAGCATAAGAACAACTTTTTTCCGCATACACCTTCCTCTTTCCCCATGCTTTTTCCTTTCATCTTACCACTTGCCGAGAAATTAACAATGACTTACAAAACGATATCAGGCACCCCACAAACAGGATGCCTGATTATTCTAGCCTTCACTTTTAAGCCCGTTGCTTACGAGTCATTACGTCGAAGATTACTGCTCCGGCTAAAACACCGCCGCGTATCATATATTGATAGGAAATCCCGACGCCCAGTAAGTTCATCCCGCTTGATAACGAAGCCATCACGATAGCTCCAATTATGGCACCTGTCACTTTTCCAACACCGCCTGCTGACGAAACTCCCCCCACATATGCTGCTGCAATGGCATCAAGCTCAAAGAGAGTTCCGGCTGTCGTCGTTGCGGATTGAAGCCGTGATGTAAAAAGAATTCCGGATAATGCAGCGAGCATTCCCATCGAACCAAAGACGATATATGTAATCTTTTGTACATTGATTCCACTTAAATGTGCAGCCTCCGGGTTACTACCGACTGCATAAATGTGACGACCGAGTACTGTTTTAGTCGTTAAGAAATGGTAGATTACTACAACGAAAATTATAATGACAACCGTCCAAGAAAATCCATTATAGCCTGCTAAAATCCATGTAATATAAGCAATGATAGCTGATATCAAAACAAGCTTTACGCTAAATATCCCCTTAGACATTACATCAAAGCCATACGTCAATTTGTTACGACGATTGGCGATTTCATTGTATATATATAAAAGAACTCCAACAAATCCTACTAATAACGTCAGTAGATGCAAGCCATTAATTTGCATAATCGATGGAATAAATCCATTCCCAATCGCATTGAATTGTTCATCCCTAACAATAATCGTTCCCGTTTTTTCTGTAACCTGGAGGAGTGCACCACGGAAAATCAACATCCCAGCCAGCGTAGCAACGAATGATGGAATTCCAATTTTAGCAACTAATACCCCGTTAAATAATCCAATGATAGCGCCTAAAATTAAAATCAGTGGAATAGTAATCCATACTGACAAGCCCATTTGCGTCAAGAAAATGGCTGTAATCGCACCTAGAAATCCTGCTAAAAAGCCCACCGATAAATCAATATGACGAATGACGATAACAAGGGTCATCCCAACTGCTAAAACCGCAATATAACCAGCAGAATCCAGTAAGTTACTTATGTTTCGAGAAGACATAAACAAGCCGTTCGTCATAATCGTAAATGTTAACAAAATAACGATTAACGCAATATACATCCCGTAATCTCGAATATTGGCTTTGACGAGCGCTTTAGTTTCTTTATAAAATCCCAACGTTATCCCTCCTATTGCGTCGCAAGTTCCATAATCGCTTCTTGTGTCGCTTCCTTCATGGCCAGTTCTCCTTTGATCGAGCCATTTGCCATAACATAGATACGATCACTCATCCCTAGCACCTCACCAAGTTCAGAGGAGATCATAATAATACTCATACCTTCGTCAATCAACTGATTCATAATCGTATAAATTTCGAATTTCGCCCCAACATCGATTCCCCTTGTCGGTTCATCTAAGATTAAGATCTTAGGTCCAGTAAACAACCATTTCCCAAGCGAAACTTTTTGTTGGTTTCCCCCACTCAATTTGCCAACTATTTGCTCTAGTGAACTCGCTTTAATATACAAAGAGTCTTTGTACTCTTTACCAACCTTCACTTCTTCATTTAAATTGAGAATCCCCTTCGTCGAAATACCTTTCAGATGCGCCGCTGAGACATTACTCTTAATATCCTGTAATAAAAACAGTCCGTCTCCTTTTCGATCCTCCGTCACATACGCAATACCAGCCTTAATCGCATCACTTGTATGCTTCAGTACTTTTGGCGCCCCTTGAATTTCCAAATCCCCTTGTAACTTATAGTTTTTCGGATTCCCAAAAATGCTAAGAGCAAGTTCTGTACGACCGGACCCCATCAGACCAGCAATCCCAATAATCTCGCCTTTTTTCACGTGAAGATTGATGTTTTTCACAACATTTCTTCCTAGTTGCGTGTCATACGCTGACCAATTATCCAATTTGAGGACAGTGTCTCCGATTTTCTTGTCAGGATGTTTCGGATAAATGTCTTCGATTTCACGTCCTACCATATTTTTGATAATGACATTTTCCGCTACTTCCCCTTTACTTGCATCTAGCGTACAAATCGTCTTGCCGTCCCGCAAAATCGTTACTTTATCCGCTATCTCGATAACTTCCTTCAGCTTATGAGAAATCATGATGCAGCTAATTCCTTGGCTTTTTAATTCCTTTAGGAGTTTTAACAGATTTTCACTGTCATCTTCATTCAGTGCTGCCGTCGGCTCATCTAAAATCAGCAGATTTACATCTTTACTTAATGCTTTGGCAATTTCTACGAGCTGCTGTTTTCCTACACTTAATTCCCTAATCAGTGTTTCCGGCGTCACTTTCAGCTTTACTTTTTTCAGTATCTGCGTAGCTTGAACGATTGTTTGATTCCAATCAACGAACGGACCCTTTTTCACTTCATTGCCAGCAAATATATTTTCATAGACGGACAAATCCGGAAAGAGTGCCAACTCTTGATAAATGATGCCAATACCAGCCTTCACACTATCGCTAATCTCATTGAACTGTTGAATTTGATCTTCAAATACGATATCTCCGTCGTATGTGCCAAATGGATAAACTCCGCTCAACACCTTCATTAGCGTCGATTTTCCAGCACCATTCTCCCCAACCAAACAATGAATCTCTCCTTTTCTCACTTTGAAATTCACGTTTGATAGGGCCTTGACTCCCGGGAACTCTTTAGATATGTCATTCATCTCTAAAATATATTCGCTCATTCTATCGCCTCCCTAACCCAAACAAAATAGAAATGGAGAAATAGTGATAGATTACACTATCACTATTTTCCATTTTCCAATGTGATACTTTTACTCTAAACCTGTGAATTCGCTTGCCTCGTAGTATTCAGAATCGATTAGCTCAGATTTCACGTTATCTTCATTCACCACGATTACGTCCGTTTGTTTCGCTTTAATTTCAACTGAACCATTATCATAAGAACCTGTTGTTTCTGGTGTATTGCCATCTAAGATTTCAACTGCCATACCCATCGCATCTTTCACAAGTGCACGAACGTCTTTGAATACCGTCATCGACTGTTTTCCGTCGATTATATATTGGATAGATGCTTTCTCTGCATCTTGCCCAGTCACAAAGTAACTTGAAATTACACTATCAGAAGCAAATACGTCTGCGATTGACCGAGCTGTTCCATCATTCGGAGCTAGAACTGCAACATCACCTTTTAAGTCGTCACCCGCAGCTGTTAAGTGTGTTTGTGCTTTGTTTTTCGCATCATTTGCATCCCAGTTCGTTGTAACTTGACCAATAATTTTTCCTAGTTGGTCGCGCGAAAGATCGACTGAATCTTTTAACCCCTCCGCTTCACTTGAGTTAGCAATTTTAAAGGTACCATCTGCAATTTTCGGTTGAAGCACTTTCCAGGCCCCTTCGAAGAATAAAAATGCGTTGTTATCTGAAGCCGCCCCTGCATAAAGGTATAGCGGAACGTCAGACCCCTGTGCATTGTCCACTAAATACTGTGCTTGTGCAGCACCTACTGCTAAACTATCGAATGTTACATAATAATCCACTGCATCCGTATCTGTAATTAAACGGTCATACGCTATAATAGTTACACCCTCTTTTTTCGCTGCTTCTACTGCAGATGCAGCAGCCGCACCATCATGAGGAGTGATGATCAATACCTTGATGCCTTTATTTAATAATGCCTCTACATTTTCTTTTTCTTTCGCTGAAGACCCTTGACTAAATAAAATTTCCGTTGAATAATCTGAATCTGCTAATGCATCCTTGAAACGTTGCTCATCCTGTACCCATCGAGGTTCATCCTTCGTCGGTAATACAATACCTACGTCAACCGAACTACCTCCGTCATTGTTACATCCAGCTGCGACGAGTGCGAACACCATCAAGATTGCCAAAAATGTTAACCCCTTAAACTTCTTAATCATTTTTTTACCCCTCTCTTTTTGAATAAAAAGTATTTACTACTTAATCATAAACTCTGAAAATTCAATATGAAAGCGCTATCAACGGTGTTTTTTTAACATTAACTATACTTTTTTAGCTTTTTGGTGGAATAAATAATTTCGGCTTTGAAAGAGAGACCTCCATTTTTTTTTGAATTGATACCTTACTTTGCTTGATTTTGGCACTTCCGATACTGCCCGCTTTAATCAACCGATTCAGACGCCATTCAAGGTAAAATAATACGTCAAAAAGCCAGTGGAGCATTATGCTCCACTGGCTTTTTGAGTCTACTTCCTCATAACACAAGGAAGATTGGTCTCGATTGTTTTATTTTGTTGCTTTATATTTTTCCAAATACTCTTTTGCCTTTGCAGAGTCCGCAACAAGTTCATTACCTGTATTCACAAGTGGGCTTACTGTGGAAAATGCTTTTTTCTTATTCCCTTGGTAATAGCTTAAGAATTCGTCTTGGTTAATTGAATAAAGCACTGCTTTTCTTAAATCCTCGCTTGTTGCAACTTCGCGATTGGCCGTGTTGAATAGCAAATACGAAACTGCATTGCTATCATTCTTTTGCAAGAACAGTTTATCATTATTCTCAACAAGATCATACTTTGTTTCCGGTACACCATTGAATAAGTGAATTTCACCATTTCGTAATGAAGATAATGCACTATCCGCATCTGCAATGAAACGCACAATGACATTTGAAATAATTGGTTCAAAATCCGTACCAGGTCGGTACGCAGGATTTTTCACGAAATCTGCTTCGTAGTCATTCTTTTTCACTAAAATATAGGGTCCACTTGCATACAGTGTATTGTTGTAGCTTGCACCTTCCGTAACAGTATTTTGATCACCGTATGGAATATCCTTGTTCACATCAAATGCTGCAACATCATAGGTGTTAATACTTTCAACTTGTTTTTTCGAAACAATTCCAGCAGATTGATGTGCTAAATAATTCAAGACTTGTGGGAATGGTTCAGTTGTCGTCATTTTAATAACTTGGTATTTTCCTTCTTTACTGTTTGCCTTAGTTTTGTCCCCCACAAGTTCTGAGATTTTTACGTCCAACCCTATTTCAAGCGCTTCTTTGACCGTACCGCTACCATCTGACTGTTGGATTTGATCAAGAGCAGCAAGATCTGTTACAACTTCTGCGTCTTTAATATGCTCATGCAGACTGTATGTCCGGTGATCAGGAACTGAGTCTTTGTCTTTTGCACGATTTAACGAGAAGATAACATCATCTGCCCCTACGCGCTCTCCGGTATCCACAGCCTTCCCATCTGCAACCGCTGCAAAGTTGATGTCATCTCGAAGAATAAAATAGTACTCCGAATTTCCTTCAGCGATACTGTGATTATAAGATAGAGAACCATCTGAAACGACAACATCATCATCCGTAAGATTTACAAGTCGAACATATAAATTAGTGTTTAACGTATTAATGGAACCGTCATTTCCTTTAATCGGGTCAAGAGATGTCAGTGCACCCAACGCTTGCTGCATAATTAAAGGTTCTTTATCTCTCATAGACGCATCATTAAAGTCAATTGTTTCCCACGCAACCGCACGTGATTTTGCGAGTCGAACCGTATCTACATTCAGCACTTCCTTATAAACACCTTGTGCTTTGAATGAATTGTAAAGCGGCGCAATATAGGCTTTCTCCGTAACAAGCTGTTGTTCCAACTGCTTATATGTCTCAACAAATTCATCTGGCGTTTCTGTGCTGGCTTTATCGACTAATTCATCAACTACAGTATCTGCTAAAATACTATAATCGCCGCCTGTTTTGAATAAAGAACGGACTGCATAATCTGGATTTCCAGTAACTGTTGTCCAACTAGATACAGCAACATCATAATTCCCAGCATCTTGTTGGGCTTTGAAACTGCCATAATCGGGCTGAATATTTAATTTTACTTCAAATCCATTTTTCGTCAATTGATCCCGTACGATATTCATGTCCTCTTCACTAGAACTCATACCAAGAACTTCAATTTCAGCTTTTGTATCGTCTTTAACGCCACCTTTAACTGTATCCTCTTGTTCGCTGACATCCGATTTCGTTTGCACACAGCCAGTTAAAACCAATATCACTATCAGTAAGACTGGAAATAAAACTTTCTTCATGAACTTTTTCCTCCTTCATCTTGTGTTCAGTTAGTCTAACTTTGGATCTAATGCATCCCGCAGTCCGTCTCCTAAAAAGTTGAAAGACAGAACAAGAGCAATGATGGCAAGCCCTGGAAAAATAGCCAGATAGGAATGAGATTCAAGATAGGTGCTGCCGATTTTCAGTATATTCCCCCACTCCGGAATATGCGGCTCTACGCCAAGTCCTAAATAACTTAAACTACTTGTTGCAATTACCGCGCTCCCGATTGTCAATGTCGACTTAACAATCATCGGTGCAAGAGAATTCGGCACAATCTGTTTAAAAATAATCGAGAAATCCGAAGTGCCAAGTGCACGCGCTGAATCGACAAAATCATAGTTCGATACCATTAATACATTCGCTCGCATCGTTCTAGCATATGTCGGGATGGACCCAACGCTGAGTGCGATAATAAGATTTGTTGTATTGGCGCCAAAAGCTGCAATAATGGCAATTGCCAGTAGAATTCCGGGAATGGCATATAAAACATCAAGCAGACGCATAATGATATTATCCGTCCGATTGCTATAATAGCCGGCAATCGCCCCCAAAAACCCTCCGATAATTGCCGGAATCGCAGTTGAAGCAAACCCAACAAGCAAGGAAATCCTAGCTCCAAATATAATTCTTGAAAACAGATCCCTGCCGAAGTTATCTGTTCCTAATGGATAAGCAAGACTTGGGCTCTGCAAAAGATTCCCATAATCATTATCTACGGCAAACTCATAATCAAAGGTGAACTTACTAACGACCGAGATTGTCAGCAGTAGGATAATGAATAACAAGCCCATGCCTGCTGTGGAGTTGCGTGTAATTTTCCCCCACATCGTGTTCCATTTTATAATTCTTGATCGATCACGACTTTTCGACTTTAGTAACAAACTATAGCCTAGAAGTAGCGCAAAAACATTACCAGATAATGCGGTAATAATCGCTACGATAGCAATAATGGACATCACTGGTGAAGCCGTTGTATCATCGACAAATTTGATCACAAGAATTAGCGCAATAAGATAAAAAAACGCAATTCCTATTAATATACTCATCGCCGGTAAAAAGGTATCTGAAACATACGGTTTAAATAAATTAAGTGCAGATATCGCAATCGCAAAAATCTGTGTTAGAAGCATATAAACGGCAAATGTATACTCTGGTGTTTTTTTCTTGTTTATCAAACTAAATGCAAATGCTATCGTGAAAATATTCCCTGTACACAAGCTGAATAATTGAATAAAACCAAAACGTCTTGTCACATTTTGAATTTCACCGTACCTTATTAAATCTCTTTTCACCTTCCAAGTAATAAATACTTGAATAAGCATGAACAAAGCATAAGCAATGGAGAGCATAAACATATTCCTATTTACATCACCAGATTTAATATCAAAACTGTTCGAAAGAAAAATCACTGTCAAGACCAAGGTAATAATCCATGTGAAAATTGACTGTGAATATTCCCCAGACAATTTTAGGGCATGTCTTTTCGTCGATGTTGCTTTCATTTTCACACCTACTTTACGATTGTTTCATTTTGGAACGAATACGTGGATCAAGGAAAGCATACAAAATATCGATAAGTAAATTGACCAGCGAAATGGTAATAGCAATATAGACGACCCCACCCATAATGGCGGGAATATCCGGAATGAACTGCTTATCAACAATATAGCTACCAATCCCCTTGATATTAAAAACTTTTTCCGTCACAGCTGCTCCACCTAACATGCCTCCAAATAACAAACCAATGACTGTAACAACAGGAATCATTGCATTTCCCACCGCATGCCGCCATAGTACTTGGCGTTTGTTTAACCCTTTTGCTTTGGCAGTAATAATATAATCTTCATGAATGATCTCCAATAAAGAAGAGCGCATCATCCTAGCCACAGATGCTGTCAGCCCCGTTCCCAGCACAACAATCGGCATAATCATCGACAACCCATTCTGTGGGCTGTACGTAGCAGGCAACCATTGATGTTTTATCGAAAAGTTCAAGATAAAGATGAGTCCTTGCCAAAAGTTTGGGATTGACAGACCTATCAGTGCAATGAACATAAACGTATAATCCAGAAAAGAGTTTGGCTTTGTCGCAGAAATGATCCCAACTGGAATTGCAATCAAAATTGCCATTAACACAGAATACATTGCAATTGTAAATGTGACTGGAAATTTATTTGCAATACTTGCTGCCACATCTTCATTCCCGGCAAAAGATGCACCAAGATCGAATGTTGCAATCCCCTTAACAGCGTTCCACAATTGCTGCAAGTAAGGTAAATCCAATCCATACAAATGATTAAATGAAATAATTTGTTCTTTTGTTGCAGAGACACCAATAATATTTGAAGCCGGGTCAAATGGTGATATGTAGAGAATTGTAAATACAAGAACAGCAACACCCGCAATAACGAAAACACTTTGCACAAGTCTTTCTATTACATATTTAATAAACGGATTACTAAGCAAGAAGAGAAGAACATACATAAAAATACCAGGAACAAAAGAAACAAGTAAGAAGGAAGGTCGAGCAAATAACGACTCAAAATAGGTGGAATAGCTTGGCTTCCCTATCCCTTTTCGTCCAATAATCTCATCCGTCTTTTCGATTGTTTTCTTTTCAAATTGTTCTTCAGCCAGTTGAGTAGCTTGCTGATTTGTTTTCTCTTTGTTTACTTCCTCCTTAAAAAAAGCCTGTTTCCTAAGCAATTGCTCTTTATACAAACCTAGTAAATCTTCCTTGTGACCAGCTACGATCATTTCGCTCTTTACTTCTTCCAAGGTAGAAAAATAGGTATGATCCTTTCTTTTAAATAAGTAGAAAAAATAAGTTATCAAGTGAATTGGAAGCCCGGCTAGTAAAAGCAAGTACTTATACATCCATCTCCCTTGCATCTTCCTATGGGATCGCTGTAAGATATCCGACACCACCTGTCCCATTAAATAAAACCTCCTCCCTAAATTGCATAATCCCTATCTGTAAACTATACTATATGTAATGAACACAATATTGTCAATTCTATTATTTATTGTTACTAAATATGTCTACAGGAAGGTGTCTACATTGGATACTATTTTAAAAGTTACCGACTTGCATGTCTCTTTCATAGCCCGAGAGGAGGATTTCAATGCAGTACGTGGTGTTAGTTTCGAAGTTAAGAAGGGTGAAACGCTAGGAATCGTGGGTGAGTCTGGCAGTGGAAAAAGTGTGACAGCCCGCTCTATAATGCGCCTCCTTCCTTCTCCCCCTTCCTATATGAAAGAAGGCACAATCGAATTCCAAGGTCAGAACCTTACGCAAAAAACGGAAAAAGAGATGGAAAGCATTCGCGGTCGAGATATTAGTATGATTTTTCAGGATCCCATGACTTCTCTCAACCCAACTATCAAAATTGGAAAACAAATTGCTGAAAGTTTGATGAAGCACCAAAATCTTTCGAAGCGAGAAGCCAAAAAGGAAGCACTTGATCTACTGAAACTAGTGGGGATTCACAATGGCGAAGCACGGTTCAGTCAATACCCTCATGAGTTTTCGGGAGGAATGCGCCAACGCGTGATGATTGCCATCGCACTTGCCTGCCGCCCTTCGCTTCTTATTGCAGATGAACCGACGACCGCACTTGACGTAACAATCCAAGCTCAAATATTAAACTTAATGAAGCATATGCAAGAACGTTTCGGAACATCCATTATCCTAATCACACATGATCTTGGGGTAGTTGCTGGGATGTGCGACCGGGTTGCTGTTATGAAGGATGGAGAAATTGTTGAAACCGGAACTACAAACGAAATTTTTGAGAATCCGCAGCATACTTATACGAAGAAGCTATTGAACGCGCTGCCAAGATTGGATGAAAAGAAAAAGACTAAAAAACCTCCCCTTATTAAAGATGGGATAAATTCTACCACCCCATTACTTGAGGTAAAGTCCTTAAAGCAGTATTTTGATGCTGGAAAAGGGAACTTGACGAAAGCTATTGATAGCATCAGTTTTCATATTCAGCCCGGTGAAACACTTGGGCTGGTTGGCGAATCGGGATCAGGAAAATCCACAACAGGTCGTGCCATTTTGCGCCTTCATGAACCAACTGATGGTGACGTGCTTTACCAAGGAATGGCTGTGAATAGATTATCGAAAAGTGAAATGAAAACAATGCGACGTCATATGCAAATGATTTTCCAAGATCCTTATTCATCCTTGAACCCACGCTTTAAAGTACTTGATATTATCGGTCAGGCGCTGGATATCCATCTATTATGCAAAAACAATGAAGAACGTAAAAAAAGAGTGGAGGAATTACTCGTTATGGTCGGATTGGAGCCATCACATGCCATGCGGTATCCACATGAGTTTTCAGGAGGACAACGTCAACGAATCGGTATCGCACGTGCATTGGCCGTAGAACCTGATTTCATCGTCTGTGATGAGCCTTTATCCGCACTCGATGTATCAATTCAGTCACAAATCGTAGAATTACTGGAAGACCTTCAACATCGCTTGGGATTAACCTATCTTTTCATCGCTCATGATTTATCGATGGTCAAACATATCAGTGACAGAGTCGCAGTCATGTATGCTGGAAAAATTGTTGAGCTTGCCGAAAGTGAAGAATTATACAACAATCCGCAACATCCATATACAAAATCATTGCTTGCCGCTATTCCAATTCCAGATCCCCGTATCGAATCGAAGAAAAAGCGAATTCTTATGGAAGAACATACAACAGAAGACCGCTACCAACTTGAAAATTCCGAGTTTGTAGAGGTATTCGATGGACATTGGGTAGCCGTTCCTATTAAATGATTTGTGACTGTACGAATTATCGTTTCGTACTTAACACTAAAAAAAGCAATCTGACCTTTTCATATGAAAGGGCCAGATTGCTTTTTATAATGACGAAAATTAGGATAATATAAGATGTTAATGATTTTCTTTAATTTATTCGTATAACCACTCAAGTTCTTCATTAAATAGTCGGACATCACTTTATCGTCCCGGCAATACAATCCAAAATGTATTACTATTTCTCGTCGTGTCAATCCCTATCTTTCCTTGGTGATGACGTTCTACGATTTCCTTTGAAATCGCTAGTCCTAATCCTGAACCACCAGTCAATCGGCTACGAGAAGAATCAAGTCGGTAGAACCGCATGAATACCTTTTCCCTTTCGTTAACTGGTATAGGATTACTGGGTCCTGTTATGGAAATACAATAATCTTTCCCTTGTTTTTTCCCTATTACTAAAATTGGCCCGATTCCTTCATAATACAGCATAGCATTTTCGAGCAAGTTGCTAATGACTTGTTGTATACCTTCAATATTAATATATAGTTTACATGATTCAACCTCTACTTGTATCGGTATACTTTTCTGCATCAAGGTCCTATCAAACATTGCAACACATTGAGTTAGTAGGCTTTCTATTTCATGTGTTTCTTTTTTTACAACCGATTGGGTGGATAAGTAATCCCATTCCTTTAATTGTTCAAGTTGCTCAATCATTTGTGATAATCGGCTTGATTCCTGATGAAGGGATGCAAACAGGACTTTATCGCCTACTATATCTCCATCCTTCAATGCTTGCAGATAACCATTTAAGTTTGATAAAGGAGTTCTTATTTCGTGGGAAAGATCGGAGACCAGTTTTTTTCGTTGTAGTTCATTCGATTGTAACTGTGCAATCAGCCCATTATATTGTGTAACCAATTGACCAATTTCATCTTGTTTATAAACTTTCACGGGTTCCGGGTAATGTCCGAGCTTCAGCTTTTCTGTAGATTGAATCAAGCTTCGGATTGGTTTGATTAAGCGTTTTATTAAATAAAAATGTAGAAAACTTCCCACAAAAGCAGCAGCAATCATGAATATCCATAAGTAGTTTAGAAGTATACTGTTAAATCGCTGTTGGGTTCTGCCATCTAGATCTCCCACTCCAGCTGCCAGAAAACAGGCTGTATTATAGATAGCCCATCCACTGATGGCCGTCGCTGTCACGATAACTAAAATGTTTAAAAACGTTAAACGCCAAAGGAATCCAGAAGGGATTAATGTGGTAAAATAGTTATTTATTCGCGACAAATTTATACCCCATTCCCCTGATGGTTTGTACTCGTTTCGGGTTCGCTGGAAAATCTTCAATCTTTTCACGAAGCTTCTTAATATGTGCATCGATGGTTCGATCCATTACAGTATGCTCCTCGTTTGGATAAATCATCGTAATGAGCTGTTCTCGTGACAAAACTAGATTCGGATTTTGCATAAAGTAATGAAGAAGACTAAACTCGAACTTTGTCAATTTTATGTCTTTACCGTAAAGCAAAACTTGACCTTTTTTCGGCATTATACATAGCCCTTCAGCTACAATCTTTTGACAAAAGTGACTTGTGCGGCGTAAAACTGCTTCTACTTGCGCGATAAGCTCGTTTGGATCAAATGGCTTTGTCATATATGCATCTGCACCTAAATTTAAGCCTGAAATTTTATCGTCAATTCTTGCTTTAGCTGACAGCATAATAACCGACACATCATTTTGATCTTGCTCAAGAATCCATTCATAAAATTCCTCGCCACTTATTTTTGGGAGCATTAAATCCAATATTAGTAGGCAGGGCTGATGTTCCAGAAAAACTGCTTTCGCATCTTCTCCATCACTTGACTCCACAACTTCATAACCACTTTTCTTCAAATAAATCGCAATTAATTCCCGAATCATTTTATCATCTTCGACAACCATAATCGTTTGTTTCACACGAATCACCCCGCTACTAGTTTACACGACAGAAGGAACCTATTGCATCATTTCAAATCCCTGGACCATAAAGTCATAATTCAAGGCACCCATTACAACAGATTGAATGCGACCATTTGAATCAATCATAAATGAGGTAGGATAAGCTACAATCTGATACTGATTTGATATAGCAGATTCTTCATCCAATGGAATAGTCAACGTCAGCTTCAGTTCGTCGACAAACTTTTGAACGTTTTCTAGACTTGATTCTGTACCAAGTAAATTTACAGCTAAAATCTGCACATCCTTATCCCTCTTGAATTTTTCCATATCAGGCATTTCTGCACGGCATGGCGGACACCATGTTGCCCAGAAGTTAAGCATGACCCGTTTCCCTTTGTAATCGGACAACCTTACTGTCTCACCATCCAATGTCTTAAGTTCAAAATCTGGAGCTAATTGCCCCTTACGAATCCCCACTTCATTGGATTCAAAGGATTCTTCTTTGATGTTAGCATCTTCATACTCAGATGTTTTTATATTACCTCCCTCATCAGCTGAAAGAAAGAACTCATATACAGCCCACCCAAGCATTCCCACTACAATCAAAATAAGTATTGCCTTTTTCATTTAGCATTACCTCCATTTTTATCCTAACTTTTCGAACCATGTATCTTGCACTAATTTAAGAAGAAATTCGGTGATGCGTGGCATTTGACCAGTAAATAAAATCAAGCCCATAAGAATCATAATAATGGCTCCTGTTTTCATAATCACTTGACTATGGCGAACAATCCATTTGGTTGATCCAAGGAAAAAGGTCAGGATTAGAAATGGCAAGGCAAAACCGATGACATACATCACTGTATACAAAATACCTTGGCCCGGGTTACTTGCCGCCAAAAATAAAATGGATCCGAAGATCGGTCCAATGCACGGTGTCCATCCAGCAGCAAACCCCATACCGACGAAAAAAGTGCCTAAATAGCCAACTGGCCTTTTTGAGGATTGGAAACGCTTTTCTTTCATTAAAGTTGGAATAGTGACCCAACCTCCAACAAAAAGCCCCATAACTATAATGAACACTCCGGCTAACCGCTGTATTAGTAATCCAGAATCACCTACTAATAACGTTTGAATCCATTGTCCTAAAAATGAAGCCCCGACACCCAAACTGATAAAGACAAGTGAAACACCTAACAAAAAGAACACAGAATGGCTTAATAATTTACTACGTATTTTTACGTCATGATTTCCTTGCAATTCTTTAACACTAATCCCAGTGATATACGATAAATACGCGGGAAAAATCGGTAACACACAAGGCGATAAAAAAGATAGCGCACCCGCCCCTACTGCCAAAAACATTCCCACCACTAACATCGTATCTGCATCAATTCCGCCCATTTACGACACCTTCTTTCTTTTTTAAAATGATTACTATCAAACAAATCACTAAGATTAAACCCAAAAACCACGGAGCCATTGTATAACCGAACACCATCATAAACGGCATCACAAATGTCAATCCAAAAGTACCTAAAGACCAACCAATTGCCATGATTATATTTAGCCTAAAGATTGTTACACGGGCATGGATGGCAACGAACGTAATAATCAGCACGGCAAGTAAGCTCATGTATTTAATTGAATATGTATTGTTATTCCATACAATTAGAATGAATTCATACAAGAATGATGTTATTAAAAACACATGTATAAAAGCATTTATAAAGCGAGTAAGATCAATCTTTTGTCGTTTGGACTTAATAGCAATTGTAAAAAAGCTTAGGAACACAGCAATATAAAACGCAATCGAATTACTTGGATATGCTAAAATAGCCAACGGATCCTTTAAGAAGACAGAAAGATTTAACAGAATTTTACCCAGCCACATAAACAGGACAAAATTCGTAAGTTGCGATGCTAATTCACCCATATAAATTTTCTTTTTCGTTTTTGATAAATCACCTATAAAATAAAAAGTGAAAAACCCCGCACTCAAACTTAAAACGATAATAGCAATTGACGTTTGTGCACTTGCCGTTACCATAGATGTTCACCTCCCGCTCAAAAGCACCTGCACTTCATATTACTAAAGCTATATGAAGGTTTGATGAAAATCGAAATTCATTCGAAATATTTTTCGGTATTGAATACTAATGCTCTTTTACAATCTGGTTTCAATCTTTACAACAGACGGAACGAGTAGACGTAAAAATTGCCTTTCGCATAAATCTACGAAAGGCAAAACTTTTGAATGACTATGATTCTATCACTTGGAATTATTTCTTCTCAACCTTCTTAACGAACAGTTAATGTTCCTTCTCAGACGCTATGAATTTTCACTTCTAACTTCACATCGTACTGCTTTTTTTCTTAAGGTATGAACAAATAAAATCAATGGCATGAATGTCTTGATAAATTGTCTTCATTTCATGCATGTTGAATAGTTGACTCCCGCTATTGAATGTATCACTTCTGATGTAATTGTAAACTAATTATTTCATCAGAATGGAAGGGGCTACTCCCTTAGCCAGTCATCTACTAGTTGATTGAATCCTTCTGGTTGAGCGAATGAAAAACCGTGCCCCACTCTCGGAATGACTACCAGCGATGATGTTGAATAGTATTCAGCAATCTTGAGCGCTGATTTCCTCATAACACCTCTCTCTTTTTCACCGACAGTTACCAATACCCGGGTAGTCGTTTTGATTTGTGTTCCCGGTAACCTGTAAGATAAGTTCTCCCGTAGCATTGCAATTAAAGTGCTGGATTTCATTTTTATGCTATCTTGGTAATATCTTTCGAAATAAAGGTCATCGATATATAATTGTTTCGCTTGTATTTTAGAAAATGCTCTATTTTTAATCAGAGGTGCGGTCAATCGGATTGATGGTGCAATAAACAAATTGGTAATTTTCATTGGTATAACAAGGGCACTATTAATGAGAGCCCTGTTAACAAGATTCGGAGCTAGATTGAGAATTTCAAGCGTAATTTGAGCCCCTATGGAAAATCCCACTATGTTAACCGCTCGCCCATTCTTTTTTTCATTAATTAGTTCTATAATTTCCAGTGCATTTTCCATTATAGAAAAACTAGATTCTCCACCTCGGATCCCATGCCCTTGTAGTGTTGGAATCAAGCAATGATAATCGGTAAAATAGTCTACTTGCTTATCCCACATCCAACCGCTCACACCACCTCCATGCAAAAACACTAAAAGGGGGCCTTCCAGACAGCCCTGTTCGATATAATGCATAACCAGATATACCTTCCCCTCTGCCGTTGACTTTGAAATGTATGTCTTTCATAGCTTAACTAGATTTCATTAATAATACAGCATTACTATAATTTCAAAACATTGAAATCAAGTGAAAAATTTAATACTAGGATCCTTCTGGTTATCAAATTTTGAATACTTCATACTTAATTTTCCCACTAAATTCAAAGCTTCTATCTTAAGTATATATAGAAGCGTCAAATTTATAATCGGTAGCAAGTTCCCGAATTAAATTCTCGACAACATACAATGCATTCAAATAGGCGCTATTTAACTCTACTTCATTTAATTTAGAAGTAATTGAAGCATATTCTTTATATGCTTTTACTGACAAATCGACCTCTAAGTTTTTAGTGGAATTCAGCCAACGTTCTACTGTTTTTTCACGGATTCTAGTCAGGCTTAACACATACCGCTGAACGTGTGACAGGCATTCCAGCGAACGTGCAAGTTCTCCTCTATTTAAAACGTTAACACCCATTAGCCAAGCCTTAACGAAATTATTAAAAGCAAAATCCACATTATCGTCAGTCATTCTATCAGGTCCATCGCCCTTTAGAAAATCCAAACACGCTGTTAATTTACCAGTTATATCGTAAAGAAACATGGATTCTATGTCAGGAAAAACTCCTGTATTTTTAAATGACTTTATAACCTCAATGTTAGATTCAGCGAGAAAATGAAATTCGCCTCTGACTAAATTTGAAAAAATGACAACTTCAGTACCGAAGTCATTTAAGAAAAGTAAATCATAGGGTGCAATATCGCTAATCCAGTTAGATGAACTGAAATCTTGAAATTCCTCATTTTTTAGAAAGATATAGAACTCAACATCAGAGTATTGGTCTCCTTCACCTTTTGTAAAAGACCCATACATCATACAAGCTGAAATACTAGGATGACTCTCACACTTCTCTTTAATCATTTTTATTAATTTTTCCTGTAGTAGCATAAATAAAACATCCTCCTATTTTTGATTTAAAGGGAAGTTTTTATTTCTACTACCGGACAACATGAACAACACATATAAAATTCTCCTTTCACTTACACCATTTCAATAGTATCAATACTCTTCTTAAAATCAAGTACAAAACATCTTATTTACCTAAACGCACACTACCAGAACACGTTCTTTTACCTCCCTCCCAATGATTGGTATCTGAATAATTGAGTTGTTTTGTTGCGCACAATTGAGCTCTTTCCAACACTTACACCAAGGAATATTGAACCTAAAAGCGTAAATATCTTTCCCCGTTGGAGAAACGAATCAATGATTGCTTGTTTTGGATCATCAGGATTATATAAGATATTGATTATTTTCCCAATCTCGATCCCGGGTGTTTGATACGTAGAAGAAGTTTTATATTTGGATTCCCAAAATCAAGAGAACAGTAATCCTTTAACAAAAAACCACAGGTAACGCATTGGTATAATTATAAATAAAAACCAAATAGATCAGTGAAATATATGGCAAATAGCTCTTATAATTTTTCATTGACAACCCATCAAAGAGAATATACATTAAAGATAATGATTATCATTATCAATTAGGAAAAGGAGACAAACAACTTCATTCTCTTGTTGCTGATTCTCTGATCATGATCAGCACCTCCGTGGAAGACATGTCGGAAGAAAAACTCAATCTCACCAGCATTGGAGCGGAAAGTAAAAAACTCAAAAAGCAATAATTAAAAATACAGTTTATGATAAGGATGGTTATGAAAATGAATACAAAGCTAAAAATCTCATTAAAAGCATTACTAATTTCGGCAATGGTTATGATACTACTAGTTGGTTGTTCAGGTCAGAAATCAAGTTCAACACCTGATTCATCATCGGTAAATACCGAAACATCTAAAACAGAAAAACCTGCTTCCCAAGATGGAAGTTCTGAATTTCCGATCGTCATCAAGCATGCATTTGGCGAAACTGAAATTGCAAGCAAGCCTGAACGAGTTGTTACAGTTCAATGGGCTAATCATGATGTTGTTCTCGCTCTCGGAGTTGTACCTGTAGGCTTCTCAGCGGCTAATTATGGGGTTCAGGATGACAGCGGACTTTTGCCTTGGACAGCTAAAAAACTCGAGGAACTCGGCGCAGATGAACCCAATATCTTCCAGGATACCGATGGTCTTGATTTTGAGGCTATTTCAGATGCAAACCCTGATGTAATTCTTGCAGCTTACTCGGGTATAACACAGGAAGACTATGATGTTCTTAGTAAAATCGCTCCGGTCGTGGCCTATCAGGAGGCTCCTTGGGCAACCGAATGGCGTGACCAAGTTATATTAAATTCAACAGGTATGGGAATGAAAGCAGAAGGCGAACAACTTATTAAGGACACTGAGAAACTAATTGAGGAGGAATCAAGTAAATATCCTGAGATGGAAGGCAAAAAAGTTGCCTGGGTCAACTTCTCGGCTAAAGATATGTCTAAACTCCATCTTTATACACCAGCAGACCCTCGCGGTGCATTTTTGATTGAGCTAGGTATGGAATATCCTGAAAGTATCACGAAACAGATTACCGACCCTACAAGTTACTCATTGAACTTAAGCGCTGAAAATGCTGACATCCTTAACGATGCTGATATCTTAATTGGGTATGGTGATGAAAGCCTATATGAAGCCGTTAAAGCTGATCCTCTACTTGGTAAAATTCCAGCTATTAAGAGAGGTTCTGTAGTGTTCATTGGTAACGATACACCTTTAGCTGCTTCTGGAAACCCAAATCCACTTGCGATATCTTATACGATTGATGAATACCTTGAATTAATAGGGGGAGCCATTAAGAAGTTAAATGAATAGTTTATCGGTTTCAAAATTAAAAAAACCAAGCTTACATATTCCGAGGAATTTTATCACGGTTCTAGTGATTTGTTTTCTCTTGCTCGGCTTGTGCATATTTGCATCCCTGGCTTTAGGTTCTCGAATGGTGGGATTAAATGAAGTGATGGACGGTTTATTTCACCCAGATGTAAACTCCTATGAAGCAAATGTGGTTCGCAAGAGGATTTCACGAACAGTTTTCAGTTTACTTTGTGGTGCAGCACTCGGAGTTTCAGGAGCGCTTATGCAAGCGGTCACCCGCAACCCGATTGCAGACCCTAGTATACTGGGAGTTAATACAGGTGCATCATTGTTTGTTGTTTGCGGAATTGCATTCTTTAACATAAGCAGCGCAAATCAATATATATGGCTAGCTTTAGCTGGGGCTGCGCTTACTGCGGTTTTCGTATTTGGAATTGGCTCTATGGGGCGTAGTGGCGCTACGCCCATTAAGCTTGTTTTGGCGGGAGCCGCCACAAGTGCCGCCCTTTCTTCCCTAGTCATCGCAATAATGATTCCACGTTCTCATGTCATGGATCAATTCAGGTTTTGGCAGGTAGGAAGTGTTGGCTCAGCAAACTGGAGCGTTATTACGACTTTTACCCCTTTTTTGATAATTGGAATACTGATAGCTATTATTTCTGCACCAGCACTAAATGCACTTGCCCTGGGAGACGATGTTGCAACCGGACTCGGCGTTAAAACAGGAATACTAAGGCTTGTTGCAGCTCTTGGGGCCGTTCTTTTGTGCGGCTCAGCTACTGCCCTGGCAGGTCCAATTGGCTTTGTTGGGCTTTTATCAACCCACGTCATGCGCCTTATTCTTGGCCCTGACCTGCGTTTCGTTATACCGATGTCAGCTATTTCAGGAGCCATCATTTTGACTGTATCAGATGTAAGCGGCAGGCTCATCGGTAGCCCTGGAGAGCTTGAAGTCGGTGTAGTTACAGCATTTATAGGAGCACCGATACTAATACTATTAGCTATGAAATCGAAAGTGCGGTCATTATGAAAAATGAATCTGTTAAGTTTATTATGGCGGGCAGACGTCAAAGACACCGTCGATGGATACTTGTTACCGGCTCCCTGGCAGCACTCGCATTCATTCTTTGCTGTGCGATGCTTTTACTGGGGAACACCATCTATCCCGTAATAGATGTAATCCGAGTACTTTCTGGAGAAGAACTCCAAGGTGCTTCTTTTGCCATTAATACCATACGTCTACCAAGAATGCTGGCAGGTCTTTTCGCTGGATTCGCTTTCGGCATTGCCGGAAACACCTTTCAAACTATGTTGCGCAATCCCCTTGCAAACCCGAATGTAATCGGTATTACCACCGGCTCGAGCGCGGCAGCTGTGTTTTGTATAGTCATACTTCATACTAGCGGAGCTGTTGTTTCCATTGCTTCCGTGATTGCTGGCCTTGCTACTGTAATACTAATTTACATATTATCTAGGGGAAAGTCATTTTCAATCGGGAGATTAATTCTTATCGGAATAGGCATACAAGCCATGCTTGGCGCTTTAATATCCTATCTTTTGCTGATCGGTGCAGAACAAGATCTCCCCGCAGCGTTCAGATGGCTCAGCGGTAGCCTCAATGGCTCACAAATGCACGAACTTCCGCCTTTGATACTATCAGTTTTCATCTTTACACCTATCATTATAGTACTAGGAAAACACCTAAGTATACTGGAACTTGGAGAACAGTCGGCCACTTCTCTCGGAGTGAATACGGACAAGACAAGAATTGTACTTATTTTTAGTTCCGTCTGCATGATTTCTCTTGCTACTGCTACCACGGGTCCAATAGCATTTGTCTCCTTCCTCTCCGGACCGATTGCAAAAAGACTAGTCGGAGTTGGCTTCTCAAGCACAATACCCGCGGGTCTTGTTGGCGTTAATTTAGTTTTGGCGGCAGATCTAATCGGGCAATTTGCTTTTGTGGCCAGATACCCCGTGGGCGTCATAACAGGAATACTCGGAGCGCCGTATCTGATCTTCTTGCTAATCCGAATGAATCGAAGGGGAGAATTATAATGAAACCGACACATGTTTTTCAAGCCGAAGAAATAATAGCGGGCTATGATAATAAAACGATCATCCATGGAGTCAGCCTTATTATCCCAAGTAATAAAATAAGCGTTATTATTGGAGCAAATGCCTGCGGAAAGTCTACGCTTCTTAAAACACTATCAAGGCTTATAAAGCCTACGTCTGGAAAAATCACTCTTGACGGAAGACCCATCAGCAAAATCCCATCAAAACAATTAGCTCGTGTTTTAGGACTGCTACCGCAATCCCCCATTGTTCCAGAAGGAATTTCTGTCGCCGATTTAGTTGGACGCGGAAGATTTCCGCACCAATCATTGCTCAGCGGTTGGACAAAAAAGGATTATGATGCAGTCGCCGAAGCTATGAGTATTATGGATATAACTGAGCTTGCAAATAATGATATTGACGAGCTTTCTGGCGGTCAAAGACAGCGCGTCTGGATCGCAATGGCTCTGGCTCAACAAACAGATATTTTATTTCTTGATGAACCGACAACCTTTTTAGATATCACCTATCAAGTCGAAATTCTTGACCTACTCACAGACCTTAACCGAAAGCATGGAACTACGATTGTAATGGTTCTTCATGATATAAACTTGTCCGCGCGCTATGCAGACTATATTTTTGCACTTCGTAAAGGAAAGCTTATAGTTGAGGGTGAGCCATCAAAGGTTATTACAAGCACATTAGTTAAAGACATATTCGGCCTCGATTGTATGGTGATAAAAGACCCTGTTTCAGGCTCTCCTTTTGCCATACCAAAAGGACGTTATCATGTTAATAATGAATGTACTCCTTAAATTAAGAAGCCAATTAAAACCACTGGTATTTTGAGTTATTCTTAAAATGACTCAAACAGTAACTCAAACTAAACTATATTTTTAGCCATTCATCATTGTGCTTATGTGCACATTCATTTCCATACGGTGGATACAATTAACTTCAGGCATTACCAGCATTCCTTTTGACCTCCACTGATTTGATTCGACAGCAATACAGTAGAGAATTTTTGAAAGGCTGGCAAGCTTTTTTATTTTTTTGTGGTGCACGACACTATAAGTAAATATAAAAAAGTCCAATTTCTCAACATTAATGCTGAGAAATTGGACTTTTTCGTTACTCCGGAAAAGCGCCCTTTAATGGAATAACCTTACTTCTGAAGCAATGCTGATTAACCGTTCAGTGAATCTCAAGCTTGTTTAAATAAAAACTCCCTACATACGCAGATACTCAGTTTATTCCTATACCAAACGCTTTGGTGCCGCGCGTAAATAGATTTCTTTACTTAACTCTATTCTGTCATCCGCATAATGTTACTGCTGGATTATCTGAATATGGTTTCCGCATGTATCGTCGAAGACAGCTATTGTAACTTCGCCCATTTCTGTCGGCTCTATAGAAAAGTTCACGCCATGTTTCAATAACCTATCGTACTCTTTGCGAACATCTTCAACACCAAACATTGTTACAGGTATGCCTTCTTCAAATAATTTCTTTTGATACTCTTTGGCTGCTGGATGATTATTTGGTTCGAGCAAAATCTCAGTACCTTCTTGCTCCTCAGGAGAAACAAGTGCAATCCATCTAAATTCTCCGGTGGGAACGTCATGCTTTTTTACAAAGCCCAGCGTTTCTGAATAAAACTCTAGTGCCTTGTCTTGATCTTCTACGAATATACTAGTAACAATAATTTTCATACTGTTTTTGCCTCCTTTGATATTTGCCACGTGTAGTGTCTAACATTTACGGGGCAGTTCAGTGTATGAGGTCACTTTTATATAGGAAGATACCCTTCCTATATATCGGAAACTATGCCCCCTATTTCCACAATAAGCTCTGTTTGAACTCATAAGGAGAAACAATGAAAGCAAATCAACATCAAAGCATAGGAACGCTCACAGGATGTTCTCAGATGGCATTATCTATTTTGACAATACAAATAAAAAACGAGATAAACACTTGGTTAACTCGCCTCATTGCTACTCGTATTCTCTCGCCTCTCGCCCCCTGAACTTGCTCTATACGCTCTTTTGAACTCACCTAAGCCCCATTATACATTTCCCTTCGTAGGAGCGCTCGTAAGCTATTCTCTGACCTCGCACTTGACCTATCAATCTTATACCTGCTCATGTAAAAGAAGGATTTTACTTTAATCCTCTTTAAATATTCAAATTATAATATATTAAATACTTAAACAAGTGTTATACCGTCACTAATTCTTAAATAGCCTTTTGCCATTGGTCTATTTTTGATAATTCCGAAGATATATCTTCCTTTTATTTATCTGTTTGTTTTTGCTTCTTTTTCAAATACTCCGCACGTATTTTTTCAAGTTGCTGCTTTTTATCAAATTTGGCAGGCTTGTGTTTTTCATGAAACTTTGTCACAGCTGCCTGACCTTTGGTATCCAATTGATATTTCCCCACTTTGTTCACCTACTCTTCCTGTCTTTAAAGAGAATCTATTCAACAAATATAATATACCTTATTTTACTGAAGTAAACCTTATTAGTGTACTGCTAAGAGAGTGTAAAATATCTTGTGTAAATGAATAATTACAAAAAGGAAGACCTTTTCTTGGTAGAATTAAGTCACCACAACCAATCCTAGAAAAGAGGCCTTCCCTATGACTCAGTTTACAACAGATATTGTTCAAGCACTAGTACAAAAACAAGATATTACCGAGGTTTTTCGTTCGCATTTAGAAACAGCGGTTAATAGTTTACTGACTACTGAACTGACAGCTTTTTTAGATTATGAAAAATACGACCGAATAGGCTTTAATTCAGGGAATTCACGTAATGGTTCGTATGACCGAACGCTACACACGGAATATGGTGACCTCCGAGTTACGATTCCCCGTGATCGCAACGGTGATTTTAAACAACAGACAGTTGCGCCTTATAAGCGGTCAAACGATACACTCGAATCATTTGTCATTCACATGTTTCAAAAAGGCGTTACCATGTCGGAAATCGCAGATTTAATCGAGAAAATGTACGGTCATCATTACACACGTCAAACCATTTCTAACATGACACAGGTAGTGGGCGAACAAGTAGAAGCCTTTAATAGAAGGAAACTCAGTGCGCGCTATGTCTGTGTTTATTTAGACGCAACCTATATTTCTGTTCGACGTGAAACGGTCTCTAAAGAAGCTGTTTATATAGCTGTGGGCATTCGCGAAGATGGATCAAAAGAAGTAATTGCTTACACAATCGCTCCAACAGAATCAGCATTCAATTGGAAAGAGCTCTTACTGGAAACAAAAGAGCGTGGCGTAGAAGAAGTCCTTCTCTTCCTTTCAGACGGCTTAGCAGGCATGATTGACACGATTACAAGCGTATTTCCTAAAGCGCAATTCCAAACATGTTTAGTGCATGTGGCACGCAATATTTCACATAAAGTACGTGTCGAAGATCGTGCTGAGATTTGCGATGACTTCAAAACAGTTTACCGAGCAGATGATCAGGAAGCTGGGCAAGTCGCGTTAGATAATTTCTGTTCCAAGTGGAACAAATCATATCCAAAGGTAACAAAATCACTCGCTACAAATGATCATCTACTTACCTTCTATAACTTTCCAAAGGCAATTTGGCGCAGCATCTACTCAACGAATTTAATCGAGTCCTTTAACAAGCAAATCAAGAAATATACAAAGCGCAAAGAACAGTTTCCGAATGAAGAAGCACTCGAACGCTTCCTAGTCTCGCAGTTTGAAGAGTACAACCAACGCTTCGCCGTACGATGCCATATCGGTTTCGATCAAGCACGTGCAAAGCTGGCTGAGTTGTTTGAAGTGAAAGAATAAAAGTGTGATGATCTTTAAGAAGAGGTTGGATTGTCATTTACACATAAATATTGACACTCCCACTGCTAACCTTGCATATATCAATAAAACATTAAAAACTTAGTAAAATAATTCATCGTCAAATGGTATTCATTATACTTATCTATTCGATCTTGAATTTGCTGATTCATTTTAAAGTCGTCAATCAAATCGCTAATTTTGACCCAAACAAAAAGACCCCCTTATAGTTGCCTTCACCCCTTTAATAGAAGTAGTAAGCTCTTTGGTTGTCAGCATGAAATCCACATTAAATAATACCCTTCTTTTTCGTCATAATAAAAAAATCCTCCCTTCAGTTGAATTGGAAGATAGTTGATGTCTTATTATACGTAAAATGTAAGGGTATAAAAAAGGGATTCTGCATCAGTGACCGAAGCCCTGACCGAATCCCTAGTTTCTCACAAATCCAATTGTATCAACGGTTTGTGACTGATTTAATTATGTCCCAGGAGGGATTCGAACCCCCGACCGACGGCTTAGCTTACCACTATGGTTTTCACCACCAGCGAAATACTGTTTGTAGTCTGGACTATAACTTCACCATTTCAGGTGCGACACGTTTAGTCTCTACGGAACCTCACGATAATCATATGATTATACTTTAGATTTTCTACCCCCGGTTGAACCGGACCTTCGAATATCCTTGATCTTGATTATGTAAATAAAGATCGTAAGTTTCCTCGGTATTGCCATCAGCATTATCTGTTAAGGTTTCACCGATACGGTGTCGTCCACTTTACAAGTTCTCTTTCCTTGTAAAGGCTCCTATTGTTGAAGGCCGTTGCTCTATCCAGCTGAGCTACTGAGACGTGCGTTTAAGCATTTGCTTGTTTCTTAAGGACAAGCTTTAGTATAGATAGAAACGAAACAAAAGTCAACGCTTTTATTAAACTTTTTTTATTTCCATGAAATCAACTGTTTCAAACGACATGTTTTTGAATGTGACACGCACTGTTTCATCCCATTCTACAATCGCATAAGTCGCAACTTTTCTGCCACGCGGCTGCATTGTGCTACCCGGATTCACAAATAATATTCCATCTTTCATCTCAGCTCCATACAAATGTGAATGACCAAATAAAACTACATCAGCCCCAAGTTCTTTCGCATAATAATAAAGCCGCATCAACGAGTGTTTTACATCGTGCTCATGGCCGTGTACAACTAATACCGTCTTCCCCTCTACCTCGACCACAACAGACGCTGGAAACCTAGCATCCCTATCACAGTTCCCACGCACCCTATGCATTGTCTGTAAAATTGAATCGTCGAATGACAGTTCACTATCGCCACAATGGAAAGTCGCATCCGCAGAAAGTGCAGAAACGGCTTTCACCGTTTCCTTGTCTCCATGCGAATCACTCATAACAACAATCTTCATTCTAAATCACCTGTACCTGTCATGTATTGCGGTAATTTGGATTTCAACTGGGTTAACGCCGCTCCCCTATGCGAAATCTCGTTTTTTTCTTGGGCTGACAACTCCGCCATTGTCCGATTTAATGCTGGCACGAAGAAAATTGGATCATAGCCAAAACCGTTCGATCCTTGCCGTTTAGTATGGATCAGTCCTTCGCAGCTCCCAGAAAACGTTTCAGTTTTTAAACCGGGTCCAGCTATCGCCAAAACACACCGGAATCTAGCGCTACGATTGTCTGTAGAAGCCTTTTCCAGCTCGTTTAGCGCTTTATCGATATTAGCTTCATCATTCTTCTCCGCACCGGCATAACGAGCGGAATACACGCCTGGAGAGCCTCCCAACGCGTCAATTTCAAGCCCGCTATCATCTGCGATAACAATTTTACCGAGTAGACGTGCAACCGTTTCTGCTTTCAAGATTGCATTCGCTTCAAAAGTGTCACCCGTCTCATCTACATCGATATCGCCTTCGATATCATTCAATGTAAGGACTTGTATACCAAGTGGCCTGAACAGCGTTTCAAAATCTTTTGCCTTGCCGGCATTATTCGTCGCGATTAATACTTCCTTCATGATTCAATTTGATCTTCCGGTTTGATCAATTGTGCAACGAGTCCAAGTGCTTCTTTCTGTACATTGACTAGTTGGTTAATGCCTACTTCTGCAAGTTCTACAAGGCCGTTCATCTCAGCACGTGTAAATGTCGATTCTTCGCCCGTTCCCTGTAGCTCGACGAAAGCACCAGCGCCAGTCATAACAACATTCATATCAACAGCAGCTGACGAATCCTCGATGTAGTCAAGGTCAAGAATGAGTTCACCTTCAACCGTCTTGCCTACACTCGTTGCGGCAAGGAAATCAGATACCGGAAATTTAGCTAATCCCTTTTCCATGTGCAGTTTCGAAATCGCTATCGCCGTTGCGACGAATGCGCCTGTAATCGACGCTGTACGTGTACCTCCATCCGCTTGGATAACGTCACAGTCGATCCAAACCGTTCTTTCTCCAAGTGCCTCTAAATCGATGACAGCACGCAGAGCACGGCCTATTAAGCGCTGTATTTCCATCGTTCGTCCGCTAACCTTTCCTTTTGAAGCTTCGCGTTGCGTCCTTTGACCAGTAGCACGCGGCAACATTGAATATTCCGCCGTTATCCAGCCTTTTCCACTATTTCGTAAAAAGTGGGGAACCCGTTCTTCTATAGAAGCCGTGCAAATCACCTTCGTATTTCCAACTGTAATCAGAACAGAACCTTCGGGATGAATTAAATAATCCGTTTCTATCGTTACCGGTCTAATCATATCGGCCATTCTTCCATCATGTCTCATATCGTGTACCCTCCATCATTCAGATTGCGCATTCATCTTATCATAACTCATTTCATATACGCAAAAACCCGGATGCCCAAATCAGGACATTCCGGGTTTCTCACAATTCAATATAGCTTACATCAGGCTTTTCAATCGACAACCAGTCTTCAACAATGTCTTGGAAAGTTTCCGACTCCCCTGTTGTATAAAAAACAGGCGACACTCCACTGTCAGCAATGCGTTCAATGCCGTTAGAATGCAAAATACGTTCAACATCACACACTGTTTCTACCGCTGATGAAATGATCTTTACATTATTCGGCAGCGAAGTTGAAATATGCTGCTGCAATAACGGATAATGCGTACATCCCAATATCGCTGCATCAAAATCTTTCCCCTCGAGTTCACGCAGCGTTCGGTCAACAATGACACCTGCATTTTTCGACTTATACTGACCACTTTCGACAATCGGAACAAATTCAGGACACGCAAGTGAGTAAACCATCGCATTCGGTGAAAGAACGTGGATTGCATCATCATAAGCGCCACTTTTAATCGTTCCAGCGGTTCCAAGTACGGCGATTTTCCCAGCTTCGGACGCATTCACTGCAGCCCGTGCACCTGGCGCAATAACACCGATGACCGGAAACGGAAATTTAGCCCGGATATCATCGAGTGCAACAGCTGTAGCTGTATTACAGGCAATAACAAGCATTTTTATCCCTATTTTAGATAATGCTGATGCCATCTCCATTGTAAACTCCCGGACTTCTTCGGTCGGCCGTGGTCCATATGGACAACGTGCATCGTCCCCTATGTAGACAATGGGTTCATGCGGTAGTCGATTGAGTATCTCCTTGACAACGGTTAATCCGCCGACACCCGAATCAATTACGCCTATTGGTGCTTCCACTGTAATCCCTCAATCCTTTTTCATCTCTTGATGCAGTTTACTCAACAAATCTGAGAAATCTTTCACTTGCTTTTCATCGAAATCTGCCAACACCGTGTTCAAATAATGACGGCGCTTATCAATTACTTCTTCGATAACGCGCTCTCCCTCGCTAAGCAGATGGATTCGAACCACACGACGGTCTTGAGTATTACGGACACGTTTTACAAGTGAATTCTTTTCCATCCTGTCGACTAAATCAGTCGTAGTGCTGAATGCGAGATACATCTTGTTTGACAGATCCCCGATTGTCATATCTCCGTGTTCAAATAACCACTGTAAAGCAACAAATTGGGGCGGTGTAATTGTATAATTACTTAAGATTCTACGGCCTTGCTGTTTAATGATGGCAGCAATATACCGTAATTCTTTCTCCATATGTGCAACTTCTTCTGTATATTGAATTTTTGGTGTGTCTTTTTCCGTCAAGTAAACCAGCTCCCTGAAAACGATTACTGTCTACCTATTGTCTCCCTTTTCGCGGCATATGGCAATACCTAATATGATGGCACAAAACGGCAGAAAAAAATAGCTGTTTGAAAACTGCAGATCGCAGGTCAAACAGCTACTGTTACGGAATATTCTTTGGCCAGCTATGCAAGGTTCAACTGAATTTGGTTCTTGTTGTTCCTCATTATGAACACCAATTTTAACGCAATTGTAACTCTCCCAGCCTTAACAACTCGATTATCGCCTGTGCCCTGCCGGAAACCCCTAGCTTTTGAATCGTGTTCGAGATATGGTTTCGAACAGTTTTTTCACTGATTCCAAGCCGTCCTGCGATATCTTTGGTCGTTTGATCATCAACGAGCAGATGAAAGATTTCTCGTTCTCTTGCCGTTAGCAACGAACGGTTTTTTGATCCTTCTGTCAAGACGCGCCCCTCCTATCCACTTTCACTTTAAAATATGTGAAGGAGGCGCGGGCTGTGCCGGCTATCTGATCTTTTTAATTGGTAAAAAGCAACTTCTCCTCATCTGTCCATGGAACTCCCTTGCCTGTATGCCTGCCAATTTGGACCATGGAACCGCGTCCAGTGAAGGCGATATCTCCTTCGCTATTCTGGGCCATGTAATGAATATCGACAGAACTGTTTCCAATAGCCGCCGCTTTCACGTAAATCATAAGTACTTCATCAAAAAAGACTTGCTTGGCAAAATCACATTGCAAATCTGCGACGACCGGAAACGTATCACTCGCTGGGTCAAGCCAATTATTCATTAGTTTAATTTCTTTTAAAAATTCAATCCTCGCATGTTCAAAATAAGTAAATGGAATCGTATTGTTCAAATGCCCGTACATATCTGTCTCTGAAAACCTGACAGATACCTGAACGCAAAACTTAAATTCCGATGACCAAGTTGCTAAATCTTTTATGTATGACGCTCTCATCTGTTAAACATCTCCTCTGACTTGTAGAATGAATGATCATTCATTCTACAAGTCTATCAAACATCACGAGATAAATGAAGTATGTATTTTAAATTAGAAAAGCCCCGCCAGGCAAATAAAGCCGGAGCGGGACTTGAGACTGAAATCAGTCTACCATATGGTCACTTCCGAAGAAGTTTTTGAACATTTGTACGTTCGTTGCACGGTTCATCGCAGCAATCGAAGTTGTAAGCGGAATCCCTTTCGGACATGCAACAACACAGTTTTGTGAGTTACCACATTCACCAATTCCACCGTCAGTCATAAGTGTCGCCAGACGTTCGTCTTTGTTCATTGCACCAGTTGGATGCGAATTGAATAGGCGTACTTGCGAAAGAAGAGCAGGACCCATGAAGTTCGTATTGTCGTTCACGTTTGGACATGCTTCAAGGCATACGCCGCATGTCATACATTTTGAAAGTTCATATGCCCATTGGCGTTTGCGCTCAGGCATACGAGGTCCTTCTCCAAGATCATATGTTCCGTCAATAGGAACCCATGCCTTAATTTTTTTCAACGAATCAAACATGAATTCTCTGTCAACAATCAAGTCGCGGACGACAGGGAATGTTTTCATAGGTTCAAGTTTAATCGGCTGTGTGAACTGATCTACAAGTGCTGTACAAGATTGGCGTGGACGTCCGTTGATAACCATTGAACATGCACCACAAACCTCTTCCAGACAGCTCATTTCCCAGTTAACAGGAGTAGTTTTCTTACCCTCTGCGTTGACTGGATTACGACGAATTTCCATCAAAGCAGAAATAACGTTCATATTCGGTCTATATTCTATCTTAAAGCTTTCCCAATAAGGTTTCGAATCAGCTGTATCCTGACGCAGAATTTCAAAACTGACAGTTTTCTGTGTGGTCTGCTGATTACGTTCCTGTACTGCTGTACTGTTCTCGCTCATTTACGTCAATCTCCTTTCTTCGCGGAGTAGTCGCGTGTACGTGGCGGAATCAAAGAAACATCGACTTCTTCATAATGGAAGATCGGTGCGGATTGTCCATCGAATTTCGCCATCGTTGTTTTCAAGAAGTTCTCATCATCACGATTCGGGAAGTCCGGTTTGAAGTGGGCTCCACGACTTTCGTTTCGGTTTAATGCACCAAGAGTGATGACTCGAGCCAAGTATAACATGTTTTTCAACTGACGCGTAAATGTCGCGCCTTGGTTGGACCATAGCTGTGTATCGGTGATATTAATGTTTTCATATCGTTCAAGGAGCTCAACGATCTTATCATCCGTCGCTTGAAGTTTGTCATTATGTCGAACTACCGTTACGTTATCCGTCATCCATTCACCAAGCTCTTTATGAAGGACATAAGCGTTTTCAGTTCCGTTCATTTTGAGTGTGTCATCCCATTTTTGTTGTTCTTCTTTCACGGCTTCGTCAAAAATTGTTGAAGGCAAATCAACTACAGAACGTTTTAGGTGCTTCATGTAATTAATAGCATTCGGACCCGCGACCATACCCCCGTAAATTGCTGAAAGGAGTGAGTTTGCACCAAGACGGTTTGCACCATGCTGCGAATAATCGCATTCTCCTGCTGCGAAGAGACCGGGAATGCTTGTCTGCTGATCATAATCGACCCATAGTCCGCCCATTGAATAGTGGACAGCCGGGAATATCTTCATCGGCAGTTTACGTGGATCTTCACCAGTGAATTTCTCATAGATTTCAATAATTCCACCCAGCTTAATATCGAGCTCTTTTGGATCCTTATGAGAAAGATCCAAATACACCATGTTTTCGCCGTTAATCCCAAGTTTTTGATTAACACAAACGTCAAAAATTTCACGGGTTGCAATATCTCGAGGTACCAGGTTACCGTAATCCGGATATTTTTCTTCAAGGAAGTACCAAGGTTTCCCGTCTTTATAAGTCCAGATACGACCGCCTTCACCACGTGCAGACTCACTCATAAGTCGGAGTTTGTCGTCTCCAGGAATCGCTGTCGGGTGAATTTGAATGAACTCACCATTTGCATAATATGCTCCTTGCTGATAAACGATGGAAGCAGCAGAACCTGTATTAATGACAGAGTTTGTCGTTTTCCCAAAAATGATACCGGGACCACCTGTCGCCATAATCACTGCATCGCCTTTAAATGCTTTGATTTCCATCGTTTTCATGTTTTGTGCTTTGATACCGCGGCATACGCCTTCTTCGTCAAGCACAACACCCAAAAATTCCCAGTGTTCATATTTTTGAACAAGTCCATCAACTTCAAAACGTCGAACTTGCTCATCAAGTGCATATAGAAGCTGTTGCCCTGTTGTCGCTCCTGCAAATGCCGTACGATGGTGCATTGTACCTCCGAAGCGTCGGAAATCCAAAAGTCCTTCCGGTGTCCGATTGAACATTACGCCCATACGGTCCAGCAAACTAATGATTCCTGGCGCTGCAGCCGTCATGGCTTGTACAGGTGGCTGATTCGCAAGGAAGTCTCCGCCATATACAGAGTCATCGAAGTGGATTTCAGTCGAGTCTCCTTCACCTTTCGTATTCACCGCACCGTTAATGCCGCCTTGAGCACATACAGAGTGGGAACGTTTAACCGGAACGATTGAGAACAAGTCAACCGGCGTACCTTTTTCAGCCGCTTTGATAGTTGCCATTAGGCCGGCAAGTCCGCCGCCTACGACAATCAAACTGCTTTTTGCCATTATTGTTTCACTCCTCAAATTATAGGTGATCTCGTGTTTCAATAAAGCGAAACCCCAATCAGCGGGGAAGGTTTATATCCCCCATTGATTGTCAATTAAGCCATTCGGACTTTTGGGGCAGTTAATCCCCCACTTACTTATCTTCTTATTTCACGAAGACATGTAGAAGAGTCTAACTGCCCGGTAGTTAATGCGGGATAAATCGATTTGTTAATTAAACAAAAGCAAGTAGTGCTTGTACACCAATTACAGAAAGAACTAGGAATGCTACAATCGTGATATACGAAACGATAGTTTGCGAACGAGGAGACTGTGTGATTCCCCAACTTACTAGGAATGACCAAAGCCCATTCGCCAAGTGGAACGTTGCTGCGATTACACCTGCAATGTAGAAAGCAAGCATGAACGGGTTCGCCAGAATGTCAGCCATCATATCGAAGTCAACGTCAGTACCCAGAGCTTTCTGGATTCTTGTTTGGTAGATATGCCACGCAATGAACACAACCAAGAATACTCCTGTTATTCGTTGCAGCATGAACATCCAGTTACGGAAAGTTCCGTAACGCTGTACGTTATTTTTCGCTGTGAAAGCTACGTACACACCGTAGAACGCATGGAACATAAGTGGGATGTAGATAATGAACCATTCTAAAAACAGTACGAATGGTAAGTTCCCCATGAAATTGGATGCAGTGTTGAATGCCTCTGGGCCGCGTGTTGCAAAATGGTTAATCACTAAGTGCTGGACAAGAAAAAGCCCCACTGGAATGATTCCAAGCAGTGAATGAAGACGGCGCAAATAAAAATCTGATTCTCTCGACAAGTCTTTTACCCTCCCTTATTAACTGAGTCCGTCAGACAACTTCTGTCATCATTTCGACATGAAGCGACCGTTGACGACGTACCTCATCGTGGTACAATATTATGACATAACCATTGTACTCCTCTGTTTTGAAGAGGTCAAGACGATATAGGCTTTTCAGCACGCCCAAATATATTATACTTTTATTACCGAACTTTTAATTACGCCATCATTTAACCGAAAGGGTTGTATATTCGATTGGAAAATACTACATACGATTCGCCGACCCGATTCGGCTATGAAATTTTACGAGATCATGTGTTGCCAAGTATTCTCGGCAACCATGAAGACGAAATCCTCTATTGGGCAGGAAAAGAAGTGGCTAGGAAATTCCCGATTTTCGGAGTTGATGAACTTCCTGAATTCTTCAAGGAAGCCGGTTGGGGTATTCTCACTTTCGTGAAAACCACAAAAGAGGAAACCTTCTATACATTGGATCGCGAAGACGGAACGAATGTCCAAAACAGATCCTGTCGACTCGAAGCGGGATTCATCGCAGAACAGTATCAGAAAGTGAATGGTTTCCTTACTGAATGTTACGGAGAATTGAATGTAAAGGACAGTCTAGTCTATTTTCAAGTGAAATGGGATTTGAAAGCTAAAACTGGAGTATGAAAAGAAGCTGTACCCATTCAGGTACAGCTTCTTTTCATATAAATCATTTCATTCAATCTGCGTCCAATCCGAATTGTTTGTGAAGCGCAGCTACTGCTATTTCAATGTCCGATTCAGGAATAACGACAGAAACCTTAATTTCAGATGTACTGACCATTTTAACTGGAACTGATGCGCCACGAAGTATCTCAAACATTTGTGCAGCGACTCCTGGATTGGAGACCATTCCACTCCCGACAATGGATACTTTCGCAAGGCCGACTTCAAAATCTGCCCTACTGTAACCAAGGGCTTCTTTTTCTATTTCTAAAATATTTATTGCCTCTGCGAAATCCTCTTTCTTAATAGAAAATGAAACAGATGGCTGTACACCTTCCATGATTGTCTGAACAATAATATCAACGTTTACATGGTGATTCGCGAGTGCAGTGAATATATTCGCAAGCGAACCATTGTATGGAACTTCATACATAACTGTAATCCGGACGATATCTCTTTCAAATGCAATACCTCGGACAATTAGATTGTTTTCCAAATTGATTTCCTCCTTGATAACCGTTCCTTCACCATCCATATGTGCCGGTCTGACCCGCATTGGCATATGATGATTTTTCGCGAACTCGACCGCTCTCGGATGAAGTACACCTGCACCAAGATTTGCGATTTCAAGCATTTCATCATACGATATTTCCTCGAGCTTCTTCGCCTGTCCAATTAATCTCGGATCGGTCGTAAACACCCCTTCGACGTCTGTGTAAATATCACACACAGCGGCATCGAGAGCAATAGCGATTGCGACGGCACTCGTATCAGATCCACCGCGGCCGAGTGTTGTCAACTCACCGTAGTTATCGATGCCCTGAAAGCCAGTAATAACCGCAACAGCACCCGATTCAATCGTCGACATGATTTTGTCTGCGTTTACTTGCTCGATTCGCGCATTGCCGTGAATTGCTTCTGTTGTTACGCCCGCTTGCCAGCCTGTATAGGAATGTGCTTCCAATCCTTGCGCTCCAATCGCCATCGCGAGAAGGGATGCAGTTACTTGCTCCCCCGTGGATAACAGCATATCAAGTTCGCGACGGGCAGCTTTCGGATTAATTTCTTCAGCAAGTCTAAGTAAATCGTCCGTTGTTTTCCCCATTGCAGAGACGATGACCGCCACTTGATTCCCTTGATTGACTTCAGCCAAGACTAGTTTTGCAGCTCGGGCTATCCTTTCGGGATTCGCTACTGATGTCCCGCCAAATTTCATTACGATTCGTTCCATAGTCATTTCCTCCATTTCCCCCTGAACGCAAAAACGGCCCCCAAAATGAGAGCCGGTCCGATTGGAGCAATTATTGAAAAGATACTCCGTTCAGATAGCTCTCCAGGTATTTTTATACCTGACAAACTTCCATTTATTCAATGGAAATCCAGCAGAACAATCGCGACAGCCGATTCAACTACTTCGGCGAATATCCCTTTCAATCCCCTTCATCAGGCTGCCGCCTTCCGAGGATGTACTATTAGTATTCGCGCCTCTATCTTCACTACATATGAAATTATAAGGAACAAAAGCACAAACGCCTGTTCAGAGGCAACAAGCACAAGATGGATAAAGGAAAGCAGTCTAAGTTCTCGACTTCATGTCCCAACAATGAGAGATGAAATTCAATCACTCCCCGCTGGACCGACTTTCAAGGAACCCACAACCTTTGGATATCCGAGCCTCCAGGCGCTGGTTTCTATACGTGAATTCTCTATGATATACATTACCTACAGGAAGAGATTTCATAATTTCTTATGCAGTGAAAAAATTCAGTGCATTCACTCTACCACATTACTTTTCTTCCCGCAATGCTTCCTCGCGGAAATACGTCTCAACTGATTCAGCAACAGCAGCAGGCAATCCCGCATCCTGTAACTGTTCAATAGAGGCTTCACGAATCTTTTTCACTGATTCAAAATGCTTCAGCAACATCGTTTTTCTTTTCGGCCCAACGCCAGGTAATCCATCCAGTGCTGACGTCAATGAATTGGATTCACGCCTTTTTCTGTGGAACGTAATTGCAAAGCGGTGAACTTCGTCTTGAATTCGCTGTAGTAAGTAAAAAGCCTCACTCGTTCTTTTCAGTGGAATCAGTTCAATCGGATTGCCGTAGAGGAGCTGCGCCGTCTGGTGTTTATCATCTTTTGCAAGTCCAGCAATCGGAATGGATAGGTTTAGCTCGTCTTCAATGATTTCCCTGGCCGCCTCCATATGCCCTTTACCGCCATCTATTACAATGAGATCAGGCAATGGAAGGTCATCTCTCAATACTCGGATATAACGTCGTCGTACGACCTCACGCATCGCAGCGTAGTCGTCATGTGCTGCCGCCGTCTTTGTCTTATATTTCCTGTAATCTTTACGATTAGGTTTCCCATCGACGAAAGATACCATCGCAGAGACAGCATCCGCCCCGTACGTGTGAGAGTTATCGAATGCTTCAATACGAAATGGTACAGTAATATTCATCGCCTCACCAAGTTCTTCACATGCACCAATTGTACGAAGCTCTTGTCGTTCAATCAACTGGAATTTTTCTTTTAATGATATCTCTGCATTTTTAATCGCAAGTAGGACGAGATCTTTCTTCTTGCCTCGCTGTGGAATAAAGACATTCACATTAAGAAGCCGACTGATGATTTCACTATCGATTCCTTGTGGCAACAAAATTTCTTTCGGAATAAGATGTTGGGACTTTTCATAAAATCGTCCGATAAATGTCAACAATTCTTCTTCTGGTTCTTGATATAGCGGAAAAAGGGAGACATCCCGTTCGATCAGTTTTCCTTGGCGAACGAAAAAAACTTGGACACACATCCAGCCATTATCTACCGCAAATCCGAAAATATCACGGTCAGTGAAATCATTCATCGTCATTGCCTGTTTCTCCATAACTGCTTCAATATTAGTAATCTGATCTCGGTACTCTTTTGCCCGCTCAAATTCCAGATTTTCTGCTGCTGCAGACATTTTCTCCGTCAATTCTTTTTTAACTGTTTTATAACCGCCGTTTAGAAAACGGCTAATATCATCAACCATTTCCTTATATCTATCCACACTTACCTCATTGACACAAGGAGCTAGGCATTGACCAAGATGATAATAAAGACAGACTCGGTCCGGCATCGTCAGACATTTTCGGTAAGGGTAAAGTCGATCCAGTAACTTTTTCGTTTCACTCGCTGCGAACGCGTGCGGATAAGGACCGAAATACTTCCCTTTATCCTTTTTCACCTGTCTAGTAATAATCAGCTTCGGATGACGCTCTGCCGTTAACTTTAAATAGGGATAAGTCTTGTCATCTTTTAGCATGATATTATATTTCGGGTCGTACTGTTTGATAAGATTCAGCTCAAGGACTAAGGCTTCGAGATTGGACGACGTAACAATATACTCAAAATCCATGATTTCCCCGACAAGCCGCTGTGTTTTTGCATCATGGCTACCTGTAAAATAACTACGCACCCGATTTTTCAACACTTTCGCTTTACCAACATAGATGATTGTCCCTTGTCTGTCTTTCATCAAATAACAGCCTGGCAATTCTGGTAATATGGCCAACTTCTCTGCAATTAGTTCATTCATATCATTCACCTACCCAAAAAACCGGGCGCCAATGAAGGGACCCGGTTATTCTATAAAATACGCCAAGATTTGATAGGGTATTTAACTCAAATTGACTCCCATCAAAATCTATGGCATCCGCCGAAGGCTTAACTTAATTCGGCAGGGGATTGAAGTTCTGCTTGAATTAAGGTACTAATTAAGCGTGTTTTGCAATCAATTCAGCAAGTGCTTCTTTCGGTTTGAAACCGACAACTTTGTCAACAATCTCTCCGTCTTTGAAAAGGACAAGTGTAGGGATTGACATGATACCGTATTTACCAGCTGTCTCCTGGTTGTCATCAACGTCAACTTTTACAATGTTTGCTTTACCTTCAATTTCGCCGTCAAGTTCTTCAAGAACTGGAGCGATCATTTTACAAGGTCCACACCAAGGTGCCCAAAAGTCAACAAGGACAAGTCCTTCTTTAATATTTTCATCAAAGTTCTGATCGGTTGCGTGAATAATAGCCATAATGAAATTTCCTCCTCTTAATAAATAAACTATGTCTGTATTATAGCATGCACCTATATGGCGGGCTAAATATATGCTTTGAAAAGCGGAAGCACCTGTTTAGACCCGACTTCCACAGACTATAAATAAACAAAAGCTCCCCGCTGTTGTAAGGGAGCTTCAATTTTAATCAGTTTGTCTTAATCTTTTTAATTTCTTCAATCATCATCGGAATAACCTCGAACAGGTCGCCAACAATTCCATAATCCGCTACTTTAAAAATATTCGCTTCCGAATCTTTATTGATGGCAACGATTACTTTCGAATTGGACATTCCCGCCATATGCTGGATTGCACCTGAAATACCTGCAGCAATGTACAAGTCTGGTGTAACAACTTTACCAGTTTGTCCAATTTGCAGAGAATAGTCACAGTAATCCGCGTCACATGCTCCGCGAGACGCACCAATTGCTCCACCTAAAAGTGTCGCAAGTTCTTGCAATGGTTCGAATCCTTCCGCACTTTTCACACCGCGGCCCCCTGCAACAACAACTTTCGCTTCTGAAAGATCAACACCATCTGTCGATTTACGAATAACTTCAGAAATGATTGTACGAAGATTTGTCACATCAACAGATAGGGCAGCTACGTCGCCTGTCCGGCCTGCGTCGTGCTCTAAAGGTGCAATGTTATTCGGACGTACTGTAATGAAAAGAAGACCATCTTTGTTCTTCACTTTTTCGAATGCTTTACCAGAGAAGATTGGACGGATGAATACTGCAGCATCGCCTTCGCCTTCAATAGCCGTTACATCAGAGATTAGCCCTGATGCTAGTTTACTAGCAATCTTAGGTGACAGATCTTTTCCTAAAGCTGTGTGACCGAATACAACAGCTTCCGGTTTTTCCTGCTCGTAAACCGCCATGAACGCTTGGCTGAATGCATCAGAAGTATATAATTTCAAATGTGGATGCTCCACAGTGACGACACGATCCGCGCCGTAATGGATCATTTCTTCCGCAAGTGACTGAACAGCATCGCCAAGTAATACACCGACGACCTCTCCGCCTCCGGAAATCTTTTTAGCAGCTGCAATCGCTTCGAATGAAACGTTACGCAATGCCCCTTCTCGTGCTTCCCCAAGTACTACTACTTTTTTAGACATCTATAGTCCCTCCATTACAATTAAAAGTCTGATTATATTAGATTAGATTACTTTAGCTTCATTTTTAAGCAGATTTACCAGTTCATTCACTTGATCAGAAATATCGCCTTCAAGAATACGTCCAGCAGCTTTTTGTGGCGGAAGATAGATTTCGATTGTTTGCGTTTTTGCTTCTACGTCATCTTCTTCAAGATCCAGATCATCAAGCTCAAGCTCTTCAAGCGGCTTTTTCTTTGCTTTCATGATCCCCGGAAGTGATGGGTAGCGAGGTTCGTTAAGACCTTGCTGTGCTGTCACTAGCAGTGGTAATGACGTTTCGATTGTTTCAGAATCTCCTTCAACATCACGAATGATTTTGACGGAAGCCCCAGAAATCTCAAGGTTTGTAATTGTTGTCACATAGTTAATGCCAAGAAGTTCAGCTACACGTGGTCCTACTTGTCCTGAACCGCCATCAATAGCAACGTTTCCTGCAAGAATCAGATCAACTTCTTTATCTTTCAAATACTCAGCGATGATTTTTGCAGATGTAAATTCATCCATCTCATCAAGGTCATCTTCAGTATTAATAAGAACTGCTTTATCAGCACCCATTGCAAGCGCAGTACGAAGTTGTTTTTCTGCGTCTTCCCCACCGATTGTAATGACAGTCACTTCACCATCATTCGCGTCGCGTACCTGGATAGCCTCTTCAATTGCATATTCGTCATAAGGATTGATGATGAACTCTGCACCATCCTCAGAGATTTTACCATTTGAAACCGTGATTTTTTCTTCTGTATCAAATGTCCGTTTTACTAGTACATAAATATTCATATTGCAGACCTCCTCAACTTATTGGTTATTTTCCTTTAAATACGGGCAAACGCTTTTCAAGGAATGCTTGGATTCCTTCTTTTGCATCTTCAGAGACGAAAACTTCGCCGAACGAATCAGCTTCTGCTTTCACACCTTCATAATAGGAAGGATGCTTCGTAAATTGCAGCATCTCTAGTGCAGCTTTCACTGCGACAGGACTTTTCTTGGCGATTTTTTTAGCGAGCTCCATTGTTTTTGGCAGAAGTTCGTCGTCTGTGCAGACTTGATTGGCAAGTCCCAGACGAGCTGCCTCTACTCCACTGATCGGGTCACTTGTTAATAACATCTCCGCCGCTTTCGGCATGCCAACATAGCGCGGCAGACGTTGCGAACCTGCAAATCCAGGGATTAGACCTAATTGCAATTCGGGCAATCCAAGTTTCGCATTTTCTGTTACGATACGCATGTGACAGGCCATTGCCAGTTCAAGCCCTCCGCCTAGTGCCGCGCCATGGATGGCAGCAATAACTGGTTTAGAGAAACGTTCAAGCCGTTCGAAAACTTCTTGTCCGCTTGCCGAAAGTTTTGAAAACTCTTCGCCTGATGTTACAGATGTGAATTCTTTAATATCTGCTCCAGCTGAGAAGAATTTGCCTTCCCCATGAAAAACGATGACCCGTACTGAATCGTCCCCCTCTACTTGGTCAAGCAGTGCGTCCACTTCGAGTATAAGTGCTCGTGAAAGCGCATTCGCGGGTGGCCTGTTGATTGTCGCAACAGCTACGCCATCGTCAATTGCTACTGTTAGAAACTCCATTTCATCCCCACTTTCCATCAATTACGCCTCAGCTTAATTGCGTCCAAATTTTTAATTGCGCTTGCGCAATTAAACCCCTTCAAAATTTGTAACATCCGCCGGAAGCTGCTTAACTTGATTCAAATTAAGCTTTCATTCCATTCATAATCAGCCTATGTACTTCAGGTGATAGTTTCATTAAATCATATTTTTGATCATTCATCACCCATGAAGTGATTGTTTCGTCAATTGTTCCAAATACCATCTGTCGTGCTAGTCGGACATCCAAGCTTTCATCGAGTGTCCCATTATCGATTCCCTCTTTCAAAATCGCGTCAAGAAGCACTAAATATTCCTTTAACACATCGTTAATTCGCAGACGTAACTCTTTATTCGATTGCCTAAGTTCAAGCTGGGTGACTATTGCAAGGTGGCGATCTGCATGGAGCACACGGAAATGATTATCGATCATTTTGAATAACTTTTCGGATGTACCTATATCCTGTTTCAATATGACTTCGACATTCGTTATTAGAATCGCCATCTTTTCTCTAAAAACAGATATTAGGATGTCTTCTTTATTTTTAAAATAAAGATAAATTGTCCCGTCAGCAACGCCCGCTTCTTTCGCTATCTTAGAAACTTGCGCTTGATGGTATCCATTCTCAGCGATGACAATTACCGCTGCGTCCACTATTTGCTTATATTTGGGTTTATCCCGTTTCATTATTAATCACCACCAAAAAAGAAAATATGAATGATGGTTCATTCATATTTTCATATTAGTTGTTAATGGCCGTTATGTCAAGCATTACATTATAGTGGAAGTAATTCCTTTTCGTGTTTCTTTTTTTCTTCATCAACAAGCGCACGTCTTAAAATTTTTCCGACGGCAGTCTTCGGCAGTTCTGTACGGAATTCATAAAGGCGCGGAACTTTAAATGATGCCAAATTCTCCCTACAATACGTATTGAGCTCTTCCTCTGTTACAGTTGCGCCTTGCTTCAAGACAATATAAGCTTTCACAGTTTCACCTCTGTATGGATCCGGGATACCTGCAACGACACATTCCTGTATCGCATCGTGTTCATAAAGAACCTCTTCAATCTCCCGCGGATAAATATTGAAACCGCTTGCAATGATTATATCTTTTTTGCGATCAACAACATAGAAATAACCCTTGTCATCCATATATCCAAGGTCCCCTGTCAAGAACCAGCCGTCGCGAAACGTTTGTTGAGTATCTTCCGGCCTGTTCCAATAGCCCTTCATTACTTGAGGACCTTTCACCGCAATTTCACCAACTTCTCCATTCGCCAGTGGTTCTGATGAGTCAGGACCGAGTATGCAAGAATCAGTATCCGGCCATGGAACACCGATTGATCCTTTAGCGCGTTTTTCTGCCCATACAAAATTCGAATGAGTAACAGGAGACGTTTCTGTAAGTCCATATCCTTCAACCAGTTTGCCGCCGGTAACTTGCTCGAATTTCTCCTGCACTTCGAGCGGCAATGCAGCGGAACCGCTAATACATGCTTTTATTGAAGAAAGATCATATTTTTGAAGATCAGGATGATTTAATAGTCCGATGTAAATTGTCGGCGCCCCTGGAAATAATGTCGGCTTTTGTTTATCAATTGTTTTCAAAGCCGTTTCAAAATCAAATTTTGGCACAAGTACCATCTTGTTACCTTGCATGACAGATAGGATCAGTATAGTTGTCATTCCATATACATGGAAGAATGGCAGAATACCCATAACAGTTTCTTCGCCTTCTTTACACTCATACAACCATTCGCCACACATCTTAACATTAGAAATCAGATTAGCATGCGTCAACATGACCCCTTTCGGAGGACCTGTTGTACCGCCCGTATATTGAAGCAATGCAATATCTTCCTCGTAATTAAATTCATAACTGATTGGATCCGGGTTGCCGACTTTCATTATTTCAGTAAATAAATGATTCATCCCGCGATGCTCAACTTTTACTTTAATTCCAGTTTCTTTTTTCTGGATGAACGGATAAATGAGATTCTTAGGAAATGGCAAGTAGTCTTTTATGCCTGTAATTATGACATGTTCCAGTTGCGTTTCTGCAACGATCTTTGAAATTCTCGGAAACAAGATATCAAGTGATATAATTGCTTTCGCTCCGGAATCCACCATTTGGTATGATACTTCACGTTCGGTATAGAGAGGATTCGTTTGAACGACGATTGCCCCGGCATACAAGATACCATAGTAAGCAATAGCGCTTTGCGGACAGTTTGGAAGCATAATTGCGACCCGATCCCCTTTGACGATTCCAATAGTTTTCAAATAGTTTGCGAATTTCAAAGACGATTCATGAAATTCTTTAAACAAAATGTCTTTCCCAAGGAAATGCATAGCGGTCTTGTCTGGATATTTCGCACTGGACCTAGTCAGAAATTCCTGTATCGGAATTTTTTCATAGTCAAGCGTCTTGGAAATTTCGGCAGGATACAAATCCAACCACGGTTTCGTTGTCATAAAAAGCCCCCCTCTTTCTCCTGGTCAATACTTTGAATATTCCTAATTTTAATTATAGAGGTAAATGATGAAGGTTTCAAATAGAAATTAAAATGACCGCTAGAAAAGTGCAAGCGCCTGTCGCCTCTGAGCGACTAGCACCTTAAGTAGAGATATTGGTTCGATTTAAAAAACGTATGCTTTATCATCTTTTTTAAAAAACCTTAATCAGTATGAACTGATTAAGGTGTATTTGAGGACATCCAATAAATTCCTACAACAATAAATAGGACACAGACAACGAGTAATACTTTTGCTAATTTCTCCATAACTTCACGGCTCCTATGAAATACTTGCTCCTATAACGAATGATAGTCCCACTGATATCGTCAAAGAGATAAAGCCGACGGAACGATTATCTGCTTCAATTTCTTTATCAATATTAAACTTTGGTGTTAGGAACTCAAACAATAAATAAGCTAATATAAGCAGGGTAAATCCGAACAATCCCCATCCAATCATCTGCGGCAATGAATTATGCTGTTCGATCGAATAGCGGAAAATGTTTGCAACACCGAAAATCTTTCCGCCTGTCGCAAGGGATACAGCAACATTTCCTTTTCGGATTTCTTCCCAATTGTTATATTTCGTAACGAGCTCAAAAAGCACCATCGAAACAATTAGGCATAGAACGACTACACTGAAGTAGCCTGCAGTTTCTACTAAGGGATGACTCCAAAATCCGGTTTTCGTCATAGTTTTCGGCTCCTTTTACGTTCAGTCATTCCTTCCTATACGGATAAGCACGTAAAAGGTTTCAAGAACAGTAATATATTTCTCTTCATTGCATGAACCTTGAAAAAAGGCTTCTGCTGTCAGCAGTATTATTTTAGTTCGACAACTGTGACACCATGTCCGCCTTCACTCGCTTCGCCGAAACGGTATGTTTTTACGCGGCTATGATTTTTCAAAAATTGTTGGATACCTTGCCTTAACGCACCTGTTCCTTTTCCATGAATAATTGACACTTGGTGATAGTTCGATAGGAGCGCATCGTCCAAATACTTTTCCGTTCGGAAGATTGCATCTTCATAACGCTCTCCCCGCAGATCGAGTTCCAATTTCACTGTTGAATCTCTTCCTTTTACAGAAGAGGATATATACGGTTGTTTTTCTTTTTCAGGTTTAACATATTCCAGTCCCGACTGGTCGAGTTTCATTTTCAAAATACCGATTTGAACAATCCATTCGTTGTCCGAGACTTTATCAATAAGTGTTCCTTTTTGACCGTAACTGAGTACTTTCACTTCGTCACCTGTTTGAAGGGCTCTTGGTGCCGCCTTTGCTTTAACTGCCTTCTTTTTCGCTTCTGCAGGTGCCGCGCCTTCAAGGCGTTTCCGTGCTTCAATCAATTCATGTTCTTTTACGTTTGCACCAACATTTAGACGCATTGCACGTAAGTCTGAAATGACCGCTTCGGATTCACGCTTCGCATCTTCAATAACTTTTTTTGCCTTCTCTTTTGCTTTTTCTTCCATGCGTTCTTTCATGGTATCGAACTCTGTGAGTTTTTCTTCCAGTTCACGTTTCAAGCGTTCCGTTTCAAGTAAGATATCATGTGTTTCTTCCGCATCTTTTTCTGATTGGACACGGCTTGTTTCCAGTGAAAGAATCATTGAATCTACTTCACCGCGATCAGTGCCCGTGAACTTTTTCGCTCGATTAATGACCCGGTCTTGCAATCCTAACCGTTTTGAAATTTCGAACGCATTACTGCGTCCGGGAACGCCTATCAACAAGCGGTAAGTCGGACTTAGCGTGTCAACATCAAATTCAACGCTAGCATTGGCAACACCTGGACGGTTATAGCCGTATGCCTTCAACTCTGGATAATGGGTTGTCGCCATTACTCTCGCCCCATGGCCGTGCACTTCATCCAGAATCGAGATGGCAAGAGCAGCACCTTCCTGCGGATCCGTACCTGAACCGAGCTCATCGAATATAATAAGGGATCGGTCATCGTATTTTTTTAATATATCGACGATGTTCACCATATGGGAGGAGAATGTACTAAGACTTTGCTCAATCGATTGCTCGTCCCCAATATCAGCATAAATCGACTCGAATACGGCAACTTCAGAGCCATCGAGTGCGGGAATCGGCAAGCCTGCCTGCGCCATCAATGTGCATAGTCCAACCGTTTTCAATGTCACAGTTTTTCCGCCAGTATTCGGTCCCGTAATGACGATTGTTGTGATGTCATTACCGAATTCAATTGTATTTGCAACTGCTTCTTCAATCGGAAGCAACGGGTGTCGTGCTTTCGCTAAACGTATATAGCCTTTATTATTCACTTCTGGTTTCGTACATTTTTGTGCGATCCCAAATTTAGCTTTAGCGAGAATGACATCGATTTCAGATAATATGGCCACAAGTGTGAACAAATCATGTGCAACTTCCTGTACTTTCGCAGATAGTTCAATAAGAATCTTTTCAATTTCTTCCTGTTCCTGCAACTTCAATCTTCTGATTTCATTATTAGCCTGTACAACTGCATCTGGCTCAATGAACAACGTCTGGCCTGACGATGACATGTCGTGGATAACACCACGATAATGCGAGCGATACTCTGACTTTACAGGGATAACATAACGGTCGTTCCGAATTGTGACAATCGCGTCAGATAGCATTTTCGCTGCGTTTTTGCCACGCGTATAACTTTCCAGCTTCTCACGCACACGTCCTTCTTGGATCCGTAAACCCTGCCGGATTGTACGCAGCGATCCAGATGCACTGTCAACCACATGTCCATTGTCATCGATACATGCATTAATTTCATGTTCTAAGCCTGTCAAAATCGGAATAGCATCTTTTTTCGTAATAAAATGGGGTATTTCAATGTCTTCATCCGCTATAATCGCTTCAATAAATTGACGAAGATTTCGGCTAGCACGGATTGTGTTAGCCGTTTCCATTAATTCATAAGCACTTAGCATGCCACCCATTTGTGCACGTTTAGCATGGGGTCTGATATCGCTGATTCCGCCCATTGGCACATTGCCACGGACACGAAGTATTGACAACCCTTCATCTGTTTCCTCAAGTAATTTTACAACTTCATCAAAATCGCTGACGGGAACTAATTTCTCCATATAAGAACGACCGGCAAATGATGTGCAGTGAACTGCAACCATATCTCGGATTTTATCGAACTCAAGTGTTTTTAAGACACGGTTTTCCAATGTCTTACACTTCCTCTCACTTCCGCACAATAGCACGGATAAATTTATCGAGCGGCCACGTATTAACGACCGTCTCTTTTTTCAGCCAAGCTTTTTTACCATAGTTTACACCAGTAGTCATATAATTTAGTTGATCGATCGCATGTGCATCTGTATTGATAGCGATATTTACTCCAGCTTCTTGTGCCATAATCAGATGATCTGTCGCAAGGTCAAGTCGGTATGGACTTGCATTCAACTCAAGTATTTTACCATATTCTTTCGCCCACTGAATGAGTTGAGGTACATCAGGGTTGTATCCTTCCCGTTGACCAATGATGCGGCCAGTCGGGTGCGCAATCATATCAACGTGTGGATTTTTCATGGCCGTATGAAGCCGTTCCATAATCACTTCCTGTGATTGACTGAAATTCGAATGAATGGACGCGATAACAAAATCCAGTTCACTGAGCAATTCATCATCAAAATCGAGTGACGCGTCTGGAAGGATGTCCATTTCTGTGCCGCAAAAAATCTCGATGTCATCATATTCTTTATTCAACATACGAATTTCTGCAATTTGTTCACGTAAGCGTTCCGGTGTGAGACCGTTTGCAACTTTCAAGTATTGTGTATGATCTGTGATGACCATATAGGAATAACCTTTAGCACGGCATGCCTCAACCATTTCCCGGATTGAGTACGCCCCGTCCGACCACGTCGTATGCATATGAAGGTCTGAACGAATGTCCTCTTCTGCCACTAACCCGGCAAGTTCATCGACCCGATCGATTTCACTGCCATTTCTGCGGACCGCAGGGGGGATGAACGGTAAACCGAAGTAAGCGAAGAACTGTTCTTCTGAATCAAACGTCTTGACAGAACCGTCCTCATTCTCCACTCCGTATTCACTTATTTTCAGCCCTTTAGATTTTGCAAGCTGGCGCATCCGAACATTATGATCTTTCGAACCCGTGAAATGGTGAATAGCACTGGCGAATTGTTCTGCCTTCACGAAGCGAAAATCAGCGTCAATTGCCTCTTCCAAGTCAAGCGTTACAGATAGTTTTGAATCTCCTGCCGCAATCGTCGCGACAAGCGGTAATGTTGCAAGCAGCTTTTCACGTACAATTGCGGGCTCGTCCGTCACAATGATGAAATCGACATCACTGCTTTCTTCTTCCGTCCTACGGTAACTTCCCGCCACAGAAAAACGGGTAATTTCCGGAATCAAATGGAGCTCCTGCTCAACAAAAGTAACGACTTTCTCCATTTGCCAAATTGGAAATTTCCCTTGTCGTGTTCCTAAGATTTCAATTTCACTCAGTATATTTTCTTCAGTCTTCTTGCCAAAACCGGCAACCTTACTCACTTCTCCTGCAGCGCATGCCGCATGGAGTGATTCGACCGAATCAATGCCGAGCGATTCATGAAGTTTGGCGATTTTCTTACCGCCAAGCCCCGGTATTTTCAGTAAAGGGACAAGCCCTTTTGGCACAGCCTCTTCCATTTCTATCAGAAGATCAGACTCCCCTTTTTCTAGCAAGTCGGTAATGACAGCACCCGTCCCTTTACCAATTCCTTTCAGCGATAAAATATCGTCCATTTCGGTTAAACTGCGTGGATCTAATTCAAGCACATTGGCAGCTTTTCTAAATGCAGACACTTTGAAATGATTTTCTCCGAGCAATTCCATATATAAAGCGATTTTTTCAAATGTACGAATGATTGTTTTTTTATTCAATAAAAGCCCTCCTGTTCTGGAATACTGAAACGGCCCATATCCCTCACCGCCCCAGCTTGACAGTTCTAGAAAAAAGCCTCCCTCCAAAAAGGGGGAAGCTGTCAGTTTGTATAGATGTACCACCATTTTTTCACAGTTTCAGACAATAGTGGTGTATGTTCAAACATCGACTTGGCAAGCAAAGAACTGCTTATTCTGTCTTGGATAAAATCTATCGGCAGCATGGCAAGCAGATAGAGTACCAAAAACATGAGGATATAGAACTCTATGAATCCGAACACAGCTCCTGTAAAACGAGCAACAAAACCGAGAACCGGTAAATACTTCAAAAAGTCAAACATTGACGCTATTAACTGTAGGCCGAATTTGACAACGAGGAAAATTAAGACAAATGCCAGTAATCGATAAAAAGTCTCGTCAAGATCAAGCTTATCGACCGTTGTGGATAATTTTGAACCAGCAGTAACACCTGGATAAGGAATCCAAAGAACAAATTTTTCCGCAAGTTGCTTGTAGTACGAGTAAGCAACAACGAGTGCGATGATAAATCCTGTCATATGTATAATTTGAACAATGAGTCCTCGTCTGAATCCTGTTACGAGTCCCCCGAAAAGGAGGAAAATAATTAATAAATCAAGCATGTAATACCGTCAACCCTTCAGCTTATTCAATTCTTCTTCCATTTGTTCAACTTGTGTTTTTAATTTAAGATAATCATGTACACTATTAACAGCGGTAAGCACAGCGATTTTTGTACTGTCGAGATAAGGGTTATGGGCACTGATCTCCCTCATCCTTTCATCGACCATCGAGGCGACCAGCCGCATATGAGTGCTTGTTTCGGTACCGACCATTTTATAGGTCTGTCCGTATATGTCAACTGCTATGCGCGTCTTCTGTTCGTCTGCCAATGACCTTACCTCCCACATAAAAACTCTGTTATCAATCATACCACGAAATGGTTTTAGTTGTGAATTAAGTCGACGAAAGGAAGTTAAAAATTGAGTAATCAAGTTATTATTGTAAACAGTGAAGATATGAAAAAAGTGATGAATCACTATGCGTCATCTAAAGTCGTACGCAATGCCCCAGGAGTCGTTTTTGCCGCAAAGCTACCAGATACATCAATCACAGCCTACAAGTCTGGGAAGGTGCTGTTTCAAGGCTCAGGATCTGAACGGGAAGCTACGCGCTGGGGTATTGCGGAAGTTAAAGCGGGCTCAGCCGCCGTGAAAACAAAAGGTGATTTGTTGCCTGAACGGTTAGCACAACTGTCCGTTCTTGGTTCGGATGAAACTGGAACCGGTGATTTCTTCGGGCCCGTAACTGTTGCAGCTTGTTTCGTCCGTGCCGATCAAGTCGAACTGGTTCGCGAACTCGGCGTAAAAGATTCTAAAATGCTGACCGATGATCTCATGCGGAAAATCGCCCCTGATTTGCAGGAAGCGCTTATTTATAGCGTTTTGACGCTTGACAATGCAAAATACAATGACGTGCAAGCGAGCGGTTGGTCGCAAGGGAAGATTAAAGCACTTCTTCATAATCAGGCACTTAAACATGTACTGCGGAAAATGGACGGCGAGAAACCCGATTATATTTTGATTGACCAATTTGCGGAACGCGGCATTTATTATAATCATATTAAGACGGAACCTGAAATAGTGCGTGAGAATGTGTTGTTTTCAACAAAAGCGGAAGGACTTCATATGTCAGTTGCAGCTGCGTCAATCATTGCACGTGTTGCATTTTTAGAAGAAATGGACCGGCTGAGTGGTATTGCAGGAATTACACTTCCAAAAGGCGCGGGCCCGCGAGTGGATGAGGTGGCCGCCAAGATTTTATTAAAAAACGGTGAAGATACTTTGAAATCGCTGACGAAGTGGCATTTTGCGAATGCAGGGAAAGCTAAGAATCTCGCGGCCAGGAAAAGGGGTTGATTTCGTCTTCAGGCTTTTCCGAACTATCCCTCGAAACTCAGACACTTTGAAAAAGGATCTGACATTCGGGGGTTCAATTTAATTATCGTGGTTTTGTATTTATTCGGGATAAAGAAATGGATAGTAAACTAGTCCAAAAACGGTCCCTTCACAGTATCCCCCTGTTAATCACTAGGGACTTTGCCATTTGTAGTGTACACATATAACTCGAGTAGTTAAGCATGGTCTTTTTATTTAAATATCCCTGCAACCAGTCTCGTATGTCTGCTTAACATCTCGAAATAGTTGATTTAAATATTGGCTGATTTAATCGTGAGTTGTTTAAAGTATAAAAAACCTCGAAAGGCATTTAGCCAATCAAGGTTATAAAAATCATTTTAACTAGTTAATCATTCATTTGTTCTTTATGGAATCCTTTATAATTCAACTCTCATTAGCTGTTGCTATCTCTTTCTTTTATCAGTACCTTTTTTCATCTATATCTCCAGCAACTCCCGAATATTATCCACGGTGAGTGATGTACTTGTAGTATCTTTCGGGTCAATGATTTCTTCAATCAAATCTCTTTTCTTCTCCTGTAATTCATTCATTTTATCTTCAATCGTTCCACGAGCAACCAGTTTGATGACATGGACGACCCGCTTTTGACCGATGCGATGGGCGCGGTCCGCGGCTTGTTCCTCCACTGCTGGATTCCACCAAAGATCGTACAGTATGACCGTGTCGGCCCCTGTCAAATTGAGACCAGCTCCACCCGCTTTCAATGAAATAAGAAACAAGTCACGCTCTCCTGCGTTGAATCGATTGCATATTTCCAGCCGGTCTTCTGAAGGTGTTTGGCCATCCAAATAGAAAAAAGGGGTTCCGTTCATCGCTAACTCTTTGCCGATAATTCCAAGCATTTTCGTGAATTGCGAAAAGATCAATACCCTTCTTCCTGCGAGCTTCGATTCTTCAATTAGTTGTTTCAGCTGCTCAAACTTCGCCGAACTTCCTTGATAGCCATTCACGAACAATGCCGGGTGGCAACAGATTTGCCGCAACCGGGTCAGTCCGGCGAGGATTTTGATTTTATTCTTTTGGATCGTATTCTTATCCAAGTGCTTTAACGTATCGTGGCGCAGCTTTGCTAAATAGGCGGCATAGATCATCTTCTGGTCAGGAAGCAGATCCGAAGTCTCCATTGACTTAATTTTTTCCGGAAGCTCTGCGAGGACATCTTCTTTCAGCCGCCGCAACAAAAATGGTCGAATGCGACGGGATATCGCTTTCGGTGTGAGTTCACTATATTCACGCAACCCCATGAATAGTTCGGGAAATACGACGTGAAATATGGACCAAAGTTCTTCCACTGAATTTTCAACAGGGGTTCCCGTCAGCGCGAATCGATTGTCAGCATGCAACTTTTTCACTGCGCGTGCTGTTTGAGTGATTGGGTTTTTGAATGCCTGCGCCTCGTCAAAAAAGATCGTCAGAAAGTCTTGTTTCTCAAACCATTGGATATCCCGACGAATCAACTGATAGGAGGTAATTAATACATCTTTGCCTTCTATATCATTCTGCCGCTTCGTCCTTACCTTTTTTGGCCCGTCCATGATTGCCGCATTAATTTCAGGAGTGAATTTTTGAAACTCACTAAGCCAGTTGTACGTTAAAGAAGAGGGACAAACAATTAAGACCCGCCGTTTTTTATCACGAATTTCAGGAAGCACCGACAGGATGAACGCAATGCTCTGCAATGTTTTGCCAAGCCCCATATCATCCGCCAGCACGCCCCCTAAGCCATGGGATGCTAAGGTTTTCATCCACTGGTACCCCTGTTTTTGATAAGTTCGAAGAACCGTTTCCAATTGCGTAGGCACCTCAATTCCCGTACTATCAGGATTAAGGAGGCGTTCAAAAAACTGACGCGCCGATGCTTCTAGTGAGAACATTCCCTCCTCATCGGCACTATCGAGGAAGCGGATTCCGCGTCCTATCGGAACGGTCAAGCCTTTTTCTAGGTCGTCCAGCCCATCAGGAACTTCATTCAAAAAACGTTGGATGTCTTCAAATTCCTTTGTTTCTAATGAAAGGAGGGCTCCATCCCGCAAGCGGTAATACTTCCTTTTTTCCTCCAAAGCTTCAAGGACTTCATGTATTTGCTTGTCCGGTATACCGTCCAACTTAAATTTAAACTCAAGCCAGTTTGTTCGCTCTTCCTTTGATTTTACGCGAATCCGTGGACGGGCATGCCCTCTAAAAATCCGATTCTTGACCGCTGTCGTCGCATATACCCTCACGAGTTTTTGCAATTTCGGAAGGGTATGCTGTAGAAATTCATATTCCAATGCTTCATTGTGCAATAAATAACCTTCATCGTTTTCCGTAAACGAACTTTCTTTCATGAACGCAAGGATGTTTCCTTCCTTCTCCAAGTCACGAACCAGTACCGAGCCCGTCGGCAAATCCCCTTCCGTTAATGGATTAATGACGATATGTTCGTATTGGAACTCCAAACTTGCAAGAAGACGATTATTTACCCGATCGACGTACAGCATGGCTTGCAATGGAGATTTCACGAGTTTGTCCAAAACTATTTCGGCAAGTTGGACTTCACCTATTCTCCGCAACCCCGGGACGACCTTTTCTAGGAAAAAACCGATTTGTTCATTGGATATCGGCAGTTGACGGGCTCCTGAGGTTTCGACCATCTGCTTGAGATCAGCAAGACGTTTGCAATCCTCACTGTCCAGCTGAAACAATTGCCCGTTGCATAGGACGGAATGATAAGCTTGAAGAACAAGAACATAGGCCAATCCGTCAATTTCCAAATAATGCCCCTTGCTTTCCAGCCTGTCAAAACGAAACTTTACGGGCAATGTCCCATTTGAGAGCGGCACGCCGACAATGCGTTTTCCACCATGCTCCGACCTTACTAGTGGTGCAAGGTTCAAAAACGGTAGTAGTCTATCCCAAGATGTGGGTGGGATGAGTAACGTTTGCGGGCTGATTGAGTGGTCGGCTACAGACATCTTTTCCTCTTGATTAATTCGAATGAGCTGTTGGAGAACAGCATCCGCTTCTTGCTGGAAACAATGGAGGTTCGAATCAAACGTAAAAGTTGGCGAAAGGGCAGTAGGTTTTCCTTCATTCACCTGACTCAAAAAGCCCCGGATATGCTGCACGGAAACTGAACCGATTTGTATTTCGATGCCGAGCATATGTCCGCCCTTGACGGCAACAGGCATCCACGTGAAAAGCAGGTCAATCACTTCCCGGTCTTCAAAATGAAGCTGATGCCCACTTGACCTTGTAGGCTTTTCATTAAAAAGGGATAACAGACCGTCAGTCACCGCAGAATCTCCTGAAGGCTCGTCAAGTCGAGAGATGGCATGCATTACCGCGGCGACATGCTGGCATTTGTACGGATAGAAAGGAAGCGATGGACAACTGCACTCCGTCCGAATCCCGTCTTCCCCTTCATCGTCGATTGTGACATGAAAGTTTTCCCTTCCGGCCACGGTCGCTTGACAATGCATGCCGGTATATTGTTCAATCGTCACTTTCCCCGAATGATGAAAGGCTTCGCCTCTTTTAAACGAACTGTTCCCGCACAAGTCCATTATTTGCTTTTGCGTGATTACGACGTCCAACCTCCTTCCCAGAACCACTGAATTCCTAATATACATTTCATTATATCAAACAAACGTTCTTTAGTATGATGCCAATCACCTAAGGCATGATAACAGAAATAACAAGTTAGTATGTAACTATAACTCTTCATTTTTAATTGCAACTTTTCTTTTCTAATTGCATTTCCCCCAAAAGAGGCACACAGAATAGAATTCTGTGTGCCTCTTGATTTTATTTATCCCCGAAGCAAAGCTCCTGCTTCTGTCGTTAATGCGTTCAATACTTTTTCGTGCGCCTTGACGACTTCTTCGTCTGTCAATGTGCGTTCAGGAGCTGCATACGTCAGAGAGAATGCAAGTGATTTCTTGCCATTCTCAACGTTATCCCCTTCATATAGGTCAAACAATCTAACGTCTTTCAACAACTTGCCCCCAGCATGCCGTATAACATTCTCAAGCGTACCTGCTGAAGTTTCGCTCGATACGACAAGTGCGATGTCTCTCGAACTTGACGGGAAACGCGGAACCGGAACGTATACCAATTCATCCGTTTCGACGGAAAGGATTTTAGCAAGATTCATTTCCATGACATAAGTGTTTTTCAAATCACGTTTCTTCTGTTCCGTTGGATGGATTTGACCAATCAAACCTATCCGTTCTCCGTTATGGAATATATTCGCCGTGCGACCCGGGTGCATCCCGTCGAGAACAGCTGTTTCAAATGACAGTTTCTCAACTAGACCAAGACTATCCATCATCCCTTCAACAATCCCTTTTAGAACAAAGAAGTCAACAGATTTCGTTTCGGCTTGCCATGCGTGGTCGATCCATTTTCCTGTAATGACAGCTGCCACATGTTCAACTTCTTGGGGCAGGCCGTCTTCCTCTACTCCAAGGAATACCGAACCTGTTTCATAAAGCGCTACTGAGTCCATACGGCGTGCCACATTGTATGTTGCCGCCTCAAGGAGATGCGGGATAAGGCTTTGACGAAGAATACTGCGCTCTTCACTCATCGGCATCAGGAGCTCTGTTACGGGTGCTGTTTCAAGTGCATAGTTTTGCGCCTGTTCCTTAGATGTTAATGAATATGTCAGTGCCTGGTAGAGGCCTGCACCTTCAAGGAACGCTCTGACTGTTCGACGTTTCGCCTGATATGGCGTCAATCCACCCGGCCTTGATTCGGTTACAGGAAGTGTCATTGGAATCAAGTCGTAACCATACATACGAGCAATTTCTTCGATAATATCCTCTTGGATTCGAAGATCCTGCCTGCGTGTCGGCGCATCTATGATAAGTTTTCCGTTCACAGCTTCTGTTGGGATTTGCAACCCGTCTAAAATAGTTAGCATCTCTTCAAGTGGGATTTTCATGCCAAGACGGTTGTTGATATAATCCGGTGAAACAGTAATTCGTATAGGCGTTTTATCGAGTTCATCAACAATGACAGATCCAGCAAGCACTTCGCCCCCCGCAATTTCAGCCATAAGCTGTGCGGCACGTTCTGCTGCCGCTTCGACTCGATTAGGATCGACTCCTTTTTCAAAACGTGTACTCGCATCACTACGAAGCCCAAGCTCTCTCGAAGTGCGGCGGACAGATCCTGGTGCGAAGTAAGCAGATTCGATGACAACCGTCGTCGTTCCATCATGTACTTCCGTATTTAATCCACCCATTACGCCAGCAATCGCTACAGGTTCTTTACCGTTCGTAATAACAAGTTGATGCGCTTCCAACGTTCGTTCAGTATCATCCAACGTCGTAATTTGTTCACCTTGTTCCGCAAGACGAACAGCGATTTCACCTGTTCCAAGACGGTCATAGTCAAATGCATGAAGCGGCTGACCGTATTCCATCAAGACAAAGTTTGTGATGTCGACAACGTTATTGTGTGGACGTACGCCAGCAGCCATCAAGCGGTTCTGAAGCCATAATGGCGATGCTGCTACTTTAACGTTTTTCACGACTTTCGCTACGTACATCGGATTTTCTTCTTTTGCATCGATACGCAGTTTCAGCATATCTTCGGCTTTTTCATTTGAAGCCGTGTAATTAATTTCAGGGAGCTGGATGCCTTGTGATAAAATCGCTCCAACTTCATACGCAACGCCTATCATGCTGAGTGCATCTGAACGGTTTGGCGTTAAATCGAATTCAAGCACTTGATCATCAAGGTCAAGCAGCGGAAGTGCGGATTCGCCTGGTATAGCTGATTCAGGAAGCACATAGATTCCTTCTGCATATGCTTTTGGTACAAGCTTGCCTTCAATTGCAAGCTCTTGAAGTGAACAGATCATTCCGTTCGATTCCTCACCACGCAGTTTTGCTTTTTTAATCTTCATGCCGCCTGGTAGTACTGCGCCTGGACGTGCAACAATGACTTTTTGACCTTCTGCAACGTTGGGAGCACCACAAATAATTTGTGTGGTTTCTTCTCCAACGTCCACTTGACAAATATTCAACTTATCCGCTTCCGGATGTTTGACACATTCCAACACATAACCTACAACTACGTTCGTCATCCCATGAGAACGGTCGATGATGGAATCGACTTCAATGCCCGAACGTGTAATTTTCTCCGCAAGGTCTGCCGTAGCAATTCCCTCTATATTTACATATTCACTTAACCATTTTGTAGATACTAACATATTTGTCTCCTCCTCAAGCTTCCGTCCGATGGAATTGTGATACGAACCGCACGTCATTTGTATAGAAATGACGGATATCTTCCACACCATATTTCAACATTGCAATTCGTTCAGGTCCCATACCGAAAGCGAAACCTGATACGACAGCAGGGTCATAACCAGCCATTTTCAACACGTTCGGGTGTACCATTCCGGCTCCCAAAATTTCAAGCCAACCGGTTTTTTTACATACGTTACAGCCATCTCCACCACATTTGAAGCATGAAATATCCATTTCAACAGAAGGTTCCGTGAATGGGAAGAAGCTTGGGCGCAAACGAATTTCACGCTCATCGCCGAACATTTTCTTCGCGAATAAAGAAAGTGTACCTTTCAAGTCGCTCATGCGGATATCTTCAGCAATGACAAGACCTTCAATTTGTGTGAACTGATGTGAATGCGTCGCGTCATCACTGTCACGACGGTACACTTTACCTGGACAGATAATCTTAATCGGCGCTCCGCCTTTTGCTTCCATCGTTCGTGCCTGTACAGGTGATGTATGTGTACGAAGAAGAATATCTTCGGATATGTAGAAAGAGTCCTGCATATCACGTGCTGGATGGCCTTTTGGCAAGTTCAGCGCTTCAAAGTTATAATAGTCTTTCTCAACTTCAGGGCCCTCGGCAATTTCATAACCCATGCTAATGAAGAAGTCTTCGATTTCCTCAACAACACGTGTTAGTGGATGGTGATTCCCAGTACGTGCAGGACGTCCCGGTAGTGTCACATCAATTGATTCTTTGGCAAGCTGTTCGTTAATTGCCTGTTCTTCAAGTGTAGCCATACGTTCTTCCAGAACTTCTGTTACCGCTTCACGGATGACATTAACGAGCGCCCCAATCTTAGGACGTTCTTCTGCGGGCAGTTTCCCCATTCCTTTTAGAAGATCGGTAATCGGCCCTTTTTTCCCTAAGTAGGCAACTCGGACTTCATTTAAATCTTTTAAATTTGTCGCTTCTTTAATTTTTGCAAGTGCATGTTCTCTTAATTCTTTCAATTGTTGTTCCATGTCAATTCTCCTTTCAAAATAAACAAAAGTGTAGGGCGCCTGCTTAGACGCGACTAGCACAAGGCTAGCCTGCGAAGTGGCGCTCTTTCGCGCATACAGGAGAGATATAGTTCAATCCCTCCCAATTGGCTTCTGACCTCGAGCCCCTGGTGCCTAAAACTAGACGAAACAAAAACCCCGCCCCTTAAAAAAGGGACGAGGACGATTTCGCGGTACCACCCTGATTACCATACCCGAAGATATGATCACTCAAATCGGAATAACGGTCCGGCACCGGCACACCTTTACAGCTTTCGCTGGTCCTGGCGGCAGCTCACGAGGTGAACTTCGACAACCATTTACCCATCGGCGCTTTCAGTCTTGGCGCGGACTCCCTTTCGGTTCATGTGTTGTTTACTTTTCCCGATCATTGCTTTTTATTTCTGTTCATAACAGTTAGTATACCCGATTATGATTTGTTCATCAACAACATGCTGATTTCAAAGTTTAGAGTACGTGTACAGAAGGATTCCCGTAGCAACGGCCACGTTTAACGATTCCGCTTTTCCGTACATTGGAATCTTGACTGTATTGTCCGCCAACGCAAGCAATTCAGGATTGACACCGCTGCCTTCATTTCCAACGATTAATGCGAATTCAGCTTGCGGCCAGATGTCGGAATGAATCACAGCGTTTTTTAGTCCAGTTCCTAAAACTTGTATACCCGCTTCCTTCGCCTTAACAGTCCATTCAATAAGATCGCCTTTTACAATTGGTATATTGAAATGCGAGCCTTGCGCGGACCTTACTGTTTTCGGGTTAAAGGCATCTGCTGTTCCAATGCCAAGAATAACTGCATCCATTCCGGCAGCATCAGCCGTCCGGATCATCGTACCCACATTACCAGGATCTTGGACAGCGTCAATCATCAATAGTTTCTTCCATGACGCATAGCCCTCTTCCGCCTGCTCCGGCTGACGGCAATGTGCGTAAATGCCTTGCGACTGTCCCGTCTCTGAAATTTCTTTAGCGATCGCTTCTGTTATTTCAATAAGCTTTACGCCCTCAATAGACCATCCTTCGGGAATCTCTACACCGTCCCGAAGGATCAATGATAAAATTGTTTTGTCATTTTTTATTGCTTCTTCGACTAGATGAAAACCTTCGACAAGGAATTCTTTCGACTGATCGCGTTCTTTTCGCGTCGTGACAAGCTTTTTCCAATGTTTCACGAGTGCGTTTTGTGAGGATTCAATGCGTTTCATATGTAAGTTACCGCCTTTTTCTTTTCAGTGTATCAAATGACGGTATAGTTGGCGATATTTGTGTACAAAATGAGTGTGGGAGGTTGATAAAATGGATTTCCAAATACGAGATGCAATAACGGCAAACATGACGAATAATACCGCGGATGATATCCGAAACGTCGTGGAAGATGCCATCAAGCGAGGCGAAGAGCACCTGCTACCAGGACTCGGCGTATTTTTCGAAAAGCTGTGGAACAGTTCAGGAGAACAGGAAAAAACAAAGATGGCCGGAGAGCTAGCACAAGTATTTGCGGCGAGTTGAATTGTGTATGAATTGCGCGGGTGACTGTCACCCGCGCAATTATTGTACGAAAAAGACTTCTTTTTTCACTGGTCTATTCATTTTAAGCCCCTTTCTAAATTCATCAGTTTCCCTCATTCAAACATGGTAACTTGACGCGGTTTTCAGTTTTTAACGAAAAAATCGAAGCCCATCGCTGTCGCAATGCCGAATACAAGCGTCCATAATGCAATGCTAATCGTCATCCAAATGGTCGTATTCACTTTGCTTGCTCCAAATAACAATCCGATAAAAGCTGCAATATGTGTTCCGATTAAAATTGGACCAAGTAGCGCCAATCCTGGCATACCGTATTTATTCCAAATTCGTTTACCTCGTTCCGTCCGCTTCGATTCCCCTGTCCCATCTTTCTTTTTCCTAGCCTCCATCCATTCCTTCACCTTTTGGAATGCAATAATGAGAATCAGCACCGTCAGCATATTACCAACAAACGCAAGAGTCATAACCCAAAATGGGGATAAACCTCTAAGGATTCCAACAGGTATGACGAGTGCAATTTCTAACCATGGAATCGCGGCACCTAGAAACACTAAAAAATATTCAACCATCATTCATCCACCTCCACATATTTCTTGATTTGTGTGTAATAAATTAAATATTGCCCCATCGAAAGAAGCAAAAGACCCATTATCATCCCAATCGTTCCGAGTTGAAGTCCTAAAGACAAACCAGCAAAAAGTGGAATGGACCAAACAAAATAAGTATAGACTTTCTTTGTCGCACGTTTCGTAAACTCTTGAAATAGTTCGTCATCCTCCATATATTCTTGTGGCTTCCATGAGAAAACGTTTATTTTATGATTCGGCATCCGTTTATTGTGCTTAGCAACATTCCAAGTAAATAACGCTAAATAGAAAACGAAAACAAGCAGTACAACTCCCCAAACCACTCCCCATTCCCCTTGAATATTGACCTCCAAGGTCCTATCGCCCACTGTGAAAACTGAAGATAAACCAACCAGCCAAGTGAGCAACATTGCTATAACGATGACTCCCATTTGCCATAATGGATACGTAATTCTCATATCATTCTTCATTGTCATTCATCCCCTTCCAACCAAAATAATTCGTTAATGTCACATTCCAATGCACGTGCCAGTCTCAATGACAGTGTCACAGACGGTGAAAATTCCCCTTTTTCGATAAAGCCAATTGTTTGTCGTGTCACGCCAACGCGTTTAGCCAGTTCAATTTGTGTGAAATCATGTCGTGCCCGCAATTCTTTTAGTCGATTCTTTAACATCGTGACACCTCCTATTCAAAATGTACACTAAACTTAACATTATGTATAGTATTATTAACTCTATGTTAAGTTTAATGTACAAAAAAAGCCCAGGTATCAGAACCTGGACTTTTTAACCTATAGAAGTTTAATTTTAGTAATTGCCCTGAATTTTAATGCGTTTTTTGATCTAGTCTCGACTATCGATTACGTTATGAACGCCATGGAGCCTGTTATGCTCGCCATGGGTATATTTATGACCGCCTCGAAGCCCGTTATGACCACCGTGAGACATATTTATGACCGACACGCGTTACTCACACAAAAACCTGGACTTGTTAACCTATTTTATTACACCAATGAAGCAAGCACCGCTTTTTGCGCATGCAATCGATTCCCAGCCTGTTGGAAAACATAAGAATTCGGACCATCGATAACGGAGGTTGCGACTTCTTCCTCACGGTGTGCTGGCAAGCAATGCAAGAACATATAATCTTTTTTCGCATGAGCAACCAATCCATCATTAATTTGAAACTCTTTGAACACTTCTAGGCGTGCTGCCGTTTCTTCTTCTTGGCCCATACTCGTCCAGACGTCTGTATAAACGACATCTGCATCTGCAACAGCCTCAACTGGATTCGTTGTTTCAAAGACACTTCCACCGTTTTTAACAGCTATCATTTTTGCTTTCACTAGAAGATTCGGATTGTATTCAAACCCTTTCGGTGTTGCAACAGCTACATGCATGCCCATATGTGCAGCGGCAATCACTAGTGAATGCGCCACATTATTGCCATCCCCGACATATGCTAATTTCATTCCCGCTAATGAACCTTTCACTTCCAAAACTGTTAGCAAATCCGCTAACGCCTGACATGGATGAAAGATATCCGTCAAGCCATTGATCACAGGAACCGAGGTATGTTCTGCTAATTCTTTCACCATTTCATGCGAGTTTGCACGAATCATAACGCCATCCAAATACTCAGACAATACATGCCCTGTATCATAAACCGACTCGCCGCGCCCGATCTGCAAGTCGCGCGCATTCATGAACATCGCATGCCCGCCCAGCTGAATCATGCCGACTTCAAACGAGATACGTGTACGCGTTGAATGTTTTTCAAAAATCATTCCGAGCGTTTTCCCGGCCAGCAAGTCCGGCATTTTCCCTAAAGCCATATCTTTTTTCATGTCATTCGCCATATTCAACAAATACGATATCTCACCATGTGTGTAATCTAGAAGGGTCAGTAAGTCTCTTCCTTTCAACCCTTCAGCAATTTTTGTTTTTTCCGTTTCAATCGTCAACATTCCTTCATCCCCTAACGTCTTTTTCAATTGGTATCTCTGATTATATGTATGCATAAATATAAAGTCAAGTGTATTATTATAGATTTATCAGAATAAAAAAACTGCCCAAGCCATTTTTCTAGCTTGAGCAGTTTATTCGTTTTTTTATTCGAATGTAATCTTATTCACTGTGTCACGGTCCAATTTCTTAACGACCTCAACAATCAGTTTCACTGTATTTTCATAATCATCGCGGTGCAGAATGCCTGCATGCGAATGAATATAGCGAGTTGGTATACAGATTGCAAGTGATGGTACACCTTTTCCAGAAAGATGGATGGAGCCTGCATCTGTACCGCCGCCTGGGATTGTTTCAAACTGATAAGGAATACCGTTTTCTTCAGCCGTATCAACAACAAGCTCGCGCAAACCTTTATGCGAAACCATTGAAGCGTCAAAGAGTAGAATTTGTGGACCGTCTCCCATTTTTCCCGTTGCTTCTTTAGATGTGACACCTGGCGTATCGCCTGCTATTCCAACGTCAACTGCAAATCCGATGTCCGGCTGGATTTTCGTTGCAGCTGTACGAGCTCCGCGAAGACCAATTTCTTCTTGTGCAGCTCCAACTCCAAAAACGATGTTCGGGTGTTTTTCATCTTTAAGTGCTTTCATTACGTCAATCGCAATTGCACAGCCGATACGGTTGTCCCACGCTTTTGCAAGCAGGTATTTTTCATTATTCATCACAGTAAATTCGAAATATGGTACAACCATGTCTCCAGGCAGGATGCCCCATTTCATTGCTTCTTCTTTCGAATTTGCACCGACGTCAATGAACATATCCTTAATATCAACTGGTTTTTTACGCGCTTCCGGTGATAGGATATGCGGTGGTTTCGATCCGATGACGCCTGTCACTGTATCGCCTTTGCGTGTAACGATTGTTACGCGTTGTGCAAGCATCACTTGTGACCACCAGCCGCCAACTGTTTGGAATGATAGGAAACCTTTATCGTCAATTTTAGAAATCATGAATCCAACTTCATCCAGATGTCCTGCCAACATAATTTTAGGTCCGTTTTCCTCGCCTGTTTTCTTTGCGATTAATGAACCAAGACCGTCCTGTTCAATTTCATCTGCAAACGGCTCTATGTACTTTTTCATTACTTCGCGTGGTTCACGTTCGTTACCAGGAATTCCTTTTGCATCTGTAAGCTCTTTTAGCATCACTAATGTTTCGTCTAATTTCGTCAATTCCTTCGACCTCCTAAATATGTTGTACAAGAGTAGTATATGCGAAATGAAGATCATTATCAAAACATTTCGGATTTAAAATTATCAGATGAAAACTATCCCTCAATCATTAGAACGATCGAGGGATAGTTTTCAAATTATACAAAGAAACATAATTAACATGATTGTTGTGTTTGTTTCAGAATTGCCTAGGTGACTGTCACCCAGATCCAAGTCGTTTTATAGCAATTCTTTCCGCAAATCTGCAGCGCTTTTCGGCGATAGCAAACCAGGAGCGATATCAAATACTGTTTTTGCACCCGTTTCACCGTTTTGATTTAACCTGTAAGCTGCACGTGCATATGCAACAAGTACGCTTGACGTAAATTCGGGATTGCTATCTAGTTTCAATGAGTACTCCATCACTTGTGCGTTGCCTTCACCTGTCTTGCCGCTGCGAATTACGAAACCGCCATGTGGCATCGCTGAGTGTTCCCTTTTTAATTCCTCCGCCGTAATGAATGTTACTGTCGTGTCATAGTCAGTGAAGTAGTCGGGCATCGTCACGATCGTATTTCTCACGTTTTCTGCGTCAACGCCATCCTCTAAAACTACGTAACATTCGCGGGTATGCTTCTCACGCGTCGTCAATTCAGGCAACGAGCCACCGCGTACTCGGTCAACTGCGTCCGGAACAGGAATCGTATACTGGACGGCACCTTTAACCCCCTCAATTCTTCTGAGCGCATCGGAATGTCCTTGGCTCAATCCTTTGCCCCAAAATGTGTATGTCGCGCCTTCCGATAAAACGGCCTCGCCGTATAAACGGTTGATGGAGAATAAACCCGGATCCCAGCCGACAGAAATGATTGCAGTCTTACCATTCGGTTTTGCAGATGCATCGACCGCTTCAAAATAACCTGGAATTTTGGCATGTGTATCAAAGCTGTCCACCGTGTTGAATAAAGTTGATAGTGCCGGGCCCTGCTCAGGTAGATCATTTTTCGATCCGCCGCAAAGGATGAGTACATCAATTGCATCAGTATATTTTTGAATGTCATCCATCATATGAACGGGTATATTGCCATTCAGCAATTTCACGTCTTCCGGATTTCTTCTTGTAAACACGCCGACCAGTTCCATATCTTTATTTTGACCAATTGCGGATTCAACACCACGTCCCAAATTTCCGTAACCTGCAATTCCAACTCTGATCGTCATCGTTATATTTCCCCTTTCAATCTCTTGCATTCAGTTTCAGCAATTTATGGTATAAGTTTATCTCTTTATTGGTCATTTTTCTATATAACTCGTCTGCTTTCACAAGAAAATCTTCATCAATCGCAACGAACCCATAGCTACCGCCAGTTTGTCTCAGCACAGGAAGGCCTTCGTACTGGAGCGGATAGCCGCTGTCCTCACGAATAAATCCTTTTAACGAGTTCATATATTGCAAAATTTCACTATGCACTTTTTCATTGCCATACATCGATTCTGATGATCTAAAGATAAACGTCGTCGTCTCACCGTATAAACCCGTTCCGCTTGGATCCGCTACATTTTCTGCAATCCATCCAGTAAACTTGCCTTTGACACCTAGACGGTTAATCTTATCAAAAGCTGTACGCAGAATTTTTATTTTCATCAAAGATAAATCTAGCTCTGTCCCCAACTTCCCATTATCAAAATGCATGACCCATCCGGTGGTCGTCATTTCACGTTCTGTTAGGCTTTCCAGCTCGATGAATGGTCCGGATTTTCTGGGTTCGTCACTATACAGTTCTGCGAAAGTGATTTGCAGATCTTCTTGGACCGCTTCCGGCATGTTTACAAGCAATTGCTTTTCGATTGTGAACACTTCATTCATAACTCGTCCAAAATAGAATGGAATCTCTTTTTGAACACTGATTAATGCAGCAGCCAATCTCGATTTCTCGTCATCAATACGGATATTCAGCATAAATGGAATCGTATCCACCCGACCGTCACTCTTCCAAATAATTGCTTCCATCACTATCCTATCAACGGATGATTGCGCATGTTTCACCGTAATACCCGCTTTGATGACTTTCTCCAAATCGAAATGATCGGTTTGAATGAACAATTCAAGGGAAGTATCTGCTTTGATATGCGGGATTAGTGACGCTCCTGCGGCGAATGAATTGTGAACACCCATATATTCAGGTCGCTTCAAATCTACCGCTGGCTTATTTAACAAATCCCTTGCATAAAACGGTTCGTAATAATGCTCCAAGTCAAGCTGAACGAAAATATATTGCTTTTCGATTTCATTGACAATTTCAGTATCGTCTTGCTTTTTAAATAAGTTTTTAAGAAAGCCCACTCACCGTTTCCCCCTTTATCCATTCATATATTTCATTAATCTTATCGTTATCCTTCATTAATTGCCAAAGAATATGTATTGTTCACAATCTGTCCTTTTCCCCTTAGGTCTAAAAAATGCTAAAGTATACTAGGGTATCTATCATTTGAAAAGAGGCTTTAATATGCGCGGTTTTGTTTATCTTATTGTATTTTTCTCGTTTTTTGATTTATTTTCGCAACTGCCCGTGATGAGCCCGTTTGCATTATCACTTGGTGCAACGCCATTTTTGGTCGGACTTGTGGTCGGTATGTATTCATTCTCAAATACAATCGGGAATATCATTTCCGGTTTCATGACTGACAAAAGAGGACCGTTCCTCATACTCGTATTGGGTCTGTTCGCATCAGCGTTATCCCTCTTCTTTTATACAGTCGTATCCGGTCCGATGTCACTGCTTGGTGTCCGATTTGTCCATGGTTTCATGGAAGGCTTGATTGTCCCTGCGGCTTTCACTTTTCTGGCAAACCGTGCAGAAGAATCGAAACGTGGTAAAAGTGTTGCAATTTCAGGTGCATTTGTCGGAATGGCTGCAATTGTTGGTCCGGCGTATGGCGGAATTGTTGCTGCTAAAACAAGCACGCCTTTCATTATGACGGTCAACGGCGGCATCATGATGTTACTGGCAATACTTGCATTCTTCGTTCTTCGTTCGTTTACATATGTGCGAAAACAATCTTCACAAAAAGCGGAAAATTTTCGGGTCATCCACCTATTCCGCCATCCTGGAATGGTCAGAGCATTTGCAGGAGCGTTCTTTTTAATGTTTTCACAGGGTGTACTTGCCCTTGTCCTGCCTTTAAAAGTTGAGTCGCTTGGATTTGATACAAAAACAACCGGTATTTTGCTGAGCACATTCGGTGTAGTCGCAATTCTGATCTTTTTATTGCCGATCAATCGGATATTTGACCGGGTTCGGCCAGTTGTGACACTAGCATTCGGTATATCACTTATGGGAGTGAGTATGTTGTTCCTGAGCCAAATCGAGGAATTGACTAACTTGTATCTAGCAATGGCTATTTATGGTGCAGGATTCGCTTTCCTGTTTCCATCCATCAATTCACTGCTGATCGATTCATCTTCGGCTGAATTCCGCGGGAAAGCATATGGGTACTTTTACGCGTTCTTCTCGATTGGTGTGGTTGCAGGATCAGGTGTGATTGGTCTTCTGAATCTGGACTTCCAAGGGGCTTTCATGTTGACAGGGTTCATCTTGCTGGCAGTCGCACTATATACTCTGATCGGATTGAAGAAAAAAGGGTCTATTGACAAATCATCTTCAGTCGTTTAATGTCAGAGACGAAACGAATAACCCTGTTCGGGAGAGGTTCATAGCGACCCTCTATAAAAAACTATGGATGACGGAATCTACGCCATGTCCATTCGACATGGCTCTTTTTTTCGGCGCCTATGGACCTCCCTGACAAATTATACGGGAGGTTTTTTTAATTGGCTGGAAGAGATGAATCAACATTGACCGACTTAACTTTGCTCGGCAATCAAAACACGAAATACTTGTTCGAGTACAATCCCGACATTTTAGAGGCTGTCGACAATATGCATGTGGAACGCGATTACTTCGTCAAATTCAACTGTCCGGAGTTTACATCACTTTGTCCGATGACGGGCCAACCCGATTTTGCTACGATGTATATCAGTTTCGTGCCGGATAAAAAACTAGTGGAAAGTAAAGCACTTAAATTGTATTTGTTTAGTTTCCGCAATCATGGTGATTTCCATGAAGACTGCGTCAATATTATTATGAATGATTTAATTAACCTGATTGAACCGCGCTATATCGAAGTGTGGGGGAAATTCACTCCACGTGGTGGGTTGTCAATTGACCCTTACTGCAACTACGGCAAACCGGGAACGAAATATGAAGAAATGGCAGAACACCGTATGATGAATCACGATATGTATCCGGAAAAAATTGATAACCGATAAGAAGAGGTGTAGCAACTATGCTTTATTATTTGAATGGGCTTTTCGTCGGATTATTGATTTTGTCCAATATATTGGCAGTGAAATTATTCAGTATCGGCGACTGGATTGTATTGCCGGCCGCTGCACTTATTTATGTTTGCACCTATCCGCTCCTGGATGTCATAACAGAGGCCTACGGAAAAGAAGCCGCTAGAAGAACCGTCCTAACCGGGTTTATTGCACAGCTTTTCGCAATCCTTTTCATCTGGATTGCAATTAAGTTACCTGCAGCACCATTTTACGAACATCAACAATCATTCGAAACGATTTTCAGTGCAGGCTTCCGTGTGACAATCGCGAGTTTGGTTGCTTACCTTATAAGCCAGAACCTCGATGTTGCAATTTTTGATAAACTAAAAAAACGACATGGCACAAAGAAATTATGGATCCGAAATAATGCATCCACGATGGTGAGTCAGCTAGTCGATACGGCGATTTTTATATCGATTGCTTTTTATGGCACAATGCCGCTAGGTGTTTTAATCGGAATGATCTTCAGTCAATATATCTTCAAGTTTATCGTCGCCATTCTGGATACACCAATTGTTTATGCACTTGTTGCAATCTGCAAAAGAACAGAGAGAAAAGAAAAGCTCAACATGGAAAATGTCAGAGCTTAATACAGTGAACGTTTACCCCTCCCTACTTTGTGGAATTAAATAAGTAGGGAGGGGGTTTTCTTATGGATATTTTTACGGTTGGTCATTCTACACATACAAAAGAAGAATTTTTGGAACTGCTAAATGACGCAAAAATAGAGACCCTTGTTGATGTGCGCGCATTTCCCGGAAGTCGAAAATTTCCACACTTCCATAAAGATGAAATGAGCATCTGGTTGCCTCATTCTGGTATCTCATATGTACATAATAAAGAACTTGGCGGCAGAAGAAATAAATCCAAGACAGTGGACGATGAAATAAATGATGGGTGGAATAATCAATCCTTCCATAACTATGCAGACTATTCCCTTGAATGCGAATTTCTAAAAGGGCTTACACAATTGAAGGAGTTAGCCTCAAAAGACAGAGTGGCATATTGTTGTTCAGAGCGCCATCCGGCACGCTGTCATCGTTTATTGATCAGCAATCGGCTTTCGTTGAACGGATGGTCTGTTCTTCATATCCTTGATGGTTCTAAAGGGGTAACTGAAATCGTTGAACATAAACCTGGTCAATGGGGAGCGCAACCTGAATTACGTAAAGATGGATCAGTTGTGTATCCGAACTAAAAAAGAGGCAGACTGCATCCCGATTGGAAATGTAGTCTACCTCCTTTATTCACGATCATTAAACGTTTTGCATCTGGAAATTTTTGATTTCTTCCATGAAAGCTTCTCCATATCTCTCCAACTTTGCAAGCCCTACACCATTGACTTCGAGGAACTCATCATTCGTGATTGGCATCCTTGCCGCCATATCTCGCAATGTTTTATCTGAGAATACGACAAATGGCGGTACACCCGCTTCTTGAGCCAATTTCATACGAAGTGTACGAAGCTGGTCGAATAATGGATCATCGTTCGCAACTTGCACTGTAATAACCGATACTTTTCGGTTGACGGTCACTTTGCCAGTTAGCACATCTTTCCCCTGTTCACTGACGTAAATGGTTGGAAATTGACCATTTTCTACCCCCAAATAACTTTCCGAGATGATGAACTCAATGAAGTCGGAAATATCTTTTGCGCTGCGCCCTTTCATCAAACCATATGTCGTTAATTTATCGAAACCGAATTCAATCACTTTCTTGTTCCGGGAACCTGTTAATACTTGTGCAATCATCGCCTTGCCAAATCGTTGGCCCATTCGTATCACACAGGATAATACTTTTTGAACGTCTTCAGTGACGTCCACACTTTCCCGTGTGTCGGTACAATTGGCACAGCGGCCGCAGTCCACAACATTCGTCTCTCCAAAATACATAATAATGAACTTCTGAAGGCATGTCTCTGTATGACAATAATCAATCATTGACTGCAATTTTTCAAGCTCTGCTGGAATTCTACTTTGGTCTTGCGATTGATCAATTAAGAAACGTTGTGTCTGAACATCTTGTGATGAAAACAGCACTGTACAAGCACTATCCAGCCCGTCACGGCCTGCACGTCCTGCCTCCTGATAATAACTTTCCATGTTTTTCGGCATCTGGTAATGGATGACGTAACGGATGTTGGATTTGTCGATGCCCATGCCAAATGCATTCGTCGCAACCATGACAGCAGCTTCGTCATTTAAAAAGCGGTCTTGTCCAGACTGGCGTTCAATATCCCCCAGTCCCGCATGATATTTCGCAACTTTTACCCCACTTTTTTGAAGGATGTCATGGACAGAATCGACAGCTTTCCGTGTAGCTGCATAAATGATTCCTGCTTCTCCTTCATTTTTTCGCACATACTCTTTCACGAATTTCTCGCGATCCTGACCTTTAACGACGGAAAAAGTAAGATTTGCCCTTTCAAAACCAGTCATTACCGTATTCTCTTCACTGATTCCTAACTGTTTGCAAATATCTTCCCGAACAGCAGGTGTAGCCGTAGCCGTAAGCGCAAGAATAACCGGTTTTTCATCAAATAAAGAAACAATGCTGCTGATATTTCGGTAACTTGGACGGAAATCGTGACCCCATTGCGAAATACAATGTGCCTCGTCGATGGCGACCATTGGAATTGTCATCCTCCGCAACTGATTTTTGAAAGACGGTGAGTCAAGACGTTCCGGTGCCACGTATAGAAGCTGGAATTCGCCTAGAACGGCTCTCTCCATCGTCTCAAAGTATTCCTCTGAAGACAGTGAACTGTTGATGTATGCAGCGGGAATCCCTACTTGATGAAGCGCATCGACCTGGTCTTTCATCAAAGAAATAAGCGGTGAAATAACAAGAACAGTCCCTTCCATCACAAGTGCAGGAACCTGATAACAAACGGATTTTCCGCCTCCGGTCGGCATAACACAAAGCGTATCCTTATTTTGCATAACACCGCGAATTACTTTTTCTTGCCCTGTTCTGAAAGAAGGATACCCAAAATACGTTGTCAATATTGATAAGGCTTTTTCGATTTGGACCATCTCCTTACTAGTAATCAATTTCAAAAGCGAAAGCACCTTAGATGAAAGGTAGCCTTATATCAGGCCCGCGACGCGGTATGCTTTATCGCATGCTGGACTGACGACAGTACGATGAACTTTCCAGACTCTTTATGATCCGAGCTCCTAAGTAGTAGAGCTTAGACGAAGAAAAAAGCACCGGATTATGGTGCTTGTTGTTGGTTTATTTTTCAAAAAGCATACGTTCTTCATCACGGCTATGTATTTCATTGACGACAAGTAAAGCATGAAATCGGTGAAGAACGCCCGGGCTCAAGTTCTCCTCTTCGCGCAATTGCTCAATGTCTCTTACAATAATTCGCAATAAATCGTGATCCCTAGTCAATTGAACGACCGCTTCTTTCAATTCTGGCTTCAGTTCCGCGACTTCGTCATAAAATCCTTGCTCTTCTGCATCCGCATGACTGATAACACGCGTCTTCCAGTATTCAATCAGATCATCCGCTGCCTGGTTCGCTAATTCAAGATCACCCTGCTTTAAGAAGTCCATCATACCGTCCGTCTTACCAACTGCTCCAGAAAGCCCGCCTTCATGAATTGCACGGTGGGAATGAAGTTGTTTAAGTGCCGGTCCAGCCATTTCAATCATCCTTTCGTCACGAGCATTTCTTTAAGAATACCAGATTAAGCAGTATATTGGAATGAAAGACCGTTCGTTTCTCGGCAAACTAAAAAGTCCCTGCTGCGATTGCGATCGCAGAGGAACTACATGTATAATACCAATTCGTTTGGCTGTGTGCGCTAGTAAATTGGTGAAGTTATATTAACCCTTTATCCAATTTGACGTTACAGGAACACCCGCATCGACAAGTAAATTCATCACAGGACATCTTTTTTCAACAGACTCTTTTAAGTGTTGAAGGCGCGCATCCGTTTCGTTTGTTTTGATAACAATATCAAAATCTACAGATTGAAAATGAGGCGATACGCCATCCACGCCCATCAATCCCTGTACATCAAGTGCACCAGCATTCTTAAATTCAACTGCTTCATAAGAAAAATTTAATTCTTTGGCAATGATTGAAATCATAACTGACGTACAGCCGGATAATCCAGCAAGCACATATTCAACCGGATTCGGCCCTTCATCGTTGCCGCCAAGACTCTTTGGTTCGTCGATGATGAATGGTTCAAACTCCCGGACCGAAATCTCGGTTTTTACTCCACTAATCCAAACGCCACTTGTTTCGACTGTTATTAACTGGCTTGTTGACATTTTAGTCACCCTTTCAAATCATAGTAAAACAATATGTTTTATTAACTATAAGAGAAAAGATAATAATCAGCAACAAGTTTTTCGACAATTCACAAATAAAATCCAAAAGAAAAAATATTTTTCCTTGCTATATAAATCTCGTCGTGACTGAGGCTTTTCCTCCTGCCACTTCGATTTCTGCAATTGCTCCATTAACGAACGTCATTTGGGGAGGCACATGCCCAATATCCGCATTGTAAACTACTGGAATTCCAGTCAGTTCCGCAAGCCTTTCCATTGCATCTACATCACTGAAACCACCTTTTGCCAATCCTGCGGCCGTTCTGCCGAATATGATTCCAGCTGCATCGTCAAACCATCCTGCATTATGCAATTGAAGAATGGAACGGTAGAAATCCGGCGCATCCATTTCACTATTTTCCAGTGCCCAGACGACTTTTTCACCCGCAATGAACTTTTCTTGAAACTTCTTCACATCACCAAAAGGAGTTCCGACCAAATGGCGGATTGTATCGATACAGCCGGACAAGAGACGGCCTTTAAACTGGACCGGTTGATTGCCGATTGTCTTCCACTCCGTCTCCGTATCCAGTTTAAAGACGTACGGATCCGCGGGTGCGTCATGTTGCCATTCGGACTGGTATTTTTCAGATGAATGCTGGACAATTGTGTCACCTGCGGAAGCAGTTAGCAGTTCAATAAATTTAGAGGTAACAGAATCCCATGCATCACTTCGCAAATCGACGAAATTCGTTCCATGGACTGTCGCGATACCAGTTAGTAGCGTAATTGGTAATAGCAACGTACTTGTATCTGAGTAGCCCATAATCCACTTAGGTTTCAATTCTTTAAAATCAATGAGCGGCAGTAATTCCAATAGAAAATGACCACCCCATGGAGGAATTATCGCACAAACTTCTTCATCCGCCATCATCTCCCTAAACTCTGCCAAGCGCATATCTTTCGGCGTCGATGTAAGCTTTTCATTCGTCCATACCGTTTCACCAAAATTTACAGCGTAACCTCTCTTTTCAAATTGATGTGCAGATTCTCTTAACAGATGATGCAATTCACTCTCAACGCCCGATGATGTTGCAGTAACACCAATAGTTTGTCCATTTTTTAGTGGGTCAGGATAACGGATCATCGTCAATCCCCTCTCTCGTTTTTAAATTTATCAATCAATTTCTACAATCATCCGTCTTTTCAATACTTCGGTCAACCTTAACTATATATATTGAACAATTGAATACCTATATTTACTGAGCAGGGACATCCCCTAGCAAGATCAGTGAAGTTTTTTATTTCATTAAATATGGTAAAAATAGTTCGTCTCGTATAAAAGCGTCCTGCGACTGATCACATTCCCTTGTCTACCGACCATAAATACCGTATGACCGATCAAATCTCCCTGTCTAACATCGCATGACCAATCATATCTCCTCGTTTACCGTCCATAAATGCTCCGAGACCGATCAATATCTACCCCCTCTATCCAGCAAGCGTCTATAGTTTAAACATAAAAATACCCCAAGACCGAAAATCCAGTCGTGGGGCAACACTATTTTCACAATCAACCCTCACCTATACATACCGTCGATATACCTTGTTTCGATCATACGAATAGACAACTTGTAAATTCTCAACATTCGTTTCTATATGCACAATCCGTCCCCATAATTGATAAATATAAGGAAGCACACTTTCCAAATACTTCAAATCCAATTCCGTGCCTTCATACTTATGCACTAAATATAATTCTCCATTTCGCAAGTAATCCCCATTTTCAACAACGATATACGGAAAACCGCCATTTACACGCATGGAGACTAATTGATTTCTTATATCTTCATAATCTTTAGTGGTAATTTCATAATTGTTGCCCTTTTTTTCAAAAAGATATAAATCCTCTTGTTGGATCAATTCCTTCGTGACATAGTTTCGAATAAAAGAAATATCCGATTCGATTTCTCTCACTTCAAACATTTTCTCTCTTCCCGTGTTCGGTTTAATTCCTAACTTCTTCATTTTTTCTGTTGGATGATTGTATCTCTTTTCGATATCTTCGTATATTTTTAATCCAAGATAGTAGGGATTGATTGTTGTTTTTGAAGGTTGAATAACATTCGCGTTCAATGTAGCAAACTCTATTGTTTCTCCAGATGTTAAATTCATTTCCCTTAAAATCCGTTGATGCCAAAATGAGGCCCAACCTTCATTCATGATTTTTGTTTCAAGCTGCGGCCAAAAGTAGAGCATTTCCTCTCGCATCATCGTTAAAATATCACGTTGCCATTCTTCCAGTTCACGACTGTATTCTAAAATAAAGAGCAAAATATCTTTTTCCTGTGTCAGGGGGACTTTCTTTTCTTTTTGACTTGGTACGATTTTCTTCTCAGATACTTTTTTACCTAAATTCCATAAATCATCATAAGGGGTTTTTCGTATAACTTCTTCTTCAACCTTCTCATCCATGGCTTCAGCGGGACGTTGATACCTTAGTATAGAAGGATCTATATGTTCTTGAATCGCTAACACAGCATCTAAAAAATGCTCTACTTCGTCTTTGCCGTAAACCATTTCATAATTCGCAATACGTTCAGCCGTTGCCGTCATACTTTCTACCATGTCCTTCCTCGTGTTGGAGAAGCGGACATTATTTTTGAAAAAATCACAGTGAGCTAGAACATGGGCAACAATAAGTTTATTTTGAATCAGGCTATTCGTATCTAGCAAAAATGCATAACAAGGATTCGAATTAATGACAAGCTCATATATCTGGCTTAGTCCAAGATCATATTGCAGCTTCATTTTATGAAATTGTTTCCCAAAACTCCAATGAGTAAAGCGCGTTGGCATGCCATACGCCCCAAATGTATAAATAATATCAGCGGGACATATTTCATAACGCATTGGATAAAAATCGAGGCCAAAACCAGTTGCAATTTCTGTGATTTCATCAATCGCACGATGAAGCGCTTTTATTTCCGTCAATCGAATCCCTCCAAGTTTTTATGGAAGAAGCTTTTAAGCGCAAAATAGACATCCCGTTTTTCCTTCAAAATATAATGACGGAACTTCGGATCATCGATTTTTTTAAACGAGGACATCATTGTAGAAAAACGATTATAGGCATTTACCTCACCGTAACCAAACATATTGGAAACTGCCATGATTTCTTCAACAAGTTTTATACATTTTTCATTATCAGATGACATATTTTCACCGTCTGAAAAGTGAAATGGATAAATATTATAACGTGCGGGATTATATTTTTTCTCAATGAGCTCAAGCGCCGTTAGGTAAGCGGAAGAACAGATTGTGCCCCCACTCTCCCCTTTCGAAAAGAAATCTTCTTCTGTCACTATTTTGGCTTCAGTATGATGCGCAATAAATTCAAATTCGACCGTTTCATATTTCGTTCGTAAAAAGTTTGCCATCCAAAAGAAGAAACTTCTCGCCATCATTTTCTCAAAGTTACCCATTGAAGCACTTGTATCCATCATCGCGAGCACAACTGCTTTGGATTCAGGTTTCCTTACATCATCCCAAGTTTTAAAACGTAAATCATCATTATGGAAGGGTGCAATTTCAGCATTTCCTTTCATTGCATTCCTTTTAATAGCCGTTAAAATGGTTCGCTTTTTATCTATATTTCCGATAAGCCCTTTTTTACGAATATCATTGAACTCAATTTTCTCTGCTGTATTATCAGCTTGTTCTTTTTGTTCTAAGTTCGGCAGTTCCATTTCTTTAAACAAAGCTTCTTCTATCTCTGCAATCGAAACCTCAGCCTCATAGTAATCTTGCCCGGCTTGATCGCCTGCTTTTTTTCCTGTCCCAGTACCACTTTTCCCCTGCGAGCCATCGCTCGCAATCACATCGCCGACTTGGCTCTCACCAGTTCCTTGCCCTACATGCTTTGACTTTTCCCGATTATAACGAATTTTGTATTCATCTAGTGAGCGAATTGGTATTTTAATGACATCGCGCCCTTTTGACATGATGATACTTTCCTCACTAATTAAGTCCGGTAAATTATTTTGGATGGCTTCTTTTACTTTACCCAAATGACGTTGTTGATCTTGATGGCCCTTTCGGTGGAGAGACCAGTTTTCCTGTGAGACGGCGAAATGATCATTGTCTTTTTCATTCATTTTCATCCACACCCATCTTTTATCCAATTTATTGCTATTGATTTTTAGAAAAAAACAAGACCAATACTTCATCAGTCTTGTTTTCTTCTGTTCAAGCATTTATCCCGCAATAACGGATAGTAAAACTCCCACTTCAAGTCTTCGAAGAAAAAAGAATAATAAGTAGGGGATCAACTGCCCGTAAACGCCCGAATGGCTTAACTAGCAATCAGTGGGGGATGAGGCAGACTAAGTACGCGACGTCCTGTGCGTCGAAAAACCCCCACTGATTAAAGTTTCGCTTTATCGATTAAGCAGACTTCCGACGTAGCGTAGCAATTCGTTCGCAGAAATGGAATTATAGCCATATTCATCAATGAGTCTCGCAATCACTTCATTCACCTTTTTAAGATGCGATTCATCTGGCGTTTTAGAGGACGTTGTGATTTTGACAACATCTTTTAAATCTGAAAATAATTTCTTTTGTATAGCTTCTCGTAAACGTTCATGAGAATTATAGTCAAAACGTTTACCTGTTCTTGCATAAGCGGAAAGCCGAATTAAAATTTCCTCTCGAAACGCTTTTTTCGCATTTTCCGAAATACCAATTTGCTCCTCAATGGAGCGCATAAGTTTTTCGTCAGGATTCATTTCTTCGCCAGTTAAGAAGTCTCTCAATTTATTTTTATTACAAAAAGCCTCTACATTATCGAGGTAGTTATCCATCAACGATATCGCAGACTCTTCATACGAATAGACAAATGCTTTTTGAACTTCTTTCTTTGCAATTTCATCAAATTCTTTTCTGGCGATTGCAATATAGTTCATATATTTATCTCGGTCCGCTTGCGAAATCGAGGCATGCTGGTCTAACCCGTCTTTCAAAGACCGTAAAACATCCAGGGCATTAATTGAAGAAACTTCTTTCCGAATAATAGCCGATGAAATACGGTTGATCACATAACGCGGATCAATCCCATTCATACCTTCGTTCGGAAATTCCTTCTTCAAATCCTCTACATCCATCTGATTAAATCCTTCTACATTTTCTCCATCATAGAGCCGCATTTTCTTTACAACATCGATTCCTTGTTTTTTAGAGTCTTCAAGTCGCGTCAGAACAGAAAAGATAGCAGCCACTTTTAAAGCGTGCGGAGCGATATGAACATGCGTCATATCACTCTCTTTTATCATTTTTTCATATATACATTCTTCCTGACTCACTTTTAAATTATAGGGAATAGGCATCACAATAATTCTCGAGTGAAGAGCTTCATTCTTTTTATTGGAAATAAAAGTTCGGTACTCAGTTTCATTCGTATGCGCCACAATCAGTTCGTCTGCACTGATTAATGCGAACCTACCCGCTTTAAAATTCCCTTCCTGCGTCAACGATAATAAATGCCATAAAAATTTCTCATCCAATTTCAACATTTCCTGGAATTCCATCATTCCCCTGTTTGCCTTATTCAATTCACCATCAAAGCGATAAGCACGCGGATCTGATTCAGAACCAAATTCAGCAATTGTAGAAAAATCGATGCTACCCGTTAAATCAGCAATATCTTGGGACTTCGGATCAGAAGGTGTAAAGGTTCCGATTCCGACTCGTCTGTCTTCTGAGAAAAAGATTCGTTCCACCATTACATTTTCAATTTCTCCGCCGTATTCCTTCTCCAGCCGCATCGTATTCAGCGGGGACAAACTGCCTTCAATACGAATGTCATAACTCTCTAAGAAATCTTTGCGTAAATGATGCGGAATTAAATGAAGCGGGTCTTCATGCATCGGACAGCCTTTTATAGCGTAAACTGCGCCCTCATCCGTTTTAGAATAGTTTTCAAGCCCACGTTTCAATAAAGTAACAATCGTAGATTTACCGCCGCTAACAGGACCCATCAATAAAAGAATTCGTTTGCGAACTTCTAGTCGTTTGGCCGCGGGATGAAAATACTCTTCAACAAGTCTTTCGATTGACTCTTCAAGTCCAAAGATTTCTTCTCCAAAAAATTGATAGAGCCTGTTTCCATCTTTCTCCACCAGGCCAGAGCTTTTAATCATATTATAAACGCGTGAATGTGCTGTTTGTGCGACTTCTTTTCTTTCCTTTACAATGGCCAAATACTCTGCAAACGTACCTTCCCACTTAAGCTTGTTTTCTTCTTCTCGGAACCTTTTTACTTTGTTTAATATATCCATCAATTTCCCTCCAGTCAGGGCATGGTTTTATCCATAGTATGCGGGAGGGACAATTATAATGCCGAACAATGAGAAAAGTGCCGCGTCCAGAAACAATTTAATCCGTTTCAGACGCGGCACTTTTCACTAGTTATTTACGATAGTTATTTTGTTTGGAGAACTGAACATATTCGCAACAATTAGACCTGTAAAGAACGCAATAACGCTCATAACAAATGGCGTTCCACTGTCCGGAATCCCTGGATAGATGACAAACACCGAACCGATGATGAGACCAATAATTACAGCGAAGGTGATATACGTAAAGTGTTTCAGTAAATAACTGATTGCCTTACTGCTGACAATGAATCCCACGATTACACCTGCACCGATAACAGCAATAATCGGTAAATTTAGGTTTGATAATGCTCCTATAGCTGTGGAATAAACACCTAAAATCAGCAGAATAAACGAACCGCTAATTCCTGGCAACAACATAGCCATACTGCCTGCCCACCCTGCAAAAAAGAGGCCAATCGCATTCGTCGCAGTCAAGGTCGTGATAGCCGTCGTATCATGCGGCTTAATGAATGCCAATGAAGCGAGTGCCGCTCCAACCAACAAGATGAGGAAGAAGTGTTTCCAGTTAAAATTCTTCTTTACACCCGCTTGTTTTGTGATGAAAGGCAGCACACCGATGACAAGTCCCATAAAGAAAAACTGGGTAGGAGCAGGATAATTTTCAAGTAAATACTCGATTACTCTACTAAACAATAATAGCGTAGCCCCAATTCCAAGGCCTAATGGCAATAAAAATCCTATATGCTTTTTCCAATTGCGGCTAAAAAATCCGCTGATGGACGTTAATAATTCATCGTAAATCCCCAAAATGAACGCTATTGTTCCTCCACTCACTCCAGGTATAAGATCGCTAATCCCCATAAAGAATCCGCGATATAAATTTCTCCATTGCATAACTATAGTTCCTCCAATTTCAATTGAATGTTCTTATTATAACACTTTGAAAGGTCTATAGGTAAGGAGATTAGTGACAAAAATCGATTACCTAAATGTAAAGTCAACTGTTCTAAATGTACAGTACACTTTACAATTTGATTGATCTACTTTACAATTCTATTATCATACTGCAAGAAAGAGGAGGAATCCGTTTGCTTACCAACCGCGTGAAGGAATTAAGAGCACGTTTCAATATGACACAAGGCGAACTTGCAGAAAAAGTCGGCGTAACAAGGCAAACAATCGTCTCGCTGGAAAAAGGAAGCTATACCCCTTCCTTGCTGCTAGCTATGAATATAGCAGAAGTCTTTGAAATGCCGATTGAGGGGATATTTTCGAAGGAGGAGAAGAAAAGTTGAGTATGTACATTACAGTTTTTTTAAGGATTATGCTACTGCTGTCTCTAGCGGTAATGGTTTTTGATTATTTAAGGGTTGAGCAACTATTTATCCAAATGGACCGGGGCTTTATTGATGGGTTTGAAGTCTTTATCAATCGATGGCCAGGGTTTATTTTTATAATTATCGCCATTTTATTTGTCATCATTAATGCTGTACAATTTATTCTTGTCCGTAGAAACAAACATTCTATTTTAAACGCATTCTTAGCGGCGGAGTATGATGTTTCAGATGAACGAGCTGTTCAAATTACTCATAAGGCAGTCAGTAATGCATTCGTCATTATTTTAGTTTACTCATTTTTCATAATTGGTTCTTACATGTTCATTCCAAATTATTTTGTTGACTACATTTGGTATCCACTCTTTACAACGGCCTCCATTCCTATAGTTGGATTGCTGACGTATTTGATTTCATTTAAAGTACTACAATATAAATAATGAAAATGTGGGGATTTCAGAGGAGAAGCTTATTGATAGCCATATCTCTTAAAGTATTGATAATTATCACATTTAATTTCTATTATGACTCACCTACTTCTCTAAGCAGCTCAAGAATTTATTTCATGGTCACCTTTTGGTTTGTATTAGGGATCATTCATTTACAATAGTATAAATTTATAAAGAACAGTCCTGACATCCGTTTTATTATAAAAAAATGATTTTGCCTGAATTTAATTCGAATGATGAACGGGAAGCAGATATAACTGGAAAAGCGGCAAAAGATGCGCTTACAGCCATACTTATTTTCACTCCTATCGCCATTATTATTTACAATAAAAAGCTGATGAAGCACTTTCTGTCCATACAATAAAAAAACGCCTGAGCAGACCTAGATCTGTTCAGGCATCTTTCATTTAGATCGCGTGCGTTTCATTTCTCCGGCGCTCAATCGCTTCAAGACGCTCATCGTATTGTTCTACCGTTAAGTTATGCTCAACGAAGTAACGGTTACGTGGGTGTGTACGGCATTCGTCCGAACAGCTGCGCATATACATATGCTCATTTTCTTCGGAACAAATGATTTTTGCGTTACATATTGGATTTGCACAGTTTACATAGCGTTCACATGGCGTACCGTCAAAATGGTCACGGCCAACGATTACATGTTCTACTTGATTGATTGGAACTGCAATTCGCTCGTCAAACACATAACATTGTCCATCCCAAAGCTGACCTTTGGCAACGGGGTCTTTTCCGTATGTGACGATTCCTCCGTGCAATTGTCCAACATCCTCGAATCCTTCACGAACAAGCCATCCGGAAAATTTTTCACAACGGATCCCCCCCGTGCAATACGTTAGAATTTTTTTCCCTTCGAACTGTTCTTTGTTGTCACGAATCCATTCGGGTAAATCCCGGAAATTTTCAATTTCTGGACGAACCGCACCACGGAAGTGTCCAAGATCGAATTCATAATCATTGCGTGCATCGATGACAACTGTGTCTTCATCTTGCATTTGTTTGAAGAACTCTTCAGGACTTAAGTAAGTGCCCGTTAATTCATTCGGGTTAATATCATCGGCGAGGCTCAGGTTAACAATTTCTTCCCGTGCGCGCACATGCATTTTCTTGAAAGCATGACCGTCTGCTTCGTCAATTTTAAAAGCCATTTCTTTAAAACGATCATCGTTTTTCATCATGTCCATATACGCTTCCGTCTGTTCGATAGTACCTGAACATGTACCGTTGATACCTTCACTGCCAACTAGAATACGACCTTTTAAACCAATTTCCTTACAAGCTGCCAAATGTTCAACAGCAAACGTTTCAGGATCTTCAATCGTTACGTATTTATAATAGAGAAGAACCTGATATGAATCTTTTTCCATTTTTTCCAACCACCTTGTTTTTATAATTGCATGTTATAGTCAACAACCGGCTCGGATTATTCACAAATAATTGTAAACATACAAAAGCATACCCGCATTTGCAAAATCCGGGACGATGATATTATAGCATAAGTCAACAAACGAAAAAAGAATCTTTCTCTCTGAAAGACCGATTTTACGGTGATTATGTCAAGAATCCTTCACAGTTTATTTATACTCGAATTCACTGCCTACTGAATAGGGGAAAACTGTATCTTCCGAATTTATGTCAATCCTTGGTACCTTCATTTTTTTCATGTATACTAGAAAAGTATGTTTAATGCTAGAGTTCGACAAAATACATAACTTTTTGAAACTATTAACGAGATTCAACCGTCTAACTTTTTATAAACAGTAAAGGAGTCTTTTTTCATGAAAAAACCGCATCGCAAACGCCGTTCTTCCTGGATTGATTTTACATTTTCAATCGTTATCATCGCACTAACCGTCTCTGCCATTTATTTAGTTTCACTAACTACTAAGAATGAGACTGCTTCTCCTCCCGAAAATAAAAAAGCAGCAACCTCAGCTGGAGTTGTGGTCGATACAATTGACTCCCATTATCCAGGTATTAAGCTCATTACTGAAACTTCGAATGACATATATGCACCATTTGCCATTCAATATCCCCAAAGTTTACATAGCACATTCAACAAAGCGATTTCTAGTTACATAAAGGATGCAAAACGCGATTACTTGACGACGATGGAAGAAAACAAACAAGGCAGCGGTGAATTAAAAGGTGAATTGAATATCTCTTTTGAAACTCTCCCCCATAATTCAGGAAACTATTCTTTTGTACTTGTTAACAGCAGTACAACCGGAGATGCAAACGGTACGACTGAAATTCGGTCATTCCATTTAAATCCTGAATCAGGTGAAAGTTTTACAATCGCCGATGTCTTCGGACGTGATCCGAAACAACTTGAGATTCTTTCTACTTTAATACGTGAAGCAATATACGAAGATCCTTTACTGGCAGACTATCTTTTTCTAGAAGAAGTACATACCCAGACGGAACCTCTCTGGTCGAACTTCGATAATTTCGCAATTACGGATGAATCTCTTATTTTTTATTTTGACGAAAATGAGCTGGCATCAGGAACAGTCGGTCCACCAGTTGTAGCAATTCCGTTAAGTGATATAAATGACTTACTTTCCGAGAAATTCCAATTAGTAATTGAAGATACTGACGAAAATACGATTACCAAAGACCCTGTAAAGGAGGAAAATACTGCTATCCCTCCAAAAAAATCAGACTCCTCCACCAATCAAGACGACAGCGATGGGGATACTGTTGAAAAAGAAGGAACTGAAGAAGAGAGTAGCAACGCCATTAAGAAAGTCGCCCTCACATTCGATGATGGACCCGATCCTAAAGTGACAATGCAAATTCTTGAGACGTTGAATAAATACGATGCAAAAGCAACATTTTTCATGCTTGGCAGCCGGGTTGAATACTATCCCGAAATCGCAAAAAAAGTGCAGGAAGCAGGCCACGAGCTTGGGAATCATACATGGAACCATCCTGATCTGACGAAAGCAGATGTAGAAAAGGTACGTAGTGAAATCAATAAAACAAATTCCATTATTGAAGATGTCACTGGTCAGAAAGTAACTGCTTTCAGACCCCCTTATGGTGCTGTTAACAAAACTGTGCGCAGCCAAACAAGCTTGCCGATTATTCTTTGGGACGTCGATACACTTGACTGGAAACACCGTGATCCAAACAAGCTTCTCACGAATGTGAAAAGTGCGACAAAAGATGGCAGTACCATTCTAATGCATGATATCCATCAATCGACAGCAGATGGCCTTGACGCAGTTTTAGCATACTTGCAAAGCGAAGGCTATACATTCGTTAAAGTTTCAGAGCTTAATCAGTAGTTCCTAAACGCCCCTGGACTAGATGTTCAGGGGTTTTTATTATCGAAAATAGTAATTGATTAGGCGTTTGTTCTATACGTTCTATAACACATCTGTTAGTATAGAATTAGAACAGTTAGGAGGTACTCAAGTGTTCATCCAAATCGAACCGACTTCAGAAATACCGATTTACGCACAATTGGCTTCCCAATTAATTGAAGCGATTGCTTGTGGCAAGCTGGTAGGCGGAGATGCACTACCGTCCGTTCGGTCATTAGCAGCAGACCTTGGCATGAATATGCATACCGTCAATAAGGCCTACCATGAACTTGAAAGAAAAGAAATTATTCGTATTGTTCCTAAGTCAGGAGCTATCGTAAATACACTTTCACAAAATGGAATTCGAACAGTTCATCTTGAAAGGATTTCCGCAGAAATTAAACCGATTATAGCGGAAGCAATTGTGCTTGGAATGGGTGCAGAAGACATTAACAAACTTGTTTCATCTATACTCGTCACTATTAAGGAGGAATAAAGAATGGTAATCACTATATTTCTTATCATTATCGGTTTTATCTTTGTACTGCAATCTGCCATGCCATTTTTATTGAAACGGACCATTGCATTTGGAGTCACCATTCCAGAAGGTCATACAGACGATCCAACAATTGCTTCATTTAAGAAAATATATGCTGCAACTATTTTCATTACCGGTCTCGTCTCACTGATTGCGTATTTTATTTGGACGAAAAACAGTAACCTGACGGAAGAGAAAGTTATGTTAACCGGATTAGCGATTCAGTTTGGGATCATCTTTTTGAGCATGGGACTCTATTTTTACTTTCACGCAAAAACAACACATTTAAAACGGTACAATGACTGGGGGCAAAATTTAAAACAAGTCCGGATCACTGATTTATCAATGCGGGCAAAAGACGAAATGCTTCCTTCATTTTTCTATGCATTGCCAATGATCATTACGGTTGGTCTAATTGCTTATACTGCTACACAATACAATAGTATGCCCGATATGATTCCAACCCATTGGGGGCCGAGTGGTCAGGCGGATGCCTTTAGTAGAAAAACACCTTTTTCCGTGATTGCCCTTTTGCTAATTCTCTTGGTTATGCAAGGTATGATGCTTGGTATCAATGCTTTCACAAAACAGTCAGGCATCAAATTAAATGCCGCAAAACGACAAACGTCTCAAATTCAGCAATTGTCGTTCCGCAAATATACAAGCTGGTTTTTATTTATGACAAGTGTACTCATTACTGTACTTCTCGGATTCCTGCAGCTTACAACAATCCATGAAGGACTCGGCAATGCAGCACTCATGCTTGCATTACCGTTAGGTTTTTTATTAATCATTCTTATTGTAACAGCTATATATGCATTCAAAGTCGGGCAGAGCGGTTCACGGATCGATGTCGCAATGGAAGATGATTCTATTGCAGGTATAACTGACGTTGATGACGATAAATTTTGGAAAGCGGGCATCTTTTATGTGAATAAAGACGATTCCTCCATTTTCGTTGAAAAAAGATTCGGCGTTGGCTGGACAATAAACATGGGGAACCCCATCGGATATATCATCATTTTGTTACCATTGATGCTTATCTTAGCTATCACTTTCCTATTATAATAATAAGAGCAACAGAAAAACCACCTTGATACATCTGATTTTTCTGTTGCTTATTTTAGTTATGCGGTCCATTGGTGAATGCTAGTGTAGGATTCTACTTCTCAAAACTTTTTCCCATACTCTTTCTACCTATTCCAAGCAATAAAAAAACCGCACAAGGCGGTTTTTAAATTATTTTATTCAGCTGAAAATACTTGTACTATGAAGCGGCTGCAATCTTGCTTTTGGGTCGACGTAGGCTTTTGCGTGATTCACTGCAATCGGAGCTTCACCGAGCCCGACAGCAATCAACTTCACTTTGCCATCATAATTCGTTACGTCTCCTGCTGCGTAAATGCCTTCAATGTTCGTCTCCATACGCGTGTTAACCATGATTGAGTTTCGATCCATCTCAAGACCCCAATCTTTCAAAGGTCCAAGTGATGAAATATTACCGTAGTTAACAATTAAATGATCCACCTCAAGACGTTCTTCGGTCCCATCTTTTTCGGCTAAGACAATCCCACTGACAGTACCGTCTTGCCCTTCAATCGCTTTCACCGCGCGAGAAGTTTTCACGTCCACTTTCGATTCCATCAGTTGATTAACACTCGTTTCATGTGCCGTAAAACGCTCACGACGATGAACGAGCGTCACTGTGGAGGCGATATCCTCCAACATGAGTGACCAGTCAACTGCTGAGTCCCCGCCACCACAGACGAGCACATTTTTATCCTTAAAGATTGTTAGATCTTTAATGCTGTAATGAAGCGTGTTCCCTTCAAATTGTACTTCTTCAGGAAGGCCTATTTTACGTGGTTGAAATGCACCGATTCCAGCTGTCAAAAGAATAGTGCGTGTTAAATGGACCCCTTTATCCGTTTTAAGTATGAAATGATCTCCGTCACGTGTTGCTGATAATGCCGTTTCTCCGAGAAGGATTTCTGGTTTCGCATAATGAGCCTGTGTTACCAGATTCGCGACGAAATCTTTCGCAAGGATTTTCGGAAATCCGCCTACATCATATATATCTTTATCGGGATATAGTTCAATCAGCTGACCCCCAAGCTGGGGCAAGCTATCTATTATTTTCACCGACATTTCTCGCATTCCAGCATAGAACGAAGCAAAAAGCCCTGTTGGCCCTCCCCCGATAATTGTAATATCAACGATTTCGTTATTCATATGCAAACACTCCAATTAGATTAGTCTCGGAAAAAGATTTCTTCTCTTTATCCACTCTACACATTATCTAACAAATTACAATAAAACACACACAATCTGATTTATACATTACCAGTCTCCGAAGAAGACGGTTTATTTCGCAATATCTATAAATACTGCTTATTTGGTTTCAGTATCATTCTTTTTATTCAGTATATTGTTGACCGTGAGAGCAGATGAACTGGAAGCTTTACAGCAAAAAGAAATGCAGAAGGCCAAAAAGGGACTTCTCTTATTATAGCCATTGCCGAACAGACAAATTGGCTGGCTTCAAAGTGCTACCATTGCAGCTACTCGCGCTGGCGGTCACGGGAGAGAGTTTGCCGTTGTTGCTAAAGAAGTACGTAAATTGGCGGAGCAGTGGAAAAAACTAAGCAACCAAAATTGAAACGATGATGGATTCCATTCGGGAAGAAACAGCGAAAGCAGTTCTTTCCATAGAGGATGGAAGCCGTAGTGTCGCACGAACTGGTTATAAATGAAGAAATCTCTTCAAGCTCTCAAGAACTCGCCTTAGTAGCAGATAGTTTACAAAAAGAAATCAACAGGTTCCAGATTTAAGGAAAGAAAGGCGCAATACACTTGGAGTCTAGACATTTTACCAGGTTAAAAAAACTTATACTTTCCTTTTGAAAAGGCCTGTACACATATCAAATGTGTACAGGCCTTTACTAATTACTATTCGCGATGTGTTCTGCAATACTCAAGAACAATTGCTTTCTCATCATCTTCCAATTCGAAATCAAGAACTTTCTCACTTGAACGCTCAAAGAAATGATAAGAGGCAATCCGACCTTCATCCTCGTCAATTGCAAAGATTACTCGAAGACCGGTCCCGCCTTCAGAATAAAGCTCATCTTCCTCGTCAAGATTAATATATAATCGGTATTCAAAACGTTCTCCCGCAATGATCCCGGTAGGATCGTTAATTTTTTTGATAATGTACTCAGTAATTTCCATAGTAATACCAACCTCTCACTTACAATTTTGGTTTCCCCGGCTCTAAAGCCACTACACCCCATCATACATCATTCAACACAAAAAGGGGAAACTTTGGCCCTAACTTTTCTTTTTGTTAAGATTTTTTAAACCTTTTAACTTAAGAGGCAACAGACTTATAACACAAATCACTAGCCCTTCCTTTCATATGTGTAAACCTGATTTCATGGTTTTTTCCTGTTCCAAAAGTATATTGTACCCCTATATCCAACTCCTTTTTCGATAAATTGGATAAAATACGAAAATTTCTTTTGCAATATTCCTGAAATTCGTGAACAATAGAAACAGTGAGTATATCACTAGTAAAATTTCAGGGGGAATCATTTTGGTTAAATTTGAAGACTATCAATACGCAAGGCCTGATATGAAAGAAGTAAAACTAGATTTTAGTGCGTTGTTGCAGGAATTCCGTTCCGCAAGTTCTTATGACCAGCAAAATGAAGTCATTGAGAGGATTAACACAATCGGCAAAGACTACTCGACAATGGCCAATCTTGTCTATATCCGCGCTTCCATTGATACAAATGATGAATACTATCAGAAAGAACGCGATTATTTCGATGAAATCGGACCGGAGTACCAAGAACTTGAAACCGCTTACTATAAAGAGCTTGTCTCCACTCCTTACAGAGCACAACTCGAAGAAAAATGGGGAACTCAACTATTTGCATTGGCTGACAACTCCATAAAATCATTTTCTCCAGAAATTGTTGGCATGCTGCAAAAAGAAAACAAACTAACTTCTGATTACTCGAAACTTGTTGCCTCTGCACAAATCGATTTTGACGGAAAAACACTTACATTAGCTCAAATGGGCCCTTATGCAGAATCAACGGACCGTTCCATTCGTAAGTCAGCAATGGAAGCTACCTACAAATTCTATGCCGACAATGGTGAAAAGTTTGATGAAATTTACGACCAACTTGTTAAACTCCGTCATGAAATCGCGACGACACTTGGTTATAAAAATTTTGTCGAGCTTGGTTACCTACGAATGGACCGCATCGACTATGATGCAGATATGGTTAAGAAATTCCGTGATCAAGTACGCGACCATATCGTGCCGCTGGCAAACCGACTTTATAAGCGGCAGGCTGAACGTATAAACGTTGAGGAGTTGAAGTTCTATGATCAGTCCCTAGACTTCCTTACAGGCAATGCAACACCTCAGGGATCTCCTGAATGGATCATTGAAAACGGCAAAAAAATGTATGCTGAACTTTCACCTGAAACGGATGCCTTTTTCAAGTTCATGACGGACAAGCACTTACTTGACATCGAAGCGAAAAAAGGAAAAGAAGCAGGCGGCTATTGCACATTCATCGATAATTACGATTCGCCTTTCATCTTCTCTAATTTCAACGGAACGTCTGGTGATATCGATGTGTTAACACACGAAGCCGGACATGCATTCCAAGTGTTCTCTAGCCAAGATATTGGTATACCTGAATATATGTGGCCTACATCTGAAGGTGCTGAAATTCATTCGATGAGTATGGAGTTCTTCACATGGCCTTGGATGGAACTTTTCTTCAAAGAACAAACCGATAAATACAAATTCGCACACCTAAGCAGTGCATTGCTCTTTTTACCCTACGGTGTCGCAGTCGATGAATTCCAGCATGTCATCTATGAAAATCCTGAAATGACAGCTGCAGAACGAAAAGCAGCATGGAAAAAGATTGAGGATATCTATCTACCTATGCGTGATTACGATGGCATTGAATACTTGGAAGCAGGGGCTGTTTGGCAGCGTCAGGGTCACATTTATGAAAGCCCATTCTATTATATCGATTATACGCTTGCCCAAATTTGTGCGTTCCAGTTTTGGAAACGCTCATTCGAAGACCGTGATGCGGCATGGAAAGATTATTTACATCTTTGCACACTCGGTGGTTCAAAGTCGTTTACAAAACTAGTTGCCGAGGCAAACTTAATCTCGCCTTTCGAAGACGGCTGTGTGGAGTCCGTGATCGGAACTATTGAGTCTTGGCTCGATTCGGTTGATGATAAAGCACTTTAAAACAAAGAACGAGGCTATCCCAGTACTTTAGGATAGCCTCGTTCTTTTTCTTACTTACCTACAATTTTAAAAATCACATTAACCCGACAGCATTCCCTTGTGAATCGATATCCATCTGCAGTGCTGCAGGCGTTTTCGGCAATCCCGGCATCGTCATAATATCTCCCGTCAGGCAAACCAGGAATCCAGCCCCAAGTTTCGGAATAATTTTCCTGACAGTAATCGTAAACCCTTCAGGACGCCCGAGTATTTTTGGGTCATCCGAGAATGAATACTGCGTTTTAGCCATACAAATCGGCAAGATGCCCCAGCCATTTTTCTCGATATCTATGAGATCTTTAAGTGCTTGATCTGTAAAAATAACACCCATTCCACCATAAACTTTTTGAACAATGGTTGTAATTTTATCGCTTACGGACTGTTCTACATCATAGAGCGGAGTAAAGTTATTTGGTTCATCTAGAAGCTTTATAACTTCCTGCGCCAGAGCGATACCGCCTTCACCACCACGTTCCCAGACATCCGTAAGCGCTACTCTTATTTCATTTTCCTCACACCATTCAAAAATGATTTCCAGTTCAGCAGCAGTGTCTGTGATGAATTTGTTCAACGCAACGACAGGCTGAACACCGAATGCACGAATAGTATCAATATGCTTTGCTAAGTTTACGATTCCATCTATAACCGCTTGAACATTTTTACTCGCAAGCTGGTTTTTCGGTACTCCGCCATGCATTTTAAGTGCACGCACTGTTGCTACAATAACAACAGCGTCGGGTGAGAATTCGCCTTGGCGTGCTTTTATATTCATAAATTTCTCCGCACCTAGATCTGCTCCAAACCCTGCTTCTGTTACAACGATATCGGCCAGTTTACGTGCAGTATTTGTTGCAATCAATGAGTTACAGCCATGAGCAATATTTGCAAAGGGTCCACCGTGAATCAGCGCCGGGGTTCCTTCAATCGTTTGCACTAAGTTTGGTTTAAACGCTTCTTTCAGCAGGAGTGCCAATGCTCCTTGCACGCCAAGGTCACGCACGGTTACTGCCTCTTTGTCATACGTGTAACCAATCACGATACGCGCAAGTCTCTCTTTCAAGTCTTGCAAACTTGTCGCCAAACAGAACACTGCCATAATTTCAGAAGCAACTGTAATATCGAAGCCCTCTTCCCTCGGAACACCTTGCGCAGGCCCGCCGAGTCCGATTGTTACGTTACGTAAAGCACGATCATTCATATCCAAAACACGTTTCCAAGTAATTCTCCGCGGGTCAATCCGGAGCAGATTTCCTTGGTGAAGATGATTATCTATCAGTGCACTGAGCGCATTATTCGCAGTTGTAATTGCATGGATATCACCGTTGAAATGCAAGTTTATTTCTTCCATCGGCAACACTTGGGCATAGCCACCGCCTGTAGCCCCTCCCTTCATCCCCATAACGGGTCCAAGGGATGGTTCTCTTAATGCAATCATTGTTTTTTCTCCGAGCTTTGAAAGGGCGTCAGCAAGCCCTACGGTTACAGTTGACTTCCCTTCCCCCGCCGGCGTTGGGCTGATTGCTGTGACAAGAACCACTTTTCCCTCCTTGCTACTTTCGGTTAACTTTGTTATATCAATCTTTGCTTTGAATCTGCCGTAAGGTTCAACTGCCTCTTCGGGTATGCCTGCTTCCCTTGCTATCGTCCAAATCGATTCCATTGTGGCTTGTGATGCTATTTGTAAATCAGTCAGTGGTGATATTTTTTCTGTCATACCTGTCCCACCTTTCTTTGTTTTAAGTATACCGTATCTATGTCTAATGACAGTTAAAATTCCGCAACTTTCGTTCGACATGATTATTCAGATGAATTGCTACGTTACCTTGTTATTCGCAGTACCACTTTTCCAAACTGCTTACTCTCTTCAATATAATCGAATGCCTCTACTGCGTCGTCCAACTTGAACACTTTGTCGACAATTGGATGCGTCCCGTATTTTTCGACATGCGCAATCATATCACGCAGTTCTTCCCGACTTCCCAACGTAGAACCGAAAAGCTGGTATTGTCCGTAGAAAAACGCCCGTAAATCCAAGTCAACCGTATCGTCAGTCGTTGCGCCGAACACGACAATGCGCCCGCCTTTTTTCAATATACTGAGTGAACGGTTAAACGTCGCCCGGCCTACACTTTCGATAACAAGGTCAATCGTCTCTCCCTCCAGTTCCTTATTCCAATCCCCATTCGTATCAAGGGCAAGATCCGCACCAAGTTGAAGCGCCTGCTTACGCTTAGCTTCACTGCGTGAAGTAACAATCACACGTGCCCCAATGTTTTTAGCGAACGCAATAAGATATGTGGCTACTCCGCTGCCAGCACCTGGGATGAAAACTGTATCGCTTGCTTGCAATCCTCCTTTGGTAAAGAGAGCACGATAGCCTGTAAGACCTGCTAGGGAAAGAACTGCTGCCTCTTCCCATGACAAGTGAGCAGGTTTCCTTTCAATCTGTTCAGCCGAAATGGCAATCTTCTCCGCAAACGTCCCGTTATCAGGCATTCCTAAAATATCAAAAGAAACCGGCGGCGCCTCACTATTTTTAAACCAACGCAGCGAAGGATTAATCATTACTTCATCCCCGACCGCAAACCCCGTTACCCCTTCGCCTATTGTATCGATTACTCCCGCCCCGTCAGATCCCAATATCAATGCTGGCGCTTCATCTCCTCTTCGTCTAGGTATGTATAAATCGCGACGATTCAACCCAGCCGCCCGGATCGCAACAACGACCTCACCACTTCCCGCAATCGGTTCTTTCATATCGTTTAGTTTCAACTGCCCGAACTCATGAATAAATGCTTTCACTTCAATCAGCCTCCCTTAAATACGTACCTCCTTCATCATAACTGAATGATTGGTACTTTTCATACTCTTCCAAGTAGTTTAGGAAGTGTTTTTTAAAAACAAAAAACCTCCATTCATTATTGAACGGAGGTTACGCTTATTCAGTTTTTCTCAAGGTTACAACGACTATTTCCGGCTGATTAAATAGCCGTACCGGAATGATGCTGTTGCCAAGACCCCGACTGACCACTAAGTGACTGCCATTCTTTTCATGGATGCCCGAAGAGTATTTTGGAAACCAGCCCTGACCTGGAGAGATAAGACCACCGATTCCGGGGATTCGAAACTGGCCTCCATGGGCATGGCCACTGAACGTCAAGTCGATCTCCTGTTCAGCGTATACATTAAATTGTTCCGGTCTATGTGACAAAAGAATTTTAAACATATCATCAGGTACATTTTCAAATGCTTTTTCAATAGATAGCTTAACAGCTTCGTCATCTTCAAGCCCGCTTGCCAGCGGGTCTTCTATGCCGCCTATTGCTATTGAGCTATCCGGAAACAGCGTAATCACATCAGCTTCGTCAGATAAGACCCGGACACCCAGATCTTCGAGGGCTTCATGAATACGTTCCATATCCTGCGTAGCAATTTCATGATTTCCTGTTACGTAATAGATTGGAGCGACAAATTGAAGTTCTTCAATAAGAATCAGGCTTTGTTCAAGATTATACCGATTGCTATCGATAAAATCGCCAGTAATGAATATCGCTTGAGGTGTAATCATTTTCACTCGATTGACAACTTCCGAGTGATTGTCACCAAATTCAGCATCATGCAAATCAGAAATCTGGACGATTCTGTATGTGTCGTAAGCATCAGGAATCTTGTCCGACACGATTTCATACCGCGTTACTCCAACAGTCGCATTTCCTTTGTATATGACAAAGCTAAGAAGACCAATAATGAGTAAGATGAAAAACCATTTACGTCGGGGCGGCTTCTTTAGTTTCGTTGTTTCCATTACATCCAGCGTTTTTTTAACTTTGCAAGCTCTAAAAGTTCAAGCACTTCTTTCTTCGGCAGTTCTGTCAATATACCAAGCATTTCAAGCTCTGCACGTCTTCTGCCTTTTCCGCTTCTATATTGTTCTTTGTGTATTGCATCTAGTTCTGCATAAAGCTCCGCTGTATCGCTTTTCTCTATCTCTACTACTTCGGTGGTAATATTTTCCCTTAACTTGTCGTAAAGCATATCTACATTTGTAGAACTTGAACCCTTAAATGGCTTTGATGTCTTCGCATTACCAAGAATTAGTTCATCGGTTGAAACATTGAACCGTTCAGAGATTTTTGCTATCCATGCTGCTGAGGGTGCATTCTTCCCTTTTTCCCAATCTTTAATACGACTTGCTGATGTTCCAATAGCTGTTCCGAACGCCATCATTGACAGTCCACGTTCTTCACGCAATTTTTTTAACCGTACACCAAAGTCTTCCTTGTTCCAATCGTTCACTTTGACGCCTCCTCAAAACTTATATACTAACTCTATTATTTTTTATTTGAAGGCTTCTGTCAATCTATTTTTTGATTTTTCTATAAAACAATTAATAACCTGTTTTTTGTCGTGTATAATTTTCTTCATTCTTTGCTAAGTATGCAATAATAATATCTTCATTTGAAAAACCGAGTTTTTTGGCGATGGCTCCATAATGAATCCAGACTTGCTCATAAGCAGCCATGGTAAGTTCATTCAAAAAGCGGTGAATCACAGCTGTCGTCTCTAGAAATAAGTGTGTCAATTCCCCTTCAACTTCACCCTCAGGCCAGTTTGTAAGTGTATGCAGGTTTTTCTCAATACCAAGCGAAAGAAGAAAATGAATCGAATCCACATACTCTTCGAGGATAACAGCATCGTCCGAAGGTCCTTTCGTACTCCAAAATTTAAAGCAACGGGTTTCATTAGCAAGTTCCGCTAATTCGACTAGGAGTGCCAGTCCCTTTTCTTGAAAAACATCCGTCTGTTTCTCTCTGTTATTTTGGATAAATAAATCGAGTTCACGCTGCATGGCAAATAGTTTTGACAGTTCCATAAAAAAACCTCCAATTAATTTAAATATAGTGAAACTATTTAGATGGGTCGACCGTATAGGATAGTATCTATTAAATAATAAGGGGGGATCTGTTATGGGATTAATGATCCGCTTTGTCATTATTGCCTTTATCATTTATTTTTTCTATCGGGGGATTCGTTATTTAACGGACCCAAAACGCAAGCTTGATGATGCATATGCAGTGGAGAAATATTACTTTTACGATGAAGTGAAAAATGTGCGGAAAAACTTTTTCATTACGTATAAAGGCGCTATGTTTGAAGGTGAAAAATATTTGGGCACGACGGATGATTCAATTGACGTCATATCTATCTTCGTCTGGGTGAAAGATGACACAAAACTTCAAGGTTTTACAAAAGACGATTTTCATTTCCTCGAATCTGAGATCCTATCCAACTATCCTAACGCAACGATTAGTTGGAAAAACCCTATCGAACAACTAATGGAACAACAGTAAAAGTCCGTGGTATATACGGGCTTTTTTTTACGCCTCAACTATTCCTGGCAGGGAGACGCCAAGAAGAAAGAGTACACCGATTCCATAGGCCATCGCCAATATCAGAAAGCCGACCCGAAAAGATGTATGCCTCGTTTTATGACGGAAAACTTGCATTCCAAAATAAGCACCGATGCCTCCACCAAGCAGCGCCAGAGTCCATAAATCCTTTTCAGGAATACGCCGGCCTTTTCTTTTCGCTTGACGTTTATCATAACCCATCGCAATAAATGCCCAGATGGACATGATGGCAATCCACCCTAGAATTGTCGTTTGCAAGTGCTATTCCCCCTCTTCTTTTCTTCATTTACATTTTACACTGTTTAGCCGTCACAAAGAAATAATATACTAGAATAATCCTATAAGACTGGGTGAGAAGATACGACAGAATTCATGAACACTACGACAATCCTTGATAATTCCATAACCAATAATCCCCTAATAAAAAAGCCGCCTCGCACCCAGATTAGCTCTGGGCCGTTTGGCGGCTTCTATTGAAGTTCTTATTTTGCGATTGATTTTTTTGCTACATCTGCAAGTTGTGTGAACGCTTGTGCGTCAGTCACCGCAAGATCAGCAAGCATTTTACGGTTAACATCGATGCCAGCTACTTTCAAGCCGTGCATAAGAGTGCTGTAAGAAAGACCGTTAATACGTGCAGCCGCATTGATACGTGTGATCCAAAGTTTACGGAATTCACGTTTCTTCTGACGACGGTCACGGTATGCATAGTTGAATGATTTCATTACCTGTTGGTTTGCTACCTTGTAAAGTCTATGTTTTGAACCAAAGTAACCTTTTGCTAATTTCAATACTCGATTACGACGCTTGCGCGTCACTGTTCCACCTTTTACGCGTGGCATAGTTCATTACCTCCTGCTTTTCTGTCCGATTGTGTTTTTTGTTATTACATGTATGTGATCATTTGGCGAATACGTTTGAAGTCGCCTGAAGAAACGAGTGAAGCTTTACGCAGGTGGCGTTTTGCTTTCGTCGGTTTGTTTGCAAATAAGTGACTTGTGTAAGCACGGCCGCGTTTCAATTTACCAGAACCGGTTTTTTTGAAACGTTTCGCTGAGCCGCGGTGAGTTTTCATTTTTGGCATGTTCTGTTCCTCCTAAATCATTCATTCTTACTCTTTTTCAGCAGTTGGTGCAAGCACTAAGAACATGCTGCGACCTTCCATCTTCGGTCGTTGTTCAACCGTAGATACATCTTTGCACGCTTCTGCGAAACGGTCAAGGACGCGCTGCCCGATTTCCTTGTGCGTAATCGCACGTCCACGGAAACGGATAGAAGCTTTTACTTTGTCGCCTTTTTCAAGGAACTTGATAGCGTTCCGTAGTTTTGTCTGGAAATCATGCTCATCGATCGTCGGGCTTAACCGAACTTCTTTAAGCAGAATGATTTTCTGATTTTTACGGACTTCACGATCCTTTTTCTGCTGCTCAAATTTGAACTTTCCGTGGTCCATGATACGAGCCACTGGGGGTTTCGCTGTTGGAGCTACAAGGACAAGATCCAAATTCGCAAGAGCGGCAATTTCTAATGCCTCAGTGCGTGTTTTGATTCCGAGCTGATCGCCGTTGTGATCGATAATGCGCAGCTCGCGGGCACGGATGCCCTCATTTACGTACATGTCTTTGCTAATAGTAATCCACCTCCGGATATTTCTCGAATACATGGTTTGGGTATGCCGTCCGGTTGGGACGGTCCCACAGGTCCATCCAATAAAAAAAGGTAGACAAATTGGATTTGTCTACCCGCGTATGTGTACGTGCAAATGCACGGCACTTCACTCATGTGTTGACCTGTCAACAACGTCTAGGCGTCGAGCAGGTGAGAAGCGGGTAGCCTCTTCTTATACCACAAACTGTATTCAGTCATTACTAACCTTAATTACTTTAACATGAGACAATCAAAGTGTCAACTACTTTAATTATATATTACTTACTTCATCCTTTAATTTTACTAGGAAATCATCAAATTGCATGCTTTCTGAATTTTGCTCACCGTATTTACGGACGTTCACTTCGCCTGATTCAACTTCCTTGTCTCCAAGAACGAGCATATAAGGCACTTTTTGCATTTGGGCTTCCCGAATTTTATAACCAATTTTTTCCTCTCGGCTATCAATGTTAACACGGAATCCAGCAGCAACAAGTTTTTCGCGCACACCATCTGCATAGTCGAAATGTGCATCTGGCGAAACTGGAATCACTTCTACTTGGACAGGTGCTAACCAAGTTGGAAATGCGCCTTTGTATTCTTCAATTAGGAATGCAACAAAACGTTCCATAGTTGAAACAACGCCACGGTGAATAACGACTGGACGGTGTTGTTTTCCATCTTCGCCAACGTATGTTAGATCGAAACGTTCTGGAAGCAAGAAGTCGAGTTGTACTGTTGACAATGTTTCTTCCATACCAATTGCTGTTTTCACTTGAACGTCGAGTTTAGGTCCGTAGAATGCAGCTTCCCCTTCGGCTTCAACATAGTCAAGACCAAGCTCATCCATCGCTTCTTTTAACATCGTTTGTGCACGATTCCACATTGCATCGTCATCAAAATATTTCTCTTTATCTGCTGGGTCGCGGTAAGAAACACGGAATGAATAGTCATCGATATTAAAATCTTTATAGACATCAATAACAAGTTGGACGACACGTTTAAACTCATCTTTAATTTGGTCGGGACGGACGAAAATATGAGCATCGTTCAACGTCATTCCACGGACACGCTGTAATCCTGATAATGCGCCGGACATTTCGTATCGGTGCATTGTACCAAGTTCTGCAATTCGCATTGGTAAGTTTCTATAAGAATGGATACCATTTTTGTAAATCATCATATGATGCGGACAGTTCATCGGGCGAAGGACAAGGTCTTCATTATCCATGCTCATAACTGGGAACATGCCGTCCTGGTAATGATCCCAGTGGCCAGAAGTTTTATATAATTCTACGCTTCCGAGAACTGGCGTGTATACATGATCATAACCAAGCTTCTCTTCCTTATCGACAATGTATCGCTCGATAATTCGACGAATTGTAGCTCCTTTAGGCAACCACATCGGCAAACCTTGTCCGACTTTTTGAGAGTTCATGAACAGATTGAGTTCTTTCCCGATTTTACGATGATCACGCTCTTTTGCTTCTTCCAAAAGACGCAGATGCTCTTTCAACTCATCTTTCTTGAAGAATGCTGTGCCGTAAATCCGTTGCAGCATTTTGTTATTTGAATCACCGCGCCAATAAGCGCCTGCGATGCTAAGAAGTTTGAATTCCTTTAGCTTGCCTGTTGATGGAACATGGACACCGCGGCACAAGTCAATGAAGTCGCCTTGTTCATAGATAGACACTTGCTCACCCTCAGGTATCGCTTCAAGAAGTTCTAGTTTATATTCGTCATCGATTTCTTCAAAACGCTTTTTCGCCTCTTCACGAGATACATCATGACGAATTACTTCCACGTTTTCAGCAATAATTCTTCTCATCTCTTTTTCAAGTTCTGGTAAATCTTCTGCTGTAATCGGTTCAGGCGAATCAATATCATAATAAAATCCGCTTTGGATAACTGGCCCTATACCTAGTTTTGCATTAGGGAACTTACGTTTTACAGCTTGTGCAAGAAGATGAGCTGTACTATGGCGTAATATTTCAAGTGCTTCCGGCGATTGAGGTGTAATGATTGCGATGTCGCCGTCTTCAGTGATCGGCGATTTCAAGTCGACTAATTTATCCCCTACTTTACCAGCCAATGCACTTTTCCGCAGTCCCGGACTAATGGATGCTGCCACATCTTCAGTCGTTGTACCTTGTGGAAATTCTTTCACTGCACCGTCCGGAAATTTCAATTTAAGTATATTTGTCATTATTAAGCACTCCTCTTTATTATAATTAAAAAACAAAAAAAGCCCCATCCCTGGAAAGGGACGAAGCTTTAGCTCGCGGTTCCACCCTTCTTCCTTCAATCCAATAAAATGAAAAGCGCAAGTGGCCAGTCGTGTCTGACTGCTAGAGCTAAACAAACATTGAAAAGATGAAGCTTGACGTCGGGTAACGGACCGGATTCCGTCATCAGTTACTGCATTGTTCACCGATGCTGCTCAGAGGTGGTAAATCATCCGTCTCACCTTCAGGGCTTTCAGCCAATGACCCCGTTCTCTTTAGGCAGACAAAAAGATTGTTGTCCTCTTCCACGCATTTCATATTATTAATTAAAGTCGAGTATACGTCGATTACGCTTTAATTGCAAGTCAATTCTACATGAAACTCCAAGAAGTGCTTCGCTACGTTTCCCTTTCATCAGCTTTCTAGTTGTTCTGTCTGTAGTATTTGTCCGATAACCTATTTTCATTTCCTATGGAAACTATATTTATTTGCAAACGACGACATTAATCATCCTACAGTTAATAAATAAGAAAAGTCGGCTATTACTATCAGTAAGGTTAGCGGTTTTAGAAACAAAGCGTATGAAAAAGCCGCTGACAAGATGACAATTCGGAATCAGACTCCTCTTTCTCCGGGAGTAATTACCAAGAGTTGAAAAGCAAACTTGAACACATATTATGCTCACGGAGGTGAATAATCTTGCCAAACAACAAAGACAAAAATCCGAACAAAGACCGCAATAAAAAGCAAATCCCTAGCGATATGCGTGAAGAGTTTGGATCTACGTTTGATATTGATAAGTTAAATGATCAGAAAAATGATCCTAAAAAACAAAAAGAGCAACGTGCAAACCGATTTGACAATAACACTCGATAAGGAAAAATTAACGGACAGAAGCATAATGCTTCTGTCCGTTTTCCATTTATTTATCGCGTCTGTTTTCACCATCGAGTCGTACCGGGTTACTGATCATTTGGATTCTTTCCATGATACGCGCGGCTTTTACTACTTCTTTTTCACCGCGCTGCGTATATGTTAAGTGATTTTCAAGCTCCGCGTAGCTAAAATTGGAAGTGAAGAAAGTCGGTAGTTTTTCTGCCATCCTAAATTGCAGAATTGTTCCGAGCACTTCATCACGCGTCCAAGCAGACATTGTTTCCGCACCAATATCATCGAGCATAAGTACTTGAGCACCTTTTACAAAATCGATTTTTTCGTTTAATGTCTGATCTTGGATAGATTGTTTCATTTCTCTAAGGAATTCCGGCACATACACAGCAACAGTGCGTATCCGGCGATTCGCTAATTCATTCGCTAACGCTCCAAGCACAAAAGACTTTCCAATTCCAAAAGGTCCATAAATGTACATGCCGCGTTCAGGAAGTTTTCCAGTTTCATCGAAAACATTCAAGAAATCTTTTGCGGCACGTACGGCCGTCACCCTGCTGTCGTCAAAATACATATCAATATTTTGCAGCTTTGCTTCCATGACATCTTTCGGCATGTACATACTGTCAATCATTTTCTTAATATTACGCTGATCGTCATCCATAAGCTTGTTTGGACACTTTGTATATTCCACATCAATAAGACCGCAGGATAAAACCAATTTGGGTTCAAATCCGTTCATGATATTCACGCACCCCTGTAGATCCGGGCATTTTCCACAACCATGAGAAGCAGTGGCGTATTCGTATAATTTGCCGAGGCTCCGTTCAACAACTTCACCATCGATTTCAGTGGAATGATCCGTCAGAAATTGTTGCACGCCTGGACTCTCCATCACTTCTTTTCGTAATTCATCAAACCTCGCGGCAAATGCGGGAGACTTCACAACCCGTTTCAGCGTGTCACCAATATGTTCCATTTCACTTCACCGTCCCGTCCCCTGTTACACCTAATTCCTCAAGTAATTTACGACGTTCTTCATCAATAGCGGAAGAAGACTTAACAGGTTTATCTGATTTTGTTTTCTTTTCTTCTTTTTTATAAAACCATTCCGGTACTTTCTCTTCTCGTGCAGGTTTTCTTCTCGGGCCCGTTTTCTGACCTTCATTTTTCCATTTCACATACTGGTCATGCTCATTTCGCGACATTTCCATTGCAGTTTTCACTGAATCCACCTTTTTGCTCATCCAATGGGAAGCAATCCGTTCAGCATAACTATTTGTTATTTTTCCGTCATTGCGATAAAGAACGTATTGCAGGAGAACATTGACGACTCCGACGGACAATCCATGCGTATTGACAAGCTTTTCAGCAAGCTTTACATCTACCGATAATGGTTCTTTCCCCATAAAATCACGCAGCATTTCAAGCGGTGCCGTAGTTTCAAGGTAGTGTTCCAATTCTTCGTCACGTGTTAATAATCCAGTTTCAGGCTTAGGTGATTCTTTCGCGTATACTTTGTGCAAAACGGGTGCGTCTTTTGAAACATTCATTTTATAAAATTCGGCAGCTGATTTTCGCAATCTATCCTCTGGTAACTTAAGGTCCTCATCAAGTGCCATCATGATGACTTTTTGCATATCCAGCGGAGTCAATGAATAAAGGAATGCGAGTTTCGCAATCGATTCTTTAGAAACCGAAGATAATGAAGCTTGAGGAACCATTTGTTCAGATAATCCTGAGCGAAGCAGATCAAAATCAAAATCGGAATGCCCAAATGGAACACCTTCCGGTTCGTTGCGTCCGATAAACTGCTGATTCTCACCCATATCCATGCTATACCCCTGCTGGACGGGCGTATACACATCCAGAAACGTCCGTGAAACGTCATCGAACCCATCATCAGTGATACGGTCAAGTGCAAAACGGCTACGTAAACTGCGGTATGCCTGCTCTCCGATTTTACTGAACAAGAATGTCGACAACAATGGATCTAGGAAAAATGCTTTGGCGTCAAGGGGAGGCAGCAGTTCATAAACGAATAATCTTGCATCTCCATCTTTCTTCTTGTAAGTACGTAATAAGCCAATCGCTTCCAAAGAAATCCTCGCCTCGAAAACAGGTCCGAGCGGCATCGTTAGAATGTTCATAAGATGGTAATGGTTGTATTCCCGGCCGTCTTCACGCTCCGCGTCCGCCCATAGCGTCATAAACAAACTCATTGCACCTGGACCAATCAACGGCTGATAAAATAAAGTGAGGAGTTGTCTGTCGTAATCCGAAAAGGATTGCGATAACCGTATTTTGTATGCATCAACTGGCTGAAGTTCTTTATAAAGTGGTGCCATTGGAACTCTACTTCCTATCTGAATGGGATACGTTACTTTTTCGTACGTTTTTGTATATCTTGCAATTCTTCTATGAAAACTGTGATGTCTTTATATTGGCGGTACACTGAAGCGAATCTGACATAAGCGACTTCATCGACTTCCGACAACTGTTCCATAACCATTTCCCCAACATCATCAGAGTTAATCTCTACAACTCCTGCACTTTTTAACTCTTTTTCAATCGAATAAACGATTTTTTTGAGATCTTCAAGTGAAACAGGGCGTTTTTCACAAGCACGGATAAGGCCCCTGAGCACCTTTTCTCCGCTGAATTCTTCGCGCGAACCATCTTTTTTCACGACAACCAAAGGTGTTTCCTCGACTTTTTCAAATGTCGTAAATCGGAACGTACATTGTTCGCATTCTCTGCGCCGCCGGATGGATCTATTTTCCTCGGCAGGTCTGGAATCGACTACCCGAGTGCCATTGTACTGGCAAGCTGGACATTTCATAGTTTGTATCCTCCGCTTTTTCTTAGATATTAACTTGATTATAACAGAACAAGCACAAAAAAATTGGAATCCCGCGGAAAGATACTTGTTTGACTAGACAAAAGCGTCCCGCAAGTCATCGTACAACGACTTGCGGGACGCTATTTCAAGCATGGGAAACTATATGGTTCAGATCCGGTGGTTAACCTATAAAAAAGAATATTCCATATCTAAACTGCAGCCCCTCTAACCAGGCGCTCCCGCTTTTTTTAAGCCATTTCCACTGTTTTTAAAGCCGCGGCAACTCTCTTCGTTAAATCGACAACGCGTGCGGAATAACCCCACTCATTATCATACCATGCAAGTACTTTTACTTTGCGGTCAGCCATGACGATTGTTGAAAGGCCATCAATAATTGCAGAGTCTGTTGTCGTATTGAAATCAATAGACACCAGTGGCTCTGTCGTAAAGCGCAGAATACCTTCCATTGCCCCTTTAGACGCTTGCTTAAATGCATCATTTACCATATCTACAGTAACATCCTGCTTGAGATCCACAACGAGGTCGACAAGTGATACATTTGGTGTCGGAACACGAAGCGCCATCCCATGAATCTTTCCTTCTAGCTCAGGTAGCACAAGTGCCAATGCTTTTGCAGCACCAGTCGACGTCGGGATGATGGACTGCGCACATGCACGTGCACGGCGAAGGTCCTTATGTGGATTATCCAAGTTTTTTTGGTCGTTCGTATAAGCATGAACAGTTGTCATTAAGCCGTTGTCGATACCAAATGCGTCATTTAACACTTTTGCTACCGGTGCAAGACAGTTCGTTGTGCAGCTTGCATTCGAGATGACGTCATGCTTCTCGATATCCAGTTTGTCGTCGTTAACGCCAAGAACAATTGTGATATCTTCATCTTTACCGGGTGCAGATATTATAACCTTTTTTGCTCCAGCCTTAAGATGAAGTGCAGCTTTATCACGTGCATTAAATTTACCTGTCGCTTCGATAACAATATCAATTTCAAGCTCTTTCCAAGGAAGGTTTAGCGGATCACGATCTGAAACGATTTTAACACGTTTTCCGTTGACGACAATCGCATTTTCTTCTGCGATTACTTCACCATCAAATGTCCCGTGATTCGTATCGTACTTTATAAGATGAGCAAGCGTTTCTGAAGAATACATTGCGTTTATCGCAACAATAGTTACATCATCTTCTTTAATCATTTGGCGAAAAACCATTCGTCCAATACGTCCAAACCCATTTATTGCAATAGAAGTAGTCATGTGAAGATCCTCCCGTATGTATGTTATACTTTTTATCTTTATTCGCTCATTAGTATAACACATATTAAACAACAACAAAGGGTTAATGTTGCTTATTTCAATGTCCCACTTTTCAGAATAAAACTAAGGTTTCGCATTCCAAACAGATAGTATCCCATCTAGCTGGCTCTCCGTATGTTCTATCGTCCCGTTATTGTATAAAACGGCATCTGCGCCTAGTTCCTTTTCTTTCAGAGGCAGCTGGGAACTAATTCGAGCATCGGCTTCTTCTTCCGATAACACATTTCTCGACATGAGCCGATCTTTTTGAATTTCAGGTGTGGTGGACACGACAATAATTTTATCTACAAACGATTGCAGTTTGCTTTCGAATAAAAGTGGGATGTCTAAGATGACTGTGTTTGATCCGCTAGAAATCCATTGTTCTTTTTGTTTCAGCATCTCTTTCCGTATGGCTGGATGGATAATGCTATTTAACTTCAAACGCTCTTCTTCGTTTCCAAATATACGCTCACCAAGTTTTTCACGGTTTAGCGATCCGTCTTCCCTTAAAAATTCTTGCCCAAATAGGCGACTGATTTCCATCAGGACTGGACTGCCAGGTTCAACAACCAGCCGAGCAATTTCATCTGCATCTACAATCGGAAACCCTCTTTTCTTCAGCATTGCGGAAACGGTACTCTTTCCGCTTGCAATACTGCCGGTCAAACCAATAATCATAGAATATCCCTCTTTCCAGCGATTATTTCTGACATGTCGGACAATAAACAGATGTCCTGCCCGCTATTTTCATACTTCTCGTGGCGGAGCCGCATTCTGGGCAAACTTTCCTCCCATACATTTTTAGCCGGTCCTGCATTGTTCCCGCTTCTCCATTAATATTCCGATAATCGGAAATGGAACTGCCGCCAGCATCGATACTTTCCTGTAAGACATCCACGATTACGTCAAATAATTCATTTTTCCGTTTCTGACTAATTCGCTCTGTAGTCCTACCCGGATGAATATTCATCTTATAAAGTGCTTCCGTCGCATAAATATTTCCGCATCCCGAAATAACATGCCCATCCATTATGACTTCTTTAATCGGTTTCCGCGCATATTTCGGGGTAGCTGCCATTTCCAGAAAATGATTGTGCGCTTCTGCGGCGAACGGTTCGGGGGCCATTTTCAATAATGGCGGATGGTCCGCTTCGCAGCCAAGAAGCCGCAATTCTCCAAAGCGGCGAATATCTGAATAGACAAGCAATCCTCCGCCTTCCAGCGTAAAGATGACGTGAACATGGTTGCGAAATTTCATTTCCGTAATGTCATCGACAGAGTTAACTGTGAACCATGCACCTGACATGCCGAGATGGCTGACAAGAAGGCAGGTGTTACCGTCTTTCGCTAGATGAAAGTAAATGTATTTACTGCGTCGTGTGACGTCATTGATCTTCATCCCAGCCATATCTGCTATAAAATCTTCGGTTGTGATCCCTTTTATCACGGCTTCTTTTCCAAGTTGTTTTGATTTGATGACCGTGTCTGAAACGGTCACGTTCTGGATTGTCCTTCCGATCGCAACAGGTGCGAGTGCTCGGACGACCCCTTCTACTTCAGGCAGTTCAGGCATTATATCCCCTCACTTCGTATCATACCAAGATAATCCAAATGCCCAATCAACTTTCAATGGCACGTCCAGCGCAAGAGCTGATTCCATCACTTCAGGTACGATTACTTTTAGTTTTTCGATTTCGTCTTCCGGTGCCTCAAAGATCAACTCATCATGCACTTGCAGGAGCATACGCGTCTGCATACCATCAGCTTCAAGACGTTTTGCCATCTCAATCATTGCTTTTTTAATGATATCAGCCGCACTTCCTTGAATCGGCGTATTCATAGCTGTCCGTTCTGCAAAACTTCTCAGGTTGAAATTCGAACTTGTAATTTCCGGCAAATAACGTCGGCGGTTCATGAGCGTCGTCACATAGCCTTTTATCTTCGCTTCTGCAACGCTGTCACTCATATACTGCTTGACACCCGGGAAGCTACTCAGATATGTGTCAATGAACTTTGCTGCGTCTTTCCGTGTAATACCCAAACTTTGTGAAAGTCCATAATCGCTTATACCATAGACAATTCCAAAGTTTACCGCTTTCGCCGCCCTACGCATGTCTGAAGTCACGGAGTCATTATCCACTCCGAATACATCCATTGCCGTCTTCGTATGAATGTCTGCGCCTTCACGGAACGCTTCAATGAGCTTCTCATCTTGTGATATATGAGCAAGTACCCGCAACTCGATTTGCGAATAATCTGCAGCAAACAGATACCAGCCTGGTTCGGACGGAACAAACGCCGCTCGGATCTTTCTTCCTTCTTCGAGCCGTACAGGGATGTTCTGCAAGTTCGGATTGATGGAACTGAGTCGCCCCGTTGTAGTGAGCGCTTGCTGGAACCGTGTATGAATCTTCCCGTCCTCAAAGATTTCTTTCAACAGACCTTCAATATAAGTCGAGTTTAATTTACCCAGTTGACGGTAGTTTAAAATGTGGCTGATGATTTCATGTTCGCTTTCAAGCTTTTCAAGTACGTCAGCTGCTGTTGAGTAACCGGTTTTCGTCTTTTTAATCGGAGTAAGTCCGATTTTTTCAAAGAGAATGACACCCAGCTGTTTAGGCGAGTTTATATTGAACTTTTCCCCGGCAATTTCATAAATAGTTGTTTCAAGTGTGGCCAGCTTAGCAGTAAGTTCACTCCCGATAGTTAGAAGTGTCTCCCGATCTGTCATAACGCCCGTCGTTTCCATTTTGCCTAGAATCGCCGCAAGCGGTAGTTCCAGCTCATGGTATAAATCATACTGATCGTTTTCCTTTAATTTCTGTTCGATGTCAGGACGCAGTTTCCAAATTGCTTGCGCTTTACGGCCTGCGTGCTCCGCAATCATCTCCTGTGCTGGTGCCGCTTTCTTCGCTCCTTTTCCGTAAATCACTTCATCATGCTCGACCTCTGTGTAGCCAAATTCGCCTGCAACAGAGGCAACATCTGTATAAGTTGTCGAAGGATTGACAATGTATGTCGCAAGCAGTAAATCGAATTGGAACCCTTCTGCCTCCATACCTTGCCGCGCAAGCGATGCGAAAGCCGCTTTCGAATCGGACGTGTATTTCAACTTGTCCGTATTTTGCAGCCAGTTTTTGAACGCAACACACTCTTTTGCAACCTCTAACGGGACAAAAAGCGTATTTTTTTCATCTGCCAGACTAATTCCAAGAATTTCTGCAGTCAAATAGTTTTCATCCATCATTTCGACATGTATTGCCATCTCGTTTGATAAATCCGCATCCATTAATTCCGAAACGATTGTCACATCAATCGCTTCTTTTGGCTCTTCCGCTGCTTGCGGTGCGATTTTATCAAGAAGCGTTTTGAATTTCAATTCACGGTATATACTCGTCACTTCTTCCATGTCAGGTCCCTCATACGCTAAATCATTCAGGGAGACCGTGATTGGCGCAGCTACTTCGATTGTCGCTAAGTCTTTGCTCATGAACGCTTGCTCTTGATTTTCCGTTAAATTCTGATTCAGTTTTTTAGCTGTAATCTTATCGAGTGATTTGTACACATTTTCAATAGAGCCATATTCCACCAATAATTTAAGTGCCGTTTTTTCACCGACACCGGGGACACCCGGAATATTATCTGAAGCATCGCCCATAAGCCCTTTCATATCAATGATTTGACGGGGCTCGATGCCGTACTTTTCCATTACATGTTCAGGTGTGTATTTCTCAATGTCCGTCATCCCTTTTCGGGTGATGAACACCGTAGTATTACTGCTTGCAAGTTGCGTTAAATCTTTGTCCCCTGAAATGACGACGATTTCAGAACCATCCGCATCGCCCGTCTTACTGAGCGTACCGATGATATCATCCGCTTCGTACTGATCCAGTTCATATTGAGGAATATTGTAGGCATCAAGAAGCTTACGCAAATAAGGGAATTGCTCCGATAATTCCGGTGGTGTTTTCTGACGTCCACCTTTATATTCTCCATACGTTTTATGCCTGAATGTTGTTTTCCCTGCATCCCATGCAACGAGAATATGTGTAGGTTTTTCTTCTTCCAGGATGTTTTGCAACATCATTGTAAAGCCGTATACTGCATTGGTATGGATTCCATTATCATTGGTTAGTAAAGGCAATGCAAAAAATGCCCGATATGCCAGACTGTTTCCGTCAAGTAACACGATTTTCTTAGTCGTCACGTATATTCCACTCCTATTCAAAAAAACGTCATCTTCATTCATCTTACCACGGGGGCAAGTATAAAAGAAAACGACGCGATGTTTAGGTTAAATTCAAGTTCACTGCCAACGGGTTATGTGGCCATTTGGACAGCTTCCTACGCTATTCTTTACTCAAGATAGCCTGTCAGCACTTTTGCGTACGGAGAGTCGGCTGGGATGATGATCATCGTATCATCACCGATTGTTTTCGTATATGACTGAAGTGTACGATACAAGTTATAAAACTCTGGATCTTTTGAAAATGAATCATTATAGATTTTTGCCGCTGCGGATTCTCCTTCAGCGTGGATAATTGCTGCTTCTTTTTTTGCAGTTGCCAGCATCTCCTGCACTTCACGGTCTGTCTCCGCTTCGATCCGGCGCTTATCTGCATCCCCTTGTGATAAATAAGATTGAGCAGTCGATTGACGTTCAGAAATCATCCGCGTATAAATCGATTGTTCATTTTCCTCAGGCAAATCAATGCGCTTCATACGGACATCCACAACTTCGATTCCGTAGTTCCCCTCAGCTAAAAATTCATTTACCCGTTTCGTTACACGGTCATTCAAACTGCCTCGGGAAGAATTTTCATCATTGACGACATCTACATAATTCAGCTGCCCCAGTTCTGTTCGAACAACTGAGTAGATGAACTCTTCCATCCGAGCTTCAGCATTGATGATATTTCGTGCATTTGAAATCATCTTTCCGGGATTGGTGATCCTCCAAACTGAATAGTTGTCGATGATGATACGCTTCTTATCTTTGGTATTTATTTCAGCTTCCGAGACATTATAGGTCATCAGACTTTTCGGAAGAGAAGTAACACTTTGGATGAATGGAATTTTCATGTTCATTCCTGGTTCCTGAACGATGCGCTTAATTTCCCCAAATTGTCGTACAACGCGGTATTCATCTTCTTTAACGATGAAAATATTAGCGATCATGATGACTGCTAATGCAAATATGGCGGTGAGGATAAGTGTCAACTTTACATATTTCTTGACTTCAATCGGTGCTTTTGGTGTAACAGGCCCACCTGTCGCTTTTGGCCTTTTCTGTTTCTCGCGCTGTCTTTCAAGGAATTTTTCTTCGATGGATTTAAATGGATTATTGTCATTTGCCATCCGTTTCAACCCCTTCCGTTTTAGGCTCTTCTGGCGGTGGTGGTGTACTTTCCATTTGCTGCAACGGAAGATATTTCACCGTTTCACCTGTGTCGTTCATAATATAAATTTTTGCTTTCGGCAATACTTGTTCAAGTGTCTCGATGACAAGCCGTTGACGCGTGATTGCTTTATTCTTTGAGTATTCTGCAAGGAGGTCATTAAAAAGTGCGACATCACCTAACGCTAGCTCAGTACGTGCTTTCTTTTGCCCAATTGCATTCGATTTGACCGCGTCAACTTCCCCGATTGCTTCGTTCTTTTTTTGGTTCTCATACTTTTTCGCTTCATTTATTTTTGTGTTTTTTGTTTCGCGTGCATCCGTCACGGCTGTGAAGGCGGCCCGGACTTCAGCATTCGGAAGTTCGACATCTTGAAGCTTGACGCCTTGTACAGCAATTCCGATATCATATTTACCAATGAGTGTCGACAGTAATTCGCGCGTCTGCGCTTCGATTTCCGCTTTCCCATCCGTTAGTGCTGCGTCTATTGTTGAACTGCCGATGATGGACCTGATCGATGCAGACGTAGCGTCATGAAGGATTTCTTTTGGATCCTGAGCATTGAATAAATATTTTTGCGGCTCGGTGATTTTCCATTGGACTACCAAGTCAGTCAGCACGATATATTCATCACCTGTAATCATCTTGGTTTCTTTATCATACGAAACCAGCTCCCCTCCGGAATCTTGCTTATATCCGAATTGAAGACTATATGTCTCTTTAGAGAGTATTTCAGCCCTCTGAATAGGCCATGGTAATTTAAAATGTAGCCCCGAATCTGTCACTGTTGTATCTGCTTTTCCAAATGTGATGACGACAGCCTGTTCCGATTCGTCGACTGTGTACCATGTTGTAAAAGCAACGATAAGCAGCAATAACCCAACGATGATCATTCCAACTGTCATTAAAGTACGGCGTGTGCTCATTTGTAAGCCCCCTTCTCTTATGTATCAATCTGTTATACGGTCTGCCAAGTTAAAAGTTTCATAATATCAGAATTTAACAAAATAAAAATGAGTGATCCCCTGATTACGGATCACTCATTTTCATTGTCGCAAAGGGACTTGGATACTGATAGTAGTGCCTATTCCGATTGTGCTTTCCAATTCTACCGTTCCGCTATGGGCTTCCACGAGATGCTTTACGATAGCAAGCCCGAGTCCCGTTCCTCCTGATTCACGGCTTCTGGCACGGTCAACCCGGTAAAAGCGTTCAAACAGCCGTGTCAATTCCGACTGCTCAATTCCAATTCCCTCATCTTGCACTTTGATTAGGACATCATGTGCCATCATTTTGACTGAAACAGTGATTTTTGTCTGTTCTTTCGAATAATTAATGGCATTTGATAATAGATTCACCATCACTTGTATAAGCCGACCGGCGTCGCCTTCAATAATAATTTGATCAGGAATGTCTAAAACGAAGTTCATTTTCTTGCGCTCTAAATTTCCAGAAACAATTGTCATTGCATCGTTTATTACTTCCTTCAGATTGATTTGTGAGAACTGAAGGGAAAAACTTTCCCTTTCCATAGCCGACAATTCCAGCAGATCATCAATCAATAGATGTAATCTGTCGCTTTCCTTTTGAATAATTTCAAGAAACTCTTTCATAATTACTGGCTCGTTCATTGCACCGTCCAATAACGTTTCAGTAAATCCTTTAATGGACGTAATAGGTGTACGAAGCTCATGGGATACATTTGCGACGAAATCTTTTCTTACCTCTTCAAGTTTTATAAGCTTTGTAATATCGTGCATAACAACGACAATACCGAGCCAATTGCCATGATGACCGATAACCGGGGCACCATAAACGCCCATATAGGAAAAGAGCCCCCCTGCATCCAACCGTACCTGTTTTTCATGAACTTGTTCTGTCATAAAAACTGCTTCAATCAGATTTTCAATATCGGCAGGCAGACCAATTGTTTTATAAGTCCTTCCGATCAGTTCCTCTTTCGAAAATCCAAACGTCTTCTCGAATACCCCATTCACAAGATTGACTGCTCCTTCGCGGCCAAACATAAGAAGGCCGCTCCCCATGCTCTCGATAAGTGTTTTTAATCGCTCTTGTTCCATGGTGCGAAGTGTCGACATTTCTTGCAGGTTACTCGCTATTTTATTTACAGCAATTGCAAGTTCATTGTCATATTCAGGTTCGTCTGTCTTGGTCCTTATCAGGTAATCACCTTGCGCAATTTGAACAGCTACTCTTGTCACTTCATCGACCGGACGAGCATACTGCATCATCATGCGCATAGCTATTAAGAGAGAGATAACAAATGCAATTATCAGCGTAATTATTAAATAAACCCAGTATTGCCGTTGCAAATCAATGGCAACATCCCTTGCGAATAAAGGGAAAAACTGACCTAGGACAATACCAAGGCCAGTTAAAAGAACTGAAAGAAGAACTGCACATGCGATAGCTAATCGAGAATACAGATCTTTCATCACGCCTTCGGTTCCTCAAACTTATAGCCAATCCCACGCACAGTTTTAATGAAAGCTGGTTTTTTCGTATTTTCTTCTATTTTCTCACGTAAATGGCTCACATGGACATCAACGATGCGTGTATCTCCAGCAAAATCATAGTTCCAGACTGCACTCAAAAGCTGATCCCTTGAAAGCACACGATTCTTATTCTGCATGAAATAAACAAGTAGTTCGAATTCTTTCGGAGTAAATTCGAGTACTACTTTGTCAAGGTAAGCTTCGTATTGTTCAGCGTGTACCGTTAATAATCCAGAGGTTAAAACTCCAGTTTCTTCAACTTGTCCTGCCCATTCCCCACTACGTCTCAATACTGCCTTAACGCGCGCGACGACTTCCCGAGGACTGAACGGTTTCGTCATATAATCATCTGCGCCAATCTCCAGACCCAACACTTTGTCAAGCTCATCCCCTTTTGCCGTGAGCATGATGATCGGAATATCAAGACCGCGCTGTCTTAGCGTTCTGCAAACATCGATCCCATCCATTTTGGGGAGCATTAAGTCAAGTAAGATTAAATCAGGTTTTTCCATTTCTGATTTTAATACAGCTTCTTCCCCATCCGCGGCAGTGATTGTTTCATATTGCGCTTGCTTTAAGTTATATTCAAGCAACGTTCGAATCGGTTGTTCGTCATCGACAATTAATATTTTCCTAGAACTTGAATTCATCTCGCATCAGTCTCCTGTCAAAAATTCTCCATTGCTTGCGATGTGAGACGCTCTTCCACTTTTGGCGGAATGACTGTCACTATTCCAGTAATGACGATGTCTTCCTTTTCATCACACGCTTCGATTGAAATGTCTATTGAGTTATTTTCCTTATCTACATGAATAATTTCGAGTAAGAAGTTGATCGTTGTATAGTGAAACACAGCTTTTGGAAATGACAATTCCTGTTTAACGATATGTGAACCAGGACCAGGCAGATACTTCGAAACGGCTGATGTCACAATCCCTGTCAGCATGATAGTCGGTACGATAGGCAATTCATAAGCTGTCTGTGAAGCGTAATCATGCTGGATGTAAAGTGGGTTGCTATCATTTGTTAGTCCGAGATAGAGTAATAGGTCTTTATCTTCTATTTTCTCCGTCAGTTTTAATTTTTCTCCAACAGTTATCTCTTCTATCTTTCTACCGAGACGTCTTTTCTTCCCTAGTATCAACTTATTTCCTCCTTGAAATGTGATAATACAAGTTTATCAATAATCAGAAAAAAAATCGAGTAGCATAGGCTACCCGATTTAATAGTGAGGATAATCATTTATTCCTCAGCGTAATTGCATCCAAATTTTGAATTGCGCTTGCGCAGTTATTTCCTTTCAAAATTTGTACCATCTGCCGGAGGAATAACTTGAATCCACAGGGACTTCTGCTAATTCAAGTTACGCAAGAACTTTCATAACAGCTTTTACGGATTCAGCAGAATTAGCTAATGCCGCTTTTTCGTCATCAGTCAGTTCCAGTTCAATAATTTTTTCTATACCAGCTGCGCCAAGCACAGTCGGGACACCGATGTAAATACCGTCAAGTCCATACTCGCCTTCAAGGTATGCAATCGAAGGAAGGACACGTTTCTGATCTTTTAGAATCGCTTCAGCCATCTCAACAAGTGATGCAGCTGGTGCATAATATGCAGAACCATTCCCAAGAAGATTAACGATTTCTGCCCCACCTTTGCGTGTACGATCAACGATTTCTTCTAGACGTTCAGCAGAGATCAACGTTTCAAGCGGAATGCCGCCTGCGTAAGAATAGCGCACAAGCGGAACCATGTCATCACCATGGCCGCCAAGTACAAAACCTGTAACGTCTTTAACGGACATGTTCAATTCTTGCGCTACAAACGTGCGGAAACGTGCAGTGTCAAGCACACCAGATTGCCCGATTACGCGTTCTTTCGGTAATCCCGATTCTTTGTAGACTGTGTAAGTCATTGCATCGACAGGGTTTGTCAAAACGATGATTGTTGTGTTAGGAGAATGTTTTACAATTTCACTTGTAACAATTTTCATGACTTTTTGGTTCGTCTGAACGAGATCATCACGGCTCATACCTGGTTTGCGTGCAATACCAGCGGTGATGATAACGATGTCAGAGTCTTTAGTATCTGCGTAATCTGAAGTTCCGATAATATTAGCGTCAAAACCTTGAACAGGGCCAGCTTCAAGCATATCAAGCGCTTTCCCTTTAGTCGGGTTTTCCATTTGTGGAATATCGACGATAACTACATCGCAAAGCTCTTTTTGAGCTAAAAGAAATGCTGTAGTTGCACCTGTGAAACCAGAACCGATAACTGAGACTTTTTTACGTTTCATTGTCATGAGTTTTCTCTCCTTTTATTTATATGTATGAGGGGGATAAACCCCCTCCGTCCTAATTTGTTTACTTAAGGTTTTTGATCAATTCGTCTGCAAACTCTGATGCTTTCACTTCTGTTGCGCCATCCATTAGACGTGCAAAGTCGTAAGTAACAACTTTAGAGACGATAGTTTTTTCGATTGAAGTAGTGATCATAGCTGCCGCTTCGTTCCATCCTAGGTGTTCAAGCATCAAGACACCCGAAAGTAGAAGTGAAGAAGGATTAACTTTATCAAGTCCTGCATATTTCGGTGCAGTACCATGAGTTGCTTCAAAGATCGCATGTCCAGTGATGTAGTTGATGTTTGCCCCTGGAGCAATACCAATTCCGCCGACTTGCGCCGCAAGTGCATCAGAAATGTAGTCACCATTCAAGTTCATTGTTGCAACAACATCAAACTCTTTTGGACGTGTCAAGATTTGTTGCAAGAAGATATCAGCAATCGCATCTTTAACGATAATTTTGCCTGCTGCTTCAGCATCCGACTGTGCTTTGTTAGCAGCATCCGTACCGTCAGCATCTTTGATTTTATCGTACTCATTCCATGTGAAGACTTTATCGCCGAATTCTTTTTCAGCAACTTCATAGCCCCAGTTTTTGAATGCGCCTTCGGTAAACTTCATAATATTCCCTTTATGAACAAGCGTCAATGACTTACGGCCTTCTTTAATAATATAATTAAGAGCAGCACGAACTAGACGTTTTGTTCCTTCTTCGGAAATAGGTTTGATACCGATTCCTGAAGTTTCCGGGAAGCGGATGTTTTTAACGCCCATTTCATTTTGGAAGAAATCGATAACTTTTTTCGCTTCAGGTGTACCTTCTTGGTATTCAATACCAGCATAGATGTCTTCTGTATTCTCACGGAAGATAACCATATCACAGTCTTCAGGACGTTTAACAGGTGATGGAACACCTTCAAAGTAACGGACTGGACGCAGGCATGTATAAAGGTCCAATTCTTGGCGAAGCGCTACGTTCAATGAACGGAAACCGCCGCCGATAGGCGTAGTAAGTGGTCCTTTAATAGCGATCAAATACTCTTCGATTGTATCGAGTGTTGCTTGTGGAAGCCATTCGCCAGTTTCATTGAATGCTTTCTCCCCTGCAAGAACTTCTTTCCAAACAAGTTTCTTCTTGCCGCCGTATGCTTTATCAACAGCTGCTTCAAGTACACGTGAAGCTGAATGCCAAATGTCCGGCCCCGTGCCGTCACCGATAATAAAAGGAATTGTTGCGTGATCAGGAACGTTCAAAACACCATCAGTTACTGTAATTTTCCCACCGTTAGTCATGTTTAATTTCCTCCCAATTTCAAAATCAGAGGGCCGGCATATGTACGCCGCCCCATGTTATAAAGTTCTTATCTTTCTTTAATTGGCACGTACTTCTGCATGCCCGGTCCGATATAATCTGCACGAGGGCGAATCAGTCTATTGTTCGCATATTGCTCACGAATATGTGCAATCCATCCCGAAATACGAGAAACCGCAAAAATCGGTGTAAACAAATCATGATCGATATCAAGCGAGTGATAAACAGAAGCTGAATAGAAATCTACGTTTGGCGGCAAATTCTTTTCGCCTGTAACGATTTCTTCGATTTTACTGGACATATTGTAGTACTTTTCTTCCCCGCGAAGCTCTGTCAAGCGCTTAGACATTTCACGAAGATGTTTCGCACGCGGATCACCTTTACGGTAAACGCGGTGGCCAAAGCCCATGATTTTTTCTTTATTATCCAGTTTAGCACGAATGAATGCCTCAACTTTGTCTTCTGAGCCAATTTCCATCAGCATTTTCATAACTTGTTCGTTTGCACCACCGTGAAGTGGGCCTTTGAGTGCACCGATAGCAGCTGTAACACCAGAGTACATATCAGAAAGTGTTGCGACACATACGCGTGCTGTAAATGTCGATGCATTCAACTCGTGGTCTGCATGAAGTACAAGTGCTTTGTTGAATGCTTCAATTGCGATTGCTGCAGGCATTTCACCAGTGAGCATGTACAAGAAGTTTTCAGCATAGCCCAGCTCTTCTTTCGGAGCGACTGGCTCAAGACCTTTGCGGATACGAGAGAATGAAGTAACGATTGTAGCAATTTTCGCTTGAAGCTTGATCGCTTTTTCGTAATTTGCTTCCTCAGACATATCTTCCGCTTTTTCATCGTATAATCCAAGGAGAGAAACTGCAGTACGCAGTGCCGCCATAGGGTGAACTTCCCCAATCGGATACGTTTTGAAATGATTAAGTACTTCTTGAGGAATAGACATATTCTCTGCAAGCTGTTTTTTCAGCTCTGCAAGTTCATCCTCTTTCGGCAGACGTTGGTGCCAAAGAAGATAAATAACTTCTTCAAAGCTGGCGTTATCTGCAAGATCGTCAATGTCATAGCCGACATATGTAAGTGTGTCATCAATAATAGAACTGATTGCTGACTGTGTCGCTACGACTCCTTCCAACCCTTTGGTTGATGTCATATAAATCGCTCCCTCTTCCAGTATAGCTGTCCAATCTACAGAAAAAGACAGAAGAACAGCCAGTCTGCTAATAATACTCTTCCTAAAACGCTTACAACGACCATTATAATCAATTTTGTCATCTTTGTGAATGGAAACGCTTGTTTTTGTTTTTTAATTCATGAAAAGGGAGGCGGAAAATGCCAGAGAATCATAACAGGCAACAAGTTTTTCATTCGATTTTCATGAAATGGTTGCCTGCCGTTTTGACGGGTATTATCCTGTTCACTGTTCCCCCAGCGGCAATCGCTGTCATTATTGCCTACTTCACTGCACCTATCTTATCATCCGTCCGCTCAATGACCAAGCTTCCACTAACAATTGCAACGCTATTGGTTATGACACTTATGCTCTTTTTAATGAGTGCGTTCACATTTATCGCGCTACACGGACTGATTGACACCGTTCCAACTGTCGAACGCCATATAGCGCCATTTACACAGAACACCGATATCCCAAGTAAACTGTTCACTTTCTTGGAAGATAAAGTCGTTGAATATGGACATGCACTTTTAGAATACACCTTAACGATAATCAGCACTGTATTTCAACAGTTATTCGGCTGGTTCATTTTCCTCGTTGCTTACTTTTTCGCCTTACGGGAATCCGGTAAAAACCGGTACTGGTTTCTGGTGTATTTCCCTGTTACAATACGGCAGCCCGCGAAGAGGATGTTTACAAAGTCTGGCCAGCTTATCGGCACCTTCGTTTCAGTTGAAGCACGCTTATTTCTTTTAACATTCTTGATTATTACAATAGGGTTCTTCCTTCTACGATTCGATTCGCCAATCGGCAACGCTTTTCTTATCTCTCTTGCAGACAGCCTTCCATTTCTCGGAATTGGCTTATTCCTTCTACCTATGGCCGCTTTCTTTTTATATACAAGCAACCTGTACGTTGGAGTTTCACTTATATTGCTTTACCTTTTCACTATGACAACACGACAAATGGCTGAATCATATATGTGGGCATCCACTTTCCAATTAAAACCGATCCATGCTTTTTTCATAACAGCTTCTTCCTTTTATCTATTCGGATTACCTGGTATTTTACTGACGCCATTCCTTCTTTTTGCCGCCTTGAAAATAAGACAGCACCCTTTGTTTACCGGATAACAATTTGTCCATTTTTCATTTTATTATAGATCCATTTCTGGATGAAAGGCCTGATTAAATTTCTCGGACCTTTAAAGAGCAATAAAAAGCCGACAATATCAGTAATAAACCCGGGCAATATTAGCAGGATTCCTCCTAAGAGAATACAGAAACTGTCGATAAGGGCATCCCCTGGAGTCTCCATAACAGCCATACGCGTCCTTAATTCCGTCCATGCTTTCATCCCTTGGCGTTTGGCTAGATAAGCCCCGCCCAGACCAGTAACAAGGATAATCGCTATTGTAGGGAGAAGTCCTATTGTTTTCCCTGAATAAATCAGCAAACCTAGTTCTGCTGTTGGGACTAAGACAAAAGCAAGTATAATCCATTTCATGATTAAGTCCATCTCCTAAAAAGGCTGCTTACCGAACTTATCGGAAGCAGCCTTATCTTATTTACAACACGCTAGCGTGTCCGTTATAGATAACACCTGATTCAGCATCCATCGTCACTTCATTGCCATGTCGGATCAGTTTAGTAGCATCCTTCACACCGACGATAACAGGTATACCTAGACTAAGTCCGACAATAGCACCATGGCTTGTCAATCCGCCTTCTTCAGTGATAAGTCCAGCACATTTTTCAATCGCAGGCATCATGTCACGATCAGATGCGTTTGTTACCAGGATTGCCCCCTCTGTGTCATAGGCCAATGCCTCAGTTGCATTCTTGGCTACAACAGTTCGACCGTAAGCTACATTTTTGCCAATCCCTTGGCCGCGTGCAAGCAAATCGCCGATAACATGAATTTTCATTAAATTCGTTGTTCCTGCTTCACCAACCGGTACACCAGCAGTAATGATGACGACATCACCGTGTCCAACATACTGATGTTTGACACTCTGTTCTACAGTCTCCTGCAAAATCCCATCAATAGATGTCACTTTTTCTCCAACGATTGGGTAAACGCCCCACACGAGAGATAGCTTTCTTGAACAAGTTTCAGATGACGTAACAGCGATGACAGAGCATCCTGGACGATATTTAGCAATCATTTTGGCTGTATGTCCGCTTTCAGTCGGCGCAAGTATAGCTTTCACTTTCAAGTTAATTGCCGTGTATGCTGCTGCTTGTCCAATCGCTTCTGTCATATTGCCGTGTTTTTCACGTCTGCGCGTTGAAACGACAGAACGATAATCAATTGCTGCTTCCGTCGTGCACGCAATCCGATCCATCGTCTGGACGGATTCGACTGGATAAAGTCCTGCCGCTGTCTCACCTGATAGCATAATTGCATCAGAACCGTCTAAAATTGCATTCGCCACATCACTCGCTTCCGCACGTGTGGGCCGCGGGTTACGTTGCATAGAATCGAGCATTTGTGTTGCCGTGATCACCGGTTTACCCGCTTGATTACATTTTTCAATTAAATTCTTCTGAACGAGAGGTACTTCTTCAGGAGGAATTTCTACGCCGAGGTCGCCGCGTGCAACCATTAGACCGTCCGAAACATTCAGGATTTCATCGATGTTGTCTACACCCTCCTGATTTTCTATTTTCGGGATAATTTGCAAGTGTGATCCATCGTTCTTCTCGAGGAGGGCGCGTATTTCCATGACATCGGAGGCCCGCCGTACGAATGAGGCAGCTATGAAATCGACACCTTCTTTAACGCCGAACAAAATATCTTGAGCGTCTTTCTCTGTCATTCCTGGAAGTTGTACCGAAACACCTGGAACGTTAACCCCTTTATTATTTTTTAAAACACCCGAATTAATGACAAGTGTATGGATCAGCCCTTGTTCCTTATCCTTACCTGTCACTTCTAATTGGATAAGACCATCATCCAACAGAATGACAGACCCTTTTTCGACATCTTCAAGTAGTTTATCGTAACTAACTGAAAATACATCATTATCCCCTTCGACTTCCGTCATGGAAATATCGATTTTCTGTCCAGTTACGAGATCGACTTGTCCGTTTTTCATGGAATGAGTGCGAATTTCAGGACCTTTTGTATCAAGCAGTATTCCAACAACTTTGCCTTTTTCCCGTGCAACTCTTCTAATGGCATCAATGCGAGCTTTATGTTCTGCATGATTACCATGTGAAAAATTCAGCCTCGCTACGTTCATACCCGCTTCAATGAGTTGTTCCAATAATTCTGGTGATTCACTTGCAGGACCAATCGTACATACTATTTTCGTTTTTCTCATTGCCTATCGCCTCTTTTTAGTTTTTTGAACACCCAATCAATAGTGCCTGGATTCACGTTCTCTTGGTTACTCGGTGGAGAGGAATTGAACTTCATCCCGCTTTGTTGCCACAGTAGGCGACGAACTGAAACGTCAGAGTTGTACATTTCAGTCAGTGTTTGAACCTACACTGAATTTTAAGCATCGTTCTCATTCATCTCTACACTTATAGACCAGAAAATTTCTCCTGAATGAAATTAAATAGACAATTCCTTGGACAGCTTGTACATCTCTACATCAAAACCATCCGATTGTTCGAAAACGTCCTTTAAATTATAGTCTACCACCACATGATTTCGCATGCCAATTGCAATGCCTCCGCGGCCTTCTTTCAGTACTTCTACAGCTTTTGCTCCATACTGGCTTGCAATGACCCGGTCACGTGCAGAAGGAGATCCGCCCCGCTGAATATGACCCAATACCGATATACGTGTTTCAATATCCGCTTCACATCTGAGTATTTCAGCAAGCTCCGCGGCGGACATAACCCCTTCGGCAACAACGATAATACTATGTTTCTTACCGCGTCCTGTACCGCTCTTCAGCCTATCAATAATTGCAGGCACTTCATATTTTTCTTCTGGAATAAGGATCGTTTCAGCGCCCCCTGCAAGACCTGCCCATAGTGCAAGGTCGCCTGCATCGCGTCCCATTACTTCAATAATAAAAGTGCGTTCGTGGGATGTAGCCGTATCACGAATTTTATCAATTGCATCAATCACGGTGTTCAATGCTGTATCAAAACCAATCGTGAATTCAGTGCCATTGATGTCATTATCTATAGTGGCTGGAACGCAGACACACGGCAAACCGAGGGCAGTTAATTCGTAAGCGCCCCTGAACGAACCATCACCGCCGATGACAACTAGTCCTTCGATACCGTTCAACTTCAGTTGACGCAGTGCTTTGTCACGGCCTTCAGGTGTCCGGAATTCAGAACTGCGTGCTGAGCGTAATATCGTCCCGCCCCGTTGTATGATATCACCTACTGAACCGAGTTGCAGAAGTTCAATTTTCCCTTCGATTAACCCTTGATAACCATTAAAAATGCCCGCAACTTCGAGCCCTTCGTAAATTGCTTTTCGAACAACTGCTCGGACTGCGGCATTCATGCCCGGCGCGTCTCCTCCACTCGTCAACACAGCAATTTTCTTCATTGAAATCACTCCTGCTTAGTATAGTTTATTCTTTTTTAAACGCGAAAAGATGCGGTCACCCGCACCTCTCTTTTATTCAGAAAAAACACCAATTCGGCGGAACTTTTCATAACGATGGTCAATAAGACCGTTTCCATCCAGTGTCGTTAATTCATCCAACGAAGTTCGAATTGAATTCCCAATACTGACGGCTTGCGCTTTTGCATCACGATGCGCACCACCCTGCACTTCCGGGATAATATCATCGATAATTCCCATCTCTTTTAAATGCGGGGCTGTGATTTTCATCGCCTCCGCAGCTTGTTTGGCAAGACTGGAATCTTTCCACAGGATTGTTGCAGCGCCCTCGGGCGAAATGACAGAATAAGTTGAGTGCTCAAGCATATGAATATGGTTTGCTACTCCCAGAGCCAGCGCTCCGCCACTGCCGCCTTCACCGATGACGATTGAGATAACCGGAACAGTCAAGCCAGCCATTTCAACTAAATTACGTGCTATCGCTTCACTTTGTCCGCGTTCTTCAGCCGCCTTGCCAGGAAAAGCTCCTTTTGTATCGATAAAGCAAATGATCGGTCTGCCAAATTTTTCAGCCTGATTCATGAGGCGAAGCGCTTTCCTGTATCCTTCAGGATGTGGCATTCCGAAATTGCGCTTAACGTTTTCTTTTGTATCTTTTCCACGCTGATGTCCGATAACCGTTACTGGTATCGATTCAAATGAAGCGATTCCGCCAACGATTGCTGCATCATCACCATAAGCCCGGTCCCCGTGTAACTGCATGAAGTCTTTAAACAGCATATCGATATAATCAATCGTGGTCGGGCGTTCGGGGTGTCTTGCCACTTGAACCCGGTCCCATGGTTCCATATTTCCGTAGATCTCTTCTTCTAATTTTTTCAAACGCATTTTTAATGTTCCAATTTCATCAGAAAGGTCAACTGAGTTGTTTGCCGTGAACTCTTCAAGCTCGGCAATTTTCTCACGTAGCTTGACGATCGGTTCTTCGAATTTCAACGTCTTGCTCATGTCAGTTAGCCCCCTTCACGTGAAGTCGAACAATCTTGGATAAGGTTTCTTTCATTTCAGCACGGTGAACGACTGCGTCCAATTGTCCGTGATCCAGTAGGAATTCGGCAGTCTGAAAATCATCCGGTAATTTTTCTCTGACAGTTTGTTCGATAACACGCCTACCCGCAAACCCGATAAGTGCTTTCGGTTCTGCAATATTAATATCACCGACTGATGCAAAACTTGCCGACACTCCGCCTGTTGTCGGATAGGTCATAACGGATATATAAAGCAGCCCTTCACTAGCGTGACGTTTGAGCGCGACACTAGTTTTAGCCATCTGCATAAGTGATAATACGCCTTCCTGCATACGAGCGCCACCGCTCGCTGAAAAGATAATCATTGGAATGCCAAGTGCAGTTGCTTTTTCAATTGCACGGGTAATCTTTTCACCAACAACTGATCCCATAGAGCCCATACGGAAGTGGGCATCCATAATGGCAACCGCAATTTCTTGCCCATCAATTTTACCAACTCCAGTTAAAACAGCCTCATTCAAGCCTGTCCTTTCTGCATCTGCCTCAACCTTTTCTGTATAAGCCGGAAACTTAAGCGGATTTTCTGTCTTTAAATGATCATCCATGGATTCAAATGATTCATCGTCAAATAGACATGCAACCCGTTCAGCTGCCGTCATCTTCAAATGATGATCACATTTCGGACAGACTTTCATTACTTTCATTAAGTCTTTTGTTAAAATGATATTTTTACATTCTGGACATTTCGTCATTATTCCCTCGGGTACATCGTTTTTTGCATCAACAGAAGGAATCGTCGTCGTATGCTTTTTTCTGTTTTTCATAAATATATCGCGGATCATTTTTCATTGTCCCCTCTTTCACCTTCAACTAGTTCAATCCATTCAGAATAAGCTTCCAACGTTGTTAATACATTGCCAGCACACAAGTTATGAAGCAATATTTTCACGATATCGTTTTCATCTGCTTTTGACATTTCTTCGAATGGCACTTTACTATATTGTTTTAATAAAAACCAGATTTTCAGCGACAGTCTATTCCCTGTCGCAACAATCATTTCACGGATAATATCTTCTCGTAAGATTTCCCCATCCTGGTCGATTTTCGTAAGTAAGCTTTCCCACACCGGTAGCCCCCGTAACGTACTGTCCTTGCATACAGCAAGGATTGCCGCCGTTTCATGAATTCGCCTTGTTTCCTGGACATCAATGACGGAATCCGGCTGTTGCATGATGAATGCAGCGAGGACTTCAACAAGCTGATGCTTCTTGAAATCTGTAAGAAACGTCCCTTCTCCACGTCGGGTTTCGATAAGTCCGAGCAGTTCCAAACTTCGTAACGCCTCGCGAATTGTAGATCTTCCTGCCTGCAAACGCTCTGCCAACTCGCGCTCGGAAGGTAGCTTGCCACCGGTTTCAATGCCTTCTTCTTTAATTATCGATCTAAGTTGACCGACAATACCGAGAAACATTTTCGACGACGGTTTTGGATTTTGCATGCTTGGACCCCTTTGGAAATAAACATGATGGCAAGTGGTCTGACCACTACTGTCTCTAGCATACAGAAAACGCCGGTGAACGTAAAGTGTAAAATGTAAAATGAAAACATATAATAAATAGCCGCTGAAACCACCTAATATAAAAGAGGCTTGCCTGTTTTATTGGCATGCCTCTCATACAGTTTTTGTTTGTTGAACAAGTATTTGTGGCTTTCCTCTGCGACGCTCCACCATCCCTTCAATATGAATTATTGCCATTTCGGTAAGTTGACTACTTGAAATCGTATATTGTTTCGGGAATAACGTACAAGATATATTTCCCGTCTCATCTTGAATCGTAATGAAAGCCATCGATTCCCCTTTTTTCGTTCTAATTCGTTTGATTTCAATAATAAGGCCTACAATTTTCACATACGCGCGGTCCGCTATTGTGTCAATTGAAGAAATATCATGGAACCCTCCGCCTGCCGCTTTTTTCACTTCAGCTGCAGGGTGTTCTGAAAGATAGAAACCGAGTACTTCTCTTTCATATTCGAGCAGCATCATACGCGGCAACGTACCACCTGGAGAATACTTCGGACTTGCAACCGAGCGCATCACTTCACTTAGCAAATCGTTGCCATCATTAGGGCGGATGAATAATGCATGGGAAATTGCTGCGTCAATTGAAGCAAGCAGGACAGCTCTTGACTCACCAAATTCATCAAGTGCCCCTCCTTTTACAAGAGGACGAATGGCTTTCTCCGTAAAAAAGTCTCCTCCTACGGATGCCGCCATATCAAATAAACTCTTCCAGTTACCGTCCGACTTCCTTGCACGCTTAATCGCGTCATAAAAAGTTGGTGTCACGCCTTTGATAGAACCAAGTCCAATCCGGATTGAACCGTTCTCGACTGTGTGCATATATTTACTGTGTTTAATGGACGGCGGCAGGATCTTAACGTCCCTAGTCTCGGCTTCACGCATCAGCTCCATCGCCTTATCGTTGTTGCCAGTCATTGATGACAGAAGTGCCGCGTAAAAATATGCTGGCTCATTCGCTTTTAAATAGGCAAGCCTATATGAAATAAGTGAATAGGCGACAGCATGACTTTTGGGAAATCCGTAGTCTGCAAATTTTACAATGAGATCATAGATTGCAACAGCAGCCTTTTCAGGAAAGTTGTTTTCGATGGCTTTTTGCGTGAAATGAATTCGCTCTTTTTCTAGATTTTCGCGATTCTTCTTACTGACGGCGCGTCTTAACAAATCCGCTTCCCCCATTGTGAACCCCGCTACGCGGACTGCGATCTCCATAATTTGTTCTTGGTAGACGATAACACCATATGTTTCTTTTAAAACCGATTCGAGTTGCGAATGTATATAGATGATTTTCTCGTTATCATTTTTCCGCCGGCTATAAAGCGGAATATTGTCCATCGGTCCTGGCCTATAAAGTGCAGTGATAGCGAAGATATCCTCGAATTGATTCGGGCGAATCAAACGAAGGGCATCTCTCATTCCATCCGATTCAAACTGAAAGATTCCCGCCATATCTCCCCCTTTGAAAAGGTCAAATGTCTTTTCATCGTTCAGTGGAATCTTTTCAAAATCCAAACGAATTCCTCTATCATAAGCAATCATTGACCTGATCCGATCTAGTAAAGTCAAGTTCCGCAGGCCCAGAAAGTCCATTTTCAATAAACCTTGTTCCTCAACATCTCCCATCGGCCATTGTGTAAGATAAATTCCATCCGCGCCACTTTGAAGCGGTACCACCTCGACCAAAGGAACGGGAGATAAAATTACACCGGCAGCATGTGTCGATGCATTACGGGGCAATCCTTCTAGACAAATTGCAGCTTTGAACCAATCGCTTCGCACAGGATCAATTGCAATCCAATCTCGCAGCGCCTTCGATCCTGTCACTGCCTCTTCGAGGGTAATCGAGTGTCTATTTGGAATTTCTTTTGATAAATAAGCCATTTCTTCATTCGAAAAATCGAAAACACGTGCAACGTTTCGAGCGACTGACCTTGCGGATAGCGTACCAAATGTGATGATTTGTGCAACACTTGTCTTCCCATATTTCTGTGCGACATAGTCAATCACTTCTGCACGCCGATTATCCGCGAAGTCGATATCGATATCGGGCATTGTCACACGTCCCGGATTAAGGAACCGTTCAAAAATTAGACCGTATTTAATCGGGTCGACATCTGTTATACCAAGCACATAAGCAACAAGAGAACCTGCGGAAGAGCCCCGCCCTGGACCAGTCAGAATAGCATTTTCTTTGGCGTAGCGCATAAAATCCTCAACGATAAGAAAGTAGTCGGCAAAGCCCATCTTACTAATGACATCAATCTCGTAACGGAGACGATCTTCATATGCTTCTTCCACTTCCCCCAGACGTTTTTGCAATCCCAGCATGCTATTCTTCTCCAACAATGATGGTGACGTTTCTCCTGCCGGCACTGGGAAAACAGGCATAAGCGATTGACTTGGAGGTAATGCCGCATCGCACGATAAGAGGATATTTGAAGTATTCGAAAGCCATTCAGATTTATCCGCAAACCATTCAGTCAGCTCACTCTCCTCAGGGATATACGCAGCTTTTTGTCTATTCTTAGGTCTCACTGGGTCATTTAGCTTATACCCACTTCGAATCGCTTCTGCCACTTCATATGCAAATGCATCTTCTTTAGCGATGTACCGGCTTTCATAGACTGCGGCGATAAGTGTATTTGTAGCCTCTGCAATGGTTTCAATTATTTTTTCTTCAGGATGTCTTTCACCTTCCGGCCTGCCGATGCCAATGATAATCGAAGACTTGTCACAATCATTTATGACACGATTGAATACTTCTTCGTTTCTTGATAAATCCCAAGAAACGTCCGTCAACGGACAAACAATGATACAGCCGGAACTGTAAGCTTTCAGCCATTGAAGTGGTAATGTCTCAGAATCCCTAACAGAGACAGCACTGCTCATCTTCAATAGGTTCCGATAACCTTCATCATCTTTCGCATAGACATAGAGAAGGACATTTTCCCCATCACCAGTTTCCAAAAAGATCGATAAGCCAATAACAGGTCGGATTCCGTATTTTTTCATAACTTTATAAAATGACCGAATACCATACAGTTTCGAGTTAACGATGGCGACAGATTTAGCCCCTCTCCTTTTCAGAAGCGGGGCTAAATGGTCAAGTTTGATAATTCCGCGCAGTAAGTCTGCGCCCGTCACTACTTGCGGATAGACAAGTGTCAATGCAATCCCTCCGCCTATTTTTTACATACACAATTGTTTTAATTTCGTGATGACTTCTTCCACTTCTTCCCACGAATACACTGAAGCGCCAGAGGCAAGCGGATGGCCGCCGCCTCCGTATTGAGCAGCCAACGTATTGATGACAGGGCCTTTTGAGCGCAGGCGGACACGAATCTGATCCTCTTCTTCAATGAAAATTACCCATGCACATATTCCTTGTACATCACCCAAAGCTCCGACAAGTTGAGATGTATCCGAAGCTGTTACCCCAAACTGTTCAAGTGTCGCTTTGTTTAGTTTAACGAAAGCAGCTCCATTGTCATCCATTGTAAAGTTTTGATACATATAGCCTTTCAAATGAAGCAATTCCCGCTTAACCTCATACATGCCTGCAAATAATTCCGTCCGATCAAAATCAAAATTAATCAATTCACTTGCTACGTTAAATGTAGTTACAGTTGTACTCGGAAACAGGAATCGGCCTGTATCTCCAACGATGCCGGCGAACAGCAGTCTGGCGGCGTCAGTAGTCATTTTCCATCCATAGGATTCCCTTCCTTCTTCAAACAAGGAATAGATCATTTCAGACGTTGAGCTTGAAGATGTATTTACCCACTTCACATCCCCATAAGGATCTGCATCGGGATGGTGATCGATTTTCATAAGCAAATCACCTTCTGTATAAAATTCCCCGTCTATCCGTTCCGTGTTGCCTGTGTCAGTAACTATCACAAGGGCTCCTTCATAAAAGGAACGGTCGACTTGATCCTGCTGGGCTAGAAAGTTAAGCGATTCTTCGTGCTTGCCCACAGCATACACTTGCTTATCTGGATAGTTTGCTTTTATTAATTCTTTCAATCCTGATTGTGATCCGTACGCATCTGGATCAGGTCTTACATGACGATGAATAATAATTTTATCGTACTTTTCAATTGTGTCGATGATTTGTCTTTTCATATCCGATTCCTCCAAGCTTCGATATATTCGGGTCGCAATCTTTTCAAAAAGCCGCTACAATGTAAGAAGTTTGTATGTAATGGAGGGCTTTCATGTTAAGTATAAATTTCATTTTCGTTTTTTTCATTATTGCATCCGCGGTCTCTTATTTTTACTTTAAGACCCGGCAATTCCGGACAAGACAAGTATTCCCGATTCGCAAAAAAATGTACGCAAGTATGTCTGGTGCCTCTCTGGGCGGCTTACTTCTATTTTTTGGAATCAATCAGCTGATACTTTTTAACGGTATCACTACGTACATTATTGCCGCTTTATTTATTATATTTGGAGTTTACGTAGGTATTTTCAATTTTAAAGCTTACAAACATTACAGAAGCTTTGTAGATGAAGAAACGAAGTTGAACGACAACTGATGCTCATTATGAGCATCAGTTTTTTTATCGTCCATTTAACACGAACAATTGCCTTGCTAATTTACCGTTCGAACAGTTGATACATAATCATGGCCTTTGCCACAAGTTCTCCATCGGTTAATATGTCGAAATCAACTTTTACAAACCGCCTGCTCATGTGCAAAATTCGCGGAATAATAACAACTACACTGCCGAGTTGGACATGTTTAATAAAATAAAGCGACATATTCTCCGGAACACTTTCTCCGCGTTTCCGCATTTTGATTGCTCTATTACCCGCTTCGGTTAATAAAGTCGTCAATGCTCCGTATGACAATGAACCGAACTGATTCGTCATTTGTGGAATGACTGTAAATTCAATAGTATGCGGTTGTTCAGGGATTGTTTTCATTTGATTTTTAATAATGTCATCAATCGTTTCGCCTTGTTGAGGTTGACGCTGTGTCATTTGGAGAGCCTTCAAAACGTCTTGCCGACTAATGATTCCAACAAGCAGTCCGGCGTCCGAAACGACAGGTAACAGATCAATACCTTCCCAGATCATACTATGTCCCGCTGAAGCAACGGAAGTCTTTCCCGTTACCGTTATTGGATGGCGGGTCATAACTTTTTCAATCAATTCATTATCCATTTTTCCGATTGCATCACGTGAAGTAATTACGCCGACAAGTTTCCCTCTTTTCTCCACAACGGGGTAGCCGGTATGAGACGTCCTATCATTCACCTCATGGAAATGAGTCACGGTATCCTTTACTGAAAGTGTAATTGTTTCAGTAAGCGGCGTCAAAATATCTTCCACCAGCAATATTTCTTTTTCGATCAGCTGGTCATAGATTGCCCTATTCAGCATCGTCGCGACAGTAAATGTATCATAGCTTGTCGAAATAACAGGCAGTTCTAATTCGTCAGCTAACTTCCTCACCTCATCGGACGCATCAAATCCCCCAGTGACAAGTACTGCTGCACCGGCAAGAAGAGCTGTTTCATGCGCTTTCAATCTATTTCCGACGATCAGAAGACTGCCCGCATCGATGTAACGCATCATGTCATCCAGTTGCATCGCACCTATAACGAACTTCGTCAACGTCTTATGTAATCCCCCACGACCGCCGAGCACAAGGCCATCGACAATATTTAGTACTTCTGCGAATGTGAGACGTTCAATATTTTCTTTCTTTTTCTTCTCAATCCGGATTGTCCCGACACGCTCTATCGTATTGACAAGTTTCTGATTTTCAGCTTCTTTGATGGCTCGGTAAGCTGTTCCTTCGCTGACTGACAGCGCCTTTGCAACTTGACGGACCGAAATTTTCTCACCGACGGCTAAGCCCTCGATATAACGGAGTATCAATTCATGTTTTGTCGCCATGTCTTCACCTTTTCTCTATCATGACCTTAAGGCTATTCTACCACAAGAGCTTATAGAAAAGCGCTAACAGGTCGCCTAACTGCAACAAAACAGGCATTTGAAGAAAGCATTTGTACAGGGCTTTTATAATTCGAATGCTTCCCCTGCCTGCATTACGTTTACCTCATGTCTTACTACAAGCGCTTTGAACGTTTCAGGGTCCTGTTCAATCGGCGGAAATGTATTGAAATGGATTGGAACAGCAAGTTTTGGGTTGAGCAACTCGACCGCATATGCAGCATCCTGAGGCCCCATCGTAAAATTATCACCGATAGGAACAAAAGCCACGTCGATTGGATGCAGCTTGCCAATCAACTCCATATCGCCAAAAATCGCTGTATCTCCGGCATGATAAATTGTTTTATCTTCTGCCATTAGTAAAATACCTGCCGGCATACCAGTGTAAATGATCTCTTTGTCCTCTGTTGTGTAGGAGGAACTGTGAAACGCTTGTGTATATTTCACTGTTCCGAAATTAAATTTGCAGGCACCCCCAATATTCATACCATGTGTTCTTACCCCCTGCCAGCCCAGGAAAACAGCTAGTTCGTTTGGAGCTATAACTAATGCATCGCTCGCCTTCGCAATGGCCACCGTATCTCCGACATGATCATTATGTCCATGTGTCAGTAAAATAAAATCCGGTTTCTCGTTCGCAACTTCTAAGTCTGTAAGCTTATTACCTGTAATGTATGGGTCAATAAGAATTGTATAGTTGCCTGTTTTTATTTTCACAATCGAATGACCGTGGTATGAAATTTGCATTGAGCAATCTCCTCCTTTTTATCCTATAAATCAAATTTCGTTATACAACCCAAAAACCCTCTTTTTTGTTATGATAAGAGTAGTAAAAATAGGAGGTCATTAATTTGAGTAAAGTTAAAGAAATCCAACAATTTCTTCATGAAGAAAACTTGGATGCAGCATTCATTACTACACCGGACAATGTATTTTACATATCAGGATTTCAAAGCGATCCACATGAACGTCTTCTTGGTGTAATGGTATTTAAAGATGCTGAACCGTTCGTCATTTGCCCCTTGATGGAAATACCTGACGTAAAAGCTGCTGGATGGTCTTTTGATGTCGTCGGACACGAAGACACAGATGATGCTTGGGATATTGTCATGGACGCTGTCCGCATACGCGGAGATCTCCCGACTTCAGTTGCAATCGAGAAATCACACCTAACAGTGGAGCGTCTCGAACGGATGGATGGACTGTTTACAGACGCAAAATTTGTACGTTTGGATGAACAGTTAAACAGCATGCGTAATATCAAAAGCGAAGACGAACTAAACAATTTACGCAAAGCTGCTGAGCTGGCTGATTACGCTATCGAAGTTGGCTGCAGAGAAATTGCTGAAGGTAAAACGGAACTTGAAATTCTTATGGCAATCGAGTTTGAAATGAAGAAAAAAGGTGCCGAGAAAATGTCGTTCGATACGATGGTCCTCTCAGGTCCAAAAACCGCATCGCCTCATGGTACGCCTGGGGATCGTAAAATTCAAAAAGGCGATTTCATCCTCTTCGATCTTGGTGTCGTTTATAATGGTTACTGTTCCGATATTACACGTACAGTTGCGTTCGGCGAACCGTCGGATTCAATGCGTGAGATTTATGAAACGGTAAAACAAGCAGAACAGGCAGCTGTCAATTTAGTCCGACCTGGCGTAAAAGCAATGGAGATTGACAAAGCCGCACGTGATGTGATTGATCAAGCTGGTTTCGGTAAATATTTCACACACCGCATTGGTCACGGGCTTGGTATTTCAGTTCACGAATTCCCATCTATTACAGGTACAAACGAACTTGTCCTTGAAGAAGGAATGGTCTTCACAATCGAGCCTGGTATTTACCATCCTGAAATCACAGGTGTCCGAATTGAAGATGATGTTGCTGTTACGGCTGATGGTGTGGAAGTACTAACGAAATTCCCGAAAGAATTGCAAATCATTTAACCTTAATTAGAAAAGCATAAGGTGTCTGCTAGACGCGAGCCTAATCTAAGTTACGACATACAGAAGTACGAAATCCTAAAAATTTCTAGCCAACAGAAAAAAGGCTGTCCCCACTTTCGTAACGGGGACAGCCTTTTAAAATATATTCTTATCGGTTCAATAGTGTTTCAGCTGTTACATACTCAACGCCTTGAGCATCTGCTACAGCTTTATATGTAACGTGCCCTTCCATTGTGTTAATCCCTTTTTGAAGAGAAACATTGTCCAAACAAGCTTGTTTGAATCCTTTGTTCGCAATTTGAAGTGCATAAGGAACCGTAACGTTTGTTAAGGCTGTTGTTGAAGTTTGTGGGACTGCACCCGGCATATTCGCTACTGCGTAGTGAACAACACCATGCTTCACATAAGTTGGCTCATCATGCGTCGTTACACGGTCAGATGTCGCAAAAATACCGCCTTGGTCGATTGCGATATCTACAAGAACCGATCCTGGTTTCATCGATTTCACCATATCTTCTGAAACAAGTTTTGGTGCTCTCGCTCCGGGAATTAAAACAGCTCCTACAACAAGATCTGCATCTTTTACAGACTCAGCAATGTTGAATGGGTTTGATACAAGTGTTTGAATATCATTTCCGAAGATTTCATCCAATTGACGAAGACGATCAACTGACAAGTCAAGAACTGTTACTTTCGCACCCATCCCGACAGCAATTTTAGCAGCATTCGTTCCAGCTTGCCCACCACCGATAACAGTTACGTTACCACGTGAGACGCCTGGCACGCCGCTCAAAAGAATACCTTTTCCGCCATTCGTTTGTTGCAAGTATTGTGCACCGATTTGTGTAGCCATACGGCCTGCAACTTCACTCATAGGAGCAAGAAGGGGCAACGAGTTATTTGGGAGCTGTACTGTTTCGTAAGCGATTCCAACAACTTTATTGTCAAGAAGTGCTTTAGTCAATTCTAACTCAGGTGCAAGGTGCAAGTACGTAAACAAAATTAGTCCTTCACTGAAATAACCGTATTCAGAAGCAACGGGTTCTTTCACTTTCATGACCATATCCACATTCCATGCTTCTTCTGCAGACGCGACAATTCTTGCGCCTGCTTCAATATAATCCTCATCCATAAAGCTCGAGCCGAGACCCGCTCCTTTTTCAATGATGACTTCATGACCTGCTGACTTTAAATTAAAAACTCCAGCTGGTGTCATAGCGACTCGGTTTTCATTGTTTTTTACTTCTTTTGGAACCCCAATAAGCATTGCTATTCCTCCTAAAAAATGATTATTTAACTGATTCCTCGAAGACGCTTCAATAGAACCAATCCATATTTAATATTATCAGAAAGTAAACGTTTGTGCTGAGTTTTAATATTTTAGGAATGTTCTTTCAACAGATTGTTTAACCATTCGACAATAAACCTAAACCTTTTTACTGAAATTGTTATAAATTCGTCGAATCTTCCTGGAAATCGGCTTTTTCTTTTTAAGTTAAAAAGGAGTTTCAATCTTTCTATCGAAGTAAGTTAGTATACCAATTTAAGAATGGAGTGAGGAATATGCCATTAGTATACAAACAAATTCTTGTTGCCGTAGATGGTTCAAAGGAATCGGAGTGGGCTTTCAAAAAAGCAGTCGCAATCGCCGACAGAAATGAAGCGACACTAAATCTTATCAATATCATCGATACACGCTCATATGCCGCAGTTGAAGCTTACGATCGCTCAATTGCAGAACGCGCACAGAAATTCGCAGAAGAATTGTTAAACGACTACAAATTAGAAGCCGAGAAAGCCGGCTTGCAACGGGTTAACATCATTGTAGAATATGGTTCACCGAAAACGATGATTTCACGAGATCTTTCTAAAAAACTAGAAGCGGATCTGATCATTTGCGGAGCAACAGGCCTGAATGCAGTTGAACGCTTCCTAATAGGCAGTGTTTCTGAAAACATCGTCCGCTCAGCGAAATGTGACGTTCTCGTCATTCGTACACCTGAAGCTTTATAATAACAAAAAAGAGTTGCCTATTATTTCCCGGGCAACTCTTTTTTTGCTTAAAATACTGTATTGAACAATTTACAACTTCGCAACACGCATGGTGTCTCGTGCAATCATGATTTCTTCGTTGGTTGGAATCACTAATACTTTAACCGGGGAGTATGGGAAGCTGATATGCACTTCTTTTCCCTTGATCGAGTTCAAATCAGGATCGAAGTAAACGCCCATGAATTCAAGGCCCTCCAACACTTTCTTCCGAATTACATCACTATTTTCACCAATTCCCGCTGTGAATATAATGGCATCCACACCGCCCATTCGTGCGGCATACGAACCAATGTATTTATGAATACGATCCGCGAAGACATCTAAAGCCAGTTGTGCACGCGCATTCCCTTTGGTAGCTTCGATTTCAATATCGCGCAAATCACTTGAAAAACCTGATACTGCCAGCATACCCGATTGTTTATTTAAAATATCCAAGACTTCTTCAACTGTCTTGCCCGTCTGCTCCATAATATATGGAATGAGTGCAGGATCAATATTTCCTGAACGTGTCCCCATTGTCACTCCTGCAAGAGGTGTAAAACCCATCGACGTATCGAGCGACTTTCCACCTTCAACTGCAGCTATACTTGCACCATTTCCCAGATGGCAGGAAATAAGGCGCGTATCTTCAAGTGGTCGATTTAACAATTCTGCAGCACGCTCTGTTACATACTTATGGCTTGTGCCATGAAAGCCGTATTTTCGGATTCCATATTTTTTGTAATACTCGTAAGGTAACGGATAAAGGAAAGAACTTTCCGGCATCGTCTGATGAAAAGCCGTATCAAAAACAGCAATCGCAGGCACATCAGGCAATGCCTTTTTAAATTCTTTAATGCCAACAATATTTGCCGGATTATGGAGTGGCGCTAGATTGGATAGTCCCTCAAGAGTTGCGATTACATCATCATTGATGAGTACGGCATCGCTAAAAACCTCGCCGCCGTGGACAACACGGTGGCCGATTCCATCAATTTCTCCGAAGGATTGAACAATCCCCTCACTCAACAACATGCTAAGTAGCATGGATACAGCCTCAGTATGATTCTGAATATCTTGTCTCTTTTCTAATCTGCCCTGTTCGGATTTCATAGTGAAAACCGATTCTGAAAGACCTATTCGATCAATTTGCCCTTTGGCCGTCACATGCTCTTCTGGCATCTGGAGAAGCTGAAATTTCAAGGATGAACTTCCGGCGTTGATCGCTAAAATGTTCCGCATATAAAGTGCTCCTTTTAAACTCATTTCTTTACCAGTAACTTTAGACTTTTATCTATATATTGAACAAATAAATATCTATATTAACCAAGTGAAGGCGCCTTAAAAGAGGTAGCCTAAGCCCTAAGACTGATAGCGCCGCGGCGAATTCAATGAAATTCTTTATTCAGTAGCCCAAATATCAATTTTCTGAAGAAACAGGGACATGGCATGTTTGTCAGTCATATTCGGAACTTTCGCAAGGAGGACATCATGTGTCACTTTCTTATCGGGAGAGGGCTTTTGTAAGATTAGAATACTTTTTGCATGTGCTGCATTTTTGAATAACGAATCGGGCAACTGAATAATCGCCCGGATAATCGTTTGTTTTTTCAAATACGGATGTAATAAAGGCGACTGATTAGACTCGAATAAATTTGCAGGTATAATGAAAACGCCATGTCCACCCGATTTCGTATGTTTCATCGATTGCTCAATGAACAGATGGTGCGCATAAGCGTGTCCTTCTACAGGCATCAGTTCATAATTGAGCGCATTTTCATCATCAGGATAAAAACCGACAGGCAAATCGCTTACGGTAATGTCGACTGGATCAACAAATAACGGTCGCAATGCATCCTGAACATAGAATGTGACAGGATGTTCAAGTAGCTCCGCTGTAACAGCAGACAATCTTACCAACAAATCATCAATTTCAATTGCCGTTGCAGTGACATCGTTCTCAATTGTGTTCATGACCGTATAAAGAAGATTTCCTGTGCCAGCTGCAGGGTCTAAAAGTGTTATGCCTTGTTCACCCACCGCTAATTTTCCAGCGATATGTCCAATGAGCATTCCGATTGAATCAGGAGTCATCTGATGGTTAGGCTGTACATTTTGCTTCATTCCCTTTAGGATTGCAAGCTGAATACCTCTGCGAATATCTTCTTTTGTTACTGTTTCTGATACAGTAGGTTGCGAATCCCCAGAAAGCCATTTCTGACAAACTTCAATAACTGCTTCCAAGTAAAGTCCTTCTGAAGATTCCGCATACGCATCAATGAATGAAAATATATTTTCTGTATTTGTTGTCATTTAGTTATCCCTCAACTCACAAAACCCACCCGTTTCCGAGTGGGCTTTCAGTAGTATTTTTTATTTACTTCGTTAATTCTTTTACCGCTAAAATCGCTTTTTCATAGTCAGGATGATCCGTGCCTTCGCCAACATATTCAACATAAGTCACTTTATCATTTTTATCTATAACAAAGACAGAGCGCGCAAGCAAACGAAGTTCTTTCATAACAACGCCGTACGCTTCCCCAAATGATAGATCACGATGATCGGATAATGTCTGCAGATTTTCAATTCCTTCAGCTGCACACCATCTTGCTTGTGCAAAAGGAAGATCTGCAGAAATTGTCAACACTTGAACGTCTTCCCCAAGTGAAGAAGCTTCCTCGTTAAATTTACGTGTCTGCGTTGAACAGACTCCCGTATCAATTGAAGGTATCACACTGATTAGCCTGATCTTCCCTTTCGAATCGGCAAGTGTCACTGGGCTCAAATCGTTCGCAAGCACCGTGAAATCTTGCGCAGTATCACCTACTGCAACTTCTTTTCCAAGCAATGTAACGGGATTGTTCTTGAATGTAACGTTAGCCATTAAGACGCCTCCTCTTCTAAATCTATCTTACTAAATGATAGTACCCTCTTGCAACTGTTGTCCCTCAATCCGTTTCCGGTAATCTACGCGCATCTCTTTTTCATAAGAATGCTCATGTTCGACAATTGTATCGGCGAATAGGTCATGCAACGCTTCTTTTCGAGGCATGAATAGAACCAGCAGATAAGGGACAACTAACATTTTCGATATGAATCTTCCAATCACTTCGCGGAATATGACAGCAGTCCATGTAAGCTTGCCTCCATCTTTTGCCGCTACTTTTATGCCCATGATCATCTTTCCAACCGTCTGTTGTAAATACCTCGTCATAAGTGCGAAGTAAAGCAACAGCAAAATAAGTATTGTGAACTTATAGGTACTGAACAAGAAGAAAGAGGGGTTAGTAATTTCCCAACCTGCAACTCTAAAAATCGGTTTGACGATAATTCCGCTGATTGCCGATAGAACAAGAAGATCGATTGCATACGCCCATAGCCGTGTCCAGAAACCGGCATACTTCGCCCGATAATGCTCGGTCTGAATCGCTTCATAATCTCGATTAGGCATCGCAGCAGTGGAATTCCCTGTCAGGTTCGGTTGTTGTTCAATATGTTCCGACATTCGCTAGCCCTCCTTATTTTTCACCATACAAATACATCATCCGTGGTGCATTATAATCATTTAATAACTTGCCAATCAATTCAGATTCAATATTGCTTCCGAGCATATTTCCTGCTTTCACGCCGAACATCGAAGCCCAGCTATCAAGGGCTGTATACTCAAAGACAGTAGCATTTTGAAGATTATAATCTTCTTTCATTGCTGCAATGACATCACCGGCCTTGCCGTAATCATCTGCAAGTCCAGCTTCGATTGCCTGTCGACCGTTCATAATACGGCCATCAGCCACTTTTTTCACTTCGGCTTCTGTCATGCCTCGGCCTTCTACAATAATATCTACAAAGCGCTCGTAGGAATCATTTATCATTTCTTGAAGCATCGCTCGTTCATCATCTTTCATCTCACGAGATCCACTCATAATATCTTTGTAAGGACCTGTTTTGATCGTGTTGAAGTCAATTCCGTATTTTTCGGCAAGTTTCGCATAGTTAACACTTTCCATAATGACTCCGATCGAACCTGTTATCGTTTCAGGATTAACAAATATCTTATCGGCTGGCGCTGATACATAATAACCGCCTGAAGCAGCCATTCCGCCCATCGAAATATACAGCGGAATCTCCCTTTCTACTTGAATCATTCGAAGAGCATCATAAATATCCGCTGATTCAACGACTCCGCCACCTGGTGAATTCACTTCAAGGACAACACCTTTTACATTAGTATCCTCAAGAATCGCAGACAGCTGATTCATGAAATATTGATGATTATAGCCTCCAGATTGAAAAAGGGACGATGTATCCCCTAAATCTTGAATAACGCCATCAAGTGAAAGAACAGCAATTTTATCCTTTCCGTTTCCTTCTTCAAGAATCGTTTCCTCATAACCTGAAGATGATGTTGCCATCATTTCTTCAAAGAACCCGGTGAAATCCCTCGTAAATATGTACGATAGTGAATTGATGCCTACTGAAACAAAAACAAGTGCTGCAGCGACGATGATTGCAATCCATCGTTTCATTGTCATTTCAAATTCCTCCTTTTCATTACAACAACTTATACGTTCAAGCACACCAAAATGTTTCACTCCATGGTAAAATCAGTATAACCCATTCGGAAGGAGCTTGTATGATGACAGATCGAATGACTATTTTTATTTATAGTAAACACGATGAAGATTCACTCGATAAAAAATCAAAAGTGGCCGAGGCGCTGATCTATGAAGGTTTTACGATGACCGATGATGATAAAGATGCGAATATCATCATTAGCATCGGCAGCGATGGTTCATTTCTGCAAGCAGTTCGAAAAACCGGTTTTCGGCAAGATTGTTTGTATGCGGGCATTTCTGTAACAGGTAAACCGGGGCTTTACTGCGATTTCCACTATAATAATCTTTTTGAAATGACGCAGAGCATTCATACAGCAGGTCTTGAAGTAAGAAAGTATCCGATTATTGAAGTGAAAATTGATAATCACCAACCATTCTATTGCCTAAATGAGTTCAGTATTCGCTCAAGTATTATTCGAACATTCGTCCTGGATGTGATTATCGACGATAAACTGTTCGAAACATTCCTTGGTGATGGTCTGATAATTTCTACACCGACCGGCAGCACTGCTTACAATAAATCAGTCAACGGTTCCGTTGTCGATCCATTACTCAGTTGTTTCCAAGTGACCGAACTTGCTTCAGTAAATAACAATACGTATAGAACACTTGGCTCATCCTTCATAATGAGCGGCACACGAAAGCTCCAGCTTAAAGTGCATCAGGATGGTAATGTTTTCCCTTTAGTTGCTGCTGATAATGAAGCGCTTGGTATTCGTCAAGTTGAAAACGTAGAAATCAGATTAAGCGATAAAACTGTAAAAACCGTAAAATTGAAAAACAACTCTTTCTGGGAAAAAGTGCAACGAATTTATTTATAAAGAAAAGAGCCTCCCATTTATGGTTGGCTCTTCTTCATTTTCATCACTTCGATCAGTTTAGATACTGTAAAGAGTAGTAAGGCTGACCAAATGAAAGCGAATGACAGTAAATCGATTTCCCCGAATGTTTCTTTATAAATGATGACTCCCAGAAACAGCATCATCGTTGGCGCTATGTATTGAAGAAAACCTGCCATATAGAGTGGAATTCTTTGTACACCTTTTGCATACATAATCAGCGGTAGCGCAGTTGCTGCACCCGTCAGGATAAGTAAAATATCCGTCTTAATATCGGAGCTTAAAAATACTGCATTACCCTTCGTAAATAACCAAATGTAATAAATAACGGCAAATGGGGCAATGAAGAGCGTTTCAATCGTCAAACCGCGCAGTGCATCGAGCTTAATTTGTTTCTTGATGAGTCCGTAAACTGCAAAAGTTACAGCAAGTGTAAATGCAAGCCATGGAAATTTTCCGTATGAAACAGTCAAAATGATGACGCCTGTTGCCGCAAGTAAAAAAGCAACTTGTTGCGCTCTTGAAAGCTTTTCCTTCAAGAAAAAGATTCCAAGCAACACAGAAATAAGCGGGTTTATATAATAGCCAAGACTTGTTTGCACAATGTAATTATGATTCACAGCCCATATGTAGACGAACCAGTTCGTGGAAACAAGTGCAGAAGCAGCAAACAGAGCCCAAAAATCCTTTTGTGATCCCCACAGTGTTTTTATATCTTCCTTAAGATGTTGTCCATTCTTCATAAGTAGAACAACTGCTAACGTTAAAATAAATGCCCATACGATGCGACTCGTTAGTATTTCAGCACTCGCGACATGCTCCAGGCTTTTCCAGTATACCGGCATTATTCCCCAAATTAGATATGAACCGATTGCCCAGAGGACACCACTTTTTTCTGTTGACAAAATGACACCCCCTTTATTTTGATTCCCGAAATAACAAACTAAGTATAGACCCAATACAACAGTGCGTAAAGATGAAAATACGTATCAAAACGCAAAAACATTGGTAAAAAGTAAAGACCGCTATCATAAGCACGGAATAATCCGACTTACAACAGTGGTCTGTTTCCTGCAAAGACCTATTTCTGTTCTAGTTTCCTCAACTCTACCCGCATAATTTTCCCGGAAGCTGTTTTCGGCAAATTCTCTAAAAACTCAATTTTACGGGGATATTTATAAGGCGCCGTCAAACTCTTCACATGCTCTTGCAATTCTTTGATAAGGTTATCTTCGTCTTTACGATTGGAATCACGCAGCACCACAAATGCTTTCACGATATTACCACGAACTTCATCTGGGCTTGCAATGACTGCACATTCACGGACTGCAGGATGCTTCGTCAATGCATCTTCCACTTCAAAAGGTCCGATTGTATAGCCGGAGCTGATAATAATGTCATCACCACGTCCTTCAAACCAAAAATAACCGTCCTCGTCCATTTTTGCTCTGTCACCCGTTAGATAATAATCTCCACGAAACTGCATTTTAGTCCGTTCCGGATCTTTTAAATACTCCTTGAATAATGCAGGTGTCGATATATGTACCGCAATATCCCCAACTTCTCCAGCAACTGCTGGACGACCTTCGTCATCGATAATATCCACCTTATTGCCAGGTGTCGGTTTCCCCATGGAACCTGGCCGCGCTTCCATACCTAACATCGTTCCGACAAGTAATGTGTTTTCCGTTTGCCCATAGCCATCTCTTACTGATAACGAAAAAGTCTTATCAAATATATCAATCACTTCACGGTTTAACGGTTCTCCAGCTGAAACCGCACTGCGAATGGAAGAAAGATCAAAGTCCGCAAGATTTTCGGCCTTTGCCATAAATCGGTATTCCGTTGGTGTACAACATAATACATTCACTTGAAAATTGCCAATCAACTCTAAATACGTCGCTACATCGAACTTACCATCATATACTAGTCCTGTTGCCCCGCTGCCAATTACAGATAAGAAAGGTGTCCAGATCCACTTTTGCCATCCTGGTGCAGCGGTAGCCCAGACTACATCTCCTTCTTTGATACCCAGCCAACTCGCACCCGTTGTCCGTAAATGTGCATATCCCCAACCATGTGTATGGACGACTCCTTTTGGTTTTCCAGTTGTGCCCGATGTGTACGATAGAAATGCCATATCGGTACTTTTCGTTTCAATCGCTGTAAACTCTTCTGATGCAGCTTCCATCAGGTCAGTTAATGAAAGCTCTTCATTTTTTGCTTTCCCAACAACAAATAATTTAACGTCATTCATATTTTCAACTTCGCTAAATTGGTCAGTGAAAGCATCGAAAGCAATGATCGCTTTTGCATCGCTATGCGCCAATCGGTATTCGATATCCGAAGACCGAAGCATTTCGGAACTCGGGATGACAACGAGCCCGGCTTTTAGTGCGCCAATATACGTCACATATGCCTCTATTAATCGCGGTACCATAACTAAAACAACATCGCCTTTTTTTAGTCCGTTCGATTTAAAGACATTGGCCGCCCTATTCGCTGAAGCGATTAATTCATCATATGTAATTTCTTTCTTGTTTCCTTTGGCATTCACATAGATCAGCGCTTTCTTTTCTGCCCCTGTTGCGTACTTTTCAAATTCACTGACAAGGTTATACTCTTCTGGTGCTATCAGCTGTTCACGGTTCATGTAAACTCCCCCTTAGATGTATTATCTAAGTATACAAACAAACAACCGACAATTCAAAACTAATTTACTTTTCGAAATAAACCTAAGATAATTTGACGTATTTACAGCGTATTCTGCTTATAAATGAGAAAAGCTACTCCGGAATAATTCCGGAGCAGCTTTTCATGATAACAATTATTCTTGGTAACCTTTCATCTGATCTTGCGCCTGACGCACTAATCGCTTTGTAATTTCTCCGCCGACGGATCCGTTGGCACGCGATGATGCATCTGGTCCCATTTGTACGCCAAATTCTGCTGCAATTTCATTTTTCATTTGATCAAGTGCTTGTCTGACACCTGGCACTAATAGTTGGTTTGAGTTTCCGTTGTTGTTACTAGCCATGATTCTCACCTCCTTCTATTTATAGAATGTACAAAATCGAGAAATTCATGCGAATTTTATATAGTAAATTTAGTTAACGGTTTTAGAATTGTTTAAGCTACGCTACTTTTGCCTATACTGGATAAACAAAATGCAACTTAGTACAATCTCTAAAGTCACTTCACAATATCAATTTACTTTTGGTTTCCACCCATTTGTTGTTGCGCCTGACGCACTAATCGCTTTGTAATTTCTCCGCCGACGGATCCGTTGGCACGCGATGATGCATCTGGTCCCATTTGTACGCCGAATTCGGATGCAATTTCATTTTTCATTTGATCAAGTGCTTGTCTTACGCCTGGAACTAGAAGCTGATTCGAGTTACCGCTGTTGTTGTTTGGCATGTTTGACACCTCCTTGTGCACATAGAATGTACCGTTTAGAAAACTTTATACAGATAACCGTTCTAGCAAAACATTCCAATTAGTTATAGAAGATTAACTTTCTACATAATGGCTTATACTGAATAAGCCATTAGCTGTCTTAAAAATTTCAGAAACAACTTCTACTATAGAATTGTTATTTGTTCCCGTTCATTTGTTGTTGCGCTTGACGCACTAATCGTTTTGTAATTTCTCCGCCGACGGATCCGTTGGCACGTGATGATGCATCTGGTCCCATTTGTACGCCGAATTCTGATGCAATTTCATTTTTCATTTGATCAAGTGCTTGTCTTACGCCTGGAACTAGAAGCTGATTCGAGTTACCGCTGTTGTTGTTTGGCATGTTTGACACCTCCTTGTGCACATAGAATGTACCAGATTTAAAAATTCATGCGTGAATAGTAAAAGGTAAGTTTAACCAAATACTTGGAGCAGGTTTAAGCAACGGTACTTTTGCTTACACTGTCTAAGCAAAAAGCTGCATCGGACGACATTGTCCGATGCAGCTTTTTTATTCTTCAATTTAATTGAGTGACTGTTTTATATCTTGCTTATCTTCACCATTCACTTCTGTTTACTTACAGCGGGGCCGAAATTGATGATTTACTTATCCATCAAAGCAAGTCTTCGAAATCTTCCTTAGGTTGAAGAGGCAATTCAACTGTTATCCGTTTTTCAATCGCTTCTTCAATCATTGGCTCGAAATCAGTGAAGCTTTCATAATAAGCGACTTTTTCAAGCTTTGGCTTTGTTTTAGGATTTGATGGTGAAAAAATTGTACAGCAATCTTCATAAGGCCTAATTGAGATTTCGTATGTGCCAATCTTTTGAGCAATATCGATAATATCAAGTTTATCTGTTGCAATGAGTGGGCGCAAAATAGGTGAAGAAGTTACTGCGTTGATGGCCGTTAAGCTTTCAAGTGTTTGACTCGCGACTTGTCCAAGGCTTTCGCCAGTAACAATGGCAAGAGCTCCTTCTTCTTCACGTACTCTGTCAGCGATCTTAAGCATTAGCCTACGTGTTGTTGTCATTGAAACATTATCCGGTACTTGACTGACAATCGCTTGTTGGATTTCGGTGAATGGTATTATATGAAGCCGAACTGCTGCTCCGAATGAACTTAACTTCTCCGCTAGGTCCATCACTTTCTTCTTGGCCAATTCACTTGTGAATGGTGGACTTGCAAAGTGAATGGCATCTATCGATACACCTCGCTTCATCATGAGATAGCCTGCAACTGGACTGTCGATACCACCAGATAACATGAGAATCGAATGACCATTTGATCCGACCGGCATACCGCCTGCACCTTCATATACCTTAGCTGTTAGGAAAGCACCTTCTATTCGAATATCAATAAGTAGCACAATATCAGGCTTTTTCATTTGCACAACGAGCTCCGAGAAGCTGCGTAACACATGCGACCCTACTTCCTGCTGCAATTCATTTGTCACTAATGGAAACCTTTTGTCCGTCCTTCTTACTTCAACTTTAAACGTTTTCCCAACCGTTTCGTTTGCCCCAATTACTTCTAACGCTTTTTCTTTAATCGCATCAAGCGTCGCGTCACATTTTGCAACTGGACTGAATGACTGAATACCGAAAATATGCGGTAAACGCGCCATCGCTTCTTCCATATCATGCTTATCTTCCGCAAAAAGAAACATACGGTCACGTTCAGGTTTAATGATTACAGTTTTCAAATCGCTCAATGCATCCTTAATATTGTTACGCAGTTTCTTGACAAATACATTTCTGTTTCGTCCCTTTAATGATATCTCTCCGTAGCGTATCAATAGTTCATTCCATTCCATTACTTATTTCCCCTTCCAAGCAGATCCATGAACCGTGCAAATACTTGCTCGAATTCCACTATATGCTGTTCACTATTATTTTTTCCAAAACTTATACGGATTACACCGTTTTTAAATTTCCCATTAACACCTATAGCTTCTATAACATGTCCTGCAGTGCCACTTTTCGATGAACACGCACTGGATGTCGAAATTGTTATGCCGTTTTCTTGAAAGAAGTTTACAGCCACTTCTCCCTTCACTTTATAAAAAGCGATCGCTAAAATATGCGGTGCCGCCTTATCAGCAGCGAGTATACTAACGTTTTCAAATGGCTCTATAAACTTTATAAGGCGATTTCTCCATTGCCTATAATCCTTCTGCTCAACATCTATTGCACTCATCCGTACTGCCTTTGCCAGCGCCACTGCATCTGCTACAGATACGGTACCACTACGTATTCCTTTTTCCTGACCACCGCCATAATTAATCGCTTCCGGTGTCATACCTTTTCTTAACGCCAGTATACCCGAGCCTTTCAAGCCATTGATTTTATGGGCTGAAATTGTTAGTGCGTCCGGGCCATCAACTGCTAACGAAACAGGTAGCTTACCAAAACTTTGAACAGCATCCGAATGGAATAGTGCTCTGGAGTTTTCTTTTATGATTTTTGCGCACTCGGCAATTGGCTGTGCTGTACCGATTTCATTGTTGACATGCATGATGCTGACAAGTATTGTATCTTTTCGAAGCTTGCTTTTCAACTCTTGGATAGAAATCATTCCTTGTTCATCAACTGACAAATAATCAACTTCAAATCCTTGTGTCTCTAAATAGCTCATCGAATGAAGTACTGATGGATGCTCGATTTTTGTCGTGATTAGATGCTTGCCTCTTGCATGCAACGCGCGTGCGAAGCCAATAACCGCTAAATTATTGGCTTCAGTACCGCCCGATGTGAATAAAAGTTCTCCGTCAGGTGCGCCTAGAATCGATAATATCTGTTCTCTTGATCGTTCAAGAAGTGTTTCGGCTTCCTTTCCAGCTAGATGGATAGAGGCTGGATTCGCGAAAAAGCGCTTATTCACTTCAATGAATGATGTAAGTACACCCTCATCGGGTGCCGTTGTAGCGCTATTGTCTAAATAAATCATTTGTATCTCCCTTTCAGTCGCAAAAATCAAATACGCCTGCCTACAGGATGTAGGTCATGCAGCAGGGGAGGGATTGAACTGCATCCCTCCTTGTTGCCGCAGGACGCGGCGTACTTAGGTTACCTTCCTTTATTCAGTAGGGGCTTGAACCTCCATGAATATCACCATACTCTGTTTTCATCTTACCCACTTATAGACTGGGTGTCTTCGTTGCTGCCGCTTCACTTTCAGTACAAAAAATTTGCTGAATAAAGTTAAATGCGTGACAAAGCCACCTGCAAGATATGCCGGTGGCCATTTTTTTGTGTAATCACTTTTGAACTCAGACGTGTTCTTTCACAAGTTCTTCAATCCGCTTCATTGCACCAGGCTCCACATCTTCAACCGCTGTCGCTGCCTCTTCCAACGCTTTTGCGTAACGGAATTGCCTGAACGACTCTTCAGCGTCTAACAGACGGGCATGAACTTCGGGATTGGACGCACGGTATCTATTTCCGTATTGAATGATCCACTCGATTAGCAAGACGTTTTCAAGCATCTCTTCAACTTTCACACTTACATCTTCTACAGCCTTACCGGCATTCTCCAAATAAGAATCGACTAGGCTCATATTAAGTGGTACTTCCTGTAAACTTTGCGTTACGATATAAATTTGTTCGTCTGCTTCTTCAAGGCGAGCTTCCATATCATCTGGTATACCAGGAATATTCCCTTTATGAAGCATACGATCCGCATTTTGTAATTTACGCGATAGTACTTCAAGTTTGGTCCGTACATTATTTTCATCGATTCGTAAGTTTTTCATGCGATTTGCAAAAATTTCCTGTTCGTCAGCTATTTGCTCTAGTTCTTCGGAAATGGATTGTAGCTCTTCCTGTAAACCAGAATAAGCAGAAGCTTGTTCTTCAACGCGATAAGTAAGTACACCAAATCGCTTATCGAGAGCAACTAATTTTTTTAAGGACAATTGTGGAATTTGTGCTTCTTTTTCATCCAATCGATAGCTTTGCTGTACAAAAGCTGCCTCATCTGAGGTTTCTCTCGACAATGTTGTTATTACGTGAAGCTTATCAGCAATTTGATTATAGTGTTCGTCAACATAATGCTTTGCGTTCACTTCATTTTCTAGCGCATCGTAAAATGAATCAATGCGGTCATTAATTTCGCTTGTATGCTGTTGTACACTTTCGATTTGAAGATCGGCCATTTTCGACAACATTTCTTCAAGCTCATTTTCAATTGCTCTAAGGTGTTTTGACAGCTCTAAATGCTGCAAATAATAGGATTGCTCCTCCATCTCCCGCGTTCCATTCCGAAGTTCTCGAATCGATGCCGGAATTTTACTTTGTAATTCCGAAAGTAGGGCTGGAATTTCGTGGATGAGCGTAAAGACATGATCACCCTTTAGTGACAATGAAATAACGATTTCCCGCGCAAGTAAATAATTGCCGTTTGCTGTCAATTCATCGTATTCTTTGAATTTCGGATTAAAAGATTCTAATTCCTTTTCAAGCGGGTTCGCTGTCATCCCAAACGAATGCTGATGTGCGAGTACTGCTTTACGAGCAGCCCGGTGCTGCTCTTTTAATTTTTCCATCTCAATACGATTTTTCTCTTCACTGCCGACTAATTCATTCAATTCTTGTAAAATGTCATTCATCTTTTTATCGCAGAAACGGATTTTTTCTTGAATTGCTTTTTCTAACTTTGTTGCTTTTCCAAAACGGAAACGATCTACTACGTCTTCCACATCGAATAGTAACGTATCAATTTCGGGCATATGTACGTCCATCAATTCCGTCCATTCGTTGCGCCACCGTTCGAACTTCTCCTCAGTTTCACCTGTCATGTTCAATTGTTTAACTTTCGTCATCTCTTCTAAGATGGGTTTGTGTTGGATTTGTAGCTTTTCTTGCTCCAATCGACCAATTTCCTGGATATGTTTGCGCCTGAATAAGAAGGCGATTGTCGTCAATATGATAAGCACTATTATAGCAATGATGAAGGTTTTCATCGTGGTCCCCCTGTCCAAGTCACTGTACCATGATATTATCCTATATAGTACCACGTTTAAACCATTTTGGTTGCGAAAATGAATGATTTATAGGGAAAAATCTGTTTTCCACTATAATAATCAAGAAAGATTGTTAAAAAACGTCTTCATATGTATACTAATTTAAATTCTATTTTTTAAAAGGGGTGCTCTATTTGTTTCAAGGTCTTGACTATGCTACTGATTTAAAAGTGAAGTATAAACAGCTCGCAAGTCAATTAGATGCGTTGTTGACGGGTGAGGAAAATATGTACGCAAACCTGAGCAACGCTTCTGCATTACTCAATCAATTTTTCGATCGCATCAATTGGGTCGGATTTTACTTGAAGGACGAGAACGAACTTGTACTTGGTCCTTTCCAGGGTCTTCCTGCCTGTATCCGTATCCCGTTTGGAAAAGGTGTCTGTGGGACAGCGGCCGAATCGAATAAATCCATTATCGTTCCGGATGTCAATGCATTCCCTGGCCATATTGCATGCGACGCGGCTTCTCAATCTGAAGTTGTCATTCCTATTTCAAAAGACGGAGTTTTACTAGGTGTCCTTGATATCGACAGTCCTGAACTGAACCGTTTTACAGCAGAAGATTTGATTGGGCTTGAACATTTTGTCGAAGTTCTCATTAAACATATTTAATGACCCAAATTGTATGTGACTTAACGGGAATGACATTAAAGACCTGACAGCATGAAACTGCCTTGGCTACCTAACAATCGGTAGCCAAGGCAGTTTTTTCATTAAGCCTGCTCAGTGATTGTAACCTCCATGGCCGCGAAAGCGGTTTTGAGGTCAGCTATGAGATCATCGGCATGTTCTAAACCGACGGATAGCCTCAGTAAAGAGTCCGTGATGCCCATTTGTAGACGTTCTTCCTCGGGAATGACTGAATGGGTCATCGTAGCCGGATGCTGGATAAGCGTTTCTGCATCTCCAAGACTGACTGCAATCTTAATGAGAGAAAGGCTATCCATAAATAGCTGTGCCCCCTCTTTCCCACCTTTTATCGTAAATGAAATTAGTCCGCCTCCCGCTCTCATTTGGCGTTTCGCTATTTCATATTGCGGATTGTCTTTGTCGAATGGATAATAGATCTCTTCAACAATTTTTTGCCCCTTCAAATAGGCAATCAGTTTTTCCGCATTTGAAGTATGACGTTCCATGCGAACCGATAACGTTTTCAAACCGCGGATTAAAAGCCAAGCATCGAACGGAGATATAATACCGCCGAAATCTTTTTGAACCGACATACGGATTGATTCTATCTCTCCCTTGTCACTTCCAATAAGTAGACCTGCAATAACATCACCATGACCATTGATATATTTTGTCGCACTATGCAAGACGAAATCCGCGCCGATATCCAGAGGGTTTTGCAAATAGGGCGATGAAAATGTATTGTCGACAACAACACGTAGCCCGTGACGTTTGGCTACGCTTACAACCGCATGAAGATCAACAAGTTCCATTGTCGGATTAATAGGCGTTTCAATATAGATACAAACTGTCTCCGGTTTGATAGCTTGTTCAATCTCTTCTTCGGTCCCCATCCGAACTAGATCATGTGTAATATTGTATTTTTGGTTCAGCATACCAAGTAGACCGAATGTACAACCGTAAATACCGCGGGAACAAAGAATATGATCACCCGCTTCTGTCAAATGAACAAGAATTGAACTGACTGCTGCCATTCCCGAACCAAACGCCAGCGCTCCGTTACCGTTTTCAAGAGCTGCCATACGCTCTTCCAACACATGAACAGTCGGATTGCCAAGTCTGGAATAAATATTTCCCTCTTCAGCGCCTGAAAATCGATTTTCCCCTTGCAACGCTGTTTCAAACGAGTATGTTGAGGTCTGGTAAAGCGGCACTGCTAAACTTCCCTGATGGTCCCTGTCATCATAGCCTTCATGAATAACGACTGTATCTTTATGAAGATTTTTTCCGTCCATTTTCATTCCCCCCTGATGTTTTATGAATACTCACATTCCTTCGTTATTAGTTTACCCTTTATTAGTAGTTAGGAAAAGAAACAACTTGTCGCTCCATATATTACCACTTGGTTTTTACCATTGTTTTTCGCGGTATATAGTGCCGCGTCAGTATGCTGAAACAAATCTTTATAAGTCGACTGTTGTTTCGAGGTCCAGTTATGCATTCCAATCGATACCGTTACCGCGGGTTCAGTGGCAGCAGGGATAAGTCGGACAAGCCGTTCTGCAAATAACACTCCTTCTTCAAATCCTGTTAAGGGCAAAAAGATAGCGATTTCCTCTCCTCCCCACCTTCCAGCAACACCTTTATCGGCAATTTCCGCAAGTATGAAAGATGCAATCTGCTTTAGCACATCATCGCCTGTTACATGGCCATAAGTGTCATTTACCTTTTTGAAGTCATCGACATCTAAGAGGACAAAAACACCTGTTTCATCTTCGACAATCGATTTCTCAATAATCTTATCCACAAAACTTCTTGTATAAAGCTTGGTTAGATGGTCTTTATCTACAAGTTCCTGTAACTGGTCGCGCAATATCGAGTTAGCAAGCGCAAGCGAAGAATGTCCTATAAGAGATTGCATCAGCTTAAAGCTGTCAAATGAAAAAAAGTACTGGTTCAAATGTACTAACACAACGAATCCTGTGAGCACCTCCTGATTCATAATCGGAATCGCAATGATTGATTCGTAGGCAAGTGACTCGTTCATAGTAGTACTGAAATTTGCATCGAACAACGCTTCTTTGTTGCTCTGCAGGTGATTCGATGCGAATGCAATATAATTCTTCCCTGATTCAGTCCTGAAAAAATCCGTGCTCAACGGAGAAAGGTCGTAGCTATCTCTTTCACAGTTAAAAACGAATGCAATTTCAGATGGGTGAAATGCTTTCAACAATTGCTGCTTCAAAAATGCGGTCATTTCCCCAAAATGCATATTGCTGTTTAATTTTTTTGACGTTTCGTTAATCAGTTGCAGGTCTTCAATGACCCGATGAGATTGGTCATATAAAATTGCATTTTCTAACGCGCTTCCCGCCGTATTTACAATAATACTGACAAATTTATCCTGAGTTGGTGAAAAAACAAGATCAAGCGGTATTTTGATTTGCAATACACCATAGATGCCTTGTCTTCCTTTAAGTGGTGCATTGATCAGCTTGCAAGATAAGTCGGACATTATTTCTTTTGTCACTTCACCCGAGACAAATGCATTCATGGCAGAAGGCCTTTCATTCATGTAATCAATTAGCTTATAGTTATGCATCAGACCTTTTTGGTCATGTGATAGGAGTAGCTCAACGTGGGCAGACGGAAATGATTTAGATACCGCATTCACTACGCCGTCCAAAATCACATTACTTTGCATCGTTGAATTAAAGATTTCGGTGACTCCAAATAAGTGCCGTGAACTTTTTTCTTCCTTTACAAGAAAGACCATCTTCCTGACCATTTGAATAAGATGGCTAACTACCTTTTCAAGTTCCTGCAAATATGGTGAGGCAGCGAAGGCATTCCAGTCGTCAGTAGATTTGAGAATCAGCAGTCCAAGCGGTTCAGATTTCAAGTTTCGGAATAGTAGAAAGTCATCCGCATAGCTGAAACCCTTCTCACGGATTTGTGAAATTAAAATGGCATGTGTAAGCGAGTCCCCCGTTTCCAGCGTGTCAAACGGGAGGGTATCTCTCCTCTGTGAAATTGATTTGTGACCTTTAAGAGGCATAAAACTAGTTTTGTCATATATGAAAAAATCTGCTTCAGCTATATGAAAATGATGAACTAGTGTTGGTTTCAAAGCTTCAAACCATTGTTCATATGAATGCAATGCAGTATTTTCAGTCCACAAGTCCATTAAGTCGCTTTTAATTTTGAACATTGTCAATTGATGATCCGTCACACAATCACCCCTATCTTAATCTACATAAAAATTCAAACAAGTCTTATTACATTATAATACATTGGTACTATGGATGCTATCACTTTATATAGATCGTTAGACTTATTTCCACCTCAATGAATGAAGCTTGACTCTTACTTCTTTAGTTGTTATGATGGAACCTGTGTAAAATAGTTGCAGCAGTTGTGTGTTTCAGATTGTCCAGTCTATTCCTTTTACAAGGTGTATCGCGTAACTTCCTGGCTGCGGAAGCGAGGATGCAAGATGATAGAATGGCATTTGAATTGAACACATCTGGTTCTTATTTTACAACAAAATAAAACCAACAATAGAGGAGGAGTCTTTCATGGCTCGTTATACAGGTCCATCTTGGAAACTTTCCCGTCGTCTTGGGATTTCACTTACAGGCACTGGAAAAGAAATCGAAAAACGCCCTTACGGTCCGGGACAACACGGTCCTAACCAACGCAAAAAACTTTCCGAGTACGGAATGCAATTACAAGAAAAACAAAAACTCCGTTTCATGTTTGGCGTAAACGAACGTCAATTCAAAACGGTTTTCAACAAAGCTGGTAAAATGCCTGGTAAACACGGTGTTAACTTCATGATTCTTCTTGAGACTCGTCTTGATAACATTGTATACCGCATGGGCCTTGCACGCACACGTCGTGCATCACGCCAACTAGTAAACCACGGCCATATCCTGGTTGATGGTAAACGCGTTGATATCCCATCTTACAGCGTTAAACCTGGACAAGAAATTTCTCTTCGCGAGAAATCTCAAAACCTTGATGTTGTAAATGAAGCGCTTGAAGTGAACAGCTATGTTCCTGAATACGTTACATTTAACAACGACACTAAAGTCGGTCAATTCGTTCGCATGCCTGAACGCAGCGAACTTGCAGCAGAAATTAACGAAGCACTTATCGTTGAATTCTACTCACGTTAATACCATCTTTCGAAAAGAGTCCTTCACAGGGCTCTTTTTTTGGTTGTACAATAAATGACGTTGGTGAAAGAAAATCCCCATCCCTTTAAAAGGAGATGAGGAGGATCTTCACTAACGCCATTTTTTTATAAATATATTGGATAAGGTAATCCTACTACCCGCTGATTTCCGTTCCAAGCGGACGCTTTCCGCGGGCACGGCCTCAGCCGCTTCCCTCGCTGCGCTCAGTCCAGGGTCTTCAGCTCGCGCTGTTCCCGCTGGAGTCGCCGCTTTCCACTTCAATCAGCTGGAGAGTCTAGGTAAGATAAATTCCCTTTATATAAATAGAAAACAAGTGAGATTCCCTATAGAATAGAAGTCGACTAAAACCATCATCCAGGAGGGAACTCACTTGTCTCATTCTAATTGTATTAAATCTTTACTTGATATTCAAGACCCAAACATTACTTTTGATGAAGATTGTGTAAAGGAAGGAACTTATAAAGGGAAAAGGTGTAAATATATTTCTGGAAAGTTATCATATACCCCCACACATTGTGGACAATGTGGTGTGAAAAACACCAACTTTACAGTCTATAAAAATGGCACACAATTATCTAGATTTACATTGCCCATTACAGGCGTAAATCCGACCTACCTACTACTACAGAAACAACGTTTCATGTGCCAAGCCTGTCAAAGCAGTTTTACTGCTAAAACGCCTATTGTTCAAATGAATTGTTTTATTTCACAAAATGTGAAAGCACAAGTCACACTTAAATCCGCTGAAGCACAGTCACTTACGTCTATCGCAAGGGATTGTTCTGTATCACCAACAACTGTTCAACGTCAAATCAACGAGGCCGCAAAACAATTTATCCCGCACTACAAGGCGCTACTCAAGCACCTTTCTTTTGATGAGTTCAAATATGCAAAAGATGCAATTGCCTTCGAATATATAAATGCGGAATCAGGCAACATATTGGATATCCTAGATCGACGTGACAATTTCACGATTAAGAATCACTTTATTGTGAACTACAGTTTAACGGATCGTAAACGTGTGGAAACCGTAACGATTGATATGAATGCAGGTTATGTAAGTGTGATTAAAGAATTATTTCCAAATGCGAAGATTATCATAGACCGCTTCCATTTGGTTCAGTTGATTAATCGTTCCATGAATAAGTGTCGTATCCAGGTTATGAATCAACTTAAAACGTCTAGTGGAGATGATATGAAGAAATATCGTCGCCTTAAGCGCTACTGGAAGCTATTATTAAAAAAACATTCAGATTTATCCAGCGTAGAATATAAGTATTATTCATTGTTTGGACAACGTACAGGGCAAAGTATTGTAGATGAGATGTTAGAATATGATCCTGCACTAAAAGAGAACTATGAACTTTATCAAGAATTAATGGAATCCATATCAAATAAGGACTTCGGAGCACTATCGTCTTGTTTAACAAATCCTGTTCCATCTGCAATTTCAAATTATATGAGAACAAGCTTGAAAACGTTGAGAAAACATCTTCCATTTTTAGAAAACAGTTTTATTTACCCCTACAATAACGGAAGAATTGAAGGGAACAACAATAAGATCAAGGTATTGAATCGTGTCGCCTATGGATATAGAAACTTCCAGAACTATAGAAAACGAATTCTGTTACACTTCAGGTTAAAACCATCGGTTAAACAGCAGGAACAAGGACAATTCCATTTTGACGCTGCGTAACATTTATGAGGATTTAATAGGCTTGAAAATCTTTTGTCTATTTTTATTTAATTTCCAAGTGCAATACTAGTTGTTTGGAGTGCAAGATGGCGACTCCAGCGGGAACAGCGCGAGCTGAAGACCCCACAGGAGCGTGCTTTTCGCGACGAGGAGGCTGAAGCCGTGCCCGCGGAAAGCGTCCATCTGGAACGGAAAACAACGGGATACATGGAGGACTATATGAAAAAGGACTATCCCCAAAAATCAGCTTTACTGACTTCTTGGATAGCCCTACAATAACTAAGTTATGGTTGGCTACTATCCTTCGCCAACGTCATTTGACAAAGAACCCTTTTTTTTCGTGCTATACTTATACATATTATGAATTGTGGGGTGTTTAGATGAAACTCATATCAATCTGCCCAAGCAATACGGAATTGCTTGCCTATCTCGGTCTTATCGATCAACTTGTTGCAGTTGACGATTTTTCCGATTGGCCAAAAAGCATTAATCCCCTCCCACGCCTCGGTCCCGATTTGTCGATTGATATGGATAAATTGGAATTGTATGAGCCTGATCTTGTACTTGCTTCTCTAAGTGTACCCGGGATGGAAAAAAACATTGAAGAACTTGAAAAACGAATGATTCCTCATATTATTTTGGACCCGCAAAGTCTGGATGATATCGCTGATGATTTACTAACCGTCGGACAAGCATGTGGCATCGAAGAGCGAGCTATCCAAATTAGAGCGGAGTATCTTTCGTTTATTGAAGAGATGAAAAAACGCGCTGCCACAGTTGACGAAACTCCACGGCTCTATTGGGAATGGTGGCCGAAACCGGTATTTACCCCAGGCAGTATCAACTGGCTGACGGAAATCAGCGCGATCGCCGGAGGGGTGAATGAGTTTCAGGATGTGAAACTTGCCAGTGTGCAGACGGACTGGGATGATGTACTGAATAGGAAGCCTGATTATATCCTTCTTGCTTGGGTTGGCGTTAGAATCAACAAGGTGAAAAAGGAAGTCGTCCTGAAACGACCGGGCTGGAAGGAGCTTACCGCAGTAAAAAATGGCCACTTCTCAATTATGGAGGAGGAATTATATTGCCGTCCTTCCCCTCGGCTTCTAGAAGGAGCTTTGAAGTTGGGTAACATGATTCATCCTGAAACGTATGATAGCTTAAAGTTGCCTGAATGGATTAAAAACGACTAAACGGCAAAAGGCTATTTTCCTTGTTATAAGGAAAATAGCCTTTTGTATTATGGAGAAATGAACGTTTCCCTGGTTGAGCTGACAGTTTCATGACTTGCCATGACAATCCATAAAATCAAAGCCACTATATTCATTTATGTCACCAATTAAACGAATTTCACCATTTTATAATTTTTCTTGCCGCGTCGGACAATCGTAAATGCATCTTCAAGACGATCTTCTGCGTTCACTTCGTAAGCAGTATCAGTCACACGCTCTCCGTTCAATGAAATAGCGCCATTCGTTACATCTTCACGAGCCTGCCGTCTTGACGGTGACACACCGGAGTCTACGATAAAGTCGACAATATTTTTATCTTCTTTTGACATTTCAAATGAAGGTACATCTTTGAATGCGTCTTTCATTTCATCCGCAGTTAGTGTTTTTAAATCTCCGCTGAATAATGCTTTGGAAATACGGATTGCCTGGTCAAGTGCTTCCTGACCGTGAATCAACCGTGTCATCTCTTCTGCAAGTGCCAGTTGCGCTTTCCGTAAATGTGGTTCTTCTTGTACAGTAATCTCAAATGCTTCAATTTCTTCTCGCTCCATGAACGTGAAGATTTTCATATATTTAACGACATCCGAATCAGCTGTATTAATCCAGAACTGGTAAAATTCATATGGAGATGTTTTTTCCGCATCGAGCCAAACTGAGCCGCCCGCACTTTTACCGAATTTCGTACCATCCGCTTTCGTGACAAGCGGAATTGTGATGCCGAATGCTTTCACTTCTTCTTCATGCGTTTTACGAATCACTTCAAGCCCTGTTGTAATATTGCCCCACTGATCTGAACCGCCGATTTGGACACGGCAGCCATAGTTGTCGAATAAATGATTGAAATCAATTCCTTGGATGAGCATATAAGAAAACTCGGTGAAAGAAATTCCACCTTCTAGTCGCGATGCAACATTGTCTTTTGCAAGCATATAGTTAACGCCTAAAAACTTACCGTAATCACGCAAAAATTCGATCACACTCATGGTACCGATCCAGTCGTTATTGTTCACCATTTGCGCACCGTTTTCAGACTTAAAGTCGAATATCCGTTCCATCTGTTTCTTAATCCCTGCAACGTTTTTCGCAATCTGTTCTGTTGTCTGAAGCTGTCTCTCCTCCGAACGGCCAGATGGATCCCCGATCATACCCGTTGCTCCGCCGACAAGTAAAATCGGACGATGTCCATGCATCTGGAAACGGCGAAGGGTCAGCAGCGGTACAATGTGTCCAATATGCATGCTGTCCGCAGTCGGGTCGACTCCGCAATACAGGGAAATTTTCTCCTTAGTAAGCAAATCCTCAAGACCCGCCTCATCCGTTTGTTGGTAGAGTAAGCCTCTCCACTTTAAGTCTTCCATCAATTTCTCTTTCATCCTAACCCCTCCTGAAATTTAAGAAATCCGTAGATACCTGAAAATAAGACAATAAAAAAGTCCTTGCACGATTTTAAAAAATCATGCAAGGACGCTAATTATTATATTAACGCGGTACCACCCGGCTTGAGAATAACTTCTCCACTCAAAACGCAATAACACTGCGCACGCGTCACACTCCAGAGCTGTAATTCATGATTGGTTTACCGGACAGCTTTCACCAGCCGCTGTCTCTCTAAAACGGTTCCACCACCACTACTTCGACTCATTCAACATGTGAAAGTATATGTATCAACAATTCTAACCGATATTAAAAAGTTGTCAAACATTATCGATTGGCTCTTCTGGAAATGTGCTATAATAGGTAAGATTTCAGGAGGTTGATTTACTTGAGCAAACAGAAAAAAAATAGAATTGATCTTATAGAAGAAAAGTTGGACACGATGACTAAAACAAAGTGGGCAAAAGGACTGCGCATCACTTCAGGCGTCACCTGGAACCTCTTTCTCCTATTCATCGTTTTGGGATTAACACTCTCAGTCTTTGCCGCTTCGGTTGGAGCAGGCTATTTCGCGTCCCTGGTAGCGAAAGAACCGCTTCGCTCGAAAGAGGAAATGCGGGATGCAATATTCACCTATGAAGAAACATCTGAACTCTACCTTTCAGGCGGTGTCTATATCGGTAAGGTTAACTCTGACATTGAAAGACGAGAAACAAAGCTCGATAGTGTATCGCCCTTTGTTATTGATGCAGTCTTTGCAACAGAAGACGAATATTTCGAACGGCACAATGGTATCGTTCCCAAGGCAATCTTCCGTGGACTCTTCCAGGATGTAACAAATTCTGATAGCCAGACTGGCGGTTCGACACTGACACAACAGCTTATTAAAAACCAAGTTTTAACCAACGAAGTATCATATGAACGAAAAGCGAAAGAAATCCTGCTTGCAATGCGGATAGAGAATTTCATGACAAAAGATGAAATTCTTGAAGCTTACTTGAACATTATTCCATACGGCCGTAATTCAAATGGCCAAAATATTGCAGGCATTGAAACAGCAGCTGGCGGTATTTTCGGAACAAAAGCGGCGAAATTGAATTTACCGCAGGCAGCATTTATAGCAGGACTTCCTCAGGCACCTTTCGCTTACACTCCTTTTAAAAGCGGCGGCGGAGTAAAAGAAAAAGAATTCTTAGAGCCGGGAATTAATCGAATGAAAACAGTTCTTTTCAGAATGAAAGAAACCGGCTATATAACCGAACAGCAATATAATGAAGCGATAGTTTATGATATTACGAAAGATTTCCGCGACCCTGTACGGCGTGCAAATGAAAGATACCCTTATTTGACACAAGAAATCCAGAATCGCACCGTCGATATACTTGCGAAAATTATAGCTGAAAAAGACGGGGTTGATCCAGAGCGTCTTGACCAAGAAGAAAAACTTTATGAAAAATATGCAATATTTGCGACCCGTTCTATGAAAAATGATGGTTACAGAATTTATTCTACTGTCAATAAGGACCTATATGACAAGATGAATGAAGTCGCAAATTCCTTTGAAAATTACGGGTTCACATATACAAGAGAAGAAAAGGACCCCGATTCCGGCGAAGTGGAATTAGTGGAAGATCCCGTTCAAGTCGGCGCAATGATGATTGAAAATAACACCGGTAAAATCCTTTCGTTCATCGGAGGTCGCGATCACGCACAGGAAGCTACCAACCACTCGACGCAAGCCTTCAGACAAAATGGTTCTTCTATGAAGCCGCTACTCGTCTACGCACCAGCCATTGAGTATGGTGTTATAGGTGCTGGAAGCCCAGTCGTCGACGTCAAATTTGATAAAAGAGAGCCTAATGGTTCCATCTGGTCCCCAAATAACTATACAAAAAATATGGAACTTGGAATTATTCCGGCAAGAGATGCACTTTCAAAATCATTAAACCTTGCCACTGTTCGTCTATACAATGACATTATCGATAGACGACCAGCCGAATTCCTTGAGAAAATGGACTTTTCCAGAGTGGATCCCACCGATTATTACAATCTCTCAGCTTCATTCGGCGGAACGAAACGTGGGGTAAGTGTTGAAGAAAATACAAATGCATTTGGGACATTTGCAAATAACGGGAAATTCATCGATGCCTATATGATCGAAAAAATTGAGGATATGGATGGCAATACTATCTATCAACATGAAGTTGAGCCTGTAGATGTTTTCAGTCCCGAAACAAGTTATATCGTCACAGATATGTTGCGCGATGTATTAAAACCAGGCGGTACAGGCTCTCAAGTTCCAAAATACCTGAATTTCTCTTCTGACTTGGCCGTGAAAACAGGAACGACTCAAAACTACGCAGACGCTTGGCTTATCGGATACAATCCGAATGTTTCCCTTGGGGTCTGGCTGGGGTATAAAGACCTCAAAAGAAGTCTCTACAGTGGCGGAAGCCAGGCAATGCACCCTACTACAAGGACAAGCATATTGTTCGCACGGATTATGAATGCGGCAAATGAAGTGACACCCGAACTAGTCGGCGCCGCTTCAAAATTCAAGCAGCCAGAAGGAGTTGTCACCAGCTCATTCTGTGGCATATCAGGTCTTGCCCCTTCTGCTGCATGTTCATCTGCCGGACTTGTGAAATCAGATTTATTCTATGCAAAAGCGATGTTACCCGTTAAACCGGATGATAGTATTACTTCATCATCCTATGTATCTGTTAAAGGAACGAGGTATCTTGCATTGCCTTCAACACCTGCCGAATTCATCACAGCGGGCGGTACAGGTGTAAATCAAGTATTCATCGAGCGAATGCTTGGACCTTTAAGAGGAGACGCATCAAAACTGTTTCCTATGAACTCTGCATTTGCTTCACAAGTTGTTTCCGGGGCTATATTCAATGCTGATGATGTCGCTCCTGCATCGGTAAATGCTACTTTGAACGGATCGACACTAACGTGGAGCCAATCAGCATCTAATGATGTGGTCGGTTACTACATCTACGAAAACGGTGCAAAAATCGGAACAATAAGAGATGGATCTTCGAACTCGTTTTCAATCGGTGCCGGCTCATATTCTGTAAGAGCTGTTGATATTACCGGTAAACTTTCAGAGGTTTCGAACGTGGTCACTATTGAAGCGACTCAACCCGACGAGGAAGTAATTGATGAAACTCCGCCACCCGAAACCACTACGCCTCCCGGAAACGGCGAGGGAAGTGAAGGAGGAACAGATGGGAATGTTCCTCCGGTCGGTGGCGAGGACAAAACCGAGGATGATTAAATAAAATCTAAGACGCCTGTAGCTTAGACACTATTCCAAGTTGAAAAACTTAAACAATCTTACCTTTAAAAAAGAGCTTGTCCGCTAGTAAAATAGCGGACAAGCTCTTTTTCACCTTCAAATTTAGTCTTCCATCGTCGATAAATCACCCGTTGGTAAATTTAGTTCCCAAGCTTTCAATACACGACGCATAATTTTCCCGCTTCGTGTTTTCGGTAATTTATCTTTGAATTCAATCTCCCGTGGAGCAGCGTGCGCCGCCAACCCTTTTTTAACAAACTGACGAATATCCTCTTTTAATTCATCTGTTGGCTCGACCCCTTCATGAAGGGCCACAAATGCTTTAATGATTTCACCGCGGACCGGATCAGGTTTACCTATAACTCCAGCTTCAACAATTGCAGGATGCTCGAGAAGTTTACTTTCCACTTCAAATGGTCCTACCCGTTCCCCGCTCGTCATAATTACATCATCGACGCGGCCTTGGAAGAAGAAATAACCGTCCTCATCGATATACGCCGAATCTCCGGAAACATACCATTCATCATTGATAAAATAAGATGCGTATTTTTCAGGATTGTTCCAGATTTGACGCATCATTGCAGGCCAACCCTTTTTAATAGCTAAATTCCCCATATGATTTGGAGGCAGAACGTTTCCTTGATCATCCACGATTGCTGCTTCAATACCCGGAACCGCCTTACCCATGGATCCCGGTTTTATAGGAAGACATCCAAAATTGCATATCGTCTGTGCGCCTGTTTCTGTCATCCACCACGTATCATGGATGCGCAATTTAAATGCTTCAGCTCCCCAACGGATCACTTCTGGATTTAGCGGTTCACCGACAGATAGAATGTGTCGTAGTGATGAAAGATCGGCATTACTTAAAGGACCTTCTCCCACTCCCATAAGCATCCGGAAAGCTGTTGGAGCGCTATACCAAACTGTTACGCCATACTCTTCGATGGCTCCATACCAACCTTCAGCAGAAAATCTTCCGCCCAGAATTAAACTGGTAGCACCAGCAAGCATCGGTCCAAAAATACCGTAAGCCGTACCAGTCACCCATCCAGGGTCTGCCGTACACCAGAATATATCCTCGTCTTTCAAATCCAGTACCCAGCGTGTCGTCTGCAGTTGCTGTACCATCGCTTCCTGAACATGCACAACTCCTTTGGGTTTTCCCGTTGAACCCGAAGTGTAATGCAACAGTGTTGGATCTTCTCTTTCCATCCATTCAACTTGGAAATACTGGGAAGCATCTTTCATATGTTTGTTGAAATCGACGATAAGCCCTTCTTCTACAACATCTTCACCTACTATAAAGATTGTCTTTAGGTGCGGCAATTTTTCGACAGGCACCCGCCCTAGAAGTTCAGGAGTCGTGATAATTGCCGTTGCCTCACTATCAGAAAGCCTGTCATAGACCGCACCTTCCATGAACGCCTCGAAAAGCGGGCCCACGATAGCACCTAATTTCAATGCACCCAAGAGAGAAAAATATAGTTCCGGTGAGCGAGGCATAAAGATGAAAATCCGATCCCCTTTTTCAAGCGGCGATTGATTGCGCAATACGTTCGCTGCTTTGTTAGACATTTTTTTTAGCTCATTATACGTATATGATTCTTTTCGATTAGCATCTTTATAATAAAGGGCAACTTTATTTTTTCGATATGAATCCGCATGGCGATCCACTGCTTCATGAGCAATATTCATGAGACCGCTTTCAAACCAACTGAATTCTTTTTCTACATCCGTCCAATTGAATTGTGCAACGGTACGATCATAATCTGCTAACTGATAATCCCCTTTAATTGCGGGCAATGTTTTCATTACCATCCATCTCATCCTTTCAAAAATCAATTATAAAACTCATTCTACCTTACTTCCAATATAGTTGTCTAATTAATTATATTTTTCCGATTGTTTTTGTTTTGTAAGAATCAACAGCCTTTTCTTTATCCTTTTTGTTGTATACTAGAAATAAGTTGATATCAAATAAAGGTGGTGACCGTATTGGAACATATAAAAACATACAATGCGATGGAAATAAAACATAAGAACGGAAATATTATTATTGAAGGACCTATTACTGCAGATCACCTCGCAAACCTGGACTTTCACGAAGATCTTGTGGCGTTCAGACCCCCTGCACAACAACATAGGGCACTCATAGAGATTGCTGAACTTCCGGAAGGTCGAATCTTAATCGTTCGTGATTCAAATGAAATTGTTGGCTATGTCACCTATCTGTATCCGGATCCCTTGGAACGATGGTCCCAGGGAAAAATAGAAAATCTTATTGAGCTTGGAGCAATTGAAGTGATTCCAAAATTCCGGGGTGGCGGTGTTGGAAAATCACTTTTAAGAGTTTCCATGATGGATGATGCTATGGAAGATTACATCATTCTAACGACTGAATATTACTGGCATTGGGATTTGAAAGGGACGAAGCTCAATGTGTGGGAGTACAGAAAGATAATGGAAAAAATGATGAATGCAGGCGGGTTGGAATATTATGCGACCGATGACCCTGAAATAAGCTCCCATCCCGCCAATTGCCTGATGGCACGGATTGGAAAAAGAATTGACCAAGACTCCATTCAACAGTTCGACAGTTTACGGTTCATGAACCGATTCATGTATTGAAAGTGAGGTCAGTTAAATGCTAATTGAAGAAATAATGATAAGTGAAGTTATAACTTTATCGCCACAAAACACAGTGAAAGATGCTCTTAAACTCATGCGGGAAAAGAAAATTCGTCACTTGCCAATCCTTTCTGCTGATGGGGCTCTCGTGGGAATCGTGACAGACCGTAACTTAAAAGAAGTTGTTCCCTCAACAATTTCCGAAATCATAGACAATAGCACTTACGATACCCTGCTCGCCGAAGTGATGACAAAAAACCCGATTACCGGACATCCTATGGATTTCGTGGAAGAGACAGCAGTCATATTCTACGATACCAAAATTGGTTGCCTCCCCATCATTTCAAACAATAAACTGGTTGGTATCATTACAGAAACAGATCTACTTTATAAATATATCGAATTGACTGGCGCACATCAGCCCGGTTCACAGATAGAAGTGCGGGTTCCAAATACACCAGGAATCCTTTTCGAAGTATCCAAAGTATTTCACGAGCAGAAATCAAATGTTTTGAGTGTTCTCGTCTATCCAGATAAAGAAAACGAAGCAAATAAAATTCTGGTCATCAGAATTAATTCTATGAATCCACTTAAAATCATTCAAGGACTAAAGGACAGTGGCTTTGAAGTCCTATGGCCAAACGTGCCGGGCATCGACTTATGAAAAAAGATGCTGTTTTCATCTTCTCGGAAGAACAACTTGGATACTCTTTTTCGGATTCTCACCCGTTCAACCAGAAAAGGATATTGTTGACCCTTGATCTTTTAAAAAAATCAGGAGCCATTCAGGATAGTGATATTATCCCTCCCCGTATGGCGACAGATGAAGAATTGCTACTTGCTCACGATAGCAAGTTTATAGATATCGTTAAAAAAGCGGGAAAAGGGGAACTGCGTGAGGACGTTGGGAGTATTTATGGTATAGGAACAGAGGATACGCCAATTTTCCCTAATATGCATGAAGCCAGTGCAATGTTAGTCGGTGGTACTTTGACTGCGGTGGATGAAGTGATGCAAGGGCGCGCTAAGTACGCATTAAATCTTGGCGGTGGGCTACATCACGGTTTCCACGGCCGCGCCTCCGGTTTTTGTGTATATAACGACAGTTCAGTTGCAATAAAATATTTACAAGAAAAATACGGGGCCCGCGTTCTTTATATCGACACGGACGCCCATCACGGAGACGGCGTACAATGGAGTTTCTATGATGACCCATCAGTCTGTACGCTATCTATTCATGAAACAGGCCGCTATCTGTTTCCCGGGACCGGAAGTATAACGGAGCGAGGCAATGGATCCGGTTACGGCACTTCTTTTAATTTTCCGATAGATGCCTTCACGGAGGATGAGTCTTTCCTCTCGATTTATAAGACAGCCCTAACAGAGGTGACTGAATTTTTCAAACCGGATGTTATCTTGACACAAAATGGGGCTGACGCGCATTATTTCGACCCATTGACACATCTATACGGAACAATGGACATTTATAAAGAGATTCCCCGTGTTGCACGTGAAATTGCTGAAGAATATTGTGAAGGACGCTGGATTGCCGTTGGAGGCGGCGGCTATGATATCTGGCGTGTTGTTCCAAGGGCATGGTCTCATATTTGGCTGGCGATGAAAAACGTCCCTGCTCCTACTGGTCCCCTTCCCGAGGACTGGCTTTCCACGTGGCAGGAACAGTCTCCAGTCCCTCTTATACCGACTTGGGAGGACCCTGTACCACTCTATGAATCCATTCCACGAAAAGAGGAAATAAACGAGAAAAATGCCCAGATGCTGAGCCGGGCCTTACATACGATCCGTAACGAAAAAATGAACAAATAAGAAAAGCGTAAGCGTCTGGGTAGAGTCGACAGGCATAAGACGGGCTGGCGAAGCGGCGGACTTTGCCCGGGAAGGATGCAGTTCAATCCTTCCTAGCTGGACCGGCTTATGACCCGAGCCTCTAGGCGCTGGAGTCTAGGCGCTGGAGTCTAGCCACTATGAAAAGCGCAAGCGCCTGGTTAGGGGCGACAGGCATAAGACGGCTGGCGAAGCGGCGGACTTTGCCCGGGAAGGATGCAGTTCAATCCTTCCTAGCTGGACCGGCTTATGACCCGAGCCTCTAGGCGCTGGAGTCTAGCCACTGCTCCAGTTTGAAATCCTTATACTTTCTTTCAAAAAAGAGCAATCTTCTTCAAACGGATGTTTTCCGACTGAAAAGATTGCTCTTTTGTTATTTCATAGAATCACGATTTTCAAGCCTAAATGGTAAAATGACCTGCTGTTCGTCAATTTCTTCTCCATTCATCAATTTCGTCAACAGACGCATTGATACTGCTCCTAAATCATAAAGCGGAACAACAATTGATGTCAATTGGGGTCTGACTACCCTTGCTAAAATAGAATGTTCAAAACAGATGAGTTCATAGTCTTCAGGAACAGACAGCCCCTCATCCCTAATCCCATTTAACAGACCGACAGCAAGCGCATCATTTCCTGTAAAAATAGCAGTTGGCCTTCCAGGTAAATCACGTATTTGTTTCCACCCTTCGTATGCTCCGTCGTAAGTATCATCCATCTGCACGATGAGCCCTTCATCAACAGGAATGCCTGCATCTTGGAGTGCTCTCTTATATCCAGCTTTTTTACTTATCCGGTTGATATCACGGGTGAATGGACCAGAAACAAAAACGATTTTTTTATGGCCATTTGATATTAATTTGTTGACCGCTACATAGGCGGCCTCTTCATAGTCAATATTCACTGTTGCAAATTGTTTTTCCACATCCAGGGTTCCCGCCAAAACAATGGGAACATTGGCTGTCGAAAGTTCCGTACGCACCTCTTCCGAAACTGAGTCGCTCATGAAAATTAGTCCATCCACTTGTTTGCCAAGATGATCCTCAATCAATTCCACTTCTCTAACTGTGCGTTCATCAGAGTTTGAAAGAATAATATTATATTCGTACATTGTTGCAACATCAGCTATCCCGCGAGAAAATTCTGAGTAGAAACTTTTGGAGATATCAGGAACAATCACTCCAATAGTTGTCGTCTTCTTACTAGCCAGCCCTCTCGCCACAGCATTCGGTCGATAGCCAAGTCGTTCAATGCAGTCGAGTACTTTTTTCCTTGTGACAGGCTTTACATTCTGATTGCCGTTAACGACACGGGAAACCGTCGCCATCGAAACGTTTGCCTCCCTGGCTACGTCGTAAATCGTTATTGCCATAGATTTTTCTCCTTCCTTATATTCCATTTCTTTATCTAATCAAAACGCCGGAACCTTGGAAGGTCCGGCGTTGGATCATGAGATCGTGTGGTGGGTGTTCATGAACTGGTTAATCGCTTCATAGAACTCATCAAACTGTTGCAGATCCATCTGTTGTGCAGAATCAGATAATGCAACGGCCGGATCTGGATGTACTTCTGCCATTACACCATCCGCTCCTACCGCTATCGCAGCTTTCGCTGTAGGCAGTAGCAAGTCTTTTCTGCCTGTAGAGTGTGTTACATCCACAAAGACCGGTAAATGTGTCTCTTGCTTCAGTATCGGAACAGCTGAAATATCTAATGTATTGCGGGTTGCCCGTTCATATGTACGGATACCTCGTTCACAAAGGATAATTTGACTATTGCCTTTTGAAATTATATATTCGGCTGCGTGAATGAATTCATCGATTGTCGCTGCAAGTCCACGTTTCAGAAGCACTGGTTTATTAATCATCCCAGCTTCCTTCAACAATTCAAAGTTCTGCATATTACGTGCACCAATTTGGACAACATCGATATAATCAAGTGCTTCTTCTAAATGTGACGGTGTAATGATTTCCGTAACAACCGAAAGCCCTGTTTCATCAGCAACGCGTTTCAGTATTTTTAAACCTTCAAGACCTAGTCCTTGGAAATCGTATGGCGATGTACGAGGTTTGTATGCGCCGCCTCTTATCATCGTTAACCCTTTTGCTTTAATAGACTGTGCAACAGCTAAAACCTGCTCATACGATTCGACTGCACACGGACCATAAATGAATGACGGTTTTCCATCACCAATTTTATGTCCATTCACATCGACAATCGTATCCTCTGCTTTTCGCTTACGTGATACAAGCAAAGCGTTGCGTTGATCGTCTTCCTGTATTTCAAGTGCGGACATGAAAATACCTTTAAAGATTTGTTCGAGAATCCCATTAGGCAACGGACCGTTATTAGATTCTTTTAAGAAGTTAAGCATTTCTCTTTCGCGGATCGGATCATACCTGTTGACACCTTGCTTTTCTTTTACTTTACCAATTTCTTGGACAACAGTTGTTCTTTCGTTAATAAGATCCAAAACTTTAACATTCAGCTCGTTTACACGGCCACGTAATTCATCTAAATCATTTTGCCTCATCAGTCCGTCTCCTCCCCGCATATATAATTCCCTTTCAGAAGAGAAGAATATATGTTACATTTTTGATAATAGACCTAAGTATAAAGAAGACTATTTGAAAAGTCACGTTATTTCTATTTATTCTTCTAAAACAAGTCATTTATCAACAGAAAGGATGAAATAACTTGGCTACTACATTATTTGCGCTCGACATTGGGACCCGTTCCGTCGTCGGAATCATCCTCATCGAAGACAATGGTATGTTTCATGTTGCCGATCTTGTTTCGATTGAACACAAAGAACGTTCAATGATTGACGGTCAAATACATAACATTTTAAGTGTTGCAAATGTCATTTTAGAGATTAAAGAAATACTTGAAGAAAAGCACGGTCCTTTGAAACAAGTCAGTGTCGCTGCTGCAGGGCGAGCTTTAAAAACCTCTGAAGGATCAATGGCAATCGACATTTCAGAAAGATCCCTCATTTCTGATGAAGATGTCAATCGCTTAGAACTCGCAGCGGTTCAACAAGCACAACAAAAACTGCTGTCATCGGATACTGTTACGAAAGATGACTATTATTATTGCGTCGGCTATTCTGTACTTCACTACAAACTCGAAGGTGATGAAATAGGCAGCTTAATCGATCAGGCTGGCCGGTCTGCCTCTGTTGACGTAATCGCGACATTTCTGCCTCGGGTTGTAGTCGAATCACTTCTTTCGGCATTAAAACGCGCCGGGCTGGAAATGGAAGCACTAACCTTAGAGCCGATTGCAGCCATCAACGTCCTAATTCCGCCATCCATGAGACGCTTAAACGTCGCGCTCGTCGATATAGGTGCAGGGACGTCGGATATCGCTATTACCGATAATAATACAGTTGTGGCCTATGGAATGGTGCCACTTGCAGGGGATGAAATTACGGAAGCACTTAGCAACCATTTTCTTCTTGACTTCCCACTCGCTGAAGTTGCAAAAAGAAGTATCACAACAGAAGACGTAATTGTCATGACTGACATTCTCGGCTTTGAACAAGACTTCGCATCCCAGGACGTGGTTGATGTTATCAAACCCGCCGTTGATCGGCTCGCAAAATCCATTTCAGACGAAATTAAGCGCTTGAACAACGGGCTTGCACCTAAAGCAGTCATGGTTGTGGGCGGTGGAAGTTTGACACCCGGTCTTACAAAAGAAATTAGTACATGCTTGGGACTTCCCGAAAACAGAGTGGGTATCCGTGGATTAGATGCTCTATCCGGTGTTACATTGGAACCCGGCATCGCTTCATCACCCGAACTCGTCACCCCTATCGGAATTGCCATCGCAGCAAGAAGAGCACCGATTCACTATATGTCCGTTTCTGTAAACGACAAGGTATTGCGGCTTTTCGAATTAAAAGAAATGACTGTTAGCGATGCACTTCTGGCAGCAAACATTAAAGCCCGTCAACTCTATGGCATGCCCGGACTCGGGATGACCGTAATAGTAAACGGTAATGACATTATGATACCGGGAGAACACGGTACGCCATCGACAATTCTATTGAACGGAGAGACAGCAAGCACTAAAGACCTCATTCAAAATGATGATACGATTAACTTGATTCCTGGGAATGATGGCAGTAATGCAACCGCAACCGTACGCGACCTTCTTGAAGAAATGGAAACGATCAGTGCAACGATTAATGGAGTTGCTGTTTCATTGGAGCCAATCATAAACATAAACGGAAATCCGGAAACGATTGATACGGCAATCCAAGACCGCGATAAAATCACAGTCGCCCATGCTCGAACAGTGGCGGCCGCATTCGAAAAAATGCAACGAAGTGATCTTATAATTGAAAATGATTTTACTGTCTCAGTCAATCAAAAAACGATTACGCTGAAAAAAAGAAACATTGAATTTTTCATATCAGGGACACCAGTACGGCCTTCACAAATTATTAAGGATGGTGACCAAATTACAATACAAAACCATTCCCTGCCTACGGTAGATGAAGTTATATCAGAGATAGGTAAAAAGGCTTTCGATACAATAACAGTTACATTTAATGAAGAACCAGTTACAATTCGTAAACCGCTGCTCACCCCTACATTAAATGGAACTAAGGTGGAGGTTTCAGCGATTGTAAAACCTGGGGATCGACTCGATTTCGTCTCGCTAACTGAAAGTCCTATAACTTTTAGCGACGTCTTCGCATTTACAGATTATAGCTTGCCCGAAAATCCCTCAAGTAATTATAGTTTGCTTAGAAACGGGACACCAATCGGATTCAACGATGCTATCTATGGCGGCGACAGGCTTGAAATCAGTTTCGCATAAAAAAGCCAAGCATCTGTCTGCCCTCGTCAGGGAAGGAATGCAGTTCATTCCCTGACGGTTGTCTAAATTCGTCATATTTACTGTATATCTTGTTTTGTGCGGACGCCCACGTGCTTGAGACTGGATTAGGCATCAATTCACCAAGCAGCAACTTATCTATTATGACAAGTTCAATAATTTTCAAGACGAAAAGATCCACCTACTCAAATTTGAATAGGTGGATCTTTTACTTATTATTTTTTTGGTTTTTCTAGTATGTCAGTCACATAGTTCTGGTTCGTTATTTTATCTTTACCTAGATTATCGCTATTATCGTAAGAGACGTTACTATTACCTGTTGTTTCATCTTTGATATTATTCTCTTTTTTACCTTCTTTATTACTAACTTTATTTTCAACTGCCTTTTTTAATGCATCTACAGTAGCCGTTACTTTTTCTTCCCCGTTTTCCAATACGTTTTCAACTTTAGTTTTAGCCACATCGACATAATCAATAGACTCTTCACCTTCAGAAGATGCTGTTCCATCATCCATCGGTACCGATGTTTTAGATGTCATCGATTTCACTTTATCGACAAGTTGCCCAGATTGTTCTTGAATCGACTTTGATAGTTCTCCGGTTTTCTCTTTTGCAACAGAAGTTAATTCATTCGCTTTTTCTTTTGCAACAGAACTGATTTCAATACTCTTATCCTTCAGCTGAGATGCTTGATTTGTAAAATCACCGCGCATTTCACTGCCTGATTTCGGTGCTAGAAAAAGTGCCGCAGCCGCTCCGATAACCCCTCCAACAAGGGCACCTACTAAGAAACTGCCTGCTCCTGAACTGTCATCTTCGTCGTAGAAAGAATCTGTATAGTTCTTATTATAATTCACAGGTAAATAAGATTGTTGACCGTACGTGTTTTCATATTCCCTGTTACTTTGGTTAAATTCATGATTATACTGAGCGTCATTAAAATTCGGTTTCACTTTGCGATCTTCATTCATATCTAATTCCTCCTATTTTTCAAAAGTATTTCTTATTATTGATAATTATTGCATGCGATCATTCGGGTTCGGCAATCTCTTTTGACCTGGTGTAGGTTTATAAGCAGTCCAACCTCTAGTACCTGTCTTCCGTTCTTTCACTTTGTCCATTACGCCAAAAACAACAGTACTCCACTGAACGACTTGCGCAATTTTGTCACTGTTCCGTTCCGCTTCAGCAGCGATGTTACTGGACACTCTTTGAACGGAAGAATTAAGTCCTGTTACAGACTCACCGACGCCCTTTACAGCATCTACTACTGAGTTCAGTTTTTCTGCCTTCTGCTGGATGTCTTCAGCAAGATTGTTTGTTTTATGAAGAAGTTCAGTCGTTTCCGTTGTTACCCCTTCAAGTTGTGTTGTTAGTCCTTCCATCGTTCCAGAAACACTTTGCAATGTGTTTTTCAATGAGAACAGAGTCATCGCTAAACTAATGCATAAAATCAAAAATGCGATTGCAGCGACAATTGCCGCTATGTACAATAAATTTTCCATGGCACTGCCTCCTTTACCTACGCTATAAGCTAAGTTTACCCTTTTCATAACAAAATAAACGTTATGCCTCTACAACATCTTCGACATTAATCTTCATTTTCCTGCATTCAACTAAAAATCATTTTCATTTCTTAGTAATTCTTTTTTTCTGCAAATGAAAAACAGCTGATCAGGGACCAAGTTGAATCGTCTTGGTCCTTGATCAAGCTGTTTTAATCCTCAGGCTGTCTCTTCTTTTTCTAGATAATTTTTGAATGCGTTCATATACTTCTGAACATCACCGGCGCCCATGAATAAGTAAACTGCCCTTCCATGCGCTTCAAGCGCTTCATTATCATTAAGATCAAGATGCTTTGCACCTGGAATTTTTTTAATCAGGTCATTAATAGTTAAATTCCCACCCTGTTCACGTGCTGAACCAAATATATCACATAAGTAGACATGATCAGCGGTTGAAAGACTTTCCGCAAACTCTTTTAAAAGAGCAGCAGTCCTCGTAAAAGTGTGTGGTTGGAATACTGCGACAATTTCCCTGTCCGGGTACTTTTGTTTTGCTGATTGCAGTGTTGCCTGAATTTCTGTCGGATGATGGGCATAGTCGTCTACAATAATACGATCATCCGTTTCCGTGACGGTAAAGCGCCTTTTCACACCAGTAAATGTGGAAAGTCTCTCTTGTATAATGGAAGCATTTACACCCTCGTAGTGACAAAGTGCAATCACGCCTAACGAATTCAGGATTGCGTGATCACCGGCCTGCGGTATCATAAAAGTATGATAAAATTCGTTACGCACGAAAACATCAAAGGATGATCCTTCCACGGTTTTGGTAACATTTTTTGCGGCAAAGTCATTCGAATCATCAAATCCGTAATAGACTACTGGTACATTAGCTTGTATCTTTTGCAAGTGGATGTCATCTCCGCAAGCAATAAGCGCCTTTTTCACACGGAGTGCCATTTCGCCAAATGCATTCATCACATCTGCTAAATCCTTAAAATAGTCTGGATGATCGAAGTCAATATTCGTCATGATTGCGTAATCCGGCTTATATGCAAGAAAATGCCGTTTATATTCACAAGCCTCGAAAACAAAATACTCGCTGTCTGCCGGACCGCTACCCGTGCCATCTCCAATTAAATAAGAAGTTGGTGAATGGCCCGATAACACATGTGCAAGCAAGCCTGTAGTCGATGTTTTGCCGTGAGATCCGGTAACTCCAACGGATACGAATTTCTCCATATATTCCCCTAGAAAGTCATGGTATCGAATAACTTCAAGCCCAAGCTCTTTTGCCCTTATAAGTTCTGGATGGCTATCGGGGAAAGCATTCCCAGCGATGATCGTCATGCCTGTTTTAATATTATTTTCATCAAATTTCAGTACAGAAATCTTTCTTTCATGAAGTGGATCTTCTGTAAAGAACCATTTCTCCACGTCCGAACCTTGTACTTCATTCTCAGAATCGTGAAGAATCTGAGCCAGCGAACTCATTCCGGCGCCCTTGATGCCAGTAAAATGGAACAACGTCATAATGCAACCTCCCGGGATCATTTCTGTTCCCCTTAATTAAACTACAGTAAATTATTTCCGATGATTTTGTCATTTAAGCATTTTTAATTGTTGTCTACATCGTAATCCATTTATTACTCCAAACGATCTGTAAGTCGATCGAGATCACTTTCTGTTAAAAATACATCACGCGCCTTACTTCCACGCGGACCTGAGATGAAACCACTTTTCTCCATGCGGTCAATTAGTTTTGCAGCCCGATTGTATCCAATACTAAAATTTCGTTGTAACAGAGACGTAGAAGCACTGCCTGTTTCATGGATAAAGAGACAAGCCTCTTCAAAGAGTGAATCGGCTCCTTCTTCTTCGATACTGCTTGCAAGAAGGTCTTCTTGCCCAAATAAATAGTCTGGTGAAGCCTCATTCTGAACGTGTTCTATTATACGCTCTATTTCTTCATCCGTGACAAATGTACCTTGTAGCCGGACACTAGAAGACTGCCCATTTCCAATATAGAGCATATCTCCTTTTCCAAGCAGTCTTTCAGCTCCTGGAGAATCAATGATAGTTCTTGAATCGATTTGGGATGAAACCGAAAATGCAATTCGCGTTGGAATATTTGCTTTGATCGTACCTGTGATGACATCGACAGAAGGACGCTGTGTTGCGATAATCAAGTGAATCCCGCAAGCTCGCGCCTTCTGAGCAATCCTGCTAATTGAAACCTCGACATCCGCCGGCGCCATCATCATTAAATCGGCAAGCTCGTCAATCACAATTAGAAGATACGGCATTTTCAAAGAGAAGCGGCGATTTTCTACGGCTGCTTTATTATACCGTTCGATATCTCGGACACCCGCATGAGCAAGTAGCTCGTAACGTCTTTCCATTTCAGCTACCGCCCATTTCAAAGCGGCCGTTGCAGCTTTAACATCCGTAATAACCGGACTGATTAAATGCGGAATTCCATTGAATGGTGCAAGTTCTACCATTTTAGGATCAATCAACATCATCTTCAAATCGGTTGGTGAAGCTTTGTAAAGTAAGCTGACCAAAATCGAGTTTATACAAACGGACTTACCTGAACCTGTAGCTCCCGCAATCATTCCGTGTGGCATCTTACGCAAATCTAAGGTCACCGGTGTCCCCGTTAGGCTTAAACCGAGCACAGCTTCGAGAGGTGATGTAGAAGACCTGAACTGCTCTGTTGCGATAACTTCGGATATCCGGACTGGTCTTGTCTTTCGATTCGGTATTTCAATTCCGATAGAACTCCTTCCAGGAATCGGTGCCTGGATTCGAATATCCTCCGCTGCAAGCGCCAGCTTCAAGTCATCTGTCAAATTACGTACTTTGCTCACCTTGGTGCCTACTCCGACAGTCAGTTCAAAGCGAGTAACTGTCGGGCCTTGCATCGCTTCGATGACATTCGCTTTGACCGCAAAATGCGACAAGGCCTCCTCAAGCTTTTCCGATTGTGATTCCAGCCATTCTGTATCTTCAATTTGCGTTTCTGGCGGAATTAGATAATCCAGTGACGGGAAAGCATAATAGGGTTCTTCTTCTAGTTCTTCTAAGATTTCTTCATCTACTTTTTTCACGTCTACCGAAATCTCTTCTTGAATGGTGACAGCGGGTTTATGAGTAATTGGTTCACTCATCGTATTCGCCATTATATTTTCAATTGTCGCTTGCGATATTAAGGGTTCTTTTGCCTTTATTTTCTCTTTGTCGGATTTCAACATTAATACATTGAAAGGAACAGTCCGTTCACTTCTCATTTGCAGAGTTTGTTCGCCTTCCACTACTTCATTCTTAGTGAATTGTCCCGTTTCTATTTCAGTTAATTCAGTCTCAGTATGTTCCACTACATTTGAAATAATTCCATTTGAATCTTCTTTTACCGTCCAAGGTTCTGGTTCTATGACAACATTATCAGCCTTCGCAGCCTCTACATCATCCGGTACGGCTACTATTTCTTCATCAACAGTATCAGTCACTGCCGAATCTACTTCGGAAACTTCCGCCTCCAGCAATGCTATTTCATCGAAAGAAAGTTTACTGATTTCACTCTCCACTACAGAAGTTACTGTCGATTGAGAAGGGTAAATCGTCTCGTTCTTTTCAAAAAGATCATCAATCTTATCGTCCTGCTCACCGACATCTGCCATTTCTTCCAATGAATATAAATTTTCTTCTTCCACTTCCAAGATTTTCGGTACATCCCTTTGCGGCTTGGCAAATCCATGAACCGGCGAAGGAACTGCAGTCGGTATAAATGGTTTGCTTGAGCGTTTTTGCACCACTGCATTCATCCTAGGAGTAAGCTCCTCCTGCTGAACTTTTCCCGGAGTAGTAGGAGTTCTCCTTTTTTCTTTCTCTTCAGTACCATATTTCAGTGGAGATTGGGCTCTAAAGATATTGACCTTTCTAGTATCACTCGGCCATTTAGCATTTTCATGAAGCGGTTTCGTTTCGTAAGTATCATCTTCATCTTTAATTGGGGTTGTAGTTTTTGGATAATCACGTTCGTTGACAGGTTCCTCATCCCAACCGTATATTTCTGCATCCGAGATAATCGGAAATCGGAATGAAGTACTGTTCTTTGTTTCCATCCTTTTTAATGTCTCATCAATTTCAATCTCTCTTTTTTCATAATCCACATTTTCTATATTCTCATCTTCATCCGGTCCAAATAACCGGTTTGCAATCGTTTTAAACCAACTCAAGACTATCACTCTTTCCATGTCAATCACTCTATTTTAACAGTACTGACACGACTAAATCAAATCAATCTACTAAATGAGAAAAACGTACCATATCGGTACGTTTTTCCACACTTACTTATTGAATATTTTGCCAACGACAGCATTGTCATCTAATACTAAAATCCCTTTTTCTTCAGGTGCGTCGGCCAATCCAAGTTCTTTAGCGGAGCAAATCATTCCAGCCGATGCTACACCGCGCAGTTCCGCATCACGTATGACCATTCCTGATGGCATAACAGCTCCGACTTTTGCAATAACAACTTTCTGTCCTTCATCTACGTTCGGTGCGCCGCAGACAATTTGGACTGTTTCATTGCCAACATCAACCGAACAGACACTTAATTTATCCGCATTCGGATGCTTTTCTTTTTTCAAAACATGGCCAACGACGAATTTAGGCGTAAAGTCAACATCGAGTTTAAAGTCAACATCGTTCTTTAGAAGTGCACCCTGAAGTTGACTGACCATTCCCTCAGTTAACTCGACTTCCCCCGCGGCTTCGACTTTCATGTAAGCTGATGCTTTAAATAAGTTAATAGCAGCCAATTCCCCAGTCGCTTCGTCATGGATCAATGTTACATCCCCTTGCGATCTCGTTGTAATGGCTTCTGGTCGTGTAAGCGCGATTTGAACAAGCAATACGTCCCCGACACCATTTAAGTTATAGAATACGTTCATTTTTTCTTTCCTTCCCTTCTTGCCAAACGATTTTTAGCCATGATGAAAATTGGTTCAAGTTTCCCATCTTCGTAGATGAATGAAAGCGACGTAACCGGAACAGCGCCCGTTGTAAAGAAATGCATAGCCATTTGCGCAAGTACATCGTAGCCTGTATCGTTTCGGATATCGCCGATAATAAGCACATCTTGGTGCGGAACTGAGACAGTCATATGTCCCTCAATTTTCTCTTCCATCTCTTTCAGGAATGCGCTATTTAATATTCTACTCGCATCATAGCCGTCATTATTGTTAACAAAGTAATAGATGTTATCCGAAACTTCATCCTTTTTCATTACTGTCGGCAGCGCCCTGACCCGGAAAAGCGCAGATTCCATTATTTCCGTTTCAGATAATCCGATAGACTCTAACATGCTTTCATCGATTAAACGATAAGTCGTTCCAAGGTCCAGTGCATAATAGATACGTGTTTCAGCTGTATGATCTTTCATTAGGAAACGCTGTCCTACCGCAGATTTTTGCGGAAAGGATGATGATCTGATAACGGGGTAAATAACATTACCCTCAGAGAAACCCATTGATTGCTCTTTTTCCATTGCTTTAAATGTTTCACTGATTGTATAAACGATTTCTTTTATTGCTGCATCTTTTTTCTGTTCATATTTCACCAGAATTTCCGGTAAAGAAATATCCATCCCTTTTTTTAAAACTGAATGTTCAAGACGGACCTTATCCGTTTTCCGGTCAAACCTCCACTTGAAATGTTCAGATGGAAGATGCTCTTTTAAAATTTCAACAAGCTGTGCAGAATTCATCTACTAATTTCCTCCATTCTAAAAAAGCGCAAGTCGCCGTTTTACCGGAATGCCCTCTACAATTATCGCTCTCTTACGGTAGCAGTTGTGTAAGTGAGCGTCTGGCGCCAAGATAGTATTCCATGTCAATTACATTTTCTAGTCTATCTTTTTTCAAAAAAAGAAATTGACCTAATCCTGCTTAACAGAACGAACGATTTCCATCATTCTTGCTAGATTTTCTTCAATCTTTTTCTTTTTTGTCAATGTCGTCATTTTGGTTCCGCCAACGCTCGTAATAAGCTCGACATCATCGCCGCTTTTCACTACAGCCGCAAAGCCGAATGTATCCTCATCAGTGAATGTTGCTTGTTCGACAATTTCTTTACTTTGATCCGCCAGAAGTAAATCATAAAATAGTTTACTGTCACTCTTTTCATTTGGATTAATAAAAAGAATGAATGTTTCATCGTTCTTCATAAAGACGATATTTTGCGCATCTGAATTATCATTCATCGTAAATCCGGCAGGCTTGTATAGTTTAATGCCATCAATTTCTTCCGTACGATTTTTATCATTCGAATGAAATGCTTCTCTCGCTGTCTCGACACCTGAAGTTGCTCTCTCGTCGAGCGATTTCCCGCATCCTGCAAGCGCTAACACGGATACCGCCAATAGGAATATGAATTTCCATTTTCGGAACATTCGGCTTCCTCCATTCATTAAATTAAGCTCCATTAATCATTTTAATATTGTTGAAGTACAGTTGCAACCTAAAGACGTTGCAACCTGTTTTCCTCTCAGACCTTGTAACTTAATGACGTAACAAATCACCTCCACTTATTAACAATTCAAATGATATTTATATTGACCTATTAGAAGCTGTAAAACGTGTACAAACAGCTCATCACGCTTTACCGCGTTCGCTGTCAGCATTCCGATGGCGCCTTCTTTATTCCGGATTCCGCTGGTTTTGAAATAATTATCGACTACCGGTCCCAATTCTTTCCCAGCCGTCAACTCATCCGCAATTTCTTTCGGTAACGGAATTTGTGCACCGCCAGCCGTAAATCTTGTTCCGTCAGGAAGTGCCAATGCTCCCCAGTTGCAAAGATACATCTGCTCTTCAAGAATCCTGACACCGCCTTCCAGTCCAATTCCGACTACACCCGTTTTTGTTCCTGCTGCACGCAATGCACGGTTGATAGCACCTAATCTGGTTTCATCATCACCGAATGGCTGGTCTGAAACACCTGATCCCACTTCGGCTTCAACAAGATTTGCCAACGGGAAATGAATTGCAAGAACTTCCTTTGCCGCTTTCACTTTTGCAGGATTTGTAGATCCAATCATAAATTCCATGCATGTTCCCCTCCATATATTCAAATAGAAAACCGTCCTTTGCTCCAATTAAGAGCACAAGGACGGGGTTCAAATCATACGTTACTTTTAATTGTTTCTACCGTCGTCTTATCACATGCTTGGACGAGTTTCACGAGAAGCTCCTTCGCTGCTGCGTAGTCGTCCGTATGGATGATCGACCCCGACGTATGGATATACCGCGAACAAATACCAATAACTGCACTTGGAATGCCTTCATTCGACATATGGACCCGTCCGGCATCCGTCCCGCCTTGTGAAATGAAGTATTGGTAGGGAATATTATGAGTTTCAGCCATATCAAGAATAAATTCACGCATGCCGCGGTGAGTGATCATCGAACGGTCAAAAATCCGAAGTAATGTCCCTTTTCCAAGTTGACCAAATTCATTTTTGTCCCCCGTGGCATCATTTGCGGGACTTGCATCGAGTGCAAAGAATAAATCCGGATCAATCATTGTTGCGGCTGCCGCAGCCCCGCGAAGTCCAACTTCTTCAAGAACATTAGCACCGGAGTACAAATTATTCGGCAGTTTTTCACCGTGCAATTCTTTTAAGAGCTCGATTGCGAGCCCACACCCATAGCGATTATCCCAAGCTTTAGCAAGTATTTTCTTATCATTCGCCATTGGAGTGAACGGGCTAACTGGAACGATTTGCTGCCCCGGACGAATACCGATTTTCTTAGCATCGCCCAAATTGTCAGCACCGATATCAATTAGCATGTTTTTTATATCCATCGGTTTATTGCGCACTTCATCGCTTAACAGATGTGGCGGAATCGAACCGATGACACCAATAACCGGACCGCTGTCCGTAATAATTTCAACGCGTTGTGCTAACAGTACTTGGCTCCACCAACCGCCAAGCGGCTGAAAACGAATCATTCCGTTTTCTGTAATTTGGCTAACCATAAATCCAACTTCATCCATATGACCCGCAACCATTATACGCGGTCCATCTTCAGGCCCTTTTCTAACACCGAAAATACCACCCAGGTTATCTTGGATCAATTCGTCAGCATACTTCCCAAGCTCATTCCGCATATAATTACGCACCGCGTGTTCATTGCCAGGCGCGCCCGGAAGTTCCGTTAATGTTCTGAACATTTCAATTGTATCCTTATGCATAGAGTATTGCCTCCCACTTCTTATGTATGTTGTCTACATTAAATAGTGTAGTCGATTATTCAGAAACTTTCCATGTTTAATTCGGAAAACGAATTACTATTTTCAATAGACTAGCTCTGCAATGAATCATAGTAGTGTGGTACACTGGTTTAAATAACCATGTAGGGGGTAAAACGAGTATGAAATTGAAGGATTTCCTAGCAGGCGTGTTAACAGGTATTGCGGCCGGAATCGTTGTCAGCGAAACGATCGATCGTGTTAATCAGAATGTTTCAGCAGACTCTGTTTTAAACACCATTAAAAATGCTTTTAAAAATGAAGGTCCGATAGATGGTTCATGGATCGTCATGAAAACTGAGCCATACACGAACAATGTTATTACAATGGATGTGTACCGCGGCGGAATATCACGCATTAGAGAAGGCGAACTGGAACAATTCGAATTTGCAGCGGATGCAAAAACAGGTACAGTCGTCGAATTAAAAAAAATGTAAATTAAAACCGCCACACTGCCGAATTCTATCGGTAGTATAGCGGTTTTTTAATTGCGTTAGAAACTATAAAGTTCGAAATCATTGGATAATCAGTGCATAGAACGACTCAACATTAAAACTCCAGCGCCTGTCCTTAATGAGAAACCTTGACGGCTTCGATGATTTCCTTTCCACTTGCATCCCATTTTATTAGTCTATAATAGGCATCATGATAAAAAATAAATTTATATCCACCAGCAAGTGCTTCTTGCATCAATTTCTCTTTCGCAAAAATTGACGTCATCGGATAATCATCAAAAGCTAGCACCCATAACGGATTACTATGCGCCTGCGTTGGCATAATATCAGCCATATGGAGAATCGTCTCGCCATTCTGTGTCAATTTGATAATACTATGCCCATCGCTATGACCGCCTGTGTGAATCATTTCGATTCCTGGCAGGATAGTAATGCTTTCCTCGAATGTCTTCACCTGTTGCTGGACAGGCTCCCAGTTCTCCTTTAAATATGTATTTCTGGAACGGATATTCGGATTACGCATTTCATCCCATTCAGTTTGAGAAACGTAAATATCCGCATTCGGGAATATAGAAACAAGATTCCCATCACGCCATTCCGTCAAACCCGCCGCATGGTCATTATGCAAATGCGTCATAAGTATAGTATCAATGTCTCCTGGTGACAGACCAAGCTCAACAAGATTTTCCTCGACTTTTGCCTCTTCCGTTATCCCCAAATTCTTTTTCATTTTCTCTGAAAGTTTCCCTTTGCCATGCCCTGTGTCAATTAATATATTTTTTCCTTCATAACGAATTAAAATCGGATCGTTTCTCATTTTAATGCGATTTTGTTCATCCGCTTCATAGCGCCTTGACCAAAGCGCTTTTGGAACCACCCCAAACATTGTTCCGCCGTCCAGATAGTTCCCACTTCCATCCAGCCACGTCAACGTCATATTGTGAAAAGTATATGTATCCACAGAAACATCCTCCCTTTCCCTTACCTACATGAAATTATAGCTTATTAAATTGAGCTTCAAGCCTATATATCGGGTGCCCTTTTGCCGAAAATTTCTCTTCATATTCTGTCATGATATTATCTTCAGGCATTTCCGCATGCAAATCGAGCGATACAGAGCGAAGAATCATGCCATACTCTGACATCGAAACGAGTGAGTATTCAAACAGCAAACGGTTATCCGTTTTAAAATGGATTTCTCCGCCCGGCGTAAGTACTTCCTCATAAAGCTTTAAAAACGTTTTATGTGTTAATCTTCGTTTGGCATTTCTTGTTTTAGGCCAAGGATCGGAGAAGTTCAAATAGACTCGATCAATTTCCCCTTTGTGGAAGATAGTTGCGAGATCCATTCCATTTGCACGGAATAATCGTAGATTTGACGGTTTGTCAGCTTCAATCGCTTTTTCAAGCGCCGATACAATAACATTATCAAAATGCTCGATACCTATATAATTAACATCCGGATTAGCAATTGCCATGCCGATTATAAATTGCCCCATCCCTGATCCCACTTCAATATGGATTGGATTCTCATTACCAAACAGGTTTTGCCAGCCATTCATCATTTTTTCTGGTTCTGCTAAAAGGACATCAGGGTGTTCTGCCATGTAATCCCTTGCCCAAGGTTTATTGCGGAGTCGCATTGTATACACTCTTTTCTATTTCAATTTATGATTTATGCCTAAAAAGGTTAAAACAGGATATTTCGGTATACTAGATAGGAGCCTAGTTAATGATTCAATTCAATACCGCTATGGCCCTAAGTTTATAAACCGGATTCAATACTTCAACTTATCTAATCAATTTATAGGTTATTTCTCTTCTTCTGTATAATTTTCTTCGCCAAACAATCTGCTTATTGACGTCGTTTGTCCCAAGTCAAGTATTGCCTGTCCTGCTTTGAATTGCGTAGATTTCATCGGTACAGACATTTTCTTAAGTGAAGAAAACCAGTTGTCATATGCCCGTCTATCGATTATATCCACATCGAATGCTGAACCTGGATGATCGATATACCCGTTGCGTGAGATTAAATATTTACGTACTGGAAAATCGATTTCTTGCGCTTTAAATATACCTGAAATAATTTTTTCAGTTCTATTAAGTGCAATAAGCGGGCTGAGAAGTTTCGTTTCTTTTTCTCCCAGTTTTTTTAACCAGAATCGGTCTCCGCTTCCGCTGAATGCAGCAACATCCTGTTGCTCCAGCACTGTAATACACATGCATTCAACAGGTGTCAAAATGATAATGTCCAACTCAACAGGCGCTTTCTTCAGCAACAAAATCGGATAATAAAACAACAGATAATTATCTGGAAGTTGCTGGGCGAAGCTTCGTAAAAGTGTATCACGCAAAAAACGTGAATCGACCCTTGACTTGTCCATTATTGTCGAGCTTGCCCACTTGATTTGAAAATGAAAAAGCTGATCCAAATAAACTTTTCTTAATTGTTCAAGAGTCGAAGGATTATGAATTACGTTTAGACTAAAGCCAAAATCGTCTTCTTCACTACTTTTTTCTTCTTCGCAGTTGCTATGATTCTGCTCTGCCTCAACATCTTTACGTTGGCCGAAGACCCGGAGCAGAGGAGAAAACCACTTACTCTCCTCCGGTTCTTCTACCTCCTCCATCTCTCGTCGCCATTCTGATAAATCCGCTCCACTTTCCCATTGAGTTTTCATACGTTCCCACTGATACCTTTTTAGACGGATATACTGCGATGGATAACGCGTAAGATCTTGTTCATAACGGGATACATAGTCGAGCAGCTTAACAAGTTGCGCCATGTCCATTCACTCCGATCACATACTGTACACTATTACTCACCCGCTATGAAAGACGGGATTTGTAAGTTAAATGCTTTTTGTATCTTTTTCGTTACTGAACCTGGCACTCCTGTACCTAAAGAACGTCCATCGATTGAAATAACTGGCGTCACTTCAGATGTTGTTGATGTTAAGAAAAATTCATCCATTTCAAATGCTTCTTCAAGTGTAAAAGATTTCTCTATAAGTGGGATACCCTGTTCACTACATAGTCCAAGTATGACTTGACGCGTAATTCCATTCAATATGAGATTGGTCACAGGATGGGTATAGACTGTTCCATCTTTTACCCCAAACATATTCGAAGCGGAGCCTTCTGTGACAATCCCGTCACGATGAAGTAGCGCTTCAATACAACCTGCTTCCTGTGCTTCCTGCTTGGCAAGAACATTGCCGAGTATATTTAAACTTTTAATATCACAACGCAGCCAACGCACATCTTCCACTGACTTGACCGCGACTCCTTTTTCCATGCCTGCAATAGGTCTTGGGTTGTTGATTGCATATGCAGTAACAACTGGCGATACTGCCGGATTAGGGAATTGATGAAGCCTCGGAGCAGATCCGCGTGTCACTTGAATATAAACATGCCCGATCAGTATATTATTTGTCGCCACTAATTCACGGGCAATCTCCATTAATTGCACTTCAGCATACGGAATTGACATTTTTATCTTCGCTGCGCTTTGAAATAAACGATTAATATGTTCTTCCGCAGTATACAATTCTCCATCATATACTTTAATTACTTCATACACACCATCACCGAAATAATAACCCCGGTCATCAATGGATATGTTCAATCCATCACGTTCTGTGAACCGTCCGTCAACAAAATACACTGTCATCCTTATTCCCCTTCCGTTTTTTCAGATACGAGTCGGCTAATTGCGTCTGCGTAAATTCCAGTCGCCTTCACTAAGTCATCTATATAAACATATTCATCGGCCTGATGAGCTACATCTTCCCTGCCAGGAAACAGCATACCAAAAGCAACTCCTTTTTCAAGAACACGTGCGTACGTACCACCGCCAATCGCCAATAGATCTGCATGTTCTCCCGTATGATCAGTATACACTTCTTGCAATGTTCTGATGAGAGAGTCACTTGCATCCACATGATGAGGTGCAGAGTTCGATCCGATATCGATTGAAAAAGGTGTTTCAATTAACCGTTCCATGCATGTCGTCATTTTCTCTTCGAACGGATAGCTGACTGAGTAACGCAAGCTGACGTTAATTTCTCCTCCACTTTCAGGATTGTATGTCACGATACCCGCATTCAGCGTTGTATCGCCTGACATTTCATCATTAAACGCTAAACCTAGGAAAAGTCCTCGTGACTCATTAGCAAACGCTTCAAACATGAATTGTGTAAAGTCTTTTGATGGACCTTCTTTCAAGATCCGGTTCAAATAAGAAGCCAGAAGTACAGCTGCATTGACACCATTATCCGGTTCCATCGCGTGCGCTGATTTTCCATTCAAGCTGATGATGGTATTGCTACCTTCAATGGAAACTCCTCCTGTTACGTCATGAATATTCAAAAATGTAACGAACTGTTCGTTATCGAATTCTACGTCCCCTGACAGATGTGCCTCTGCATAATCGGGTACCATATTTGTGCGATTTCCCGACTTGAACAGCAAAAGTTGTCCGTCTGCAGTTACTGCTTTTTGCGTAAATAAAATAGAGGCAATTCCTTTTTCAGCGTTAATTATCGGGAAGTCGGCATCTGGAGCAAAACCGATAGTCGGCATTTCCTCTTTTTCAAAATAGCGATTTACACAGCGAAAGCCACTTTCCTCGTCTGTTCCAATAATGAGTCGTATACGTTTATTCAATACGATACCAGAATCACGTACTATTTTCATGGCATGCCATGCCGCTATAGTCGGCCCTTTATCATCGATAGCACCACGTCCAAACAACTTGCCGTCCTCAACAGTACCGCCAAACGGCTCATGGACCCAATTACTCCCCGCTGGTACAACATCGACGTGACAGAGAATTCCGATGAGTTCCTCTCCTCCTCCCATCTCAATATGTCCCGCCATATTATCAATATTTTTCACGAGCATTCCCGCTTTTCGGCCTTCTTCCAACAGCCAGTCAAGCGCGCGCTTTGGTTCTGGTCCAAATGGCAGATCATCGGTTACAGCGCTTTCGTCGAGTACAGATGGAATAGCAATTAAATTTTGCAGATCTTCTATTAGGTATTCTTGCCTTTTCAAAGCTTCATTTTTCCAATTTAACATTCAAGGCACCTTCTTTCATAGTCAATCTATTTTCACACGTTCGCCCAAGAAAATAAAGAGGAATCACCTTTCACAGTTTTTTTACAATTAACTCATGCAATTTTTCTATAAATACGTTATACTGGTATTGTCAGAAGTTATAATCTGACTTTTCGACCTTTTCGAAAGGATGTGCGGCGTCAAGGATAATTTCAACGTGCTTTAGGCAACATTCATAAGTCTCATGACCAAACACTTTTTGGATAATGAAGATGAAGGGGTGATTCCACACTTGAAACCTGCAACTGATCGTATGCTTACACGCATTAAGGATATTTACTTTTATATCCTAGACAATGGAACTGTAACTACAGAAAACTTGGTCGAAGAATTTGGCATCACTCACCGTACAATACAAAGGGACTTAAATGTTCTCGAGTACAACGAGCTTATTATGAGCCCGGTACGCGGTAAATGGACGACGACAGCAAAAAAGGTGAAATTATCTTCTTGACCCACGCATACCCAGAAAAGCGAAAGGCGCCAGCTCTGACACCTGCTTCCTGCAGGATTAGGGCTGGCGCTTGGAGCCTGGAATAAAACAATAAGCGCAGGACGCCTGCTACAAATAATTTGCCACTTCCTGTGGTAAAACATAGAGGGATGCAGTTCACTCCCTCTCCGCTATAGCACTCATCTCCCTTGAACCTCCGTGTATTTTACATCCAGAGGCCGGACAAACAATAAAGAGCTGAACCGTATCAAACGGCTCAGCCCTTTTCATTCCCCAGAAATCTGCATCAGTTGTTGTAATTCTTCTTCCGTCAATTCCCGGTATGTCCCAAGTGCCAGTCTTTCATCCAAATTTAAGGATCCCATTGACAAACGTTTTAAGTAAATGACTTGTTTTCCAACCGCTTCAAACATTCGCTTCACTTGATGAAATTTGCCTTCCGTAATCGTCAGCTCAATCTCGGAAATATCAGCGGACTTCAAAATGTGCAACTCGCCTGGCTTTGTCTCATAGCCATCATCCAGAATGACTCCTTCTAAAAACCGCTCTGTATCCTCTTCGGTAACAATTCCTTCGATATGAGCATAATACGTTTTCGGAACACCTTTTTTAGGTGACAGTAAGTTATGGGCAAGTTTCCCGTCATTTGTAAGCAAGAGGAAACCTTCCGTATCTTTATCTAATCTGCCGACAGGAAACAGTTCATAAATTTCTTTTTCAGCATCCAGTAAATCGATGACCGTTCGATCCCTCTTATCTTCTGTTGCGGATAGTACCCCTTGCGGCTTGTTCATCATCAAATACATAAATTCTTTATAGACAACGCGTTCACCGAGTACCGTGACTTCATCCTTTTCGGTATCGACATGCAGTGCTGCATCTTTCACTGGTTCCGTATTAACCCGGACAGCTCCTTTTTTCATTAGCTGTTTAACTTCTTTCCGGGTGCCATAGCCCATGTTCGATAACAATTTATCTAAACGCATTTTCTTCCTCCTAAAAGCCTAATTTCTTCGTGAATCTAGTCAATCGCTCACCGAATAATTTCTGCGCGAGACCCGTTTTAAGTGACAGATAGCCGTAAATGGCAGCACCTACAGTGGCACAAATCATAATGTAAAGAAAAGCGTGCATTTTCCCATCAGCAGGACTGATTGCCGTCAGACCTTTTAGCGTAAATACGACCGCTATTAACATGATGATATTTAAAATTGCGATGAGAATCAGCCTTCTGAACACCATCTGCGACCTATAATGAAGTACTTTTGTAATGATGGCTATATTGATGCCGACTGCCACTGTATAGCCAATTGAAGTCGCTATAATGGCACCATTCGTTTCAAATACTTTGATGAGCGGTATATTCAGCACCAGTTTGAAAAATAGTCCGAGCAACGAAGTGAAAACGATCCACTTATGTCGGTCGATGCCTTGTAGAATGGCGGCTGTCACCGTGTACAAACCAAATAAAATTGCGACCGGTGCATAATTTGCCAGTATTTCTGCTCCTACAGCATCTTTTTCATATAGAAATTGGTAGAACTCATTTGACAAAACGATTAATCCAATGACGATTGGAACAGTCAAGTACAGCATAATTTGGTAGGTCTGATCAAGTGAATTTGTAATCCCTTTTTGATCATTTTTTGCATAATAACTTGTAATGACCGGAATAAGAGCCATCGAAAATCCTGTGGCGACCATAACTGGTATCATGACAATTTTATGCGTTAAAAAGTTCAGCATCGTTAAATAGATGTCAGTCACTTTTGCAAAACCGATTGAAGACATCGCCTCATTGAATGTAATCATATCAACGAATTGATAAAGGGGATTAATTACCCCTACCAGGACGAATGGCAAGATATAAGCAAATACTTCTTTGTACATATCTTTGAATGAAACATCACTTGATGAAGTGCTATTCGCAAGAAGATGGTCAAATTCTGGTTTATAACTTTTCCAATACTTGAACAAGACAGCAAGACCCGCAAGCGCCCCGATAAACGCCGCAAATACCGCGAAATTCACTGCAGTTTTCGGAGATCCATGCATGAAGTTTACGACAATAAACGCTCCTGCCAGAACGACAATAATTCGCACAACCTGTTCCACTAACTGAGAAACCGAAGTCGGCATCATTTTTTGATTGCCCTGTAGGAAGCCTCGCACGATACTCATAAGTGGAACGGCAAGCAGTGCATAACTGACCCAGCGAATCACATTTGCAATCTCTTCGATTGTGAAGATTTGTTCATCATCTTTACGAACAAGTTTTGCAATCGGTTCAGCTAAAAAGTACAGTGTTAAAAATGAAAGTATACCTGTGACTGCCATCACAAGCATCCCTGACTTTAAAAGTTTCCGTCCTGTTGCATAATCGCCACGAGCATTATATTTTGCTACGAATTTTGAAATCGCGAGTGGTGCCCCTGATATGGCGATAGCTAACGCGATATTGTAAGGGATGTATGCATATTGATAGAGACCGATACTTTCTTTGCCAACGATTGCGTAAAACGGAATAACATATAATAGTCCAAGCGCTTTCGATAAAAATAGACCTATCGTCAGTATGAAGGTCCCTTTTACAAGATTTGATGACATGTTTGATCCTTCCATTCTCCCTAAATCTACTTAACAGTTTACCCCCAGACGACGCTTTTCACAATGTATATCCGTCATTTGTGTCTAACAGAAAAAACTGAAAGTGTGGTTTCCATTATATATGACGTCATCATCTGACAATTAGTTAGTAAAACATATAAACAAGTTAAACTAAATTGGCAGTTGCCAAAGAAAAAATAGTAGAAACAATACAATGGAGAGTGTATTCAAAAAATCAGGCAACTTATCTCCACTGAATTACGGAGAAAAGATAGCCTGACTTTTGTTCTGTCTGTGTCTCAAGTCACCAGGTAAGCTCAGTATGATTCATTTCGTTTTAATTTAATGTTTTCATTAGCAATAAGTACTCCTTGCTTAAATTCTTCATAGTCAGGCTCTGTTGAGTTTAGGAAGCATGTGGTAGCAATTTTTTTTGCAATCAATCTCCTACCTTTTCTGACTACATCCATTCCCCCTGCATGGCTAATCAATTTATGATAGATGCGCTGACACTCTTTTTGTTGAAAAGCATCGTGTCTTATTTTCTCGTTCTCCGCGCTTGTTGGATACGACTGCTCTTGATATCCCTCTTGCTGACTTCTAGGCTGTTCAATTTCGCTATTTACTTCTCTAGTCATTCGGTACCCTCTTCCTATTCTTCATTTAAAGCAAATATACTCTGCTTCCTCATCATTCCAATTTATCACAGGCACTATCCCAGTCTTGGGAAAGAAATTCCAAACACTTCTACTCGCACTATTCTTGAAATTTTTATTGTAAAATCATTTTTAATTGTACCATATGCCGTCGTTATATTTTCTTCCATTTTGACCGCCCCTACTATTTTTCAATGATGCTGTGTTAAACTGTTATTTAATAATCCATTACCGAAAGGCTTGATAACATAATGACTACTAACCATGTTGATGCAGACGTCATCATCATTGGCGGGGGGCCATCAGGATTGATGGCCTCGATTGCCGCTGCTGAAAACGGAAGGAAAGTTCTCCTTCTTGAAAAAGGTAAAAAACTTGGCACTAAACTGGCCATTTCAGGGGGCGGGCGCTGTAACGTTACGAATCGCCTGTCACAAGAAGAAATCGTTAAAAACATTCCAGGGAACGGGCGATTTTTATATGGTCCCTTTTCAGTTTTCAATAATGAAGACATCATTCATTTTTTTGAAGATCTTGGCGTTGCATTGAAAGAAGAAGATCATGGCAGAATGTTTCCTGTTTCGAACAAAGCAAAAGATGTTGTCAATGCATTGCTGACAGAAATGGATCGTTTACATGTTGAAGTGAGATTAGAAACGCGCGTTAAAAAGCTTTTGATGAACGAAGAACAAATTCTAGGTGTCAGACTCGATTCTGGTGAGGAGATCCGTTCACACGCTGTTGTTGTTGCGGTCGGTGGAAAAGCAGTTCCTCAAACCGGTTCCACAGGAGATGGTTATCCATGGGCGGAAAAAGCCGGCCATACCGTGACAGAACTTTATCCGACAGAAGTACCTTTATTATCAAATGAACCATTTATTGTTTCAAAGGATTTACAAGGTCTTGCTCTTCGTGATGTGGCAGTATCCGTCCTTAACGCCAAAGGTAAGAATCTGATTACACATCAAATGGACATGTTGTTCACCCATTTCGGCTTAAGCGGGCCCGCAATTTTACGATGCAGTCAATTCGTTGTGAAAGAACGTATGAAAAATGGCAACAAGCCTGTTGAAATGAGAATTGACTCCCTTCCAGCTCTGAATGAAGAACAAGTATTTCAGCTGCTGAACACCGCGTTAAAAGAAGATTCAACAAAAGCGGTGAAGAATGTTTTGAAAGGAATTGTCCCTGAACGCTGGATGCTGTTTTTATTTGACCGGTCAGGAATTGATCCGGCTGATACCGGAGCCCAGATGCAGGTCGAAAAAATCCGTACATTGGCTAAATTGTTGAAAGCTTTTTCAATGAACGTCAATGGTACACAGCCACTTGAGAAAGCATTTGTCACAGGCGGCGGAGTCTCCGTAAAAGAAATCGTTCCGAAAACGCTAGGTTCCCGTAAGAAAGAAGGTCTCTACTTCTGCGGTGAAATTTTGGATATTCACGGCTATACAGGAGGTTATAATATTACTTCCGCACTTGTAACTGGCAGAATTGCCGGGATAAATGCGGGAGAGCATGCAACCAATAACCTGTAATTTTTAAGGTAATATAATAACACCTATATATGTTGAACAAATGAATACTGCATAGACGCTTTACAATGGATAGAATTAGAAATCCTGCTAATACCGATTCGACGCTTTGTGGTAGCCTTCGCTGGATAGTCTATTTGAGAAAATGTATTTCATTATCTATGATGAACTATTGAATCCGGTGTATAATCTGAGCGAAGGCGCCTATTCGGAGGTAGCCGAAGCCATAAGACTGGCGGCAAAGCTGCTTGGCTTATGGCGGGAGGCATTCCCTAGCGCCGTAGCGGTTCAATGGAATTCTTTATTTCATTTTATATAATATTAACTAGTAATCACCTTATAATCTCGGCATATACATCTCAAAATCACATTTCTCTCACTAATGAACACCCTGGCGCAGGCACGGCAAAGGCATCCCAAAAGCGTCAAGCGTTCTAAAATCCACACTCCGAATTACAACCCTCCCTTTATTGAGCGCTACAGCAGATTCAATGGGATTCTTTAATTCAACATATATAATAAGGTTTTTTTCCTGTTCCGTATTTAACCAATTGGACATATATGACAAATCCCCTTTAATTTGGAAATTGAAGGGGATTTGTCTTTTTTAACGAATTCATTTACATACTAGATTCAATGTCTACGTCGCGGTCGTTTAAAGGCTGAACTGGGCGATGATTGTCCTCAAAGATTTGACGGAATAAATCAATTTGTTCCTTAGACATTTCAATTGGTTGCTCTAAGACGATCCATTCAACTTCTTCTGAACATGGTGGAGTAGTCAAAGAACCTTCATAACGGAAAGTTTGCTTATTTTCGGGCAATAACCCTATTAAATCGATTGCTTCGGTTACTGTTACATCTTTAGTTGTTACTTCTTTAGGAAGGACATTCCATGCTTGCTCTAAAACAGGGTTATTCGAACCTTCTTTAATCATTAAACCGATAACGGCTAATTCATTATTCGCGCTTTTATGTACTAAATGAAGTTCCATGTCAAAACCCTGTCCGTTAAATTCGTGTTCGCTCGGAGTATGGAAATGGAATTGAGCTAACATGTACTCTTCTCCGTCAACGACAATAGAATTATCTATTGCTGCTGGATTTCCTTGAATCGTATGGCCATTGTTAGCTAAAGAAAAATTTGTTGGGGTATAGTTAAATTTCAACTTCTCTATTTTGTCGTCTTTCTCGGTTTTTGCCATTTCAATGTTAATCGGAGACTGTTCCTTACCATTCGTACAAACGGCGTTGGCAGGATCTAAGTCACCCCAATATTCCGGACCGGTTTCACCTTCATATGACCAATGGGACGATTGAACCTTTGTTGTTTGCTTTTCTTCTTGAACATTTTCTGAAGCCTTTTCTTCTTTCGGCACGTCAGCTGTCTCAGAAGAACAAGCAGCTAGTGATAACAAAAGACAAGTAGACAAAATCGGATAAAAAACTTTTTTCTTCATCATCTGTAGATCCCCTTTTTTATTATATTTTTTTAAATAAAATCATAACTAATACATTCTACACTATTCAGTAAACGTTAAGATACCTCATTTCCCGTTAAAAAACTTACACATTAAAATACATTCTATAGTCCTTTCTATTAAACATGAACTTTTGTCATAGGTTACATCAGTTTTCAACAGTCAACCGCTCCATTCAACCTATTATATATACAAAAATCCGCCGAAAGAGACGTATCTCTTTCGGCGGATTTTTTAACCTACCGCAACAATATTTATAAGTCTTCCTGGGATTGCGATGACTTTCTTCACTTCTTTACCTTCAAGAAGTACTTTCACACTTTCATCTTCAAGTGCAAGCTTCTCAAGTTCATCCTTCGTAACGTCTTTCGATACGACGATTTTCGCACGCACTTTGCCGTTAATTTGAACAGCCATTTCAACTGTATCATCGACAAGTTTCGCTTCATCATATGTCGGCCATTGTTCATACGTAATTGTATTGCTATGACCTAACTTCTCCCATAACTCTTCTGCAAGATGCGGAACAACTGGCGCTACCATTATAACAAAGCCTTCAACATATTCTTTTGGAATCGAATCCACTTTATATCCTTCATTAATGAAGACCATCAACTGAGAAATTGCTGTATTATTACGCATTCCTTCAAAGTCTTCCGTCACTTTTTTCACTGTTTGATGGTAAACTTTCTCCAGCGGTCCGCCCGTTTTCCCACCAATTTTCGTGCTAAGTGATCCATCTTCATTGACGAACAGGCGCCAGATACGATCTAGGAAACGACGAGCACCGTCAAGACCATTCGTCGTCCACGCTTTTGAACCTTCCAAAGGCCCCATGAACATTTCATAAAGGCGAAGTGAGTCAGCTCCGTGTGAATGAACGATATCATCGGGATTAACTACATTTCCTTTTGATTTCGACATCTTCTCATTACCTTCGCCAAGAATCATTCCTTGGTTGAATAACTTTTGGAATGGCTCTTTCGTATGAACAACGCCAATATCATAAAGCACTTTATGCCAGAATCGTGCGTAAAGCAGATGTAGAACCGCGTGTTCTGCTCCACCAACATAGATATCTACAGGCAACCAACGTTTCGCAAGTTCAGGGTCGATGATCATTTCATCGTTATCCGGATCAATGTAACGTAAGTAATACCAGCAACTCCCCGCCCATTGTGGCATCGTGTTCGTTTCGCGACGACCTTTCATCCCTGTTTCAGGATGCGTCACGTTCACCCACTCAGTAATATTCGCAAGTGGGGATTCACCTGTACCACTCGGCTTGATATCATCTGTGACTGGTAATTTCAACGGTAAATCAGCTTCGTCGACTGGTGTCATTGTGCCATCTTCCCAGTGGATAATTGGAATCGGTTCGCCCCAATAACGTTGTCTTGAAAACAGCCAGTCACGAAGACGGAATGTAATCTTCTTATCACCTTTGCCCTTTTCAACAAACCAAGCGATCGCTTTTTCGATTGCTTCTTCTTTGCCTAATCCATCGAGGAAACCGGAATTGACATGTTTTCCATCTCCAACGTAAGCTTCCTTGGATACATCTCCTCCTGCCACAACTTCAACAATCGGCAGGTCGAATTCTTTCGCGAACTCATAGTCACGTTCGTCATGTGCTGGAACCGCCATAATCGCGCCTGTTCCATATGTTGAAAGTACATAATCTGCAATCCAGATCGGCATCTTCTCGCCGCTTGCAGGATTGATTGCGTAAGCTCCCGTAAAGACACCCGTTTTTTCTTTTGCGAGATCCGTACGCTCAAGATCACTCTTCATTTTCACTTCGTTCAAGTATTTCTCAACTGCATCCTTCTGTTCTGCAGTCGTTACTTTTTCGACGAGTTTTAATTCAGGTGCAAGGACTGCATACGTCGCTCCAAAAATCGTATCTGGACGTGTTGTGAATGCTTCAAACGACAGATCTGTTCCGTCGATTTCAAACGTCAGCTGTGCCCCTTCAGAGCGGCCAATCCAGTTGCGCTGCATGTCTTTCAAGCTTTCCGGCCAATCAAGTTCATCAAGATCCTCAAGAAGACGGTCTGCATAATTTGTAATGCGTAATACCCATTGGCGCATTGGACGGCGCTCAACCGGGTGGCCGCCTCGTTCTGACTTACCATCGATTACTTCTTCATTCGCAAGAACCGTACCTAGTGCTGGACACCAGTTAACAGCTACTTCATCAACGTAAGCTAAGCCTTTATTGTAAAGTTGGATGAAAATCCATTGCGTCCACTTGTAATAAGATGGATCTGTCGTATTAATTTCACGTTCCCAGTCATAAGAAAAACCAAGATCGTTCATTTGACGTTTAAACGTTGCGATATTTTTCGCTGTGAATTCTGCTGGATCATTGCCTGTATCAAGCGCGTATTGCTCTGCCGGAAGGCCAAATGCATCCCAGCCCATCGGATGCAGGACATTAAAGCCTTGCTTCCGTTTGAATGAGCTCAAAATATCTGTCGCGATATAGCCAAGCGGATGCCCAACGTGTAGTCCAGCACCTGATGGATATGGAAACATATCAAGCGCAAAAAATTTCGGTTTAGACGGATCATCCATCATTTTGAATGTTTTATTGTCTTTCCAGTATTGTTGCCACTTCTTCTCAATTTGTCCGTGATTATAACTCATGTAAAATTCCTCCTATTCAAATCAATTGCGCCTCGGCGTAATTGCGTCCAGATTTTGAATCGAGCAAGCTCGATTCAAAATCTGTGACATCCGCCGGAGGCTTTATTTTCATTCAGCCGGTGCATGAACACCGGCTGAATAAAAATAAAAAAACTCCCGTCCCTTAAAAAAATAAGGGACGAGAGTCGTATAATTCCCGCGGTGCCACCCAAATTGACGGCAAAACCGCCCAACTTGACTCCTTAACGCGGAAAAACGGCACGGGCTAGTTATAAATAATTCACCAATGCAGGCTCCAAGGCGAGTTCATCTCTGTCGTACAGGCTTTCACCAACCGCCTGCTCTCTAAAATCGACAGCAAAGATTACTATTCCTCATCAATGCCAAAGCTATTGCTATTAGTTTACCCGAATCATGTCAATTTAACAACAATCATTTTACGCCTTCAATAACGTCCTTCACAATTAACGAGGCTTCTGTTGAATCAATGACTTCCTGAATGGTGAAACCTTCGAACACTTCCTTTAATTCCAAACCATCGGCAGTCACGTCAATCAATGCACGCTCTGTAATGATTTTATGAACGACCGCTTTTCCAGTTAACGGGAGAGTACATTCTTTCTTAATTTTCGAGGAGCCGTCTTTTGCGACATGGTCCATAATAACGATAATTTTTCGCGCTCCATGAACAAGATCCATCGCACCGCCCATTCCTTTAATCATCTTGCCAGGGATCATCCAGTTAGCCAAATCCCCTTTTTCAGACACTTCCATGGCGCCAAGTATGGCAACGTCGACATGTCCTCCACGAATCATTGCAAACGATTCAGCACTGTTAAAGTATGCTGAACCTGGAATAGAGGTGACCGTTTCTTTTCCTGCATTAATGAGATCCGGATCGACTTCATCAGCAGTCGGATAAGGCCCAATGCCTAACAACCCATTTTCTGATTGCAGTACGACTGTCTTATCAGGCGATATATAGTTAGCGACAAGCGTCGGCATGCCAATCCCCAGATTGACATAGTTGCCGTCTTCGATTTCCTTTTCAGCCCGTCTTGCGATTCGTTCCCTTACATTCACTTCTCCCATATCACAATTCCCCTTTCCTTAGCGAGTCGTCAGACGCTCGATTCGTTTTTCCTGTTGTGCCTGCAGAAGTCCTTGCACATAAATGCTTGGCGTATGAACAGTTGCAGGGTCCAAATCGCCGGTTTCCACAAGTTCTTCTACCTCTGCAATCGTAAACTTCCCTGCAGCCGCCATCATCGGATTGAAGTTTTGTGCGGTCTTATTGTAAATCAGATTACCGAATTTATCGGCTTTTGATGCCCTGACAAGTGAAAAGTCTGCACGAAGCGCTTTTTCAAGTACATACTCTTTACCGTCGAATACACGGATTTCTTTCCCTTCCGCAACGAGCGTTCCAACACCAGCCGGGGTGAAAAACGCTGGAATACCGGCCCCTCCTGCCCGAATCTTTTCAGCAAGTGTTCCCTGCGGCGTCAACTCGACTTCGATTTCGCCTGAAAGTACCTGGCGTTCAAATTCTTTATTCTCTCCGACATATGAGCCTATCATTTTCTTAATTTGTTTATTTTTCAACAGAAGTCCAAGTCCCCACTCATCGACGCCACAGTTATTTGAAATAACTGTTAGGTCTTTCACTCCTTTTTCAACAAGTGCCAAAATGAGTTGTTCCGGAATTCCTACTAGTCCAAATCCCCCAACCATTAACGTTGCACCATCTTCAATCTGTGCAACCGCGTCGTTCGCTGATGAATAAATCGGTTTCATTTTACATCCCCCTTTGAATCTTTTAAAAATTACGTAATAATCCTTCTTCTCAATTAAATCAAACTCTACCGAATGTTGCAATGATAGTAGCACTCAGAAAAAAACGGAAAGCCTATAAGTGGCTTTCCGGTTGATAGTCGGCTTTTTTAATAGGTCGGTCGTATAGTAAACTAGTGATGATTGGAATGATCATAAATGCTGTCAATATGAACAGCATCACTTGCATACCGTATTGGTCGGCAAGTATTCCTCCGAAGAACGGCCCAAACATCCGTCCCATTGTCGCAAAGGAATTGACGATTCCCTGATAAAACCCTTCCCTTCCTTTAGGCGAAAGCTGGCTCGCAATGGTTGGTACGGCTGGCCAGACAAACATTTCCCCAAATGTCACAATAACCATTGCAACGATGAACATAGTGAATGTCCCTGCAAAACTGACTACAATATAAGAAATGCTGAAAATAATAATCCCAATAATTATTTGCATTTTTATTTTATTTTCCAATCTAGAGATGATTGGCTTAATGATTGGCTGTCCAATGACAATCAGTAAGCCATTTATCGTCCACAGTAAACTATATTGTTTTAATGAAATACCAAGTGATAATGAGTGTGTGGATATTGTCGTCATCCACTGAGAATAAACAAGCCACATGATCAGATAACCGCCTGAAATGATTAGCAGCGCATAAAACGGTGCTTTCTGTCGAATTTTCTTTTTTTCTTTAATAACACTTGTGTGTCGATCAGGCGCAATTTCAAGTTTCCGATAACCGAAGAAAGCTAGTAGGAAAAAGACCACGTAAAAGGCTAAATTCGCTGGAAAAATATAGTCAATACTGACAGAAGCGACAAATCCCGCTAAAGCTGGGCCAATTGCCACACCGACGTTTTGGGCAAGATAAATCGAATTGAAGGCTTTTCTTCCGCCCTCCGGCCACAGCGTAGCGACCATGGCATACATACTCGGAAAAATTAGACCCCCGCTGAAACCGAGAATCGTCAAAAACCAGATGTAAGGCTGCCATTCATGCCAAAACACAAGACCCACCAGCGCAATAATTGAAAGAGAAATTCCAGCTATAATGGACTTGAACCCCCCTATCCGGTCGAATAAATAACCCCCAAGCAAGTTGCCTACTACGCCTGCTCCAGCATTGGCCATCAAGACAAGACCCGCAACAGAAAGCGACTTCCCTAAATAATCATGCATATAAATCGTATTAAGAGGCCACAGGAACGAGTTGCCCATGACGTTGATAAACATTCCAATCACCAGAAGCCATACTTTTTTAGGCATGCCGTCTGCCTCCGTTCATTCATAAAGTTAGTAAAAGTGTATGACTTTTGCCGCATTCAGACAAGCCTCTCAGAATAAGTTCCATAATTCAGATGATACTACAGCGGAAAAACATGATACAATCAACTGTTAGAGGAGTGAATGAAGTGGATAAATTAAACTTACCATTCCCTACTGAAGGGAAACGCTACCATACATGGTCACGACACTTAAAAGATGAATTCGGGTTCAAAGTGATGAAAGTGGCGCTTGACGCTGGATTTGATTGCCCGAACCGGGACGGCACTGTCGCTTTCGGAGGCTGTACATTTTGCAGCGTTGCAGGATCCGGTGATTTTGCGGGCGACCGCGTCGATCCAATCGATGTCCAATTTGCAGAAATCAGTGAAAGAATGCATAAGAAATGGAAAGACGGCAAATATATGGCCTATTTCCAAGCATACACAAATACACATGCCCCACTTCCAAAGTTAAAAGAAAAGTTCGAAGCGGCATTAGCACAAGAAGGCGTCGTTGCATTGTCAATTGCAACCCGTCCGGACTGCTTACCTGACGATGTCGTCGAGTATTTGGCTGAGCTGAATGAACGGACTTATTTATGGGTTGAACTTGGCCTGCAAACTGTTCACGAAAAAACGGCAAATCTTGTAAATCGTGCCCATGATTTCAAATCGTACGTTGAAGGCGTCGAGAAACTACGCAAACACGGGATTCGCGTCTGTACACATATCATTAACGGCTTACCGCTCGAAGACTATGACATGATGATGGAAACGGCACGCGAAGTTGCAAAACTAGACGTCCAGGGCATCAAAATCCATCTTCTTCATTTACTAAAAGGAACGCCAATGGTAAAACAATATGAAAAAGGCCATCTAGAGTTCTTGGAAAAACAGGAATACATTGACCTCGTTGCAGATCAGCTCGAAATTCTACCACCAGAAATGATTGTCCATCGCATTACTGGTGACGGTCCGATTGAATTAATGATTGGCCCGATGTGGAGTGTTACGAAATGGGAAGTATTGAATGGCATCGATAAAGAACTCGAACGCCGTGACAGCTGGCAAGGGAAACATTACGCAGGGGCGGTTGAATTGATTTGAAGCTGCATCGTATTCTTCCTTTTGCAAGACAATTATTCAGTGAAACGGTTAATGCGGGTGAGACTGTTGTCGATGCAACAACAGGCAACGGCAATGATACACTCTTTTTAGCTGAACTTGTCAGTGAAACAGGACACGTCTTGGCATTCGATATTCAACAAGCTGCACTAGACTCGACAGCCGAACGACTAGGTGATTTAAGTGACCGCGTGTCACTGATATTGGACAGTCATGCAAACGTCGAGAAATACGTCAACGGACAAATTGGCTGTGCCGTTTTCAATCTTGGTTACTTGCCGCATAGTGAAGACTTGTCAATCGTGACAAAAGCCGACTCAACAATCAAAGCAATCGATACAATGCTTGGTTTGCTGAAAAAGGGCGGTATCATCGCGGTTTCCGTCTACGATGGACATGAAGGCGGCGGTGAGGAACGGGATGCACTTTTGGCTTATGTAAAAAATCTTCATCAAGCCGATGTCCATGTCATTCGCTACGAAATGATCAATCAACGGAATAATCCCCCGTTTTTGATTGCCATGGAAAAAATGAAAGATTTTACGTCAGTTAAACGTGTCGATTAAAGAGAGAAAGGTTGCCTCCGATTTGAATTGAAATCGGTGCAACCTTTTTTCTAGTCTGTTTTTTGTATATGGTCGGTCATCGATGGGATATGATCAGTTATCCACCTTATATGATCGGTGCCCAGTGGATATGATCGGTTATCCAACTTATATGATCGGTCGCCGGTGGGGTATGATCAGTCATGGAAAAGATATGATCGGTCGGTACTTCAGCGTCAATATTCCCGTAAATCGGTTATCGAGTCTATCGTTTTAAAATCTACATTTTCCATAAAACTAATTAATTTCTCCGCCGTTTGTTCGGCACTGCTCAATAACCCTTTTTCTTTATAATCCATGAATTTTTCAAGTAGAGGAAAGGCCTCTTCTTTACTTCCCCGAATGGTTTCCTGCATCCCGGTATCTATAATTCCAGGAGCGATTGAAACAATGTCGACTGGATATTTTGCATTTTCCTGTTCAAGTGCGACGACCCGTGAAAAATGATCTAGCCCTGCTTTCGTCGTACAGTACGTTCCCCAACCTTCATATGCGTTGCGGCCCGCTCCTGAAGAGATATTGATGATCCGTTTCACTCCATCGAACTCTTTTAATTTCATCATAAAGGCATTCGAAAGAATCATTGGTGCCGTCAAATTAAGCGCAATCGCAGTGCTCACCTCTTCTGCATTAATAGTTCCAATCAAACCTATAGGATTCACAGTACCCGCGTTATTAATAAGCGTGAAAGAAGCGGTATCTTGCGGGGTTGTAGCAATTATTTCATTCATAAGAGATTCCAAATTTCCTGTTTCGGAAAGATCCGCTTCAATGAATTTCACCCCGTCCAATTTGCTTGCCGTCCGTGCAATCCCGATGACGAAATGCCCCTCACCGCTTAGTTGCTTTGCGAGTTCAAAGCCGATTCCTTTTGACGAACCTGTAATAATATAGACGTTCATTTAACTTCCCCTCCTATATAAGCACCGAACCATTCCGCAAGATGCTCTTTCTTAACAATTGGTTGCTGCACTTTTTCTGCAAATACTTTTTCATTATTAAATGTAGCTATATCTTCCCTGAACCATCCGTTGACTCGCTCACGCGTTACTGTATACTTCTGGTCGGGAAACGCAAACTCTAATGTTTCTAAATTTTCAATTAGAGAGAATACTGCTGGTACATTATAAAGAATTGCCTTTTTCACTCTATCCTCCCCAATTTCTTTAATAGGTTCATTATAATTCACAATCAATTTAAATTCCTCAGGCTTTAATTCGTATGTCCAAGGAACATCGCTCAGCAGTGGTAAACTCCCGATTAAATTAGCATCATTTGAGGCATTGCCCATATATGGATTTTCATATTGGAGCACTTTTTCAAAGTTATGTGTTTCAGGATTAAGTTGCTTTATATTCTCCTCTTCCTCTAACTTTTCCTGTCCAGGTAAGTAAACCATTTGCATCCATGCGAACAGAAGAAGCCCTACCGCAAGTAATCCGAATATCGCTTTATGTTTCAAACGAACCATCCTCCCCTTGTTTTTCAATTACTATTTTCAGCTTGTTCATTAGAAGTGGGATGATGACAGTAATAATTGGAATGGCATACATAATAATGAATCTTGCAAATTCATATGGTCCGTTTATAGAAACTGGGTGGCGGAACCAGATGTTGCTCCCGAAAAATAGTGCTGTGACCATTCCCCATTTGATAATAATAAAAGCAGACCACATAATCCATAAAAATTTTCTTATTGCTACAATTTTGATAAGGTCCACCTTCACGCTCTTTTTCAGAAGAAATCCGTGGATAAAATAAACAGCGAAATAAATTATGCCAATAATTATTACGAAAAACAATAGTATCCATGAAGTTCTTCTTACCGTATCGAATATGCTTAACGGTATTGTCAGAATCCATGCAATAAGTGTGTAGATAAGCGTCCACTGCAACATTTCAATAATAACTTTGTTTATTCTTATAAACTTTACTCCGTCGATTAGTACATCTAACTTTGCCATCTTTCCAATACTAAATCGGGCAGCTTCTTCGAACGTGAGCCCACCTCTCTCTAAATCTTCAATTTCAGCTTCCAAATTCCCTATCACTTCTTCTTTTAATTCAAGTGTCTCATTCGTTTTAGGATATTTGGCAAAAAGTTTATCAACCTGCTTTCTAACATTAGTCAACATCTCCACTCCTCTCTTGTACTAATCGATCGATTAATTCTTTCGCTCTATTCCATGCCACTAAGTTCTGCTCGTATGCAGCAATCCCATCATTAGTGAGCGTGTAGTATTTCCTGCGCCCTCCCTGCGATTGATCTCCCCAATACGCGTTTATGAAACCCGCTTTTTCCAACCTCTTCAAACTGCTGTACAACGTCGGTTCTTTCAAAATATATTCTCCTGAACTGCCTTCGTAGATTGCTTTCATGATTTCATATCCGTAATTATCTCCATTTTTTAATACCCGCAAAATAATCGTATCTATATTTCCTCTGATTAAATCAGCACTAATCGCTTTTCCATCCATCATTTCACCTCTAACTACAATATAAAACACATTACTACGACTGTCAAAGTAATGTGTGCAACAATGTAATTTTTGTAAGTTACTGAGTAAAGCAACGAAAGACAACTCCATCGAATCAAGCTGACTTAACGCTCCTTTATCCAATTATTAATATTTTGAATTGACTGGGTGACAGTCACCCAGTCAATTCTGACACTATTCAAACGCAAAAAACCAATCTCCCGAAGGGAAATTGGTTTTCACTTTTAACATTAGATTGAAATAACACCGATGACTACAGCGATTGCCAATAGAACAATACTGAAACCCCACATCATCATAAATGAATAACGGATATGACGACCCATTTCGAGACCTGCCAGTCCAAGCGCAAGCCATAGAGCCGGCGATAAAGGACTGACAAACGTTCCAATGATATTTCCGATGATCATAGCATAAGCAGCGGAGAGTGAAGATACTCCAAAACCAGTTACAACCTGATCAACAATCGGAAGCAAGGCGAAATAATAAGCATCCGTACTTAAAAGTAAATCGAATGGAACACCAAACACACCTATAATGATATGTAAATATGGAATGATGAATGCTGGCAGAACAGTCACAAGATCTTTTGCAATCGAATTCAACATATCCGTCCCATTTAGAATACCTAAAAACGAACCTGCAGCTAAAATGATCGTTGCCATAAGAATTGCACCCGGTGCATGATCTTTTATACGCGACATCTGATCTTGGATGTTAGGGTAGTTAATGGGTAAAGCAATACTGACCCCAATCATAAATGCGAATCCAGCTGGAATTACGCCCCATACCAATACGCCAATTACACTGATTGCTAATATGACGTTTACCCAATAGAACTTTGGTCGGCTCAATAACTTTTCCGCTACCGTATCTTGGTCCTGATTAACATTTACCGGCAATTCAGGTGAATCATCTGCGGACATGGATTTTTCATCCGCTAATATGTTTTTCGCGATGCGACGTTTTTCACGAAGTCCAAGTAAAACTGCCAAAACAATTAATAATACTAGGCCAATTATTTGAATCTTAATGAGTGGTCTCCACAGTTCAGTGACATCCATATCAAGCACTGCCGCGGTTCTTCCTAACGGGCCAGCCCAAGGCACCATATTCATGACACTTGCACTTGTTCCGACTAACATGAGCAACAAATACGGGCTCATCTTTAATTTTTTATATAACGGGAGCAAAGCAGGTATTGTAATTAGGAACGTCGAGGCTCCCGAACCATCCAAGTGGGCGATTGCAGCGATGATAACTGTACCAACAGCCACTGCGATAACATTTCCACGAGTAAGTGATATCATCTTATCAATGAGAGGGTCGAATACCCCTACATCCTGCATGATTCCGAAAAACAGTATCGCAAAAATGAACATGACAGCAACACTGAAGACAGACTGCGTTCCACTTGTGAAAAACTCACCAATTTGTTCGAAGTTGAATCCTGCACTAAACGCCCCCACTATCGGAACCAGTACAAGCCCTACAATTGGAGAGACTTTGCCACTAATAAGTAGCACAACAACAATGAGTATTGTAAATAAACCAATAATACTAAGCATAATTTCCTCCTTCTAGTAAACGACTGTGTACTAATGAAAAGGAAGGTCACTTAGTGTAAGCGGATACAACAATTTTCATAACGATTGAAAATTTGTTTCGGCATACAAAGTGAATCCTCTCTTTTTCAAAGTTTTCTATACTCAGAAATTTATCATAAAGAGAGTAGAAAAATAAGTTTAGTTAAGTAAAAACACTATTAATCTTTCTGTGTATTTTGTTCATTTTGTCCACGGTATGTATTTTCGTTCAGGCCGCCCGATGTCTCCATAGTTTAATTGCGCTTCCGCTTCTTTAACTGACACTAGGTACTCCAAATAACGTCTCGCTGTTGAGCGGCTTACGCCTACTTTGTTTCCGGCATTCATTGCGGTAACCCCTGAGTTTTCGGTCGTCTGTAAAATAGCTTTTATTTTATCTAATGTAATCTGGTCAATTCCTTTTGGTAACTTGCCTTCGGTCGCGGTTTCAAGCTTCGGCAATGCTTGCATACCTATCAGCCTATCGATTTCATCCTGCTCAAGCTCCTCTCTTGATGAAAGAAGTGCGTGCTGACCACTGAACCTTTTCAACGTCTGCTCAAAACGAATAAAATCTGCTGGTTTCACAATATAATCGAAAATCCCGCCTCGCAGCGTTTCTGTAATCGTCGTTACTTCCTTCGCCGCAGTTACCATAATGACATCAATTTCATTAAACTCATTCCGTAATTGCCAAAATAAACTCAGCCCTTCAGTATCAGGTATATAGACATCCAACAAGATCAGCTGGGGTCCACCTGACCTATGGTTCCGTAAATAAGCTAGTGCTTCCTTCCCCGTTTTAACAACATCGAGCACTGTAAATCCATCTACTCGATTAACAAACTGACGATTGATTTCTGCAATTCTAAAATCATCCTCCACAATTAATACCCGTATCGTATCATTCAACTCTATCTCCTCCTTCTACTGAATCTTTTGGGATTGAAATAACAAAACAAGCTCCGCCAAGTTCGCTTTCCTCTAAATAGAGAGCACCATCCACTTCGGTAATTTTTTGTTTCGTTAAGGCTAGTCCAAAACCGCGATTCATGCCTGCTTTAGAAGTATATCCCTGTTCAAATACTTTGCGGGACAGCTCCATATGAATTCCTTCACCTGAATCCTCGATTTCAAAAATGATATCGTCACCTATATCGGTAAAAAAAATTGATATTTTCCGGTTCGTAGCGGGTTTATTTTTCACCGCGTCCATCGCGTTATCAATCAAGTTTCCAATAGCGGTCAATAATGCTTCACTCTTCTTTTCAGATAGGTTACCTTTCAATATACTATCCGGATGAATTGCCAACTCGACGCCTGATTCATTCGCTTGATTTAGTTTCCCCAATAAAATTCCACTTACTAAAGGGTCCGCCACTTTCCTTATCAAAATACGAATCCAGTTTTTCTGCAGGTTACTTTCTTTTTGGATAAAATCGATGACTTCTTTTTTCTTTCCAAGTTGCAATAGGCCTAGTATCATATGTAGCTTGTTTGAGAATTCATGAGTTTGGGCTCTTAATGCATTTGCGTATTGTTTAATCCGGGTTAGCTCCCTAGTTAACAACTCAATTTCAGTTTTATTCCGAAAAGTAGAGACAGTTCCCATAAACGTCTGTTCAAAGTAGATTGGAACAGTATTTATAAAAACAATATTCTTACCGATTACTATTTCCTTATCCACCAGCCCATCTACGTCATTCAACAATTCGGATAAATGAGGAGTTGGAGATATTTCTTTTATCATTTTACCCAAGTACCGATTGGAGGTAATTGGTTTATCAAAAAATAGATGTTGGGCAGATGAATTCATCATTGTAATCATTCCATCTGGATTCAATGCAATGATCCCTTCATGTGTGGACTGAAGAATAGTTTCTTTCTGGATCAGCAAATGAGTTATTTCCTCCGGTTCCAATCCAAATAATACTTTTTTAATATACGATGCAATAACAACTGCTCCGATGATTGCAACTCCAACAATGAGTAACCAGACAAACCATAGCTGGTTATTGTAGGTACGAATTATACTTTGTATATCATCGGCTAAAAAGCCGACTGAAACAACTCCGATAATCTTCCCTTCCAAGTAAATGGGCACTTTTGCTCTTAACGAACTGCCTAAAGAACCGACTGCTTTTGAAACATATGATTCTCCATATACTAATGCTCGCTCATTATCTTCACCCATCATTTTTTCACCAATATGAGCGGCTATTGGATGAGCGTATCTAATTTCTTCCGTATTTCCAATGACGATAAATTCAGCTCCAGTAGCCTCTTGAATCGGTGTAATGATCGGTTCTATTAGTAAGGCAGGATTTTCCTCCCCAAATGCGTTTGCAAGTTCAGGAATATGGGCTACACTTTCGGCAACACTAAGTGCCCTTTCCCCCATTTGGGTTTCTAAAGTATCAGACATGAAATAATCGATGAAAAGCCCGATGACCAAAACAATTGCAATGATTAATATCCCTATAAGAAGAATCATCTTCATTTTCAAATTAACTGTTACATTGGGTTTGATATGGGGGGTTTTTATGTCGCTTTTTTGAAAATAAATCATAGTCTGAAGCTCCTTACAATACGATTAATAGGTGAATACGAAATATAGCAGACAGGACTCTGAATAGCAATGCGTTGTTATGTATTACACCACTTCTTCTGAATTAGTTAAACTGTTAAATGCGCTAGAGCCTGAACGTAAAAAAAAGCTTGCCCAATGAAATAGGCAAGCTTCTATCAACTTTATTCAACTATTGTTATTTTGACGTTTTTCCGCCCCCACTTATAAGCCTCGCTTTTCGAGGGGATAAATACATCAATCTTATTTCCTTTAATCGAACCGCCCGTATCACCTGCAATTGCGTATCCGTAGCCTTCTACATGTACTTTCGTGCCAAGTTTGATGACATTTGGATCTACGGCAATCACTTTCAGATCAGAGTTTTCCCTCAAGTTGATACCTGTTTTCGTGATACCTGAACAACCATTACAATACGCTGTATATGCAGTTGCCGAGACAGTAAACTCTTTAACGGGTTTCACAGAAGATGACCGTGATATAGTCTTTACGGCGGGCTTATTAGCTGTTGCAGCTGTTTTCTTAGATTTCTTAGCGCTTGAAACAACACTAAGTTTTTGCTTTGGGAAAATAGTATCCGATTTTAAATTATTCCATGACTTCAAGTTTGCTACTGTTGTGTTGTACATTCGAGAAATTTTGTATAATGTATCTCCTTTTTTCACCGTATACATTGATGATGAAGCGGCACTTTCATTTGCTCCGCTGACCAATAAGGCAATCGTCAGGATTAGTGTCAAAAGCATATTTTTCATTTACTCGTCTCCTCGTGTTTTATTCCACGGAGACAGCTTGTCCAAGTTGTATGACAAGAACATTACAGCGAGTTGTCTTTTTCATTACAAAAATTCCACAAGAAAACAAATGTAGTTGCTTCTGAATTGATTCAAAAAAAGCGCTAACTTTTCAGTTGAAAAGTTAGCGCTTTATCATTTAATTCAATATTTTTATCTTTACATTTTTCCTGCCCCATTTGTAAGCTGCCTCTTTTGTCGGGAAAAATACGTCAATCTTTTTTCCTTTGATTGCGCTTCCCGTATCACCGGCAATCGCATATCCGTAGCCTTCCACATGTACCTTTGTCCCTAATTTAATGACACTTGGGTCGACTGCAATAATCTTCACATCAGGGTTACTCTTCAAATTAACGCCTGTTTTTGTAATACCTGAACATCCATTACAGTTTGCTGTAAATGCACTAGCTGACACGGTGAATTCTTTGACTACGTTGTCGGAGTCAGAACGTGATGGTGTTTTCGCTACTGATTTAGCTGCTTTTTTCGGTGCTGCTGTTTTTTTAACAGCTTTTGCTCCAGAAGCGACTTTCAGTTTCATATTTGGGTGGATTGTATTTGACTTCAAGTTGTTCCATGATTTTAAGTTAGAAATAGAGACGTTATGCATCTTAGAGATTTTGAATAACGAATCACCTTTCTTAACTATGTAATTTGGTGATGCTGCCCAGCTTTCATTTGCCCCGCTGACCAATAATGCAATCGTAAGAATGAGTGTCATTAAAATTTTTCTCAATTACTCTACTCCCTGCTATTTAGTCTATACTTATAATAGCAATCGACTATTACAGGAACATTACAGTAAGCTACCTTTACCATTACAAACAGGTTATAGATTATTACATGCAAAGAGGTGTGTATATGAAGCCGATAACTATTCGCAGAGCAACAAGAAATGATGCCGTGGCCATAACCGACATACTTGTAACAAGTCAATGGTTTACATATGAAAAGCTTTATTCCGAGGCTTATCTCACTAAACTGATCGAGCAATATTACAATGTGAAACGTATTGAGCAAGAAATCGTCACTATTAATGAACAATGGCACGGTTATTTCATTGCCGAGAAAGATGGTATAATCGTCGGGGCTATTGGCGGTGGAATGACTAGTGAAACTACAGGAGAAGTATATGTTTTCTATTTGGATCCTTTAATGCGTGGAATGGGTATCGGCACACGACTTCTCGACTTCTTTACTAAAATACAGAAATATACCTATGGCGCACAAGAACAATGGGTTTCCGTGGCCAAAGGAAACATGTTCGGCATCCCCTTCTACGAAGCTCGGGGGTTCATCTTCCAGCATGAAGAACTTGCATACGGAACTTCTATAGAAGATCAGGACATATCACTGAAGTATAAACGAGACTTATAATAAAGTAAGGTGGATTTAATGACATCAATTTTAGGTTATATCGGAGAAATGATTCCATATTTACTAGTTGCTTTACCAATTATCCTCATCCTCCGCGTCACTTACAATAACTTGCGAGGATACAAGGAGGTTCACTTATACCACGAAATTGGCATTGTTGTCTTTCTACTATTCATGACAGCGTTATTTTCGCAAACAATACTGACATTCCTCTATACAGGTCCCGTCGTTACACGCTCGTTTTCGAATGTAAATCTTATGCCGTTCAGAGTTTTTCAAGATAACTATTACGCCATAATGGAACTGAATTTTTGGCAACCCTTTATTATAAACTTTTTAGGTAACATCTGTATTTTCATACCCATCGGCTTTATGATTCCGATGTTATGGAAGACATTCAATCGTTTTTGGAAAGTTACTCTTATTGGATTAAGCATTTCACTTTTCATCGAAATAATGCAAGTGCCCCAAGCAAGAAGTAGCGATATAGATGATTTATGGTTAAACACAGTAGGTAGCATGGTTGGCTATTACATATATTACGTTACCAAAAAATGCTTTCCGAAGGCAGACGACTTGCTTAAAAAGGATTGATTCCCATTCGTAATATATTGCATATCTTCCAACTGGCGTCACTTTATTGTATACTAGAGCAATAATGACTTATATAGGATGGTGATTCACAATGCCGATACCGACAGAACACGAGAAGCCTCTTCGAATTTCCGCAAAGGAAAATGCCTTTAACCAACTCCAGCAATGGATTATAGATGGTACATTGCATCCAGGTGAAAAATTGAACGATACAGAACTTGCCGGGGCATTGGGGGTCAGCAGGACACCTATTCGCGAATCATTGCAACTGCTTGAAGTGCAAGGGTTTGTGAAGATGTATCCCGGAAAAGCGACACAAGTGACAGAAGTAGATAAAGAATCTATTATAGATCTTCTTCCGCCTCTCGCAGCGTTGCAAGCATTATCCGCGGAACTTGCAATTCCGCAACTTACTAAAGAAACAATTGCCTTACTTGAAAGTACGAACGAACGGTTTGCCGACGCGGTCTATACTAAAAATTATTTTTCAGCATTGAAAATCGATGAAGAATTTCATCAGATTATCGTCGATACGGCAAATAATCCATATATCTTATCTATGGTTGCATCGCTTCAAGCACATGTCAGAAGATTATTCTTCCATAATTCTATTATTTTGACTGAAAAGTCGATTGGAGAACACAATAAAATCATTAAGTTAATGAAAAATCGTGACGAAACGAACGTGTCCTCAATTATGCGTGGCAATTGGCTGCGGGCAATTGATGAATTCCATTCTTTAAAATCCAAGTAAATACAAAAAGCCGGTTCCCTTTCAACGAGGAACCGGCTTTTTATTATACTTCTACTATAGGTTTTTTCTGAATGCGTGCGGCTATTCCGGTTATTAGTATGACAATGAATACCGGTAAAAGCCAACCAAGTCCTTCCTCGTAGAAAGGCAGTACACGATCATAAAAGGATATAATTGGGGCTAACCAGTCAAAATAGTCTATCTTAAGTGATTTACAAAGCGTTTTAAATCCATCAATGAAACTAATCATAAATGCGACAACCGTGGCTGATACATACACTATCCGCGCATGATTGAATAGCGGTGAAAGGAAAGTCAGAATCATTAAAACAACAGCCAAAGGATATAAGAACATCAATACTGGAATCGAATACGTAATGATATTCGCCAATCCGAAATTCGCGATGACAAAACAGAACGTCGAGAAGAATATAACAAATACTTTGTAGCTGATTTTCGGCATAATTGTATTGAAGTATTCAGCACATGCAGTAACCAGTCCGATACTCGTAGTCAAACATGCGAGCAGTATGACCACAGCGAGCATAACCAATCCAAAAGTCCCTAAATAATGAGAAGATGCTCCACTTAGTACAGGGCCGCCCGTGTCAAATAGTCCGAACAACTCCGTACTAGTCGCTCCTAGATAAGCAATCCCTACATAGATAATTGCAAGGAATGTAGTCGCGACTGCACCTGCTTTCGCTGTCGCCTTAAGAATTTCACGCTTATTCGTCACACCCATGGAGCGGATGGCGTTAATGACGATAATCCCGAAGACCAGTGAGGCGAGTGCGTCCATTGTATTATAGCCTTCCATAACACCTTTTATTAACGCTCCGCTTGTATAATCGCCTTGTGGAGGCTGAATCACACCCATTGGTTTTACAATGACCAAAACCAATAAAGCCAACAAAAGAACGATGAGTGCCGGTGAGAGAATTTTACCGACACGGTCAACAATTTTTGCAGGATTTAACGACAACCACAATGTTAGACCAAAGAACAATAACGTGAAAATAATGGAAGCACTTTGTATATACTCCTCGCTAATAAATGGGGAGATTCCGATATCAAACGCAACTGCACCTGTACGTGGAGCAGCGAAGAATGGACCGATTGTTAAATAGAGTAGTGATGTGAAAACAACTGCATAAACTGGATGAATCCGGCTTGCAAGTTGCTGTAAATTTTGGCTTCCTGAGAAGCCCATCGCTAGTATACCAAGAAACGGAAGTCCCACGCCTGTCACTAAAAATCCGATAATAGCTAGCCACATGTTCGTTCCGGCGTACTGCCCAAGCTGTGCTGGAAAAATAAGATTTCCGGCTCCAAAAAATAGTGCGAATAGCATCAAACCAATAGCAAGATACGATGAAAATGATAATTTCTTTTGCATAATTCCAGTTCCCCCTTGATGTTAAAACAGCATTATGTGTATGCAATATATCGCTAAAGTAATAATACGCCTATAGCTTCCTAAATGCAATATATCACTGGAAGTTCTTTTAAAAATACCTGTTGCAGCATAATACTGCAACAGGTATTTTTTCACATTTTATAATGCTCCCCGTCAACCATCAAGAACAACATACGTTTTATGTCTTCCGGAACAATCGATAGATTCAATTGAGGGTCATGAATTTCTTTATGCTTCAACATCGCAAGAAGCGCACCAATCAGACCCACTTGTAACAATATCAAATCAATTTCTGCTATTACTCCTTTTTTAATCCGTTTCAAAATTTCACAATCAATGATCGATTGCTTATAAATGTATCGGACATAGTCCTCAGAAAGCTCTGGATGCTTCTGTGATTCATTATACAAAATTGAATATTGAGGTCTATTTTTAAAAACAACTTCCATGACATATGTAGCCCATTCATGGAAAAGTTCTTTTTCAGACAAGGCTACGTAATAGTCTTCATCCCTCTCTGCAAGACGCTCCGGTTCAACAGTCGCAAGCAATAGCGCTTTTTTTCCTTTGAAATGCTTGTACAGTGCCGCTTCTGACAATCCAACTTTACTGGCAATCTGTGCAGTTGATGTTGCGTCAAAACCCCGCTCAAAAAAAAGTTCTCTAGCCACTTCAATAATTCGTATTTTCGTCAGATTTCCTTTTGTTTGTTGCTTATTTGAATGAGGCGAACCCGTCATCAAGCATAACCACACTTCCGTTAATCACATCTGCTTCTTCTAATGATAGCAAGTATACCGCATTTGCGATCGCTTCAGGACGAATAAGCTGCTGACGCATTTGCTGTTTTTTCAAATGCTCTTCCAAACCAGCATCTTTATAACCTTGAATGATTGGTGTATCGACTCCGCCTGGCGCAACGCCTACAACACGAATTCCGTAAGGCGCCAATTCCAGTGCAGCCGTTTGCGTCATCATGCGAACTGCTCCCTTGGATGCCTGATAAGAAAATGTACCATGGTTCGCCATATATCCGAAAACGGAAGCCGTGTTAATAATAACTCCTTTGACATTCAAATCACGCATTTTCCGTCCTGCCGCCAAAATCCCGTAGAATACTCCGTTTTGATTGACACCAATTACTCGATCATAATCGCTCATGTCATAGTCCAATAAATGTTTCATTCCCCCAATACCAGCATTGTTATGAAGAACATCGATTGAGCCATAAAGTTCGACTGCTTTATCGACAAGCGCTTCAACTTCTTCGAATTTAGAAACATCTACTTGTACAAATGTTGCTTCTCCACCTTCTTCTTTAATAAGGCTAACCGTTTGATTTCCGCCTATTTCATTAAAATCGGCAACAATAACTTTATCCCCTTTTCTTGCGAATTTCATTGCTGTCTCGCGTCCAATGCCACTTGCTGCTCCCGTAATTACGACTACACGTTCTGTCATGACAATCTCTCCATCCTCATTTAAGTTAGTTAGTACTCACTCACATATTTTGATCATACACTTCTATTTATCATTTCACAACTCTTTGTCTTCAAAAAAACGTACTGCATGTGAGTATGCAGCACGAGATTAATAGTTGTTTATTTGATTAAAAAATTAGTGTGACTATATCCTTCTCTCGTCTTTTTCACTTCAAGAGTCGCTGGGAAAGCGGCCTTCAATTCTTCTACGTGAGAGATGACGCCAATCATCCTGCCTGATTTCTGCAGGTCGATAAGCGTATCTATCGCTTTGTTCAGCGATTCTTCATCAAGCGAACCGAATCCCTCATCAATAAACATCGTGTCTATCGAAACTGAGCCTTGGAAGCTTTGGATGACATCTGCCATACCAAGTGCCAGGCAGAGGGATGCATTGAACTTTTCACCGCCTGACAAAGTCTTCACATCGCGAGTTTGTCCTGTATAGGCATCGTATACATCGAGACCCAGTCCGCTTTGCCTCCCTCGCACTTCCTGACGGTCACTTCGCATCAAGACAAATTGTCCGTTCGACATCTCTTTCAACCGTTCATTTGCAGACTGGATGATTCGCTCCAAATATTCGATTTGAATATAGCGTTCGAACGATAGTTTCAATCCGTTCTGCCCTCTTACAATATCGTAAAGGTCTGTGATTTTCCCATAAATCCGTTCAAGTTCAATCACCTTTTCAGACGACTTCACAAGTTTCTCTTTCAAACCAAATGCAGTCTTTTCAAATTCTGACGAAGCATTGTAGTCAGTAAGAGCGGCTTCATAGTCACGTTTCAAATCGTTCACTTTCGTTTCCAAACTACTTAGATCCACTATTTCTTTTCCTTCAAGCATAACTCGTAATTCCGCCACTGCATCGCGCAATGAATGGAGTTGCTGTTTATAGTTTGCAACTTTTTCTTTTAACGAATTACGGTCCACTTCTGGCATTTTTGCCTCGCGATAAGCCTCTACAGTTGGGAACGCGGATTCTTCCAATGCTTTTTTGAATCTACTTTCCGCCCGACTCTTTTTCCCTTTGGCTTCTTCCAAGGTTTTCACTGCATGCATTTCCGCAGATTTCGCCGTCGTCAGTTTCTCACTAGTTTCTTCACGCACTTTCTGTACGCTTTCCCAAGCATGATCTAATTCCGCTTTTTTCTTTTCTGCCCCAGCAATACGCTCCTGAAGTGCGGCAAGTACCTGCACATCTTCCGGTATCGTTTGTAATGTCATGTTAAAAAGGGCTAATTGAGTATCGTACAACGATTGTTGTCGTATCAATGCGTGTTCCATATCCGATTTTTGTGTCATGAGCTGTGCTGCGACTACTTCTTGTTGTTTCAATTTCTCTTTCAGATCGACGAGTAATTTTCGATCCCCGCGAAGCTTGGCCACTTCTGTCTCTACTTCCCGTTTAACCTCATGTAAATTCTTTTTATCCACTTCTATAGCTAACAGCTTCATTTCTTGTTCTTTATCCTTTAACTGTTCTACTGCATTTTGATAGGTAATGGCTACAGTTCGGAATTGACTTTCGGCTTCTTTCAGCCGTTCTTTTTCTGCCTCAAGCTGTTCTTTTGAAACAGTTGCTTCAATTGTTTTATGAGATTTGGCGGGATGTTCTTCGCTTCCACATACCGGGCAAGATTCACCGTCATTAAGAGACGCAGCTAACATAGCTGCTTGGTTATTCAACCAGAGTTGTTCTACTCGATCGTATTTCTTTTGACATACTTCATAATGCGCTTCCTTGTCGCTCTTTCCTTGTTCCAATATGTTCATCCGATTTTGAATGACGTTGAATTCATCCAGTACTTTGCATTTTTCATTTACCACATTTAATTGATCGATACGTTCATCATACTGAACAAGTCCCGCTTCAACCGTCTCGATTTTCAATTTCATACTTTCCACGTTCTTGGTTTCTTCTTCTGTTTTTCTAGCGGTTATTTCTAGTTCTTTTCCCAGAATATTATTTTCTTTTTTCATCAAATCAAGAGCAGCTTTTTTTGACGCTAAACTCGAAACTTCTGGTAAATAATCTTTTAGACGAATCAAGCTTTCTGCCAGTTGGTCACGGTCTTCTTTTCTTTCTTCTTCAGCTCTAAAACGTTGTCCGGCAAGTTCCATCTTCTCTGTTGCAATCTGGACTGCTTCCTGGGCTCTTTTAAGATCAACAGCTTTTGAAACAGTTTCTTCTTTCAATGCCTGAAACTGCATCTCGATTTCTCCAATTGAAACGGCCCGCTCTGCATCAGCCAGCTGCTGTTCTTTTCGTTCCATAGTCGGCAACTGTTCCGCTAACCCATTTAACGTAAATTCTTTTTGACGCAATTCAACAAAACGTTCATTCACACCTTTCGCGGAGTGGTACGTTTCTTGCATTTTGGTATGCTTTGCATAGACGTCGTCATAAGTCTTTTTAACAACAACCGTCTTTTCTTGATAAAATACAAGTTCTTCTTCTAACCCTTGAACGACTTGATTCACATTGTAATGTTCATTCGCCAGGACAGTAAAGACCGATGACTCACGTTCCGGCAGTAGGGAAGTTATTTGGCTAATATGCCCCTCGCTCTGTTGCATCTCTTTTGTCAATATCAGCTGTGCATTGTCTTTTTTCTCTTTCAATCGTTCTACAATTTCACGGTACTGATCTGTTTTAAATATTTTCCGCATGATTGTTTCTTTGTTTTCTGTATCCGATGTTAGAAACTTCCGGAATTCTCCTTGCGGCAACATCACAATTTGACTGAATTGCGCCTGTGTAAAACCGATCAGTTCCTCCGCCTTCTTATTAATTTCAGATACAATCTGTCTTTCAACTAGTGGTACTTCCCCGTCTGCCGTAAGTTCATAGAACTCGCATCGCGCGGTCGTTTCAGATTTATTCCCCTGTTTCACATATGGAATTTGCCGCATAATCCGATATGTCCGATTATGAATGTCAAACGTCAGCTCAACGGTCGTTTGAACTGCATCGTCAGCGAAGTCACTTCGCATCGCACGGTTATCCGTTCGGTCTTCTCCGCTCGCCTGACCGTATAGCGCAAAACAAATACCGTCAAAAAGCGTCGTTTTCCCTGCACCTGTTGCACCCGAAATGACGAATAGCCGATTGTCTTTCAATTCCCTGAAATCGACCGTTTCCATCCCTTTATATGGTCCAAATGCTGTCATTATTAGTTGGATTGGTCTCAATGTCCTGTCCCCTCCTTATGCATAACTTCATGGAGCACTTCCGCAAAAAGAGTTTCCGTTTCCGTGTCTGGCGCTTCGCCTTTCATCTCATCATAAAATGCTTTAAATAGTGCTAAATCATCATGCTTCACATGTTCCATCCGTTGTTCATCCCTCGAATTTGCAGTCTGTATAAACACTTTACGCTCAACATGCATCGCATTCGGATAGACCGACCGAACTTTTTCCATGGGGAATAAGACCGGTGTCTCATCCAATAGTTTGACGAATACGTAGTCCTCACTCACCGTATGTAATAAAATATCTTCCATAATCCCTTCAACTGTCCGCATATCGTGCTTCGGTTTCAACGCACGTTTTTCAACAACAACTTGTCCTTCCGCATCAAGTTCAATAATTAAAAAACCTTTGTTATGGTTTTCTTCTGAAATCGAGTATTTCATTGGCGATCCTGCAAACCGCACCGTTTCATTTAACACATAATGTGCCTGATGCAAATGTCCAAGTGCTGTGTAGTGAAATGGTTCGAAAAGATGTGCCGAAACGTATTCTGCTCCGCCAATTGCCAGTGGCCGTTCCGAGTCACTCGTATTGTCTTCACTTTCCCCGTGAGGTGTCACAAACGCATGTCCTACAAACACATGTCGTGCACCATCTGCCATTTGTTCACGAATTCCAGCTATCACTTTTTTCATTGCATCATTATGATTCACGATTGTTTCATCACCATATAAATGCTTTACAATCGATGGATCTGCAAACGGTACGAGATGAAAATGGACTTCTCCGAATTCATCCGTTAAAACGATCGGCTCTATTTCTTTCGTCATTTGACCGGCAATATGATAACCATTCACTCGCATCAATCCGCTTCCAAAATGGAGGCGTCCTGGGCTATCGTGGTTACCGCTAATTGCAAGGACAGGTGTCTCAAGTTCCATGGTGATTTTTCCGAGCACTTCATCGAGTAGTGCAACCGCTTCTGTCGGGGGTACCGCACGGTCATATAAATCGCCTGCGATAACGACCGCATCCGGCTTCTCTTCTCTAATTGCCTCAATGAATTGATCAAGGACATAACGCTGTCCGTCCGTCATATAAATCCCTTGAACGAGCTTGCCTAAATGCCAGTCCGCAGTATGAAAAAATTTCACTTCAATTTCCCCTTTCAATGTTCTTTCTCTCTACTTTACAGGATAATTCCGTAAAAATGAAACATACATTCCTTTTTACTTTTTCCAATGTTAAGGTTGACCTTCTAATTTTAGTATGCCTATAATGACAATGAGTCCAATTTCATATGATCCACCGCTAGGGGTGCTCTAACAGAGCTGAGAGAGGCATGTGCCTTGACCCTTATAACTTGAACTGGTTAATACCAGCGTAAGGAAGAGGTGCTGACACAATAATTCTGCCGGTCTGTTTTCCGGGACACTGTTGTCTGTCTACAACCCACTTCTTCTTCAAGGAGTGGGTTTTTTGTTACGTTTATTTAATTGGATAAAATCAAAGGGGGAGTGTTTTAGTTATGAAGTTCACCGAACGATTACTTGAAAAGACGTTACCAATCTGGAGACAGAATCATAGCCATCCTTTCGTACAAGGAATTGGCGATGGGACGCTTGATCCGGATAAATTCAGGTTTTATATGGTACAGGATTACTTGTATTTGATTGATTATGCAAAACTATTTGCGATTGGGGCTGTAAAAGCCGACGACTTGGAAACGATGGGCAAATTTGCGACACTACTCGATGGGACGCTGAACAAGGAAATGGCCCTGCATCGAAGCTACGCGCTGCGGTTCGGCATTTCTGAACAGGAACTTGAAAATGCTAAGCCGTCACCAATTGTTCTTGCCTATACGCACTACATGTTACACGTCTGTCAAAATGGAACCGTTGCGGAAGTGATGGCTGCTCTGCTTCCTTGCGCATGGAGTTACTGGGAAATCGGTAAGGAGCTAAATGCTATTCCAGGTGCTGCCGATCACTCGTTATATGGCGATTGGATTCAGATGTATTCTTCGGATGAATTCGAGGAACTTGCGGGCTGGTGTATTGATTTAATGAACAAATCAACAGAAGGAAAACCGGAGCATGAACTGTTAAAGCTCGAGGAGATCTTCCTCAATACAACTCGTTATGAATATATGTTTTGGGATATGGCAAATACAAAACAAATGTGGCCTGGAGTTGAAATGATAAATGCTATCGTTTGACGGTGTTTCATTCACGTACCAATCAGGCAACAGCATACTCGATAATCTGTCATTCAACATTCTTCCCGGTGAGTTTATTTCGATAATTGGTGTTAGCGGTTCCGGTAAAAGCACGATTTTCCGTCTTGTAACCGGATTAGATGAACCCTCAAACGGTACCATTTCTCTTGAAGGGAATCCAAATACTCAGCGCCTCGGAAAGGTCGGCTATATGCCCCAACAAGATTTGCTACTGCCTTGGCGAACCATTTTAGAAAATGCATGCCTTCCACTTGAAGTAGCCGGATTAGATAAGAAGGCCGCCAAGGAACAAGTACAACCATTATTACAAGAGTTCGGCCTTGGTGGAACAGAGGATAACTATCCAGAAGAACTTTCGGGTGGAATGAAGCAGCGCGTCGCTTTCTTACGCGCTGTTCTTTCTGGCAATTCCCTCCTATTGTTGGATGAACCGTTTTCAGCACTCGACGCCATCACCCGACTGGCTATGCAAGAGTGGCTCATCAATCAATGGGAAAAGCGCAAATCAACTGTGCTTTTCATCACACATGACGTAGAGGAAGCACTGTTTCTGTCAGATCGTATTTTTCTGTTGCAAAACAAACCTGTCACTTCTTTCGTGGAAATCGAAGTGCCTCTTGAAAGACCTCGACTAAGAAACGATTTACATCGCGCTGAAATGCTCCAGCTAAAAGAACTGCTTATCGGCAAGCTTAGAAGTGAGGTAACGCTGTGAAAAATACGACATCCTTAGTAATTATTTTAGGATTTCTAAGTATCTGGGAGTTGAGCGCACGCCTTTACGGTAAAGCGTTCATTCTACCTTCCCCTATTCAAATTTTTATACGTTTTTGGGAACTGAAGGAAGTATTATTGTTGAAACATCTGCCGGTTACTTTGATGACGATTGTTATCGGCTTAGCCATTTCGATTATTTCAGGAACAGCAATTGCAGTGCTAATGTCTTCCCGTCCCGGCGTACGAAAAGCACTCTATCCAATTCTCATTGCATCTCAAATGGTTCCTATTATTGCACTTGCACCTATTTTTGTACTGTGGTTCGGATACACAATTTGGAGCAAAGTTGCCGTTACTGTGCTCATCACATTTTTCCCGATAACAGTGAATACATTCGATGGTTTATCGTCAGGAAAAAAAGATATAAAAGAACTCTTTTTGACGATGGGTGCTTCAAAAAAGGATATTTTCTATAAATATTCCGTGCCAACTGCCCTTCCCCATTTCTTTTCTGGAATGAAAGTCGCCGTGACCCTCAGTGTGATTGGCGCGGCTATCGGGGAATGGCTCGGTGCTCAGGCTGGACTTGGTTACTTTAGCCGGCGCATGATGACGCAGTTCGATGGTGCAGCTGTTTTCGCGCCCATCTTTGTACTGAGTGCCGTCGGAATCGGTCTATTCATCTGTGTGACCATTATTGAAAATCGAACGTTAAAATGGAGGATTAAGAATTGAAGAAAATCACATTATCACTAACAAGTATCGCGCTAATTCTATTGCTCAGCGCGTGCAATACTAATGAAAAAACAGAAAAGGTAAGTATCATGCTTGATTGGTATCCTAATGCGGTACATAGCTTCCTTTATGTTGCGGAGGAAAAAGGTTATTTCAAAGATGAAGGCATTGAACTGGATATCAAGTTCCCCGCAAGTCCGACTGATCCTATTAACCTTGCAGCAACAGGAAAAGTGACTATGGGCATCACCTATCAGCCTGACGTTATAATTGCAAAGTCTGAACAGAATATCGGTATTAAATCCGTCGGCGTTCTCGTTCGTTCGCCATTGAATCACGTAGCATTTTTAAAAGAAAGTGGTATCGAGTCACCAAAAGATCTAGAAGGAAAAACTGTAGGCTATTCAGGAATCCCTTTGAACGAAGCAATACTAGAAACAATGATGAAAGCAGATGGTGCAGACTACGGTAAAGTAAACATGGTCGATGTGGGGTTTGAATTAAATTCTGCATTGATTTCAAAAAAAGCAGACGCTGTTATCGGGGCATATATTAATCATGAAGTACCGCTACTTGAATATGAAGGATTTCCAACAGGGTATATTGACCCGACAGACTTCGAAATACCTTCGTTTTATGAACTTATTGTTGTGACAAGTGACGATACCTGGAAGAAAGACCAAAAGAACATCGAAGCATTTTGGCGCGCTGCCGGAAGAGCCTTCGATGATATGGAGAAAAATCCTGAAGAAGCGCTGTCTATCTTGCTAAAATACCAGGATGAAGCGAATTTCCCACTCGTCGAGGTCGTTGAAAGTGAGTCGCTTTCAATTCTTCTTCCGAAAATGAAAGCACCTGGTACGTTTGGTGAGCAGGAGGAACAGGCATGGCAAGCAACTGCCGATTGGATGACAGAAACCGGATTATTGAAAAACAAAGCAAATCTTGATGGAATTTTCATTAATATGGACTAACAAGAAACAAGCTTACACTGAGGTTATCACCGCCATGGATTGTGTTATCACCGACCCAAACGTGGTTATCACCGATACAACCATTTCCTCCAAAAAGCAGCCAGGACTTTTGAAGAGAAAAGTCTTGGCTGCTTCATCATGTTGTTATTGATTCAAACCACTATAAATCATGTCTGCGTTCCATCTAAGCATTTTTACATACGTATCGCCATCATCACCAGGTTTCCCTAGAGAGTCTGTAAAGATTTTTCCTTTAATCGGCACATTCGTTTCCCTTGATACCATTTCCATGCTACGTGGATCGATACTTGTTTCTAAAAATAGCGCTTGAACCTTTTCCTCGTTGATGGTTGCAATGATAGTTGTCAGCTGTTCAGGTGTTCCTTCATGGTGTGAATTGATTTCCCAAATGTAGGCTGCATTAAAATCATACGCTTTGGAGAAATATTTGAACGCACCTTCACTTGTCACAAGTATCCGTCGTTCTTCTGGGATTTGGTTCATTTTCTCCACGATTTCTTCATGAAGGGCTTTGAGTTCAGTGATATATGCATCCGCGTTTTCATCGTAGATATCTGCATTTTCCGGATCTATTTTCTTCAGGGATTTACGCACATTTTCTACATACTTGATGCCATTGCGCACATCGAGCCAAGCATGGGGATCTTCTTCCCCTAAATGGTCCTTCGAACTGAGGAGCATCGGTTCAACCCCTTCACTTACACGAAATACCGGCGCATCCTCTCCCGCTTTTCCAGCGGTTTCCATCAATTTAGTAAACCATGCATTTCCTTCTTCTAAATTTAGCCCGTTATAAAAAACAACATCTGCATCTGTCGTCAAAGCGACATCTGCCGGAAGTGGATCATATTGGTGAGGATCTGATCCAATCGGTGCAAGGCTGTGAACATCGACCAAATCTCCCCCGACATTTTTCACAATATCGTAGACAATCGAATACGTCGCAACGACCTGCAGTTTTTCACCCTTCTCTTTTGGAGCAGTCGTACCTTGCCCACACGCCGACAACAAGACCCCTACAATAAGCATCGTAAACAGCATAATACTTTTTTTCATAATCAAACTTCCCCCCCTGTTTTGAATTACCATTTATAAAACGGCTGATTTTTGTTTATTTGTTCGAATTGCCCGCCACAATAAACCTTGTTTCGGTGAGAATATAAATGCTAAGAAAAATAAAGCTGTTGCGACGAGTACAATTGTTGCGCCAGATGCAAGATTGTACGTAAAGCTCAAATACAAACCAATTATCGCCGAAATCGTTCCACATGTAGCCGAAATGACTATCATGACAGACAGCCGGTCAGTTAACAAATAAGCTGTCGAAGCGGGTGTAATAAGCATTGCAACGACTAATATGATGCCCACTGTCTGTAACGATGCGACCGTAACAAGTGTTAATAGAACCATTAAGAAGTAATGAATCATCTTAGTCGGAAGCCCATATGCTTGAGCCATAATTGGGTCAAATGAACTGACAAGCAACTCTTTATAAAATATAAACACACTTAACAACACGAAAATACCAACTATCAACGTCATCCACATATCAGAAGGTCTTACCGCCAACACATTCCCAAACAGGATGTGATACAAATCCGTGCTGCTCTTCATAAACGTGATAAGGATAATACCCGCGGCAAATGCAGCTGTAAACATGATGCCAATCGCAGAGTCATTTTTCACACGACTGTTTTGATTGATGAATCCAATACCGATAGCCGTTAAAATACCTGTTATCACCGCTCCGATAAAGAAATTGATGCCTAGCATGAAAGAAATTGCGACACCTGGTAATACGGCATGAGATATCGCATCCCCCATGAGGGCCATTCCTCTTAAAATAATAAAACAACCAATGACGCCACTAATAATACCAACCATCACTGATGTAATAAGCGCTTTTTGCAGAAAACCATATTGCATGACTGCCTCAATGAAATGCATCATTTCGCCATCACCCCATCTAAAAACGATAATTGTCCGCCGTATGCTTTTGAGATCATTTGAGGCGTAAACACTTCTTTCACACTGCCCTTCGCAATTAACTCCTTGTTTAATAACAACAGTTCATCGAAATACTTTTCCGCCTTATTCAAATCATGATGGACAACAATGATTGTTTTTCCTTCATCGCGCAACTCTTTTAAAATCTTCACGATCATCTCTTCACTCGTTGCGTCGATTCCGACAAATGGCTCATCGAGTAAAAATAAATCTGCCTCCTGAGCAAGTGCTCTGGCCAAGAAAACACGCTGCTGCTGACCACCAGATAACTCTCCAATTTGTCGATTTTGGAACTCGACCATATCTACTTTTTCAAGACATTTCAATGCCAAATCCTTTTCTTTCCTACCCGGTCTTTTCAATAGTCCAATTGTCGGGTACGTACCGATGAGAACTGTATCCTTGACGGTTATCGGGAAATCCCAATCGATTGTACTGCGCTGCGGAACGTAAGCAATTCTTTTACGTACTTCTTTCAACGTGGAACCAAGAATCGTAATTTCACCTTTATCTTTAGAAATCAAATTTAGTAATACTTTAAGCAAAGTGGACTTCCCTGCTCCATTCGGTCCAATGATTCCAACAGATTTCCCCTCTGATATCGTAAATCCTATATCGTGTAACACTTCTTTTCCAAAATACGACACATGCAAATTTGAAACTACAATTGCATCCTTCATATTTACACACCTCCATACAACTATTTATATGCTGAAGTTTCCCAAGGGAAACTTTAAAACCAAATTTTTTTTGCCCTCAGGAAACTTTATAGGCAAAAAAATGAATTACATTATTGTTTCCCTCAGGAAACTTTACTAACTTCATAGTAGAACATCTAAAACCAAAAGTAAAGAAAAAATTATTTTTTAAAAAAATAAGCCCTAGACAGCCATACCAACAGCATCCGCGGATTACCTGATTAGATTTCAGTTCACAGGCTTCACCCGATGAACTGTAAAACTGTCTAGACAATTTTACATTCCCGGCTTAATTAAACATTCCTATTACACACTATTTAGACTGGCATGATAATTGCATAACTATATATATTGAACTAATAATTCTATATAATCACCAGCGAAGGCGCCTCATAGGGGTAGCCTCCCCAAGCGCCGAGCGTTGTTGAAAGGATTCTTTATGTCAACATATATAGTTAATAAAGGAGTGGAGAAATCATGTCGAGAAATTTCACAAATCTACTGATTGAAGATGACATTGCAATCGTGGAAATAGACCATGCACCAGCCAATACATTGTCAACAGCATGCATTGCCGAACTAAGAGAGGTTTTTAAAAGTCTTGCCAAGGACGATAAGTTAAAAGCGATTATTTTAACTGGTGCAGGTCGTTTCTTTGTTGCCGGTGCTGATATTAAAGAATTCGTTGGCGCACTAGGTGACGACCAGAAAGGATTGGCAATGGCCACAGCGGGACAAGCAATTTGCAACGAAATAGAATCGATGAAAAAACCCGTTATCGCAGCCATTAATGGTGCTTGTCTTGGCGGAGGATTGGAATTGGCTATGGCTGCCATTATCGGATTGCAGTGTCTGCGGCCAAACTTGGACTACCTGAGCTTCAACTTGGACTTATCCCCACGTTCGGCGGAACGCAAAGGTTGAGTAGGATAACCAGTACAGCAACTGCATTGGAACTAATTTTAACAAGCAAACAACTTAACGGCGACGAGGCAAAGTTAGCTGGACTTATCCAATTAGTCGTTTCCCCAGCAGATCTCTTGCCAACAGCAAAAACGATTGCCAAAGCATTTATTGACGGTAAGAGTATGACCAGTGTCACGCGAGCTGTAGAATGTATTATACAGGGAGCAAATGAATCCTTAGTAAACGGGCTAGAACTGGAACGCAACAAATTTGCCGAACTGTTTTTAACAGACGATGCCAAGGAAGGTATACACGCATTTGTCGAAAAAAGAAAACCGCTATTTAAACATACGTAAAAGGGGTTGTGAACAATGACAGAAGAAGTCCTTTTTTCAATAAGCGACAATGGAGTTGCTGCAATTTTACTCAATCGGCCGAAAGCTTTAAACTCACTGTCCTTCGCGATGGTTCAAGCAATCAGGGAAAAATTAACAGATTGGAAGACAAACAAACGTGTCAAAGCTGTCATAATCAAAGGTGCAGGAACAAAAGGTTTATGTGCCGGCGGAGATATTAAAACATTATATGAAGCGAAAAATAGTGCAAATGGTCTCCAAAAAGCAAACGACTTTTTCACAGAAGAATATCAAACAGATTTATCCATTGCCCAATTCCCTAAACCAATCATTGCTTGTTTAGATGGAATAGTCATGGGAGGCGGCGTAGGTTTAACTTATGGTGCTTCTATTAGAATCGTTACCGAGCGTACCGTTTGGGCAATGCCAGAAATGACAATTGGTTTTTTCCCTGATGTAGGTGCCGCCTATTTTTTAAATAAGGCTCCGGGATTCATCGGTCGATATTTAGCATTGACTGCCACACATTTAAAAGCTGCAGATGTACTGTATATGAATGGGGCAGATCAATTTATGCTTCACGAAAAACTCCTGCTTTTCATCGATGAATTGGAGGGAACGCAATGGGAGCAGTCAACCATTGACACATTGCTTGCCAAATACACATCAGCTGCACCGGATGAAGGTAAACTAGCATTATTGCAAAAAGATATAGGCGACTATTTCTCTAAGACAACGATAGAATCCCTCTTCGATGCCTTAGGGAAAAGTGACACTTCATTCGCGAAAGAGACCATAGAAACAATGCGTACGAAATCACCTGTGTCTTTAAAAGTGACATTAAAGCAGTTAATTGACGGCGAACAAAAAACATTGGAAGAATGCCTTGCCACAGACCTTATTCTTGCAATGAACTTCATGAAACACGAAGACTTTTTCGAAGGAGTTCGCTCTGTCTTGATTGATAAAGATTTAGCACCCTGCTATAAGTATCCACACATTTCATCTGTTTCGAATGAAATGGTCAATGGCTTTTTCATAGCCGACTAATTAGAGAAAGCCGAATCCCCCAAAAAGGAATTCGGCTTTTTTCCATTCCTTTCTTAGAACCAGCGCTCCGTTACAACTTTTTTACGCGTATAAAACTGTACCCCGTCTTTCCCATTTGTGCCTAGATCTCCGTAGAATGAAGATTTGTTACCGGCAAAAGAGAAGAATGCCATTGGTGCAGGTACATTCACATTTACTCCAATCATACCCGCATCAATTTTTTCACGAAACGTTTGTGCGCTTTTACCACTTCCCGTATAAATGACCGCTCCATTGGCAAACTTCGATTGATTTGTCAGCGCAATTCCCTCTTCTAAATCCTTCACACGCACAATGCTTAACACTGGAGCAAAGAGTTCTTCCTGCCAGATTTTCATTTCGTTGTTCACGTTATCAAAAATAGTCGCTCCGAGATAGTTTCCTTCTGCCAGTTGACTATCTATTTCTCGACCATCGACAATCAGCGAAGCCCCTTCAGCTATACCACTCTCTATATAACTAAGCACACGTTCTTTATGCGATTTGCGAATAAGGGGGCCGACAAAGTTCTCTTCATAACGTCCATCTCCTACTGATAATTCACGCGTTTTTGCAACAAGTAGCTCCATAAAATCATCTGCAACTTCATCAACAACTGCAACGACCGAACAAGCCATACAACGCTCACCGCTACTGCCAAACGCTGCACCAATAACTCCTTGAACCGTTTTTTCGAGATGACAGTCCGCCATGACAACCGCATGGTTCTTTGCACCAGCAAGCGCCTGGACACGTTTACCGTATTTCGTACCCGTTTCATACACATGTTTTGCAACCGGTTCTGATCCAACGAAAGAAATTGCTTTGACATCTGGGTGTTCCAGTAAACCGTTCACCACTTCTTTTCCCCCATGCACCAAACTTAGTACACCTTTCGGAAAACCGGATTCGTGAAATAATTCAACAAGATGTCCAGCTAAAACGGGCGTTCTTTCAGATGCTTTCAGTACAAATGTATTCCCGCAAGCAATAGCGAGTGGAAACATCCAGAGGGGCACCATCATCGGGAAATTAAATGGCGTTATCCCTGCGACAACTCCAATCGGGTAGCGCCAGACAGATCCGTCAATACCGGTAGCCATATTTGGTAGAGCCTCTCCCATCATCATGCTAGGCGCTGACGTAGCAAGTTCAACTACCTCAATCCCTCTTTGCACTTCCCCTCTAGCATCTGTCAATGTTTTTCCGCTTTCCATCGTAATAATCTGTGCTAACTCCTCTTTATGTTCCTCCAACTTTTGCAAGTAAGTAAACAGAAGACGTGCACGGTTCGGGACTGGTATATCGGCCCACGATAGAAAAGCTTGTTTTGCCACTTCCACTGCAGCATCGACGTCTTTCTTTGTAGATAGTGGCACATAAGCAATTGTTTCACCTGTTGCCGGATTGGAGATTGTTTCCGTTTCAGTACCAGCTGAGTCCACCCATTCACCGTTAATCCAATTTTTCATTTGCTTTATAGTTGTTGTAGTCATTTATTTCAATCCCCCTATTGTAAATGCTATTTTTTGATGTCCAATTCTTTTATACAAAGCTGACATATCCTCTTCCGCTAATCCCTCATGTTCCGCTTCTTCATAAACTGCCAAAAGGGCTTGGCTGATTGGGAGATGCAACTGATTACTCTCTGCCAATTGCAATGCGAATCCCATATCTTTTCGTAATAACTTCAGCGCAAATCCCGGTTCATACACTTCATTCGCGATAAATGATTTGAAATTCCGTTCATATATTCGACTCTGTCCATAACTGACATTTAACATATCAAAAAGCTTGTCCATATCCATTCCATTTTCATTTGCTAATGCCAACGCTTCACTTACCCCGGCAGTATAGAAACCGATAAGCAGATTATTAATTAATTTTGCGATTGTCCCACTGTCAATTCGCTCATTCACATGAAACAAGTTTTCGCCTAGTACTGAAATAATCGGTAATGAACGCTCATAGTCCACCGCTCGGCCACCAACCATAAATGTCAGTGTCCGATTTTCGGCACCTATCACACCCCCGCTGACTGGTGCTGCTAAATAAGCAACTCCTTTCGTTTGTGCTTCCTCGCTTATGCGGCGATTCACTTCCGGCGAAACAGTGCTCGTATCAATCAAAAGAATATTTTCATCGCTTTGGTGAATCAACCCTGCTTCTCCTAAGTAAACTGATTCCACCGCGGCTGTTGACGGTAAACTCGTCAAAATAATAGCGCAACATCCTGCCATTTGTATTGCAGAAAGACCAATTATTCCGCCCGCTTGCTGAAATACAGTTTCCGCTGATTCACTTCGGTCATTTCCATAAACAGTGAATCCAGATTCCAGTAAGTTTTTCGCCATAGGCATTCCCATATTTCCTAAGCCGATCATGCCAATTTTCATCATCGAATCCCCCATTCTTTAGACGCTATATCGAGCGCTTTCTATTATTCCTTGAACAATTTCTCTCTTCTTGATAAACATATTACTGTAAAGCGGGGCTGAGATTGCTTGAATTTCCATCAGCATAAGCCCACGACTTTCCTCATCAGTAAGAGCACTTGATACAAACGAAATTGCTGCTGTTTGAATACTGCGATACCCCTCTTCACAAATGACATCGGACATTAGCAACTTCCTTTTTTCCTTGGATTCCCCATTTTTAATTAGTGCCTTCTCAGTCCTTAGCAACGCAGATTCCATGATGAATAGCCTTTCATTCATACTGGATAGTAATCCCAAATACTCTTGTTCCTCATCAATTGATTTCCCTAAAGGTCCAGCAAGCGCTTTCACGACGACTCCGATAAGTTGTTTCGCCTTTACTAAGTAGTCGTATTGCCGCGTCAAAGCATGCGCCCGATTGTCCACTTCGTTTTTTGCAGACCATAGTTGCCCCTTTTCGATTTTTTTCAGTAAACCTTTAGCAATTGCAAGACGATTAATTTCATTCGTCCCTTCGAAAATTCGATTGATTCGTGCATCGCGATATAAATTTTCTACTTCATATTCCTGCATATAACCATATCCCCCGTGGATTTGCACTGCCTCGTCAACAATATAATCAAGGGCTTCTGAACTATTCACTTTATTCATTGCACAATCAACCATGAAGTCAGCGACAATTCTTACTAACTCCTCTACCGAATCAACCGATTGAAGCGCTTCATCCATTTCCCCCGCTGTTCGGTATGCCGCACTTTCTGCACCGAAGATTCGTACTGCCATATTGGCTACCTTTTCTTGGATCATCGTGAAGCCAATCAATGCTTTGCTGAATTGCTTTCGCTCTTTCGCATAAGCTACTGATAGATGTAATGCATGCTTTGCCGTTCCGATATTGGCAAATGCAAGTTTCAAACGAGCCATATTTAAAATATTCAAAGCAATATGATGCCCTTTCCCAATTTCCCCCAGGACGTTTCCAACAGGTATTTTGACGTCTTCCAAAATAAGAGTAGCAGTAGAAGAACCGTTAATCCCCATCTTTTTTTCCTCTGGTCCAACTGACACACCTTCAAATGTTCGCTCTACGATAAATGCAGTCATACCTTCGGCTATTTTTCCAAACACTACGTAACAATCAGCGAGATGGGCATTCGTTATCCATTGCTTTTCACCATTCAATATCCAATCCGTCCCTTCTTTGTTCAAGACGGCAGTTGTTTTCGAATTCAAAGCATCCGACCCTGCATTCGACTCTGTCAAGGCGTAAGCGCCAATCCATTCCCCACTTGTCAATTTCGGTAAGTACTTTTCCTTTTGGGCTTCTGTACCAAAATAGACATATGGCAATGTACCAACACCAACATGAATATTAAACGAAACGCTAAATGAGCCGGCCGCACCCATTATTTCTGCAACGAGACCTGCAACCATTTTCCCTAACTCAAAACCACCATAGGCTTCCGGGACTTCAATACCAAGAAGACCGATATCCCCAGCTTTTTCAAAAAGTACGCGAACATCTTGATTTTCTATCGACAAACCTTTTTCAAGTTGAGGCTTCACGTCCAGTTTCAGAAATTGTTTGGTTGTTTTAGCAATCATTTCATAGTCGTCTGTAAAATCTTCGGGTGTAAAATAGGAATAAGTCATACTACTATTTGTTAAATTAGTATCTGAGATTAAGTGTTGTATCTGCTCCATTTCTCATTCCCTCCATTCAATGTTATATATTGCAAGTTGCATGCCAATTAAATTTCGGACGGAACACAGTTGTTTCTATGCTATGGAAAGCGCCAACTGTCTAAGTGACTAGACAAGTTGACGCTTCTACTTAGCTGTTTGCATTTATAGCTGATAACGAGATAATTTATTATAAAGGGTTGCTCTTGTGATGCCGAGACGTTTAGCCGCTTCCGACTTGTTTCCACTTACTTCTCCTAATACTTTTTCAATGATATTCTTCTCTTCTTCCTCATGCACAAGTTGTCTTACTTCATTTCTTGCGCTTAACGACGAGGGAATAGTCATATATTCTTGTTTCTTTTCTATTCGAAAAAATTCGGTTGGTAAATCACTCATTTTAATATGGGATTCGCTTGTCAAAGCAAATAATCTTTCCAATACATTAATTAACTCGCGTACATTCCCTGGCCAATGATATCGAAAGAATAGTTGCATGACTTCCTTATCAATCGTTTTCCCCTCACTATCGTACATTTGACAAAGAGTTGGTAGCTGTTCGGAAATAATCAGTGGGATATCGCTTTTCCGCTCCCTAAGTGGAGGAATATTCAAGGGGATCACGTGAAGCCGATAATATAAATCTTCTCTAAACTCGCCTTCCCTCACCATTTTTTCAAGATTTTTATTTGTAGCTGTAATAATCCGAAACTGGACCTGAATCGGTTCAGTTCCACCAATCCGTTCCACCTCTTTTTCCTGAATCACCCTAAGAATTTTCACCTGTGTCGCAAGAGGCATGTCACCAATTTCATCCAAGAAAATTGTCCCCATGTGAGCAAGCTCAAATTTCCCTGGTTTCCCTCCTTTTTTCGCACCTGTAAACGCACCTTCCATATAGCCAAATAACTCTGATTCGATTAAGTTCTCGGGAATCGCTGCACAATTAACACTGATAAAACGTCCACTGCTCATCTTACCCGTATCATGTATCGCCCTTGCAAATTGCTCTTTTCCAACACCACTTTCCCCAGTGATCAAAACGGGAGCCTTAGACTGTGCTGCCTTTCTTGCAAGCTTCTTTGTATTAGATATCGCGGGACTCTCTCCGAGAATATCTTCAAAAGTGAACCGTTTCTGTGCAGCAACTTTACCCACCTCAATCGACGTTTCACTCCCTTTTCGTTGCTCTAACAAATCTATTTGAGTGATAATTTGCTGGACTTCAGAAACGCCTTCATAAATAAGCATACCGACGGCCCCAACAATACGACCATTTTTCCAAATCGGCATTCGGTGAACAACCATTTTTTGCCCCTGCAGCCAATGGATTTGATTACGCTCAGGGATACCCGTTCTAAGGACAATTGGTATCCTTGTATTCTCAATAACATTTTCTACTGGAAGGCCAATAGCCTCCTCCTTTGTCACGCCAACATAGCGGCTATAGTTTTCATTGAACAATTGAATCACACCAGCTTCATCTACAATCGTCAATCCTTCATAAGCCGTATCAAAACATAGTGTATACCACTCGATTGTCTCCTTTGATTTTTCAAGTCGTTGAAAAAGGGCTTGATTAATCTTCAGCAGTTCTATTTGTGTGATTACTCCTTGGAGCATGCCTGTCTTCTCACATACGACATAGGTTGGACATCCATCCAATTGCTTCACGGAGAAATCTTCATTCACCGATTGGAAGACTGCACTAATAATAGAGTTAATCGGTTCATTCCAACCTATTCCACTCTTAATAGTAGCAAAGCAATCCCCTATTGTGACGACTCCGATTAGTCGTTCATGATCCACAACTGGCAGTTCCGAACAATGTCCTTCGGAGAGCAAACGTAATGTTTCTCCGATTTCAAGGTCCTTTGTCAACACTTGCGGATATTCGCTCATCCATTCTTTAACCCTATAATAATCTTCTTTTACCATTTCTCATCATCCACCTTTTGATAATGTGAAAAGGCGATGATCCATTCTCCAGCAGGCCTTACCTCCATGCCTTAAAGAACGAATCATCGCCGCTATTCAGTATTACTGCTCTTTTGTTAATACGGTCTTCGCTATTGACTCGTCCAATGCTTCAAATTCATCATAAGAAATAGTAACGTATAATTCACTTCTCGTTTGCATATCAGAAAGTGCTTGTTCTTGTGAGCCCTCATTGATGATTTTCTCAAAAATACGTTCATAGGCTTTGGCAGCAACTCTTAATGATGTGACTGGGTAAATTACCATTTGGAAACCCATTTCAGCAAATTCATCGGCGCTATAATAGGGTGTTTTTCCAAACTCAGTCATGTTTGCAAGCAAAGGAACCGAAATCTCTTTGGCAAACAGTCTGAATTCCTCTTCTGATTGAAGAGCTTCCGGGAAAATAGCATCCGCACCCGCTTCCACATATGCCTTCGCTCTATCAATCGCTTGCTCTAAACCTTCCACTGCGCGCGCATCTGTTCTCGCAACAATAAGAAGTGTCGGTGCAACCTGTTTCAACACTACTATTTTCTGCACCATTTCTTCAGTAGAAACCAAGTTCTTTCCATTCAAATGGCCACATTTCTTAGGTAACTGTTGGTCCTCTAATTGTACTGCTGCGACATTCGCTTCTACCATTTCACGGGCTGTCCTTGCTACATTCAATACACCACCAAAACCTGTATCGATATCAACAAGCAGCGGTAAATCGGTAGCACGCACTATATCTCTTGCTCGCTCCGCAACTTCAGTTGACGTCACAATCCCTAAGTCTGGTAAACCACGACTAGCCGTATAGGCGGCCCCCGATAAATATAGTGCAGAAAATCCGGCATCCCGTGCAATAAGCCCTGCCATCGCATCATGCGCACCAGGGATTTGAACGATTCCTGATGCATGCATGATTGAATAGAATTTCTTAGCTAATGTCTCTTGTGATGATTGTTGATCAACAATCCATGCCATTGTCATTTCCCTCCTCTCTTAAAGCAAAAATAAGTCGACAAATTCTTTGACGTTCATCTGTTCTAACTTACTTTGGCTTTCGCACGCCACTTCTATTTCTGTTCGCTTCTTTTCAGGGTAATGAGTCATCAATGTAGCCGAAAATTTCTCGCGTATTTGAGGAATAGCTTCCTCTCTTCTAAAGCGATGACCAAGCGGATACTCACTTACAACTTTCTCTGTTGTGGAACCGTCTTTAAATGTAACTTGAACAGCATTGGCGATCGAGCGCTTGCTCGGATCGAGATAATCTTTACTATACTGCTCGTCCTCTACGACAATCATTTTATTTCTTAATTGATCGATTCGTGAGTCATTTGCCACGTCATCTTCATAATGATCTGCAACAACATCGCCATATAGTAAACCAAGTGCCGTAATGTATTGGATGCAATGGTCACGGTCAGCAGGGTTGTTGAGCGGACCTACTTTATCGATAATCCGAATAGCAGATTCATGTGTCGTGATTGTAATTTTTTCAATATCATCAAGTCGCTCCTTTATCTCCTGATGCAGGATAATGGCACATTCCGCCGCTGTTTGCGCATGGAACTCGGCTGGATACGATACTTTAAACAGTATATTCTCCATCACATAAGAGTCTAAAGAACGTGCCAGTGTTAATTCCTTTTGATTGTATAAAACATCTTGGAATCCCCACTCCGGAGCGGATAGCGCTGTCGGGTAACCCATTTCGCCTGTCATTGCCATCATCGCCAGTCGTACACCCCTACTCGTTGCATCTCCTGCTGCCCACGATTTTCGTGAACCGGTATTAGGTGCATGACGATACGTTCTAAGGCTTGCGCCATCAATCCAGGCATTTGTCAACGCATTATTTATTTCTGTACGTCCCCCGCCAAGCATTTTGGTGACGACCGCAGTTGTAGCAATTTTGACGAAATGAACATGGTCAAGTCCAACACGATTCAAACTATTATCTAATGCCAGTACGCCTTGAATTTCATGTGCTTTAATCATCATTTCCAATACATCACGTACAACAAGTGGTTTTTTTCCTTCCGAGAGACGTAAACGGCTTAGATAATCCGCTGTAGCTAAAATGCCACCTAAATTATCGGACGGATGACCCCACTCAGCAGCTAACCATGTGTCATTATAATCGAGCCATCGTATCATGCAGCCAATATTAAATGCGCCTTGGACCGGGTCCAGTACATACGATGTACCAGGTACACGACTGCCATTTGGAACAATAGTACCCGGTACTACAGGTCCTAGTAATTTCGTACACTCCGGATAGCTTAATGCCAATATTCCACACCCGATTGTATCTATTAACACATTATGTGCTGTCTTATATGCTTCCTCGCTTGTAATTTCTTTATTTAAAACATAGTCCGTAATTTCCTCTATCAGTGTATCCATTGTCATTTGTTCTTTCAATTTCAACATCTAACTCTTCCTTTCCGCTTTCAATTTGTTTAGAATAGTATCAAGTGATGCCTAGTGTATCGCTGTTGTGGTGAACGGCCAGTTACAACTCCCCAGTTGAATGATTGCTGTGTCGTTCGCCTATATAATGAACCCTTGGACGGTATAAACGATTATTTTCATGTTGTTCAATAACATGCGCACACAATCCTACTGTTCTCGAACCAAAAAAGATTGGTGTGTATAATGGGATTGGAATGCCCAGCATCCAATATACCGGTGCCGCGTAATAATCTAGATTTGGATAAAGTCCTTTCTCTCTTTCCATTATGGTTTCTCCCGCCTCACACATTCGGTAAAGGAGATCGTCACCCTTTAGCGCACATAACTCCTTTAAAGCATCCTTCATTACCAAGGCCCTTGGATCCATCTTTTTCATATAGACTCGATGACCAAACCCCATAATTTTCTCTTTATCACGTAAACGCTTTTCTAATATCAATTCAAATGCGTCAACAGAACCAGCCTCTAAAAGCATATTCATGACCGCTTCATTCGCTCCTCCATGTAAATAGCCCTTTAAAGAAGCAACCGCTCCAGTCAATGCACCATATAAATCCGAAAACGTCGAGGCAATTACCCTTGCGGTGAAGGTGGAATTTGGCATTTCGTGCTCGCTATAAAGTAGTAGCGACTGGTCAAAAATAGATTCTTCCAACTCTGTCGGTTTCCTCCCCGTAATCATATAAAGGAAATTAGCACTGTATGGCAATTCTTTCAACGGAAGGATTTGTTCCTCTTCCTGTAAAATGTGAAAGCTGTTCGCAATTATTTCCGGTATTTTTCCAAGTAACTCGTAAGCTCTTTTTTTATTGATAGCTAGAGTGTGCTGATCAATTTCCTTATCATAGCCCGCTAAAGCAGATATCCCAGTTCGCAATGCGTCCATTGGATGTGTCTCTTTAGGCAATGCTTGCAAAATCTTTGTGACACCTTCTGGCACACCATGCTCTTTTTTCAATTTATCTTCCACACCTGTTTTTTCAGTATCAGACGGCAAGGTATTTTCCATTAGCAAGTGGACAATATCAAGATACCCTTTTGTTTTTGAAAGCTCGATTAAATCGTATCCTTTGATAATAATCTGACCCAATTCCGTATCGAGCAGCGAAATGGATGTTTCAGTGGCAATCACGCCTTCAAGTCCTGGTAAAAATGTAAGTGTATTCGTCATACTATTTTCCCCCAATCTGAATGGTTATGACTCTGAGATTTGTAAACGCTTTCACTTCACCAAAAATTATCCTATTTGTATCTGTTCGCAGCGCTTCCCCTTATTTCTGACCATAAAAAAAACAACTTCATAAGAGAAGTTGTTAAAGAGCGCCAGAATCCCAACTAAAAGAAAGCCGCCTGCTAAAAATAGGCATAGCTCATCCGCGCGTCCTTAACACCCCCTATCCTCGTAGGTCAACATGTGTTATAAAAAGAGGCAGGTCTCCTGGCTAATGATCATTGCTATTCGTACCTTCCCACTTTTTTATAAAAAGCAGTGGTTTAAACGAAATCGCTCCCATTTACAGTTGCGGGACAGCGTCGGATTCTCACCGAACTTCCCTTTTAAGCAGACCAATACATCAGTATTAATCCGCACCTATTTTTACACATATTCAATTATCGAAATATCCCCTTGACTATAACACAAACTTTTAAATATTCCAATTCTTTATTCACATCTGATTTCTATTCCTATAGAATAGTATTAAAGACTATAGGAACTATCTATCTAGCGTAAGTTGATTATTCCCAGCGGTGCATCCGGCGTTATCACACAACTTCACAAGGGGGGAAAACAAATGCAACTTGTAATTGAACAACGGCAAGGACTCCATTTAACAATGACACCTGATTTGAGACAAGCCATTGAGATATTGCAGTATTCCACTTATGAGCTATACCAATACTTACAAGAAAAAGAGTTGGAAAACCCTTTAATCGAACTAGAGTCAGATGAGTATAAACAGAAATCTGATACATATTCAACACCTTCAAAATCAACTTTACTTCCTGTAGACTTTCTTGAAAGTAATGAGGGCGGAATGAAAATTGATTTGATGCAACAGGTAACATTCACATTTAAAGATGAACAAGACCGCAAACTCCTTAAATATCTTATTTATAATTTAGATGATAATGGCTATTTATACTTGGATGAGGAGAAAACATATAATTTGCAGGAGATTGAACGAGGTATTCATCTTCTTCAGAAAGTTGGTCCAACAGGAATTGGCGCGAGAAATTTAATAGAATGTCTCCAATTGCAAATTATATATGAGTACCCTGAGGAGATACTTGCAGAATGTTTGATTCTCAACCACTTGGATTTACTGGCAAACCACAAATGGAACGAAATCGCCTTTCGTATGAATCTATCGCTAGTTGAAGTAAAAGAAATTCATGAATTTATTAAAACACTTAACCCGAAACCATGCAGTCATATCTCGGACTTCAAAACAGAGTATTTGACCCCCGACATTGTTGTTGACTTTAAGGATGAAGAGATATCTTATCACTTAAATGATGGATATCTACCAAAAATTCAACTGAATAAAGAATATACGAACTTACTTAAAGAGAAAAGTACCACGTCGAAGTATCTTAACAGCCAATTCAATGACTATCAGCAGCTTCTAAACAGCATTGAACAGCGAAGAACAACAATTTTAAAAATAATGAAAGTGATTATTAAGAGACAAGAACAGTTTTTTAAAGATGGATTTGTCTCCCTGCAACCATTAACGCTAAAAGAAGTCGCAGAAGAGATTGGTATGCATGAGTCGACTATCAGCAGGGCAACGTCGAATAAAGTAATTCAAACACCTAAAGGCACTTTCTATTTTAAAACATTATTCACGTCAAAGTTGGAAACATCGGATGGAAACGCCATATCTCAAACGAAAGTGAAAGCCCTTCTGGAAAAGTTCATTGCCGAAGAAAATAAATCCAAACCACTTTCCGATCAAACGATCGCCAATTACTTCAATAGCACAGAAGGTATTATTATTTCTAGGCGTACGATAAGTAAATACAGAGAAGAACTAAGTATACCGACTTCAAGAATGCGTAAAAAGTAATTGGATAACCTTTCATTTTCTATCATTCAATATCAATTTATATATGTTGAACAAATGAATACGGCGTATGCGCTTTACAAAGGATTTTGGGAGGCCACTGAAAAGACCCCAATACTCGGAGTGAATTGGAATTCCTGCTACTATCGCTTTGTGGATGCCTCCCGCGATAAGCCAGAAAGAAGATCACTTTCAGTCTTATCGCTTCGGCTACCACGAAGTCGCGCCTTCGCTGGGTGTCCATTTGAGAAAGCGCATTTCATTAGCTGTGATGAAATCTGCAACCTGGAGTGCTTCTTTCTTGACTTTAAGCAGTATCAACTAGTAATCACAATATAATCTCGGCATATACATCTCAAAATTACACTTCTCTCGATAATGAACACCCTAGCGCAAGCGCTGCAAAGGGGTCGCCGAAGCCGTAAGACTGGATGCGAAGCGCTAATCCAGGCTTATGGCGGAAGGCATCCCCAAAGCGCCAAGCGATCTACAATCCACACTCCGAATTACAACTCTCTCATTAGTGAGCGCCACAGCAGATTCAATGGGATTCTTTAATTCAACATATATAGCACAAATGGGGAACGAGTATTCAATCCCCATTTATGCATACCAATGAACTAATTGAACCTTATATATCCCCTAAATCGGCCACTTCCCCTGTTACAGCGTCTACACATTCCGCTGCATCCAACAAGCCACAAAGAATATATTTACCCATGATTTCGTCATATACATAAGTCGGATCAAGCGTAATATAGGGGATCATCTTCTCAAACGCTTCTTCATGTGTTACGACCGCTTTTGCGGCAGGAGCAAAGGCATCGAAAATCTCGAACATCGCTCCGTTGTCAAGGTAGTTCAGTACTTTCATTGTTTCGGGGTGCATGAACACGACTACTTTTCGATTGAAAAGCGTTTGGTCTTCGTCATTTAATGTACAGTGTGCTTCGATGAATTTCTCTTGGCGCTTGAGTTTAAATAACTTCCAATTTCCTGATTCGTCGGGATATTCGGCCCTTAAGACATCCCTGGTGTTTTTTTTGCTGCCTTCAATTTGTTTAGCTGACAATGTCAGTTTTTCACTATCGTCGTTTTTACCGAATGCTTCCTCTATGCTTACTTCAGAAACAACTGTGATTTCCTCACGATTAATCTGTTCGTACAGCGGCTTATCCCATACAATTACTTCGTCTACTCTTACTTCTGAACGCTCATGTTCCATAAATGGAATTATTCGGGCTCCCTCCACTGTTACATACACTTCATCCATTGCATAAACGGGCACGAAGCGTTTTTCCGTTTCAGATGGAAACTTCACGAGTTGAAGCTGCTTTTTAACAATTGGCTCAATCTCTTCTAATGTCAACGTGAATTTCGATTTCTCCACAAGCTCCTGGGACGGGATTGTTCCATAGGAATGATAAGAAGTCAGTTTACCTGTATCATCAAATTCGACTTCAAACATACAGCTCGGAGTAATATGGATACCGTCGACATCTGATTTAAATTGAAATCCGTTTGCATTCGCTTCCGTTAACTTAAAATCCTGTTCATAGATCAGTCCAGTCTCTTCTTCAAGCCATGCCGCGACTTCGTCCACGGTTTGATTGGGAAAGTGAGTTTTTGTGGAAAATGTTTCACCTTGCACAAATGATACACTGCTAAAATGTTGCTTTTGAATAGCATACTCAACAATTGCTGTGCCCACAGGATTATAATCCTCATCAATTGGTTCATTTAACTCTTTAGGAAACCATTCCATGTTGAAATTATAAACAGCAATCCCTGTACTATCTCGTTCTTTATAAATGAAGTACCTTTCCAACCGGTATGCGTCCAAACCAAACTTCACTTGCGCTTCATCAGCTATCCTTTGTAAACGTTCGTCCATGCTTCCACCCTTTTCCTATGTATTTATTCAAAAATAAAAGCTGATTGCACGTGGCAGTCAGCTCCGGAGTTACTTTGATAATTTTAAAGTCTCGAATTTCGAAAAAGTATTACCTTGAAGATTTCCCTTCTAGACTCCAACGCCTAGAGTTTCGGGTTATAAGTCGACCCAGATACGAGTTGCTTGGCACTATTTTGATCACTCGAAAAATACTTTATCGACATTATATTTCGCACGTTGTGTATTAATGATATACGTTTCGTAAATTTCGCGTTCCATCGGATCTTCGATTACTAGGACAGAAATTTTGTTTACTTCGTTACGATGATCTTTGATTGGCGATACTGAGTCATCAAAGTGCTTTTTCACGCGCTGGCGCAATTTACGAGCTTTCCCTGCAAATAACAATTCATCTTTATTGTTATAAAATAAGATGATGCCGCCTTTATCACGTGGGATTTCATGCAAATCAATAAACCCATAAACCGGTTTAATTGGCGCAGCGTCTGCAGTTATCTCTTGTTTGCGTTGTACGATTGTTATATCCGGATTCGGTACTGTAATTGTAATCAATTCAACTTCACGTCCTCTTCTATTCTGAACTTGAATCTTACCACAAAATCGCTTAAAAAGCGAAGAATGATATCAAGCGGATTGATCCAAAAACTGCTTTAATTTCCTTACAAATTGCTCTGTCAGTTCACTGTTTTTCAAATTGGACATCATGCCGGAAAGTACAGGTTTTCGATAGTTATTTTTCGAAATTTCCTGTTCAATGACCTCCAGACTGATTAACAGGTCTTCATCCGCTACCCTCTGCTTGACCCGCTTGATTTCTTTTAACAATTCTTCAGCTGTAATCGATCGATCAGCTCCGCACATCCCATTTTTCACTAATAGTTCTGTTGTTAGAAATGGTTTAGATAGACCTTTGACGATGGAATCGATCCGTTCTACGATATAATACGCTAACCCTACATAATCTAAAGAGTCTTCATTAAAGACAATAATTTCAATATAGCCTTTTACGATTCCACCCAAAATGACAACAAGATCTGTCATATGCTCTTTTATGTCTTCTCCATACAAATTCAGTAAAAGGCTTTCTTGGGCTTCATACGTTTTTCTACGCATGTCATTCATTAACCCCAACATTTCGTCATTGATTGGATTTGTTTGCTCTCGCATTTGCATGAGAATAAAATCCGAATAACGAGCAATCTCTTCAAATTGAATAACGAAAAACTGTTCAAATCTTTCCCTCGGTCCAATTTCCATTTGATAAATACTGCCTATCCGCTCAATCAGCTTCGTACTAAAGTACTCAAATATCGAAAATTGAAGGCTTTCCTTCGATTTAAATGAAAGATAAAAAGAACCTTTCGAAATGCCACATGCATCTGTAATTTCTTGTACGGATGTTGCGTCAAATCCGTTTTTCGCAAAAAGTTCAGATGCCTTTTCGATGATCAATATTTTTTTATCCGACAAATCAAAACCTCCACTTAGTAAAAAAGTAATATATAAAACTTAAAATGAAAAATTCTTTTAAACCCACTCCAGCTACCTTTTATAAGATGCCTTCGCTATATCCAAATGTTCAATATATAAGACACAATTGTTTCACTTGACTCATGACTGACCAGTCAGTTAATATGAAAAAGGATCGATTGACTCTTCATATTCAATGATAAAGCATTATGACTAGTTGGTCAAAGTAAAAAATATTGGAGGTACATATGAATTCAATCATTAACTTTGTCATGAAGAACAAATTAGCTGTATGGCTTCTCACTTTAATTATAACAGCCACCGGTATTTATTCCGCAACGAAAATGAATTTGGAAACAATACCTGATATTACAATTCCTATCGTAAGTGTAACGACGATTTACCCGGGTGCTACTCCTGATCAAGTGGTAAATGAAATCTCGGAGCCGCTTGAAAAAGCGGTTAAAAGCTTAAATGGAGTTACATCGGTAAGCTCCTCATCGTACCAGAATGCATCATCTCTGCAAATCGAATATTCATTTGGCACGGATATGAAACAGGCTGAAGAAGATGTAAACGATGCACTAAAAAATATCACCTTGCCAGAAAACGCGATGGATCCGAGCGTTGGTAGAATTAGCATTAATGCTTTTCCAATTCTAGCTCTCAGTGTTTCAGACAGCGATGCGGATCTTGAACAGTTAACGATAAAAGTAGAAGACACACTCGTTCCTGAGCTTGAAGGAATTAATGGCGTTTCAAGTGTTGCAGTATCAGGGCAACAAATTGAAGAAGTCATTCTCACATTCGATAAAGAAAAATTAGCCGCCAACAATTTGGATGAAGCTACAGTGAAACAAATTGTAAAAGGCTCAGATATGACAATGCCACTTGGCTTGTTCCAATTCAATGAAGAAGAACAATCGGTCGTCATCGATGGCAACATCACAACCGTTGAAGATTTAGAAAACATGCTAATCCCTATGATGCCCGCTTCCCCTTCTACTGGAGGCTCTGAAATACCTGCAGGACCACCAACGGGAATGGATGCTGGTGCTTTCAAATTACCTTCAGTCAAGCTGGGGGAAATTGCAACAATTGAGCATGTCGGAAAAGCCGAATCTATTTCAAGAATGAATGGAAAGGAAGCCATTGCTGTTCAAATTGTGAAATCGCAGAATGCCAATACGGTAACTGTTGTCGATGATGTTAAAGAATTGATGTCACAATTCGAAAAAGAAAATGATGGCGTCAAAATTTCTACCACACTCGACCAAGGGGAACCCATTCAACAATCCGTTGATACAATGATTAATAAAGCATTGTTCGGTGCGCTCTTTGCAGTAATTATTATTATGCTGTTCCTTCGTAACTTTAAATCTACAATTATATCCATTGTGTCGATTCCAATGTCACTGCTAATTGCAATCATCTTCTTGCAGCAGATGGATATTACATTGAATATGATGACACTTGGTGCAATGACCGTTGCAATTGCACGCGTTATTGATGACTCCATTGTTGTAGTTGAAAACATATTTAGAAGAATGTCACTTCCAACCGAAAAACTAAAAGGTAAAGAACTCGTACGCGAAGCGACAAAAGAAATGTTTAAACCTATCATGTCGTCTACACTCGTTACGATTGCAGTTTTCCTGCCAATCGGTTTAGTAAGCGGTATGGTTGGCGAGTTATTCCTGCCATTCGCATTGACAATTGTCTTTGCATTGCTCGCTTCACTAGTTGTAGCAATTACAATCGTACCAATGCTGGCACATTCTTTATTCAACAAACAGCTTTACTCAAATACTAGCACCCATAAAGAAAAACCTAGTAAAATGGCCGCTTTTTATAGGAATATATTGAACTGGACGTTAAACCATAAATTGATTACAACTATCCTTTCAATCGCATTACTTGTCGGCAGTTTATTCCTTGCTCCAGTTATCGGTGTGAGTTTCCTTCCAGATGAAGAACAGAAAACGATGTACATCACGTACACACCCGAACCTGGGGATACACTCGACACTGTCAACAGCAATGTTGAATTAGCAGAAGACTATTTATTGGATTTAAAAGATGTTGACGTCGTGCAAGCTTCCGTTGGCGGAGAAAATCCGATGGCTCCTGGGGCTTCAAACGGTGCTCTCATGTTTGTAACATTTGATAACGATACTGCTGAGTTTACAAAAGTGAAAGAAAAAACAATCATTGACCTCCAAAAGCTATCTACAAAAGGCGAATGGAAATCGCAGGACTTTTCAGCAAGTGGTTCAAGCAATGCAGTAAGTTATTACGTTTACGGAAATAACTTGAACGACATAGAGCCTATCGTTGCAGACATTGAAAAAATCATGAGTGACAATAAAGATTTGAAAAATGTTAAAACAAGCTTGGCAACCAATTATAAGGAATATACACTCGTTGCCAATCAAGAGAAGTTAACACAATTTGGCTTGACAGCTGGACAAGTGGGGATGGCTCTCTATCCAAATAACCAGCAAGAAGTATTGACAAAAATCGAAGAAGGCAATAAAACAATCGAAGTTTTGATCAACGAAGAAAAGAAAGAACATAAAACAATCGATGACTTATTAAAAGAAAAAGTACAGTCACCACTTGGAACAGAAATCGCTATATCTGAATTGGTTGACGTACAAGAAGGAACTACGTCAGATACGGTTTCCCGTAAAGATGGAAGATTGTTCGCAAGTGTTTCGGCAGAAATAACGACGAAAGATGTGGCAAAAGCATCGTCAGCTATTCAGACTAAAGTTGACGAACTCAAGGTCCCATCGAATACGGAAATAAGCACTGCAGGGGTAACAGAAGATATCGCAGAAGCGTTTACACAACTCGGACTCGCGATGGTTGCCGCAGTTGCCATTGTCTACTTGATCCTGGTCGTTACGTTTGGTGGCGGACTTGCACCATTGGCAATCTTATTCTCCCTTCCATTCACAGTAATTGGAGCTTTGGTCGGGTTATGGATTGCTGGAGAAACAATCAGCGTTTCGGCAATGATTGGTCTTCTAATGCTTATCGGTATCGTTGTAACAAATGCCATCGTATTAATTGACCGTGTTATTAATAAAGAAAAAGAAGGACTTACAACAAGGGATGCGATTTTGGAAGCTGGCTCTACAAGACTCCGTCCAATCCTTATGACTGCCCTCGCAACAATCGGTGCATTGATACCGTTAGCTATTGGTGCTGAAGGTAGCGGACTTATTTCCAAAGGACTCGGCGTTACGGTTATCGGCGGATTAACGAGCTCAACATTGCTCACGCTTATCTTCGTTCCAATCGTGTATGAGTTCTTAGGGAAATTCCGTAAAAAAGAAAAGAAAAAAGCATAAATAGAAAAATGCCTGTCCACTCACGACGTTAGTTCGTTTGGTGGTAGGCATTTTTTATTTTAACATTGTAGGTCAAGTACATCAGCCTAGGTCATAAGAATTTCATCATGCAGCAATGTTCTTTTGGATTACAGTAATATCTTTTGTAACTCCATAACTCCCTTTTCTCATTCACATAGTGTCTTACTTCACTTCAACCACATCTGCTGATAGAGTTTTTACATGATCATACTCATTCTAATAGTTGACTTTCCATTCTTAATCATGTAAATTATTCATTAATATCAAAAAGCGTTGAAGAGAAAAGTAAAGTGGATATGATTTCTTACAGAAAGCTTCGGTAGCTGAAAAGAAGCAGAATGGCTCCACTTGAACAATGGCCTCTGAGCTCTGCGTTAAACGTGCAATTTGTTTGCATCAGTAGATGTATGCGGGAGTTGGAACCCGTTATCCATTCCACAGTTTAGAATCCATCGTGATAGGATTCTGCACTTGTTGAGGTTGTTCATGTGAATGAGCAATGAATAAAGGTGGTAACACGAGTATAAGTCTCGTCCTTTTCAATCGATTAATGATTGAATTGGGCGGGATTTTTTTGTCTATTCGTTTCATACTATATTAAAATGAGGAGTGGATTTATAATGACAACTGGTTTATTAGTTTTTCAATCCGATTTTGGAATAAGTGATGGTGCCGTGAGTGCAATGCATGGGGTAGCAAACTCGGTCCATCGTGGAATCCCCATTTTTGAAATCACCCATCAAATTCCTCAATATAATATTTGGGAGGCGTCCTATCGTTTATTGCAGGCAATCGGCTATTGGCCAAATGAAACGGTTTTCGTGTCAATTGTAGACCCCGGCGTTGGATCTGACAGGCGTGCAGTTGTTGCGAAGACTGCAAATGACCACTATATCATTACTCCAGACAATGGCACATTAACGCATGTTTTGCAATTCATCGACATAACTGAAATCCGGGTAATCGATGAAACGAAAAACCGGCTTCCTAACTCGGGTGAATCGCATACGTTCCATGGTCGCGATATTTTCGCTTACACAGGCGCTAGGCTGGCCGCAGGCGTTATTCAGTTTGAAGAAGTTGGCCCTTCTGTCGATCCTACAACGATTATTACGCTACCTATGAAAATGTCGAGTATTGTTGAGGAAACCATTACTGGCATTGTCGATATTATCGATCGCCCATTCGGCAACCTCTGGACAAATATTAGCAGAGTACAGTTCAGAGAAATTACGAAACAGTACGGCGATTCAATTGAAGTTTCTATTAGTACAGATGGCCGCATGATTTACAACAACATCATGACATTCGGTCGATCGTTTGCGGATTTGCACATCGGTGAGCCACTGGTCTATGTAAATTCACTCGACAACATTGGTATCGCCATTAATCAAGGATCATTTGCAGATGCATACCGGGTTGGTACGGGGACAAATTGGGAAGTTATTATTCGTAAAGCACCAAGAATTGTATATGAATAACTTCATTATAATTCGTTGGAAACTGCTGATAAATCATTTTTCTAAACACAAAAGGCTAACGCGGAAATTTTCATTTCTCCTTCGTTAGCCTTTTCCATTATAACAACCGTTTGTCTATTTCATCATCGTCAAAATTAACGCCAAGAATTTTATTCATTTTCACTTTCGCCTTGTTTTTTATGTTCTCATCAATATGGGAAATCACTTTAAACACAGCAGCGGCTATGACGCTAGCATCGTCTGCCAGTCCTACCACAGGGATGAAATCTGGAATAAGATCGATTGGAAATATCAAATAGCTGAGTGCACCGACAATAATCAGTTTTGTCGATTTAGGAATCTCAGGACTTTTTGCAGCGTAGAAAAGGAGCAAGCTATAGTATACTGTCGTCTTCCCCGCTTGCTTTCCGTATTTCATCACTTTATCCCAAAATTTCCCGTCTGAATAATGGTTTTCTGTCTCCTCTATATGGGCCTCAGGATCAAAGTCTTTTAATAAATCTTCATAATCTTTTTGTTTTTTCATCATGTCAAAACCTTCCCCTCAAGTGTTCATTACATTAATTCTACACGCAACGACACAAGGTGTCATTTGAAAGCCCTGGAAATGGACAGACAGATTTGGATAACACTAAAATTTACGCTTTCACATATAATTAATTTCTTATTGTCGATGAATGAAGTTTCATAACTTTTTTTATAGTAGAAATATCTGATATATATGTTGAAAAAATGTATACAGCGTAGGTATCCCCTAGCGCCGCAATGGATTCTATAGGTTGCTTATTTCACCATAGACAGATCACGTTCAACATGAAAAATATTAGTATGCATTAAGGTAGGTAAGTTATTCATCACACTGACAGGTTTATATGTATGCTTACAACTTCTGATGCAAAATAGCACCTCTATTTATGATTCAAACCTACTCATACCTTCTTTCTTAATACCTTCCCGCATATAATGTACTACTCTAATGAGAAGGAAAGGACGTCCGAATTGGATTTACCTGTATCGATTGAAACTAAAAAGTTACCCCATGCGACATCTAAAGTGAAAGTGTATTACCCAGTTGTTGTCCATTTACAAAATACTAATGCCCAAAGCACCATCAACCATGCCATCGTCACAACTTTGAACGAAATATTAGTTGAACTAGGCTTTCACGATGCAAACCTTCTGGAATTGATTGCCTCTTACGAATTGAAAACCAATCAACGTGGCATTCTTAGCTTAAATCTTATTGTCTATTCATTTACTGGCGGTGCGCACGGTATGACAATTGTTAAATCATTGACGTTTGATACAAAAACCGGAAAACAATATGAGTTGAAGGATTTATTCAAAAAAGGTAGCGATTACGAGAAAAAGTTGTCAGACATCATAAGCCAACGAATCAAGGACTGGAATATAGAATTGCTAGAACCATTCAAAGGTATTCGCAGTGACCAGGATTTCTATATTGCGGACACCTCTCTTGTCATCTATTTTCAGCTCTATGAAATCACGCCATATGTATGGGGGTTCCCATACTTCCCGATTCCAATCCTTGATTTAGCCGATATTATTAATCCAGACGGACCATTAAATCGGATGATGGCCTTCACATAATAATTCCATAAGAAAATCAAAAAAGTCTATTGGCGAAACTTCAATCCTACTTCGCCAATAGACTTTTTCACTTTTTGTTTCTCCGCATCCAGTGCCACCAAAAAATACCAAGCAAGCCAGAAATGAATACGACTCCCCCACTAATTAAAGCAGTCTTTTTTCCATTATCAATAGGTTTGACATTGTGCGGTAGAACTTGCCCTTGACCTAAGATATCAATATCTTCAGCGGCTATTCCAAGTTCTTTTGTCGGGTCACAAATTACGCTCGTCAGTGATTTATCGCCATACATATCCGATACACTGGCATACACCAAATATTCTTTTCCGACGACGAACTCGATGCCGCAATCTCCCCCACCACTGCCTGTCGCAATAGCAACTTCCGTTTTATTAATGCCCTTCCATGTTTCTTTCACCTTAAAAATGACCGTCTTCCCATACCCACCGAATAGCCCATTATTGTCTTTTATTCTGGTGACTTCTCCACTAAAGACTGCTTGCGAACGTGAAAACCCCTCCTCAGCTGATGGTTCTTTCGCACATGAACAAGCAGTAGCAGGCACAGGTTTTAGGAACAACGTAAGGAGTATGACTAGACATATTGGAAACACATGTAGCTTCTTTCTCATGAAACCCCTCCCCTTCCCTCTATTTCCTATTAGTCCGTTTTATAGATTACGAAGTTACACCCAGTCGAGTTATGCATAACGGGAAATCAATCCATTTTATAAAATCATTTTTACTTTTTCATTAAAATTTTTAAAAAATCTATTTCCTTATCCTTATAAATAAACAAACAGTCCAGTGGACCCAAATTTCACCTCCTCAGAAAAACTTTATATAGAGCGATATATATGACCTCTTCTCCTTTATTTTGTGACTTTATAATATTCCCCAGGAAATAAAGAATTCCGGCTCCAAACAGACCCGCTTCACAAAATTGTTCAAAAACTTTACTTTTTAGTAATAAAAAAATAAATAGTCATATACAAAAATCTCCTATTTCGATTAAGTCGTATTTACATTATTGTATTATTAATGTAAGTTTGATTCATAAGAAGCGTGATTGGAAGGATGGAGATTAATGAAGCGAACACTCGTAATGAGCGATATCCACGGGGAATTGGAGATGTTTGAGCGTTTATTATCCGACCTGAATTATGATCCTAATCAGGATGAACTTATTCTTTTAGGCGATTATGTTGACCGTGGGCCTAAGTCAAAAAACGTGCTCGATAAGGTCATTGAACTGCAAGCCCAAGGAGCTCTTGTGCTAAAGGGCAATCACGAAGACATGATGGTTAAAGCGTTGACCACGGACGATGAACGTGGTTGGAAAAATTGGATTAATCGCAATGGAGGTACCGCCACATTAAAAAGTTATGGATTTACAGAAAGTGAGTTCACAGTTCTTGAAGAAGAGGAATTTATAAAACCCGTTCTCAATTCTGAAGCGTTGGACCAACACATAAAATTCATTAAAAGCCTAGACCATATCATTGAAAAGGACAACTATATTTTTGTCCATGCAGGCGTTCATCCAACAATACCGATTGCCGAAACAGATCCCTACATTCTAATGTGGATTCGTGAGGAGTTTCATACAGGATATACCGGGGACAAGACGGTCATCTTTGGTCATACGCCAACAAAAATTTTTCATGGGGACTTAGATAATCATACGGTTTACTTTGGAGATAACCGGATTATTGGCATCGATGGCGGAGCTGTCTACGGCGGACAATTAAATTGCCTAGAATTACCGAAGCAAACAACGCATTACGTTAAATGATTTACAGAACTTATTAGATAATCTTTGATAAATTATATTTCGGTTCTAACTACATAATGAGGTGATGTTCAATGACTAGTCAAAAATATAAAGAACTCATACCAAATCGAATTTTCATTGGTGGTGTAGATGCTATTGATAATCTTCTTGCGACCGAGAATATCGATGTCATTTACGATTTACGAGCTGAAGTGAAAGGCGAACTGCCGAGTGACAGAAGTATCCACCAGCCTATAGTTGACGATGCCGAGCAACAAGACTATTCAATTCAGACTGCAGTAAAAAAAGTAATCGATGCTTATAATGACGGAAAGAATGTCTATTTCCACTACAATACCGGACGCGGCAGGGCGGGAACAATTGCAACTGCAACGCTTTTGGAATTAGGCTTGGCTGATTCCGTTGATGAAGCCGAACAAAAAGCGATAGAAATCCAACCAACTATCAATTTAAAGCCCCAATTTAAAGATGCATTGAAAAGAATTTACAAAAAATAATAAAAGGAATTAGCTCTTAGAAAATGCCTGTCCCTAAAATTTGATGGGACAGGCATTTTTGTATGATTTTAAGTTACTTTTTCTGCTGATTCCTTCGTTTAGATGAAGGCATAATTGATTTCTCTTTCTCGGCTTTCTTCTTCACTTCACGTTCAATCCGTTCAAAACTTCTTATGTCGGCCGGTCTGACTGTGATCGGTTCCTTCTTTAACAATTTCCCCATTCCAAATACAAGTAAAAGGAGAAGCACTGTAAACGGCAATGCTGCAACTAGAGAAGCGGATTGCAATGCATCCAAACCTCCAGCATATAGTAGTACTGCCGCAATCGCTGACATTAAGACTCCCCAAACCATCTTTACAATCAAAGGAGGCATTAAACTCCCTCTCGTTGTCATACTCGCCAGGATATACGTTGCTGAATCCGCGGATGTCACTAGGAATGTAAAAATTAATAAGATTGCTAATCCGGACATGAGTCCAGTAAAAGGCATATGTTGGAACGTCTCAAATATGGCGGAAGTGACATCGGCGTCAACAGCTTCCGCTATCTTTGTACCATTGTTTAAGTCACTATACAATGCCGTTCCACCCAAAGTCGCAATCCACATGCACGCAAATACCGGTGGGATAACCATCACTCCGATGATGAATTCCCGAATCGTTCGCCCTTTAGATACACGCGCAACGAATGCTCCGACGAAAGGTGACCATGCGATTGTCCACGCCCAATAGAATATTGTCCAATCCCGTACCCATGTGCCGCCTTGATAAGGCTGTAAACGCAGACTATATTGAATGAAATTCGTTATATAATCACCAATCGCAAGTGTAAAGCTTTCTAGGATGAATACCTTAGGACCTACGATAAAAAAGAACATAAGCATCGCTATCGCCATACCTAAGTTAAAGTTCCCTAAATAACGGATACCCTTATTCAGCCCCGAAGCTGCCGACATCATGTAACAAATAAAAACGATAATTATAATAATCAACTGTATGCTGAATGTACTTTTAATGTTAAAAACAGACTCCAATCCGCCGCCCATCTGCAAAATACCGAGCCCAAGTGAAGTGGCGATCCCCATGACAGTAGCAATGACCGCAAAAGAATCAATACCAATCTTCAGCTTTTTATTGGAACCGAGCAGCGGTTCCAATGCTGTGGAAATGAGACCATCTTTTTTCTTTCGGAATTGTAAAAACCCGATGACCAAGCCTACGATACCGAAGATAGCCCATTGAGAAATACCCCAGTGGAAAAATGAGTAACCCATTGCGACCCGAGCCGCTTGTTCTGAATGCGGCTCTACGCCCCCGATCGGTGAAGTGAAATAGTGACTCATCGGTTCCGCTACACCCCAAAAGACAAGACCTACTCCGAAACCTGCCGAAAATAACATACCAATCCAAGTGAAAAATGGATAATCAGGCCGTTCTTCATCGCCTCCAATTCTGATTGCTCCATATTTACTGATTGCCAAACCAGCCAAAAATACGACTATAATAAAAACGACCAGCAAGTAGAACCAGCCAAAATTTACCGTTGTGAAATTATATAACTTATCCGCTACTTTTCCGAACTCGGTTGGTAATACTGCTCCTGCTACTACAAGTAAAAAGATAACTGTCGCTGAAATTGAGAATACTGGATTTTTCCAAAACTTCCTATCCAAAGAAAACCGACCCCTATTAAATTAGTTAATAACTACATACCCTAAACTACTTCCAATTAAATCGCAAATGAACGTTTTAATTTTTTTAAAACTAGTAAGCACTATTCCTTAGTTTAGCGGGTTTTATAGAAAAAAAAAAAAAAAAATGAACCCCTATGTTAAGGATTCATGTTTCTTTTTCCGTTGGATAACCATATAAAGGAGAAGGACAGCACACACAAGAGCACCCGACACCAGGTAAACCGATTCATATCCGAAATGGAGTGCAATTAGCCCAAGTACAAACGATCCAATTGCAAGACCCGAATCAAAAAATGTGAAGAATGTAGCGGTTGCATATCCACTTCTCTCATGTTTTGTCGACTGTACGGCAAGTGTCTGGAAACTCGGGACAAGTGCACCGTAACCAAATCCGACAAAAGCACCCGCAACTAAAAAGGACGTTGCAGAATTCATGTTTGCCAACAGGACAAGACCGATAGCAAAAAATATAAACCCGGGTATTATTACATATTGAGGTCCCTTTTCATCGAAAAGCCTACCTGTAAACGGGCGAGTTAATAACATGACCGCCGCGAACACGAGAAAGAAAGTACTCGCCAAGGCCAAGAGTCCTTTTTCCTGTGCATAAATGGATAGGTACGATAAGACACTCGCATAAGACAACGCAATCAAACTTCCGAGAAATGCCACTGGCACAGCCCCTCTTTCAAACAGGTCGCCAAATGACAATTTAATTTTCACATCATTTTTCACAGGAATAACTCCGGCAGGCGCCGATAGAGATGTTAACACACCTACAATCATTAATGCACTCAGCACGATGAACAATACATCGAATGAATAGGATTGAATGACAGATAGCGCAATTAATGGCCCGAGAACAACAGCTAAGTTTGTCGACATCGAAAAATAACCCAGGCCTGCACCTCTTCGCGTAATCGGCACAATATCCGCCGCAATTGAAAGGGTCGCCGTTGTAATAATACTAAACCAGATCCCCTGTACAAAACGCAATACTAAAAGCCCCGCAAACGGTTGGATAAAATAATAGAGGACTGTACATATCAAATAGAGGACAAGACCAATCCATAACATTTTTCGCTTCCCTGCAATATCTAGTATTTTTCCTGTAAACGGTCTGACAACAATTGCGGAGATTAAGAATACTGTCATCAATAAACCCGCCTCTTCATCTGTTCGGTTCAACACCCCGATTGCATAAAGCGGCAGAGTAGTCACAAGACCATAAAATACGATAAATACAGATATATTAGTGAAAAACAAACTGACAAATGGTTTTGTCCAAATAGGTTCTTTCTTCTCCAAATTACTCACTTCTTTCATTGTCCAGCTTTTTCAATAATCCTCTTAGTATTACCTGTTCTTCACTTGACAAACCTTTTAAAAATTCATTTTCAAACTGAATAATGCTAGCCTCAATCAAGGGGAACTTAACTACCGCTTCTTCAGTTAGACGGACTATCTTTTCCCTGCGATCTTTTCCTTCATGTGTCGTTAACCATCCCAATTCCCCCAACCGACTCACAGTTCGTGTAATCGTCGGGGCTTCCACATTCAAATACTTCCAGACATCTGTCAAAATCATTTCCCCATGACTATGAACGCAGTACAATACTGTCCATTGTGATGCGAACAGATCATATTCTTTTAACACTAGATTTAATTCTTTACTTAATAATCGTGTCTTTTGAAAAATTTCATGGAATAGCGGATTCAAGCCTTCAACCCCTTTTATTTACTTAGGTAACTATATTAGTATACTTCTAGGTCCGTAATTTGTAAAGGAACCTAAATCAATAAAACAGGCGAACCCTACACACCTGGAAATGCCTGTTTTATCACATAGAGATATTCTGTGTGTCTTGCCACTTCATTGAAACAATTTTTGTAATGACAAGTTCAGCTAAAGTGGTCTTCTGCCCGGTCTATCTCGGAAGGCATCCACAAAGCGTTTAACCGTCTTTCATGGACTCCTTAAGCTGCAGTTTCTGCTGTAATTTTCTGATCTCGTGGCAACGCCAACCCGACAAGTCCCATAATCGGTAGGAAAGAAACGATAATCATCGTCGGGTATATACCAATACTATCCATCATGATTCCAATGACAACCGAACCAATTGCCCCCATACCAAATGCCAAACCGACAGTCAGCCCTGCCATCGTTCCAATTTTGCTCGGGACAAGCTCTTGCGCATACACAACCGTCACCGAAAAACTTAGCATAATAAAAAAACCGATTAACATCAGTAATACTGCCACAGCCCATAGTGGAACATTTGGGAGCAGCAAACATAACGGTATTGGCACTGCCAGCGAAAGTACAATGATATTTTTTCTCCCTATCTTATCTGCCATCGGACCACCAAAAAATGTCCCTACTGCTCCGAGTGCAAGAAACAAGAATATATATAATAGTCCTTCTTTATCTGTAATAGGATATTGGTCTGTCAAATGAAAGATAAAGAAACTAGTGATAGTAGTAACATAAAATGATCGTGCAAAAATAATTACAAGCAGCAAACCAAGAGCTACCCCCACCTGTTTTCTTGTTAAAACGCCAATAGATGAAAGGAGAACCTTTTTACGATTGTTTAACCTCTCCTGTTCCAACTGTTTTTTATACCAAGCGGATATTTTCATTAAAATAAAAATACCAAGCATTGCAACAAGCATAAATAACGCTGCTGATTTTTGACCATATGGAACTAATATGTACGCACCAATCAACGGAGCAAGCGCCTGCCCAGAGTTCCCGCCTACTTGGTAGATGGATTGAGAAAGCCCACGCTTCGATCCTGCAGCCATAAAAGAGACGCGAGATCCTTCCGGATGAAAAACGGCGGAACCAAATCCAAGCAACATGACAGAAATGATTAACAACCAGTAATTCGGAGCAAAAGCAAGCCCCCCCATCCCAACAAGCGAGAATACCATTCCAAATGGAAGCGCATAAGGTTTTGGCTTTCGGTCACTTAAATACCCAATAACCGGCTGTAATACAGATGCTACCATATTCAAAGCGAAGAAAATGAAACCCAGTTGAGTAAAGTTAAAGCCTCTCTCCTTCACAAGAACTGGAAACATCGCTGGAATTACAGCTTGAAGAGTATCGTTCAGCAAATGACATGCGCCAATTGCAAACATTATCGGATAAACTGGATTTCCTAGTACATTGGACTCTTTTAGTGTCGGCATTTGATTGTCGCATCCTTTCTCTGACGACGATAAATTAATAAACCAAGTATATCGCAATTTCTGAGTATTGGAACGGTTAAAATGCAGAAACAATGATTTTGACTACGTATGTCGATATACTTATTAAGAGTAGAGACTTACTATTGATAGCAAGAAGCGATTAAAACAAGAAAAACCATTCCGCTTGTCAGCAATCAAAGTATACCCTCATGCTTGGTGCAATTCCTTATTATCCAAAAGCAAGGGGATTTTCAATTTATGTACCTGGGATATCCCGAAGTCGAATCGAGCTGAATCCGACAAATACAATATATAGAAGTGAGGGATTGTGTTGGAAATGAAAAATAATATGATGTGCGACTTAGAAACTGGCCTATGCGGTCCCGGCGGTGATTCTGAAATGCAATTTATCGACCTTTCTGTGCCTCAAAAAAAGATCGACTTGTATTATGTAACGGATCCAATTTGTTCTCATTGCTGGGCATTGGAACCGGTTCTCCGCAAATTTGAGGCGCAATACGCTCAATACTTTAACATGCATACATTGATGGGTGGATTATTGGAAAGCTGGGACGGCTTTACAGACACCGCAAATGGCATCAATGACCCTGTCGATGTAGCCGAACACTGGAAAGAAGTCGCTGAACAATCCCGCATGCCAATTGATGGGATTCTCTGGTATGACAACCCAATCGCCTCTTCCTTCATCCCATCCCGTGTATTCAAAGTGATTCATAAACAAAATCCGGAACTTGCAAACATATTTTTGCGACGTGCACGAGAAGCCCTTTTCGCTTTCAATAAAAATATTGCTCAAGATAATATGTTAATCGATCTTGTCAATAAAGTTGGGCTTAACGGAGGGGAGATCGTCAAACAATCGAAGCTTCCAGAAGCCGACATTTCACTTCAAGAAGACTTTCAACTTGTTCGCCAACTAGGCATCCAAGGATTTCCGACGATTGTTATGTTGAATAAGGAGAAAAAAGGCATCAAAGTTGTTGGTGCACGTTCGCTAGACCAATATGTCTCCGCACTTCAACAAATGTTGCCTGAAGAGAATTTACAACCGAAGCAGCTACCAAATTTGCTATCTCTAATTCAAAAAGAGAAACTATTATTCTCATGTGAAATAGAAGCATTTTATGGAATTGAAGAAAAAGATGTTGAAGATTTCGTAAGTAAACAATTGGGAAGTACCGATTTTAAAATGAAAGAAATTCTCGGCGTAAAATATAGCACTATCATCGATTAATGCTATACGATGGCTAACTGGACATATCCTGTCCGGCCTGTCATCGTTTTTTATTTCCCTTAATTCAATACTTCTATTACCTCAGATTAATGTATAATGGGAATTATCAAACAGTTGCAAAGGGGGTTTTCACGTGAATATTTTAATCGTTGGCGCAGGTGCAATAGGTGGTTACTTCGGGGGAAGATTAGTGGAAAAAGGAGAGAAGGTAACCTTTCTTGTTCGGGCAAAGCGGAAAGAAATGCTTGACACATATGGCTTGAAAATCGAGAGTGTTAATGGCGATGCTAAACTTGTCCCACGTCTGATTACATCAATCGACAGTGGGGAAAAATTTGATTTAATCATCATTTCTACGAAATCTTATCATCTTGCACAAGCAATCGATGATGTCCGTCCATTCGTTAAAGCGGACACGATTATTCTGCCTCTTTTAAACGGTATTGGTCATCTCGATCAATTAATAGAAGCTTTCGGTGAAGATGCCGTCATAGGAGGTCTCTGTTTTATCGAGACAACGCTTGACGAACACGGTACCATCATACAAAAAAGCCCGCTCCATCAACTAGTGTACGGCGAAAGATCCGGTGAACTGACACCGCGTATTGAAAAACTACAAGAAGTTTTCGAAGGAGCAAATGCCTCATTTATTCTAAGTGAGAAAATTAATCAAGAAATGTGGCATAAATATTTGTTCATTACTGTAATGTCCGGCATCACTTCACTTATGGAATCTCCAATTGGGCCTATCATGGAATTGGAAACCGGTCGCAATACCGTTTCCTCTCTGTTAGAAGAAATCGGTGCAATTATGAAGAAAATCGATGCACCTATACAAGATACAATCACGAAAGAGCTGTTCGAAAAAATCAGTAATATGCCATACGATATGAAATCGTCGATGCAACGTGACATGGAAAAGTCCCTTCCCCTAGAATCAGATCATCTACAAGGTTTATTATTACACCATGCACATATGCATGCTATTCCAACGCCGGTACTGGAAACACTCTATACCAAACTAAAAATTTATGAAAAAAGGCACTGACAGAAACAAGACCGAGTGAGCTATACACTTGGTCTTGTTTCCAATAGTTTTAGTCATTGTGAATTACTTAAGAAATCTGTATACTCGCAATCTGCTTATTGAGATTCTCTGTGATGTTTCGTAATTCTAGTGTAATATTTTTAAAATCCACAGCCGTTGCTAGTTGCTCTTCAGAAGCCGCAGAAATATTCTCCGCATTTCCTCTATAGCTTTCGGTGACAATTGACATTTCTCCGATGAATGTATTTACGTCATTGACATTCACTTCGATATTTTCAGCCATTGTATAAGAGCCATCCAATAAGCCGTGAACCTCTCCCACTCTCTCTACAATGTTAGAGAAAATAATGTCGGAGTTCTTCACTTTTTGAATACCCATTTCTGTCATTTCTCTCGTATGTCTCATTTCATTTCCTATATCCACGGTATCTGCAGTCAAGTCTTCCACCACCCTACCGATTTGATTGGCATGTTGACTTGAAAGATCCGCAAGTTTGCGAACTTCATCTGCTACAATGGCAAAACCTTTTCCAGCTTCTCCTGCCCGAGCAGCTTCAATTGCCGCATTTAAGGCTAATAGATTTGTCTGTTGAGCAATTTCAGTCATCAGGTGCAAGGTTGTTTGTATTTCTTTCGTCCGATCCTCGAGTCTTTCTACCACCTGTCCCATCTGTTCTGTACTTGTCGAAATAATAGACATTTGCTCAACTGTTTCCTTCATTCCCATTTTCCCTTCAAGTGCTTCCCTTGTAGCATTTCGGGAAGATTCTTTGGAAACATCCAATTGTTGAATAATGGAAGTCGAATCCGCCAACACATCTCCTAACATTTGTCGACTTCTTGTTGCATATTTCAAAAGATCATGTGCAGCCTCCACCATATTTTGAGTCGCAGCGGCCGTTACATGCGTCGAGTTCTCCGATTCCTTTGATCCTATTTCTAAATTCCCCACGTTTTTTAGTACTTCATCTGATGTCGCTGTAATGTTTCGCATCATTTCTTTAATTATATCCGCATGATCCTTCTCTTCTTTCAGTTTAGAGAAGTGCTTGTCCCGCACAATGATCTGAACAATGACGACCGTACTCGTCATTAGTAAAAACACGGCGTGTATCATCAGTAAACTGAATGGATAATCTGAAGTCCCACATAATAATTCAGGGAATACAAAGTATCCGGCTAAATGCTGTATGACAAAAATGGCTGTGCTCAGTAAAATGAGACGTACATTCTCAAAATAGGCCAACGCGGCAATGACCATAAATATCGAAAAATGATACTCTACCATTCCACTGCCGCCCGCAATAATAGAGATACTGCCAAACGTTAACGATAATGTTATTAAGTATGGAATCCATTTATCGTCTCTTTTTTTCTTAAAACAGATGAAAGCCCACAACAATGTAATGAGAGGTAACAAAAAGATGATACTAACAAGCACCCCATTAGTTGCCGTACCCGCTCCTCTGGACTGAACGTAAACAATATACTGATCTATCCATCCGGCGTATCTATGAAGGAAATGAATAATTCCCGAAAGAATGGCTACTATTAATGCAAAGTACATCATTACGAAATTTTTACCGATATTCAAACTCTTCCACCCTCCTCGTAATTCATTAGGACTACTAACGCCCACTTTAAAAAAAGTTATTTTTAACTACACTATAAGCATTTTAGCACACAAAATAATTTTCTGAATACTTTTTACCCAGAAAAAATATCCGATTAGTAAATGACTAACTAAACGGATAGTCCTTCCATTAAATTCAAGCTAATCTTAGTTAATCCTTTGTTTATATTTTTACCTCTATTGTTTTTTTAGTTCTAGAAACAATCAGGCTTATTGTAATTCCCGCAAAGAATACTGTTGCAAACGACAATATTAATTGAATGGAAGGAATCAACAAACTTCCTGCTGTAACAATCAATATGTCCACGCAAAAAATCACAAATCCCGGATTAACGGCTAGTTTTCTTGCAATCATTTGTGCGAGTAAATCAGTCCCCCCGATACTGATGTCTTGCCGAAGCATGATGCCTATTCCCGTGCCTATAACTATTCCCCCGCATATGGCGCTTACCAGAGGAACAGTTTCCAATGCCCTTCCAAACATATGTAAGGGGTACAAAAGATCTATGAGTAGTGATGAAAGCAACATACCATGAATTCCATTATAAAAAAATGAGCGATAGTATTTCCAAGCAAACATAAATATCGGGATGCTTACAATAAGAAATGTGAGCCCTACTTTGACATCCATCGCATAATGAAAGATTAGGCTTATACCGAGGGCACCCCCGTCCAATAACTCAAAAGGAACGAGAAACGTATTTACACCAATTGCGGCAAACAAACTTCCGATAACTATCGTGAACGCCTTCTGTAACATATGCATATAACCCCACCCATTTCAAAGACTTTCTAGATGTATATGAGTATCATGGGCAATTCTTTACTCCATTATCAAAATTCGTTTTTAAAAAAATAACAGGAATTAATTCCTTCAAAATTGTGAAGAGTATAGGTGAGGCACCCTATTCAAGAAGAATCATCACGCAAGTTACTTCAACAAATTTTCACCACTTAAATGAGGAGGCTATCACTTGTCAGAAAACCGATCTACTAACAAGTCGAATGAGGAGCAAGAAGACACACTGACGAACAGACAGGGGCATCCTGTTACAAACAACCAAAACTTAAGGACTGTCGGCAAACGAGGTCCTGCTGTGCTCGAAAACTATGATTTTCTAGAGAAAATTAGCCACTTCGACAGGGAACGGGTTCCTGAACGCGTCGTCCATGCACGCGGAGCCGGCGCGCACGGTTATTTTGAAGCATACGGAACAGCCGGCAGCGAAGCGGTTTCCAAATATACACGCGCAAAACTTTTTCAGGAAAAAGGAAAACAGACGCCTGTCTTTGTCCGCTTTTCATCTGTTATACATGGCGGCCATTCACCCGAAACACTTCGCGATCCACGAGGTTTTGCCGTGAAGTTCTATACAGAGGAAGGCAACTGGGATCTTGTCGGGAATAATTTAAAAATTTTCTTTATCCGTGATGCTATTAAGTTCCCCGATATGATTCATGCCTTTAAACCGGATCCGATCACGAATATTCAAGACAGCGAACGATTTTTCGACTTTTGCGCGAGTTCTCCTGAATCGTTCCATATGGTGACATTCGTTTATTCACCTTGGGGTATTCCTGCCAACTATCGCATGATGCAAGGCTCCGGTGTCAATACGTATAAATGGGTGAATCAGGAAGGAGTCGCTGTACTTGTTAAGTATCATTGGGAACCCAAACAAGGCATTAAAAACTTGACTCAACAAGAAGCAAGTGAGATCCAAGGGACAAGTTTTAATCATGCAACACAAGATTTATATGATGCTATCAAAAAAGGTGAATATCCAGAATGGGAATTGCTTGTCCAAATTATGAGCGATGATGAACATCCTGAGCTCGATTTCGATCCGCTTGATGATACGAAGCTATGGCCTGAAGATAAGTTCCCTTGGCTGCCTATCGGCAAAATGGTTTTAAACAAAAATCCTGAAGACTATTTTACGGAAGTCGAACAAGCTGCATTTGGTACAGGTGTCCTTGTCGATGGTCTCGATTTCTCTGATGATAAAATGCTCCAAGGCAGAACTTTTTCATACTCTGATACGCAACGTCATCGCGTTGGCGCCAATTATTTGCAACTTCCGATCAATGCGCCGAAAAAGCGGGTCGCAACGAATCAGAGCGGCGGACAGATGCAGATTAAAGTTGATCGCGCTCCAGGTCAGAACCCGCACATTAACTATGAGCCTTCGATTTTAGGCGGATTAAAAGAAGCTGGACAAGATGGTGTGGAATACACCCCTTATATTGAAGGAAACCTTGTGCGAGAATCAATTGACCGACAAAGCAATACAAAACAAGCGGGAGAAACGTATCGCATGTTTGAAGAATGGGAGCGAGCCGATTTGATTTCAAACTTGGTGTCAGACCTTTCAAATTGCGACCAACGCATTCAAGAAAAAATGATTGCTCTTGCCGAAGAAGCTGATGAAGAATACGGACGTCGTTTACGTGACGGCTTAGTACAATCATCAAAAGAAGGCTCAAGTCAGAAACCGCTCGGTAATAGAGATGGTGATAAGGCACCTGCTGAAGCAGTGGAAAAAGGACATGACGCTGATCCATATTAATAAAACATCTCACTCAATGGAAGAAATCCATTGAGTGAGATGTTTTTATTACTGAGGTAAATATCAATTTAAAATGCGTTATTTTTTTAAAAATTCACCCCAAATACAGCTATCACACCTTGTACCTGCATACCAAATCGACCCATGGATGACGATTATACTTTTAGTGCCACTAGCGAAGGCGCCTTAACCGGGGTAGCCGTAAGGGTTCAATGGAACTCTTGATTTCAATTGATAAAGCTCAATAACTATATATATGTAACCAGCTTGACCAGCTCTTCAATTTATTCCCTTCATTATAAAGTAATACCTTTTACTTCTCTCATTTCATTTCCCATCAAAAAACATCTTTGTTACACTATACTAACAGATAGTTCTATTTGGAGGTGCTCAATATGAATACGTTCATCAGTAAAATAAAGCCCATTCTAACACATCCAATCACTCTGGTTATGGTATTACTTTTCCTTAAAATCATCGCCTTTCGTGCCGTCGTATTTCATAATAAGTCTGTCTTCCATATTGCACTCATTGAATTTCCATTATGGGCATTCCTACTTTCCCTCGTCGTTCTTTTAGTGAAAAAACGGATGTGGACGGGTATCTTTGTATTCAATACGATATTGTCAGTTTTATTTATCGCGATTATTTATTACACTCGCTATTTCTCAACTATTCCATCTTATTATGACTTACAACAAATTTATCAATCGAACTCCGTAGGAGGTACAGTAGGCCTTCTGAGCAAGCCCTATGATTTCCTGTTTTTCTTGGATATTCTACTTATTCTACCGATTGCACGTTATTTTAATAACAAAAAGATTAAACCTTCAGCTAGCGTAAATAGACGGCTGGCAATCCTATTTGGCAGTATTAGTATTATTACAACTCTACTCGCTTTTAGACAACCACTTATTGACGTTTCTTATTTCGCAAAAGAGAACGGCTATTTACAATCGCAGGCGGTGCAGGTTTTCACACGCAGCTTCGGTACCGCACTTGCTTCAGATGTTAATTTATCGGAACGAGATGTCGAAAAACTAAAAGGGAATGATTATGTTACAGCGAATGAGCATGACTCCTACGGTATTGCTAAGGATCGCCATGTTTTTGTTATCCAAGTCGAGTCGCTTCAAGGCTTTGTGATCAATAGAAAAGTAAATGGTCAAGAAATTACACCGAATTTAAATACCTTACTGAAAGATAGTACTTATTTCGATAATGTGTATCAGCAAATCGGGGCTGGCAATACTTCTGACGCAGAATGGCTTATGCACACGTCCATTTATCCCGAAGGTATGGATCCAACAGTAAATGTCATTAATGGAGATTTAGTACCTTCTTTACCGCGTACTTTGCAAAAGAATGGCTATGGTACAGCAACTTATCATGCCGATGACATAACGTACTGGAGTCGAGAAAAACTATATCCGGCACTTGGTTTTGACCATGTTTACACTGATAAAGAAATTCCAGCAGAACGAATGATAGGATTTGGTTCAGCGGATGAAGTAATGTTCGATTTTGCTTCTGCTCAACTTCCAGCGCAAATAAAAGAATATGAAAAGATGTATTCAAACCTGATTACACTGACAAGTCATACACCCTTTGACATGCCTGATGAACTTCAATCTCTTACATTACCGGAAAGTTATGAGAACACATATGTAGGAAATTATCTCCAATCTATCCGATATACTGATGAACAAATTGGAGCATTCATTGACACATTGAAAAAAGAAGACCTTTATGATAATTCTTTAATCCTAATCTATGGAGATCATTCAGGTATTCATGGGGCCCCTGTTACAAAAGACGATGAGGCTGTTCTTTTAGATTTACTCGGCCATCCTTACAATTTACAAGACCGCTTTGTTGTACCGGTTATTTTTTCGGGAGGCGCACTATTTTCCGGGGAAACAATTAATCACTTAGGCGGGCAAATTGATTTGATGCCGACACTGTTAAACTTACTCGGCATTGAACACGATGCGCAGATGATGGGTCACAATTTATTTCAATATGAACACAATTTGCTCGGAATGCGTTACCACTTACCAGGCAGTTCGTTCATAAACGATGATACGTTATATGTTGCGCCAAGTGCTAAATTACCTGCAATCCTCTATAATCGGGATACGATGAAAGAGAAGTCGCGTACGAATAAAACACAACAATCCATCGACAACGCCTTACAAATCATGCAACAGTCCGATCAAATCTTAAAATCTTATAGCAGTCGAAAATAATGCAAAAAGGGTTATCTTCACTTGGAGATAACCCTTTTTACATATCTATTATTGGTCGTTTTCTGCTCTGTTTTTAAAAGTCAAAGTTATCCGGATCTGGACCAACCCGGTGATTTTGGTTCAAACTATCAATACTCCTCATATCATCCGCCGTTAATTCAAAATCAAACACTGACGCATTTTCGACAATACGGTGTTCTTTCGTCGATTTCGGAATTGTAACTACGCCATTTTGTAAATCCCAGCGTAAAATGATTTGAGCAACAGATTTGTTATATTTTTTCGCGATTTCCTGAAGTTCTGCGTTATCGAGCAACTCTCCCTGCATAAGTGGAGACCATGCCTCCAACTGAATACCGTATTGCTGGCAAAATGCTTGCAGGTCCTTTTGTGTCAAACGCGGGTGATATTCCACTTGGTTCACCATTGGTTTAATTTCGGCATCCTTCATCAATTTTTCGAGGTGATGAATTTGGAAATTACTTACCCCGATTGCTTTAACCCGGCCTTCTTTATAAAGTGTTTCCAATGCACGCCAAGCCTCTTTATACTTGCCTGCTACCGGCCAGTGAATAAGATATAGATCCAAATAATCCAAGCCGAGTTTTATTAAGCTCTCTTCATAAGCTGCGATTGTTGTATCATATCCCAACTCTGAATTCCAAACTTTGGACGTGATAAATAGATCGTCTCTCACAATACCTGTCTCTTCAAGCGCCTTTCGAATACCTTGTCCAACGCCAACTTCATTGCCGTATATAGCAGCTGTATCGATACTGCGATAACCATGTGATATTGCAGTCTTCACCGCATCTACCAGTTCCTGACCCTCTTCAACTTTAAATACGCCAAGACCTAACCAAGGCATGTTAACACCATTATTCAACGTAGTTGTAGATTGTAAGTTTTTCATTATTTATTATTCCTCCATTTTTTAGATAGGTTATATTACGGGGTAAACAGTTGCCCCCCCTTTTTTAGGATAAGTTAATCACCGACGAATCTTTTTTTTCCAACACTCGACTGACACCGGTTAATATGGCTGCAATCAGTACCATTGTTCCACCAATCCAAGCCGTATGAATGAGCCCAATCGAATCGGTGACAACTCCTCCTAAGAATGCGCCCATCGCAATTCCTGCATTAAATGCAGCAATGTTCATTGCGGAAGCGACGTCTATCGCACTTGGTACAAAACGTTCAGCTAACGTGACAACATAGACTTGAAGTCCCGATACATTCATAAAGGCAAACAAACCCATGAAAATTATTGTTACAAGACCTGCTACTTTAAATGGTACCGTAAACGTCAAAACAAAAAGCACAATTGCCTGAGCAATAAACATATAGAACAGCGAACCAACTGGGTTTTTATTTGAAAGTTTTCCACCAATCATATTACCTATTGCAATCGCAACTCCATATACAAGTAAAATAAGGACAATCGTTTCTTGTTTAAATCCCGTTATTGTCTGAAGCAACGGAGACAAATATGTGAAAACGACAAATGTGCCCCCATATCCCAATGCTGTAATCGCTAATACCAGCAATATTCGGCTATTCGTGACGAGCTTTACTTGGTCCCGAATCGTTGTCGGAGGACTTTGACGTAAATCGGACGGAACAAGAATACTATTCGCAATAAACCCTGCAATCCCTATCACTACGATTGCCACAAAGGCAAAGCGCCAACCAAACTGTTGTCCGATAAATGTACCAAATGGAACGCCAGTAATCGTTGCAACTGTAAGTCCTGTAAACATGATTGAAATTGCACTTGCTCTGCGATTTTCAGGAACTAAATCTGCAGCAATCGTTGAACCAATTGCCATAAATACACCATGTGCAAATGCGGAAATGACACGGGCTGCCAGTAAGACGGCAATACTTGTTGCACTCGCCGCGATACCATTCCCAATAATAAAGACTACCATAATCCATAGCAGTAATGATTTCCTTGGCATTCTAGAAGTGACCGATGTTAAAACTGGTGCTCCTATCATTACACCTAACGCATACAGCGAAACAGTCAGTCCAGCTGTTGTAACCGATATATCCAGATCTTGAGAAATCAGCGGCAATAACCCTACACTGATAAATTCCGTTGTTCCAATTGCAAAAGCGCTTATCGCTAATGCAAGCAGTGCAAATATACTTCTTTTTTTATCTACCGTCATTTTTCCCTTTCCTTTCCCATGTTGTATGATTAAACTCACGAAGAGCAAAATAAAATATATCGTACGACCCATCGCTTATGTTAGTATGAATCACAAGGATCCCAAAGAAAAGTACGCACTTTAAAGTAATGTAGGCACTAATAAGTGATATAGGTACTTTTAGGTTCCTATAGAGGAGGATTGGGATGACAAAAAAGAAGTATAATATTTCCGTGGAAGCAACTTTAGAAGTAATCGGTGGAAAATGGAAATGTGTGATTCTGTGCCATTTAACTCATGGCAAAAAACGGACAAATGAATTGAAACGACTCATGCCTGACATTACGCAAAAAATGTTAACACAACAATTGCGTGAACTGGAGGCAGATGGTGTTATAAACCGTATTGCTTACAACCAAGTTCCTCCGAAAGTGGAGTATGAGTTAAGTGAATACGGCTTGAGTTTAGAGAGCATATTGGATGCGCTATGCGCATGGGGTGTTGTTCATATTACGAAGGTATATGGAGACAAGTCTTCCGTCTTAGAGGATAGCATTTTAAACGAAAATCTAAACTAATCTTTCATGCAAGTTGACTAATATTCATTTCAACTGAAACATAAAAACGAGATTCCTTTAAAACGGAATCTCGTTTTTAGTACTCTGAAAAAGCTATAGGATTACTGCCCTTCCCTTGGTATTACAAATCAATGGCTTCGGTGTCGTCCGGTCTTTGACTGATGTGAAGGACGATCAATTCATTTTTTTATTGTCAGTATAGAAGAAAGCTCCATACAGGATATTGCGATGATATAGAAAAAACGTGTCCTACAATTGGTTGCTGAGGGTGCTTTTGCTGGGCTTCAATCTGTCGGCACTACTTCTATTCGATCTTTTTCAGTTCCTGCCACCACAACCGCCGCAGATGCATCTCCTACAATATTCACGGTTGTACGCATCATATCCAGAATCCGGTCAATACCTGCAATGAGCGCAATTCCTTCAAGTGGCATATTGACCGAAGTCAACACCATCGCTAACATAATCATGCCAGCACCGGGGACACCCGCCGTTCCAATTGAAGCTAGAATAGTAATCAAAACAACGGTTAAGAGTTGAGCGAATGACAAGTTCAGATTGTAAAATTGTGCAATGAAGATCACTGCAACACCTTGATAAATGGCCGTACCATCCATATTTACGGTGGCTCCAAGCGGAAGAACAAAACTTGATATTCTATTTGGCACACCAAGGTTTTCATTCGTGTTTTTAATGGTGACCGGTAGCGTTCCCGCACTGCTCGCAGTGCTGAATGCGACGAGTGCAGCCGGTGATATTCCTTTAAAAAATTTGAGAGGGCTCATTTTCCCCCACACCTTTACGGCAGACGAGTAAACAATAGCCGCATGGAGTATGCATGCAATATACACAGCCACTATTACTTTTACGAGTGGCAATAGAACAGAAAGTCCATACTGACCGACAACTGGAGCAAGCAATCCTAGAATTCCAAGTGGGGCCACTTTCATGACAATGCCGGTTATTTTATACATTACCTCCGAGAAGCCTTCAAAGAATCGATACACTGGTCGTGCTTTTTCTCCTACAAATGTTATAGCTAAACCAATGAACAATGCGAAAAAGATAATTTGCAGTATATTCCCCGAGGCTAAAGCCATAAACGGATTTTCGGGAATAATATTCAAAATTGTTGTGATGGCGCCCTGTGGTTCCTGCGTAGCCGCTTCAGGAATCGTCAATCCTTCCGTCGAAATCGTAATTCCTTTACCAGGAGATATCATAAACGCAACAGCAAGACCGATAATGATCGCAATCGCTGTCGTCCCCAAATAGTAAACAATCGTTTTAATACCCATTTTCCCAAGCTGTTTTGGATCAGACGTTCCAGCAACACCTACAACTAGAGTCGATAAGATAAGTGGGGCAATTATGAATTTAATTAAACGTAAAAATAGATCTCCAAATGGCTTCAAAAAGTCAATGGAACTGCCGAAAATACTTCCTAAAATTATTGCCAAAATGAATGCGATTAAAATTTGTGTAACAAGGTTGAACTTAATTTTCATTTCTCTCTCCCTTCCTCATTTTTTTACTTAGTCCATCTTATACAAGCCGGACCATTCATATGATTGAAAAAGCGTGTTCCGTATGAAATAACTACGGAACACGCTTTTGTTTTATTAACAACATTATTAAATCCATCTACCTACAATCGGATAATTGTACGTTTCGTCATTTAACGCTTTGACGATTGCTATGATAGGAACAATGAACCACATTATACCAAATGCAATTACCAATGGAATGCCGATAATTACAATAATAAGAATTAGAGAAATAGTAAGCAGTGCCCCCATGACAAGTTGGAATAAAACCGCTTGTATTGCCATCCTTTTTACTTCTAAATCATCAATAACAAGATAAATGATAAATGGCACCAAAAATGGCATGAAGAACGCACTTGCATGAACTAATACCTTTAATCCTTTATTCTCCATATAACAAACCTCCCTAGCTTTTTCTAGTCGCTTAGTATACGAAGAAAAGAGCAGGAAAATTCATTTACTTAAACTGGAGCTTGTCAAACATTTCATTGATTTTATTCACATCTACTTTTTCATGTACCTCGTCTGAGAGTCCATATTTTTCTTTAAGCATCATAATCCGCTTTACGCTTTCATTGAGTCGCTCTTCTGTTATCTCTCCTGCCTCAATAGCCGTTAGGAGCGCGTTGAAAGTATTAATTTGATCGTCATAGTCACGGACTACAAGTAGTAGATCGCTTCCCGCTATAAAAGACTGAACAGCTGCTTCAGGAATTGTATATCCATTCGCAATCGCCCCCATCGATAAGTCGTCTGTTATGATAACCCCTTCAAATTGCATTTCTTTCCGAAGCAATTCCGTGATAACAGCTTTAGAGAGCGAAGATGGATAATTAGGATCCAATACTGGGAATAAAATATGAGCTACCATAACTGCATCAACACCCTCGTCTATTGCTTTTTGAAATGGAACTAGTTCTATACTTCGAAGCCTTTCCATAGTCGTTTCCACTTTTGGCAATGCCTTATGTGAATCGACAATAGTGTCGCCATGACCCGGAAAATGTTTAACAACAGGAATAATGCCATTGTCCATCATTCCATGCATTGTCGCTATGCCTATTTTAGCAACTTGATTGGAATCTGATCCGAATGAGCGATCCCCGATTACTGGATTTTTCGGATTACTATTAACATCTAAAACAGGTGCAAAATTCATATTATAGCCGAATTCGTTGAGTACCTCAGCCAAATAGGCGCCTGCTCGATAACTTAATGATTCATCATTAAGTTTGCCGATTTGCGCACTAGTTGGTAATTTGGCGATGCCGGCCGGCAGTCGGGAGACACGTCCCCCTTCTTCATCGACAGAAAGAAATAAAGGATTTTTATTCGATTCGTTCGCTTCTTTGATAGCGTTAATCAGTTCTAACATTTGGGGTGTTGTCGTTATATTTTGTCCCATTACTATAACGCCACCCACATGATAATTACGAACGAGATTATCCATTTTTCTGCTAAAGGAAGTACCTTTCACGCCAATCACTAATAACTGTCCGACTTTCTCTGCCAGTGTCATTTTGTCAATCATTGAATCGACTATTGCTTCCTTATTTAATGGTGCTGTAGTCAGCGGGTTTTCCGAAACTTTTTGTCCGGTATGCAAACATCCTGACATCACTAAAATGCTACAGAGAGCTAACAAAATGAACTTGTAGTTACGATTCACCGTCACTCCCCTTTTCCTGCTGTTTCATTTCCAACGTTCAATCGCAGCCTCAATATTCCTAAGCGATATAGACCCTTTCTGCATAGGAGGCGGACAGGATTTATTGTATTCGAATACTTTTTCGTTTATACTTTCTATCCGTGATTCCAAGTCTGTTGTACTATCGGCTGCATGAATAGCTGCAATTTCGATTACTTCATCGCGAATTTCATGCTGCAGGTTTAGCCAATGCGGCTTATAACCTGCATCTTTTGCGATTCGTTGAAAATGTTGGAAGGTATCACCAGAAAAGTACTCTTGCGATAATGGTTTCCCTTGTCCCGGTAAATTATCCATGCCACCTTTTTTTGTATACTCTTTCAATATGTCGCCGATCAAATCGTTGTATGGCGGGTTTAATTTATCGTCGCTCATACTCATTCACTACCTTTCCTCTATATTTTCACAATTTCATTTTTCCCAGATGTATAGTCGAGTTTCATTTGTTCCAACTCAATTTTCATCTTTTCTGTTTCCATAATAAAATTTTGTTGTTTTAGCTTTTCCAGCTCGATTTCATCGCGCATAAATTCTCCTTTGATTTTCACAACTCTACGATTATGATCTGTAATAATTGCAGTAATCGGCACACTCATGACAATTCCAACTATCAGTACGGCAGTCAACATTATTATCGCCCCTTATTCATGTAGTTAGTTCAATTATACATTATTGCAATTGTCTGTCATGAAATTTCAATTCACTTTGTTCAACTTTCACAGGGTACGATAAGAATAATTGGGTATACTTTCAGAATACGTTGTAGGAAATGAGGTTATCCAATTGAATTTCACACTTGAGGAAGCCGTAAAAAAGTATGCACTTCCTTTCGACTCCGAGGATGATCTTACATCTATTCTCGAAGCTATCGGGGATGCAAAAATTGTCCTGTTAGGAGAAGCAAGCCACGGAACCTCGGAATTCTATTCAGTCCGAGCGAAGCTGTCCAAGATGCTGATTGAACAGAAAGGTTTTTCAGCCATTGCAGTTGAAGGTGATTGGCCATCTGCTCAACATGTTAATCGTTATATAAAAGGATATGGTGAAAGAAAAGAAAATGTCCAAGAAGTATTGAAGGCTTTTGGTAGATGGCCGACGTGGATGTGGGCGAATGAGGAGATTGCAGCGTTCATTGATTGGTTAAAAATACTGAATGACAATAGAATTCCCGATCTAAAAGTAGGATTCTACGGGATTGATATGTATAGTCTCTGGGAATCGATGGAAGAAATCGTACGCTACTTAACGAAGTCCAATCCAGCGGGAGCCGATCTTGAACTGGCGAAAAAAGCTTTTTCCTGCTTCGAACCTTTCAATGAAATGCCGGATCATTATGCCATCTCCACAGCACATTTTTCACAAGTATGCATTGATGAAGTGAGTGAGTTATTATCGTCAATTCGTTCGCACAAAGAACGCTACGAGGATAAGCATGAAACTAATCTAAATTTAAAAGTGAATGCACTCGTGACTAAAAATGCTGAAGAATATTACCGTACCATGCTTCAGGATAATGCATTATCTTGGAATATTCGCGATGAGCATATGGTTGAGGCAATTAATGAAGTGATGAATCACTACGGGGATGAAGCGAAGATTATCGTCTGGGAACATAATACGCATATCGGAGATGCACGGGCAACAACTATGAAAGATGATGGAATGGTCAACGTCGGTCAACTACTTCGCGAACAGTATAAGAAAGATGAGGTCTATGCAGTAGGATTTGGCACGCATCGTGGTACCGTAATCGCGGCTGAAGAATGGGGAGTACCTTTCAAGAAAATAGACGTTCCTCCCGCCCGGCAACATTCATGGGAAGATCTATTGCACAAATCAGGTGCTTTCGATAAACTATTCATTTTCAAAGAAGAAAACCGAAAATATTTCACGGATTGGATTGGACACAGAGCAATTGGAGTTGTCTACAACCCTGAGAACGAGCAATTCGGTAATTATGTACCGTCTCAAATTGGTAATCGATACGATGCGTTTATATTTATTGATCAAACAAAAGCGCTAGAACCGCTGAATACTGGCGTAATGGTAACCGATAGTTAACGTTATGATATCTGAAATAAAAAAATATGATTGACGAGTTATAATCTGCATAGGTTATAACTCTTTCCTATTGGTATATCGGGTCAGGATATTATTTGCCAAGAAAAAACATCAAACAATTAAGTTCAGTGAGTTTATCCCTTATTAAACTAAATGAAATAGGGAAATCTTCTTTACTGTTCAATAAAAATTGTGAAGCTAAGTTATTGATTCCATTCTAAACCGCTTCGATGCTTTGTGGATGCCTCCCGCGATAAGCCAGAAAGGAGATTACTTTCAGTCTTATCGCTCCGGCTACCACGTAGTCGCGCCTTCGCTGGATGGTGGTCAATGTGAGAAAGTCCATTTCGTTATCGGGGATGAGACCTGCAACCTGGAGTGCCATAAATCGATCGAATGTGATCAACGAATGTCCCAATACATGAGGAATGAATCAGAAATCCTGCTAATACCGCTTCGACGCTTTGCGGATGCCTCCCGCGATAAGCCAGAAAGGAGATTACTTTCAGTCTTCTCGCTCCGGCTACCACGAAGTCGCGCCTTCGCTGGATTGTCTATGTGAGAAAGCGCATTTCGTTATCTGTGATGAAATCTGCAATCTGGAGTGCATATTTCTTGAGTATAATTAGTATCAACTAGTAATCACATTAAAATCTCGGCATATACATCTCAACATCACATTTCTCTCAATATTGAACACCCTAGCGCAGGCGCGGCAAAGGGGTCGCCGAAGCCGTAAGACTGGATGCGAAGCGCCAATCCAGGCTTACGGTGAAAGGCATCCCCAAAGCGCCAAGCGATCTACTATCCCCCCGAATTACAACTCCCGAATTAGTGAGCGCCACAGCATATTCAATGAGATTCTTTAATTCAACATATAAAGTGAAACAAATCAAAAAGACTCTTCTAATAAAATAACAATAGTTTTAAATGATGAAGGGCTGCCGACTTCAATGTATTTATTCCTCGCTTTGTTCGTTTTCAATAATGTCTTTAAGCGTGGAGAGTTTATTGCCCCAATATTGTTCATAGAAGGTAAGCCAAGATTGTAATTTTTTCAGCGGCTTAGCTTCCAGACAATATAACTTTTCACGGCCCCTTTTTCTTGAAATAACGAGTCCAGCCGATTCTAATACATGTAGATGCTTTGTTATGGCAGTTCTACTCATCGTAAAGTGGTTACTGATTGTTGAAATTGACAATTCTTCACCTGCGAGCAGTTCAAGCAATTTACGTCGAGTCGGATCAGCGATTGCTTGAAAAACATCATATTTTTGAAGTTCTTCAGCCATTTACGCTTCAACTACGTGCTTCAGTTTTAATACAAGACCATCCCATCCGCCGGACATACGTGAACGTACCTCTGCATGGGACTCACCAAACTCTGTCTGATTTTCATCGTTCCATCCCCCGTGAATCAGTGTTAATTCGGTCTGACCGTCTACTTCTTTCAACTCAAACGTGATCAGCCATTCCTTCCCCCACTCGAAAGATAGGCGATTTGGTGGATTCACTTCTGTCACTTTACATGCCGAGTTGCCCCAAGGTCCCGCTTGTAGTATAAACTCTTTCCCTTCAATTGGTTGCATATCATTTGGCATGAACCAGGTACCAATTCCTTCAGCTGTAGCGACATATTCCCAAACTTTTTCAATTTGAGCATTGATGAGTATATTCTTTCTTACTTCTTCGAAACGTTCGTTTTCATTAATTGGCACATACATTCCTCCTGAATAAAAAGTAAAACCATTTGGTTGCATGTATAATTATATAAAACCAAATGGTTTCATGTCAACGATTCATAGGAAGATCGTTTAAATTAATTCAATAATTTCACTATCGAACAATATGAAAAGCAAAAAGCGGCACAACGAATTTAATCGCTGTGCCACTCGATATATGATTAGATGCTTTTACTTTCAAAGCTATTCTTGCGCAACTTAAAGATCTCTTTTTCATTTCTAACTGTTTTATGAGAAGTGAATTCCAGTTCTTCTTTAATAGTTGCAACGGATCCAGTTAACGCTGTCAAGTCGCCACGCATATGATGAACGTCCATAGCTAGATTCTCAAGTTTTGCATCACTTTCTTCTTGACGATCACGGATAACTTTAACAATTTGCGTATTTTCATTAAGCTGTGTTTTCACACTAGTCATTTCTGTCTTAATGTCTGTTATTTCTATCTTGATTTCTTTCATTTCAGCTAAAATTTGTTCTAAAATTTTTTCATTCATAATTGTTTCCTCCCACTCGTTTTTAATTACGTTTCACGATTTTTTTCTGGACGAGGAAGTTTTTATCTTTAGTCACTCATTGACTCTTATATTCATCTCTAAATTATAACATACGTTCGTATAACTAGCAAAAATTATTTCATATTTGAATTGGATAAATAGATTTCCAAGTTTACTCTTAACTCCCTATTTTAAAACCGAAAAAGCTGACTGCACGCGGCAACCAGCTTTTCACTCTCTTTTATTTACTTGCGAAGGTTGCTGGCATGACAACAGCAACGACTTCCCCCGTTGCAACCACAGTGTCATCCGCAAATACTTCGACAGCCACTTTAAATTTTTTCGGATGGATTTCTTCCACTTTTCCAACTGCTTTTAACAAAGTTCCTTGCTTAGTCGGTTTCAAATAATTCACGTTTAATGACGCTGTAACGAATCGCGGCGGTTCTTCTCCGCTTCCCGGCTCATGCCCATTTTTCCGGTGCAGTGCAAGTGCAGCCGAGCCTGTCCCATGACAATCAACGAGCGAAGCGATCAACCCGCCATAAACAAAACCTGGAATCGCGATATGCTTTGACGACGGTTCATAGTATGTCACCGTCTCTTCCCCTTGCCACCCCGTACGGAAATGGTAACCGTCTTCATTTAAGCGGCCACAACCGAAACACCAAGCGAAATCATTCGGATAGTCGTCTTGAATTGCGTTTACTAATTCTTTCTCCATTCCACTCTTCCCCCATTTCAAAGTTCCACATAATCATTGTAACATTCCGACAATCCATTAATCTTCTAAAATATCTTTTAGAAACTTTTCTCGATGATCCAGGAAATATTTCGTAATCTGATAGTGCTCGGTCATTTCATATTGAGTTTCTTTTATTTCTCCTTCATCAAAACTTAAGATTGTCGCATTAGGATAGCCTAAAATAATTGGTGAATGTGTTGCGATAATGAACTGACAATCTTCGTCCCGAACTAGGTCATGCATAATCCGCAAAAATGTCAATTGCCTTTGTGGTGATAGTGCAGCTTCAGGCTCGTCAAGGAGATAAATCGCCTTTCCAGTAAACCGATTCAAGAACAATGACAGAAAAGATTCGCCATGTGATTGTTCGTGTAACGATTTGCCGCCATAGCTTTTAAGTACGCTTGGCCCTAATTCATCAATATGCGAAGCAAAATGATAGAATGATTCGGCTCGTAAAAAGAATCCATTCGTCACTTTCGGCATCCAAGACAATCGAAGATGTTCACTTAATGCACTTTCGGCTGCATCCACGTTATATGTATTATTCCTGCCACCTCCAGCAGAATTGAAACCGCATAAATCTGCAATTCCCTCCAATAATGTCGACTTTCCCGAACCATTTTCTCCAACAAAAAACGTAACTCTTTCCGTTAAATCTACTTCCGTCATTGATTGAATTGAAGGAATAGAAAAAGGATAATCCATTTTTGACGTAGTCTTATTATGAAGAAGTGTTATTTTTTTTAAAAACAATTGACGATACCCCCTCTCTCCAAATTTCCTCATAGGATTTTGCATAGATTACTAAAGGACAAGCCTGATTTCCTACATCTTCATCCGCGTATACTAAAGAAATGAATTACAGGAGGAATAGAACATGAAAATAAGAGCAATATTATTGATTGCTATTATGATTATGGGCACATATGCAATGATCCAACTTTCCCTGGGCTATGACAAGAAAGAGCTTACAAAGGTTCTTGGAGTCACGGAATCTCCGTTTAGTTTACTGACCTTTTCGGAACCGTCCCTTTCAGGTGCCGACCCCAAAATTTGGAAGGTTGATGATGAATCTGAAATTGAAAGCTTACTTGAATTCCTTCAAGATTATCATGTTAGAAAATTAAAGCCAAAGAAAATCAATAAGATTGATGACATCAATCAGTTCATTATTAATTTAACAGATAAAAATGGAGACAACTTTAGCATTATTGTGAATGAAAATCTAATCATCCAAAATTCTTCGCTATATTATGAAATCGTCGACGGTCCATTAGACATGGATTGGATTGTTCAATTTTTCATCAGCAATAAAATTTAAACAATCTAACACGAGGACAAGAAAGTTTTTCTATTCTTGTCCTTTTTAATTCATTTATTTAATTGGATTAATAATAAATAGCCAACATTAAATAAAAAACAAGAAAAATTAAATACTTTTTGCTCGGTCGTCCATTGTATTTGTCCTTTTTTTTTGTTATATTCAGCATCCTTTTCAGACACCGCTCCCTCAACGTCCTGCGATAACAAACACAATACCACTGATAATTAGTTCTTTCATTTATCCCATGCACCACTTTCGTAAAATCAACTAAAAATATTGTACAAATGAATACCCATATTAGCTGAGCAAAGGCGCCTTACAAGGAAAAGCGAATTTAATGGTATTCTTTATTTCTAGATATATAGTCTATCATTCATTAATAAATCACTGTTCCTAGTTTTATATCCCTAAGAATTTTCCCATTTCGTATATACTTAATGAAAGAGGACTTAAAAGGAGTTGATTACATGGAATTTAAAAGTATTGATGCGCAAGTCATTCAAAAATATCAACAAGATGAACAATTGATGATTCGGTTGTTTGTACAATGGTGTGCGAATAATGAAGTGAATCCACATGACTTATACAGACGCGCATACCCCGAACAACAAGAAAATGAGACGATGAAGAAAATAATAGAGGAAGCTAAATACGAAGAAGAAATAGAGATTGATAATGAAACGATGCTTGATGTCCTGCAACTTTTCGGCAATGATAACCTTTCCTTTATCCTAACAGATGAAATTGAACGTCTTTCAAAAAATCAAAAATAACGCAACCTATCTGAAAGTTACCAAAAAAGGGATTTGTTTTTTTACTTTTACTCTATTGTACTATATACTATTATTTAGTTCGACATCCGTAATAAAAGGGAGAGATTATATTGGTTAAAAGTATGCCGCCGCGTTCAGAAGTAAAGACAGAAGAAACATGGAATCTGCAAGATCTTTTCAAAACGGAAGAGGAATATGATGCTGCGATAATTGAATTGGTAAAAGAAGTCGATGCATTTTCCGAAAAATTCAATGGCAACATTAAAGATGCTAAATCCGTAATCGAGGCATTGAAAGGCTTTGCGGCTGTTTATGAAAAAGTGGTTCCTGTTGGCACGTATACGAGTTTGTCGTCAAGTACAGACCAAACAGATGACGAAGCACAAATGCGTTCAAGCAAGTTTGGTTCCACTGCCGCGAAAATAAACAGCAAACTATCATTCGTCAACAGTGAGCTTTCTGAGTTACCCGTAGATGTTTTGGAAAATGCAATGAAACAATCAGGTGATTTTAAAAATTACTTGGAGAAATTGATACGCAAAAAAGAGTACCAATTACACCCTGAAGTTGAAAAAACATTAGCTGCTTTCTCTTCCACATTCGATGGTCCATACGGCTTGTATAACACGACTAAAATGGTTGATATGTCATTCGATGATTTTGAAGTAGATGGGGAAAAGTATCCGCTTAGCTATGTGTCATTTGAAGGTGATTGGGAGGGCGAAACGGATACCGCCAAACGTCGTGCAGCATTTGATGCATTTTCCGCTAAGCTAAAAGACTACCAATATACAACAGCAAAAACATATGACATGCATTTGCAAACTGAAAAAACCACGGCTGATCTACGCGGTTATAATACAATTTTTGACTACCTATTATTCAATCAGGAAGTTGATAAATCCATGTATGACCGTCAAATTGATTTAATCACGAAAGAACTAGCGCCCCATATGCGGAAGTACGCAAAACTTCTTCAAAAAGTCCATGGACTCGATAAAATGACGTTTGCTGACTTAAAGATTTCGCTCGATCCGACATATGAACCTAAAATTACTATAGAAGAATCGAAAAAGTACATTGATGATGCACTCGCTATAATGGGTGATGATTACATGGATATGGTGGATCGTTCATACAAAGAACGATGGATTGATTTTGCTCAGAATAAAGGAAAATCAACAGGAGCATTCTGTTCTAGCCCTTATGGCAACCATCCCTATATCCTAATTTCATGGACAGGCAGTATGAATGATGTATTCGTCTTAGCTCATGAATTAGGGCATGCGGGCCATTTCTACAATGCGAACCGTGAGCAAAACGTATTCAATGCACGCCCATCCCTATATTTCATCGAAGCACCTTCGACGATGAATGAAATGCTCGTGGCTAACCACCTATTAGAAAACTCAAATGATCCGAAATTCAAGCGTTGGGTCATTTCATCAATTGTTGCACGCACGTACTACCATAACTTCGTGACACATTTACTAGAAGCCGCATACCAGCGAAAAGTTTACGAACGCATTGACGCAGGAGGCAGTGTCAACGCAGGTGTACTGAACAACTTGAAACGCGGCGTTCTTGAAGAGTTCTGGGGGGATGATGTCGAGATTAATGAAGGCGCTGAACTTACATGGATGCGTCAGCCACACTACTATATGGGCTTATATCCATACACATACAGTGCCGGACTCACTATCTCCACGCAAGTGTCTAAACGTATCTTGGAAGAAGGTCAGCCAGCCGTCGATGAATGGCTTGAAGTATTGAAAGCTGGCGGTACAAAATCCCCTGCTGAACTTTCAAAAATGGCGGGTGTTGATATTACAACAGAAAAACCATTGCATGACACAATTGCTTATATCGGTGATTTGATTGATCAGCTAGTTGTGTTGACGGAAGAAATTGAGGCAAGCGAAACGGCTAACGTTTCACAATAAGGACAAAAAAAGCTGATGAAACCGTAATGGTCTCGTCAGCTTTTTGACGTTGCTAGCTAGATTTCACTTCATCCACGCTGGTTTGCCAAAGCCTTCAAAATCTGAATCAATTACTTTTTCAAATTCTGCAGATTCTACTACTTCAATAATATCTTTAGCAAATTGCTTTTCAATATTTTCTGTTTTTACAGCAACCACGTTTCTATAAATATCAAGCATGTCCTCTAGTGCCAGCGCATCCAATAAATTCATACTTGCAGCCAAGGCAAAGTTTCCAGGAACTGCCGCTAAATCAGTACCATCAACTGAACGTGGAAGCTGACCCGCTTCGATAGGTTGAAACACCAAGTTCTTCTTATTCATTGTTACATCTTTTTCAGATACCTTTAGCACTTCTGCATTTGGATCTAATTCAATTAGTCCTTCATCCTGTAATACTAAAAGCGCGCGGGCTCCGTTAACTGGATCATTTGGCAGAGTAATTTTCGCTCCATCTTCAATGGCTTCAATTGTCTTGAATTTATTCGAATAAATGCCCATTGGAGCTGTTGGAACGATAATAAGTGGTGATAACTCCTCTTTCGTTTCTTTAACGACATTTTCTAAATAAGTCGTGTTTTGGAACAGGTTTGCATCAATATCGCCACTTGCTAGTGCATTGTTCGGCTGAATATAATCACTAAACTCAATTAGTTCAACTTTATAACCTTTTTCTTCAAGTCCAGGAATAATCGCCTTTTTCAACATATCACTATATGGACCAGCGGTTGCACCAATTTTCAAGGATTTGTCATCCGAAGCTTTTTCTTTGCCACCGCAAGCAGCAAGTGCGGTTCCAAGTACGAGTACTAATACGACTAATAGAAACTTTTTCATAATTTTTCTCTCCCCATCATCTTTTATCAATTACTTTTGAAATCCGATCTCCTGCAAATTGAATAACTTGTACAAATAGTATTAATATCACCACGGTCACTACCATTATTGTATTGTCGTAACGGTAGTAGCCGAATCGAATTGCTAAATCCCCGATTCCCCCACCACCAACAACACCAGCCATAGCTGAGTAGGCAACCAAACTAATTACTGTAAGTGTCACGCCTTGAATAATACTTGTTTTTGCTTCTGGCAATAGTACATCTTTGATAATCATCCACGGAGTTGCACCTACAGCGATTGCAGCTTCGATAACACCTTTATCAATTTCCCTTAGTGAAGTCTCCACAATTCTTGCGAAAAAAGGGATTGCTGCTGCAGATAACGAAACACTAGCAGCCCCAGGGCCTATCGGAGTACCTACTATTAGAATCGTTAAAGGGATTAACGCAACGAGTAAAATAATAAACGGTACAGAACGGACCATATTGACGATAAAGCCAATAACTGAGTTCAATGCCCGATTTTCTAAAAATAATCCTTTATCGGTAGTGAACAGCAAAATCCCTAGCGGAAGACCAATAACAAGTGCAATAACGAGAGAAATACTTATCATATAAAGCGTTTCTCCAAATGCTTTTGTAATATCAGGCATTAACTCTAAAACGTGTTGAAAATCAATTTCCATTGTCGATTACCTCCACTTGAGCAGCTCGTGATGACATATAGGCAATTGCCTTTTCTATTTCGTCATCTTCTCCTTTTAGTTCCATCAGGAAAGTACCAAGTGGCCTTTCTTGAATATATTCAATGGAGCCGTGTAGGAAATTACCTTGTATAGTAAATTGCTGCACGGTATCTGAGATAATTCCATCGCCTGCAACATCACCTTTAAACATGACCTTGACCAGTTTGCCCGTGCACTTGCTCAAAATCATTGCCGGTACATCAAATGACACAACACTACTGATAAATTCTTTCGTTAATTCTTCTTGAGGATTTGAAAATATATCATATACTTGTCCTTCTTCGATCACTTTTCCATCTTGCATAATTGCCATACGATCACAAATTTCTTTCACGACATTCATCTCATGTGTTATTAGAACGATTGTAATCTGTAATTCTTTATTTATTTTCTTCAACAGCCTTAAAATAGATAGCGTCGTATTTGGATCTAATGCGGATGTTGCTTCATCACACAGTAACACTGAAGGGTTATTCGCTAGTGCCCGGGCAATACCTACCCGCTGCTTTTGACCACCACTTAGCTGTGCAGGATAGACATCCCGTTTATCAGAAAGACCTACCATTTCCAGTAAGTCCGTTACCCGGCTGCTAATTTTATTGGTAGGTGTTTTTGCAGCCCGTAAAGCAAATGCAATATTTTCATATACAGTCTTTTGGCTGATTAAATAAAAGTGTTGAAAAATCATTCCTATTTTCAAACGTGCCTGACGGAGATTATTACCCCGTAACTTCATCAAATTTAATCCATCTACTAAAATCGTTCCGCTCGTTGGTTTTTCCAACAAATTTAGACAACGGATAAGAGAACTCTTCCCTGCACCTGAGTAACCTACGATTCCGAAAATTTCTCCCGTGTTAATGTCTAGTGAAACATTATCAACACCAGTCACGATTCTTTCTTTTGTTTTGTATACTTTTGACACGTTTTGAATTTGAATCATGCAATTCTCCTCTTTCTATAAATAGAAGTACGAAATCTCAGATGTCTGACCATATAAAAATGCTTCTCTCATATATGAAAGAAGCACCGAAAAATAAAATGGTTTCAGCTCATCTTTCAGAATGAAGTTCACTCTGTAGGAGTTAGCACCTTCCTTACATTACGCAAGGGGTTGCTGGACGTCATCGGGCCTATCCCTCAGTCTCTCTTGATAAGTACTATTATGTAATTGTTTTGATTGATAAGTTTCATAATAGTATGTCCCCATAAGATTGTCAATATAATAATATATTTGAAACTTCAAAAGTCATTATCATTTTCTTTTCATTCCATGTATACTGACATTAAGAAAAGTACTGGAGCCTAGACACTGCTCCAGGTGATAAATTTATACTTTCTTACCTTTTAAAATAAAAGTTGTGAGTACATAGAAAAGAGGTTATTACATGACACTATCAAATCGACTAAAGAATTTACCACCGCATTTTTTCGCATCACTTGTTCGAAACGTTCAGGAAGCACTTTCGGAAGGGCGTGATGTTATTAACTTGGGGCGTGGAAATCCAGATCAACCGACTCCTCCACATATTGTAAAAGCACTTCAAGAAGCAGTTGAAGATCCAACAACACACGGATACTCCCCTTTCAGAGGGACTGCCGAATTAAAACAGGCCGTTGCCGATTTTTATAAACGTGAATACAATGTTCATATTGATCCTAAAATGGAAGTAGCAATTCTATTTGGAACAAAGCCGGGATTGGTCGAGTTACCCCTCGCGATTATGAACGATAATGAATTACTCTTATTGCCAGATCCGGGATATCCAGATTATTTATCGAGTGTAAGCTTGGCCAATATTAAATATGACTTAATGCCATTACTTGCAGAAAACGATTTTTTACCTGATTACTCTGCTCTCTCCGATGAACAAAAAAAGCAAGCAAAATTAATGTATTTAAACTACCCAAATAACCCAACGAGTGCAACCGCAACGCTTCCATTTTTCGAAGAAACAGTTACTTTGGCAAAAGCCAATAATATTGCAATTTTGCATGACTTCGCCTATGGTGGAATCGGTTTTGACGGGGCAAAACCTATCAGCTTCCTACAAGCAGATGGTGCAAAAGAAGTTGGAATTGAAATGTACACATTGTCAAAAACCTATAACATGGCAGGATGGCGGGTCGGTTTTGCCATAGGAAATGCCGAAATCATTGAAGCAATCAACTTATTACAGGACCATTTATTCATAGATATATTTCCAGCAATTCAGCGTGCAGCAACAGAGGCATTATCGGGAAACCAGGACTGTGTGGATGAGCTTGTCTCACTTTACGAAAGCCGTCGAAATGTCTTAATTTCCGAATGTAAACGAATCGGCTGGGATGTCGTTGCGCCTACTGCCTCCTTCTTCGCTTGGCTTCCTATCCCAGAAGGATATACAAGTGAATCTTTCACCAAATTACTATTGGACAAAGCAGACATCGCTGTAGCACCAGGCCACGCTTTTGGAAAGTATGGGGAAGGGTATATCCGTGTAGGCTTATTGGAAAATGAGGATCGCTTAAAAGAAGCAATAGTACGGATTGAAAAACTCAATATTTTTCCACGATAAGATAGCTAGAACCGGATTTCACATCAAAAAAGCCTGGAGTAGCAACTCCTGGCTTTTTTGAATTAACTCTAGAAGAGAAATCAATTGTTCACTTTCTTATCAACCTCTTCCGCTTTCTTTTCATAAAAATCCCGTTCAATTTTATGATTCACATCTTCTATCTGAAGCCAAGCTGTACAGAATCTGCAATTCGTTTGTAGCCAATCTCCTGGTAGATTTTATTTGCTGTCGGATTCATTAGATCAGTATAAAGCACACAAAAATCATATTTTTTTAGAAGTTCTTTTGTTCCAGCAGCGACCATTGTTCGAGCATAGCCCTTCTTTCGCTGTTCCTTTGGTGTAAACACTAGGGAAACAGTTACGCCATGATTCGTTGGACGAGCTTTTTTCATCATCGAAACGACAACTTTATCATGCTCCCACAAAAATATTTCTTGGTTGGCCACAAATGATTCAACTCGTTTTTTTACATCTTTCTTTGCAGTAAGTGGCAATCCCGCGTCTTCTTCAAACAAATTGAACCACTTTTCGATAAGCGGACAATCTCCCTGGAGCGCAAACCGCCACGAACCCGGACTGGGCACCAATGTTTCATCGACTGTATCCAATCGATACAAACCTTGATCCATTAACACTTTACGAGTCATACCTGTTTTTACTTCCCACTTCTCGCTAAAAAGGTATGCCCATGGTTTTAAGCTAATGATGGAATTCATTTCAATTTCAAGTTCCAATAGGTTTCTTATTAACAAATCCATACATTCTTCCAAACGTTTGTCATTCGTAAAAATAAGGTTCAACGGATGTGGAGGAGTCATTTGAAATAAGGCGAGCACCTGCCCCTCCTCTTCAATCGTTGCCATAAAAGGGGTATCGTATCGACCTGCTTTAATTGCCTGCAGTACACCGAAAAAAAGACTGTATACATCTTCCCTTTCCGATACAACCGGTTCTGCTTTCACTGCAAATTCTTGCACATCCTGATAGTGTCTAAATTCCATCCCTACACCCCATTCGCATAAAAATAATTGCCATCAAAATAATATAACAATTCTACCACATTTAACCTATATGCTGTATCCCTGTTTGAAATCCATCGGTTAGTGGAAAGCTTTCCTTATTGAAAATAACATTAAAGTGAGCTGAGATTAATGCCTGACTTCTGTCCCAATATACTGTTAGAGGAACCAACCCCTGATCACCTTAAAAATTGCCGGGATTGCGGCCTATACGAGCAAGGGACACGGATGGTATGGGGTGAAGGCAATCCGAAAGCGCCGATTATGATTATTCTAGATAATCCTGGGGCACGTGAAAATCGTGAGGATGAGGCATTTCTTTGTGGAACGCGGCAAACACTGCAAGAAGTTGCGAATGAAGCAGGCTTGAATATAGATGATCTGTACGTCACTTTTATCCTTAAAAGAAAACCTGTGCGTGCATATGACAAAGACTTGGTGCGGCAAATTTGTATGAGGCATTTGGAACAACAGCTTCAAGAAAAGAACCCCTCTCTAATTCTTTGCTTAGGGAACGTGGCGGTCCAAGCTTTTTTTCAAGATCCCGAAGCCGAAGTCAAATCATTGCGAGGCAGTTGGCACGATGTACGAGGGTTTCAGACTGCAGTCGCCTACCATCCGCTTGCGGTTAGGCGTCGTCCTAACTTACGGCACTTATTTTTGGAAGACTTGGCTTTCATTGCGAAGCGTTTTCATAATTTGAGCTTCTAACTACGATATAAAGTTTTCAATTCCCGAAATTACTATTTAAACAAAGCTATATGGGTTCATGATTTAATCAGATAGGGTTGGGAGAATTCAAAAAAACAGGACATGCTCTTGAGCATGTCCTGTTACCGAATCAGATAGTAGGCTGTTTAGATGTATTTTCTATATCTAGTTCTTCTTTACTTCCTACGTGATCAAGTTCTTTATTTTTTTCAATCTCATGCATGTCAAGAACATGTTGGGTAGGCGGGATTAATAAACTTACCACGACAATTGTAATCCCGGAAAAAATCACACCCGAGAAAACAGGTGCTAGCCATAAATCGCCCAATAAGCCCAAAAACCCATCCGATTGAATGTTTGGCCCCGGAACATGAGTAAGTGACGTAATAACATAATATACGAGTCCAACAGATATACTAGCCCATACAGCCGGAGTACTTACACGTTTCCAAAACGGTCCTAAAACAATCGGCCAGAACAACGTAACAAATACAACATCCCATGCTAAATAAGCTAAATCGATAACTTTTTGAGCACTTAGCGCTAGGATTAAACCTAACAAAGCACTTGCAAGAATCACCATTCTGGAAAAAAATAATAGTTTTTTCGGATCAGGATTTTTATTAATAAAATCTAAATAAATATTTTTAGTAACAATTCCCGAGGTTGCTACATAACATGCCGCAACAGTCGACATACCCATCGCAGCCATCGCCGTTAAAAAGATAGCAGATAAAATCGGTGGGAAATAGCCTTGTGCAAAAACAAGCATTAATGTTTCGGGATTGGAACTGTTCGGGTAAATAGATTTAAATGCTTCCCCTAACATTCCAGGTATCCAACTAATAGCAATGATTACTGAACCTGCAATAATCATACTAAGCTGTGCGACACGCGGACTTTTTGCGGCTGCAACTCGTTGTCCTAAGTCCACTGCTGGAATATCACCAAGTGCTAGAACTAAGTAGAGCGTCCAGAATTCAACTCCGCCCCTACTAAATAGTTCATTTACATTCCACCAATCAGGGTTAAATGTAACATCGGGATAATAGAATAAAACAAATATGGTTATCCCAAGGATTCCTGCTACCGCTAGAGCCCCTTGGACAATTTCGGTATAAGCGACAGCCCATAAGCCTCCAATAACGGAGTAGAGCGCCGTTAATGAAACAAATAATAGTGCGGCTGGAAGAAAATCAATTTGGAAAAGTTGTTGGATAATATATGTCCCCCCAACAGTGAGAGCCGCAGCATTGAAAATACCAAATGCAACGGCCATCACGATTCCCGTGTATGCGCCTAATTTTTTACTGCCATATCTCAGTCCATAATAATCGGCTAAAGTCCATCCTCTTAACCGTCTTAAAGGCTTAGTCCAGATTAAAGCGCCTAAAATCATACATGTACCTAAGCCGCCCATTGTTGCTGAACCTTCAAAACCTCCACTTGTATAACCTGAGCCAACAGCTGCAAAAAAGAACGGAGCAGCTAATAACGCAGCAATTAAACTCCCTGTTACCACTGATAATGGCATACTCCATCCTGCTACGATTAGGTCTTCAGCTGTTTTAACACGCTTATACCCTTTATAACCAATGTAATATATAAATATTAAATACAAACAAAACACGACAATATTCATCAATTCAAGTGCCCCTCATCTATATCTTTATCCGTTCATAACTACTCCACCGTTTGGAGTCAATATTTGACCTGTATAAAAGTCTGCATTTTCTGACGCTAAAAACAACACAGTTTTGGCGATTTCCTCGGGTTGAGCCAAGCGCTTTAATGGGTATTTCGCTGACTCTTCTGCGATATAATTTTCGCCGAACGCTTCCAGGATGCCAGTATGTGTTCCGCTTGGCGCCACAGCATTGACTAATATATTCGGCGCCAATTCTCTTGCCAAAGCTTTTGTAAAAGCATTAATACCACCTTTTGCCGCTGAGTAATGGGTAAATTCTTCACACCCTAGACTTCCAATATCTGAAGAGATATTAATAATTTTACCTTTATTTTTTTCCTTCATTCTTTTCGCCGCTTCTCGACAATTATAAAAGTTTCCATAAAGATGAACTTTTATCATTTTGTCCCACTGCTCATCAGTTAAATCTGTAATCGGAGCATTCTGTGCAAACCCGGCATTGTTTACAAGAATATCAATTGCCCCTAGATGGTTGTCCATATACTGGAACATATCCTTAACTTGTTGAGAGTCAGATACATCTGCACAATACTTTAAAGCATTCACACCATGATCTTTCGCTTGTAGGCGGACTGTTTCGGCCTCTTGATCGCTGCCAATATAGTTTATTAAAATATTTGCTCCCTGTTCAGCAAAAGCCAAAGCAATTGCCTTGCCTATCCCCATACTCGAACCTGTAATGAGAACATTTTTACCAGTAAGCTTTAAATCCATTAATCTTCACTCTCCAATTTGAAGTTTGTAATTAGGGATTGCAACTTCTCTGCAGTTTGGCCTAATGAAGCAGATGCTTCTTTCACTTCCTGCATCGATACCAATTGTTCTTGTGTTGATTGTGAGACACTCAATGAAAACTCGGTAGATTGTTGAGATGTTTTCTTAATATTATTAACGGATGCCACGACTTCTTCAGACGATGCAGATATTTCTTGAGAAGCCGCAGAGATTTCCCGGATTTGATCTGCCACTTCGTCTGCAGATTGTACAATCCTTTTAAATATCTGACCTACTTCATTCGTATAATCCATTCCCACTCTTACGTCTTCTTTCCCTTTTTCCATCACAGTTACAGAGGCATTAGAATCTGTTTGGATCATATGAATTAATTGGAATATTTCTTTAGCTGACTGTGATGATTGTTCAGCTAATCTCCTTACTTCATCTGCAACAACAGCAAAGCCTTTCCCATGTTCACCAGCTCTAGCCGCTTCAATTGCAGCGTTTAGTGCTAACAAATTTGTTTGCTCCGCTATTGCAGTAATAATATTCACAATGTCGCTGATCTTGTTAGAATTAGCATGTAAACCATTAATAGTTTCTTCTATTTGCTCGACAGATGTATTAATTAATTGCATCTGAGCAATCACCTGTTGAACAACTTCATTTCCTTGTTCAGCAGCAAGTGATGCTGAAAGAGACGATTCAGAAGCAGTATTGGCTGAATCAGCAATTTGTTGTATACCGCCTGCCGTTTCTTCCATTGCAGCGGCTGTTTCTTCAGTCATTACCAAAGAAGTTTCAGCGTTTTGAGCGATATTCTTCATTTCTTTTGAAACGTTTGTAGAACTAATATACGATTCTGTCGCATTCATAGTTAGCTGATTAGCTGATGATGCAACGTGATCAGATGTATTTCTAATGTTTAATATGACATGTTGCAAGTTTGAAACCATTGTTTTTATCGATTGTGAAAGTTGTCCAACTTCATCATTTGTAATCTGAAGATCAACATCGTTCAATTCTCCATTTGCCACTTGGTCTGCAACAATGACCACTTTTTTGAGTGGTAATAGAAGCCGATCAATTGTAAAATACAGTAATACTAATAAGATTGAAATTCCGATTACTGCAATAATAATCTGTTTTGTAACACTTTTTTTAATGATGGTGTCAATATAATCCGCAGAGTAATCAATTCCTAACACGGCAATTGTATTTCCACTTTCATCTTTAAGAGGGCTGAAAACTGTTCGCCATGATCCAAATGAGTCCTCAAAAATGCTTGTTACCTCTGATTGATCATTTTTAATCGCGAGCTTAGCAGTATCTACATGGACAGGAGCAAGATCAGTAAACAATTCCCCTGCTTCATACGCTTCATTCAAATTTTCCGTATAGCCGATAGGAGTGACACCATCGTCCTCCATTTTCCATATATAACTCCAAAACATAATTCCTTGTTCTTCTCTTATTTCATCCAAGGTTCTTTGCATTTCTAAAAATTCAGAATCGCCTTCACCTTGAACTGTCAATAACCCATCTATATCTTTGGAATCGAGGTTCCTAGCTGTCAATAAGCCAACACTTTTCAATTCTTGTTCAAGGTCATTCTCTAACTGACCGTTCAATTGAGAGATACTCTGTGTCGTTAGAACAGCAAAAAGTGCTAAAACAATGACAGATACTGTGAGTAACAACTTATACTTCAGTGACATGTTCTTAAAAAAACGCATAATGATTATTTCCTCCACTTCTACTTATGTTTGTTTGTTTCTTTCTTTCAAAAAAAAAAGCCTATTTCACATTGAAATAGGCAAATAAAAAAAACTAGACTATTATCTAGCATTTCTTGAGCAGCTCAGCCGTCATAGTAATAATTACTTTAGACCCGTAGCTTTGCGTCCCTATTTTTCAATAAGTTTGCCTATAACCATCAAAAAATATACCACATAGTCTAATAGATGGCAATAAGAAGTACTAAAAGTTTCATAGATTACTATAATAACTCTTCATAATGCACTACTTAAAAAATGCCCAAAAGAGTATATAGTCATTGGTGAAAAAGAAGATGAGAGACTTTACTACCCCGCCCAATTTATGTTTCGTTATTTTTAATCGTTACATCAAATTCTTTTACAAAGACTGCATTACCAGTAATTTCAATATTAAATGTTTGATTATTTTTGATTACTTCAACTTGTACTCTTCCATCTTTGTCAATTTCAATACCTTGTTCAATTAACAAGGTTAATTTAGTGTCAAAGTCATTTTTAATATTTTTGGCATAATAAGCTCCCATTACACCTGAAGCAGTGCCTGTCACCGGGTCCTCTATTGTACCGGAAAATGGAGAAGAGAAATGGCGGGCATGCATATCTGCATTAGAATCATGCGTTTCAAGGCAGAAAGGGTGGACAGACGCTTTTGGCATTTCTTTTAAAATCGTTGGAAACTGTTTATTGTTGGGCTTCATCTTTTTGAATGCTTTAAGCTTTCTTATAGGAATTAACAAAGTCCATATGCCTGTACTTCCATATAAAATTGGTAAGTCAGTTTCTATATCATCTATACCAATCCCGATTGACCTAGCTAAATCTTCCTTGGAACCTTTAAACTCTTCAAACTGCGGAGATGCCTGTTTCATAGTTATGTATAGTTCATTTTCTATAGTCGAACTTATCCTTATTGGTAAAATTCCCGCTTTTGTTTCTATTGTTAACTCCGTTTTCTCCCCTATTAATCCTTTTGATTTTAGTGCATAAATAGTTGCCATAGTTGCGTGACCACACAAATCCATCTCTCTCCCTGGCGTAAAATAACGAATCCTAATATCGGCAACGTCTGAATGCATAGGAAAAGCTGTCTCACTAAAACCCATATCTAAAGCTACTTCTTGCATTTCAATCTCCGTTAGTTCATCGCCATCCAAAACTACTCCTGCAGGATTTCCTTTATTCGGTTTGTTACTAAATGCATCATAATGATAAACTTTTACAGTTTTCATTTTTAACAACTCCCTCTCAATTTTCATTCGTAATCTCTTGTGTATTAAATAGCTTCAATCGAAAATATATTGCAGATAAAGGTTTATAAAACTTGTACATTGATATCCTCATACTATGATTTTGGATATAACTAGTGTATACCTTATCAATAGTATTTCAGGAAACTTTAAAAAACAGACCATTCCATGCCAATTCGTAGCAATTGGTATGCTTAAATAATTCAATGCAGTATGTTTCAGAAGTAAGATTACTGCCTTCACTCTTGAGGAAGGAAGAAAGGAAGCCATAAATACAAATATTTCACTAATGAGGTAAAATAGTGGTAGGAGGGGATTATTATGTTAAAAGTTAGAGCTTTGGAAAATAGGGATTATGAATTAATTAAGGCTGCAGAAGACGTAATAGAAAAAAATTATAGATATGGACGACACCACATTGGTTCATCGGTCAGAACTACATCAGGTAATATTTTTGCAGCTGTACACGTCGAAGCAAATGTTGGCAGAATAACGGTATGTGGAGAAGCAATGGCGATTGGAAAGTCAATATCAGAAGGAGACCATGAGTTTGAAACGATTGTAGCAGTTGCTCATCCTCATCCACAAGAAGACATTGAAAAATGTTGGGTCGTTGCACCATGTGGCATGTGTCGCGAGTTAATAAGTGATTACGGTAAGGATACTGACGTAATCATTCCCTACAATGGTGAATTAGTAAAATGTAATGTAATGGAGTTACTACCGGAAAAATACTCAAGTGATTTAGAATAAAGAATACATCGGGATAGCAAAAGAAATGGTTCAGTCTTACATTTAAATAAAAAAGGAGGATTTTATGGACAGATTTCAAAATGATTATATAACTCCAGAGAATTTCGGAGATTCTTTTTTACATGGAAAACCAGAATCCATTTACAAACAATGTATTAAAGATTTTAAAGAGATAGTATCGCTCCAGCAATTTAAAGAACTAGTACAATCGATTAATAAGAACGTTGAAAGCTTCCAATTAATTGAGACATCATCTTTAGGGTATTATATACAATATTTATGGTTAGATAGCCATAAAGAAAAAGTGATTTGTGTTGTATTCGATTCGACTAATAATATCCATCGTCTTTTGATAAAACCTTATATAATCTTTCCAAAGAGTGACAGACCTTCTTCAAAAAACTTATATAATATGCCTATTAAAGATGAATGGTTTGTCTTTTGGGGCGGAAAAAATGAATTTCTAAATTATCATTATGTTTATGAATCACAGAGATACGCATATGATTTAGTTGTCATGAAAGATAATCAAACGTATAAAGATAAAAAAATGCGTAATGAAAATTACTATGCATTCAATAAAGAGGTTGTTGCACCAACTGATGGCAAGATCGTTAAAGTGATCAATAATATAATCGATAACGTCCCTAGTGAAATGAATGAATTACAGCCGGCAGGCAATTATATCGTTATAAAGCATTTCAATAACGAATATAGCTTATTAGCTCATTTCAAACAGTATTCTATAATGGTAAAAGAGGGAGAGGACGTTAAACAAGGTCAAGTTGTCGGATTATGCGGGAATTCCGGTAACTCATCAGAGCCACATATACACTTTCAGGTAATGGATTCGCCTGATATTAATAATTGTAAATCAATATGTATCCGTTTCACGGATGGTATAGTGCCAATTCAAGGCGATATAGTTACACAAGGTACTCCAAATAATAATACGGATAGTTCGAACTCGCGTTCATTAGATAAATTTGACAAAGCTGAACTTGCATTTTCTTTAACAGATGCTTTGTTAATAATTCCTCGTTTTATTGGTTCATTATTTAAGTGATATGCTAAAATTCTAATTAATGATCAACCAGGTGAGTTGAATTCTTCAATATATGAATTTTTTATTTAAATGAGTTAATTTCATAATTCTCAGCCCATACGCACCAATGCTTTCTAGACATTAAAAATAGAGTACCTCCCCAAATCTTGTATAATGTAGTCACCACAACAAACATTACAGACTGGAGAGATACCCCTATGTCTATTGTACGACAACAAAGCCTTTTTGACATGCATGAACTATATGATATTGAACCTACCCATCGTTTTAACGCCATTTTTTCAACGTTAAACCTTGAACCTGTCTGGACTTTGTTCGATAAAAACACAAATGTAGGTGCGCCGAGAGAATTAAATTATGGGGCCATGGTCTATTCGTTAATCGCTCGTGTGGTGGAGCGAATTCCGACGGTGAAGGACCTTGTGAAACGTCTTGGAAATGACCCTTTTTTTCGATATGACTGTGGCTTTCTCCATTCGGATACGGTCCCATCCGAAGTATCTTATTCACGAATGATTGGACTGATTAGTGAATCAGATGCGATGGTACGCGTGCATGATGAACTCCTTCTGCTTGCGATTGATGAAGGATATATTACTGAAGAAAACATCGCCATTGACGCAACTCATTTTGAAGCGCGAGATCGCGCTTGGCCATCGGAAAAGAAAGAAAAACCTGCACCGAAAAAGCGGGGACGTAAACCGAAAGCAGAACATGAACAATGGTTGAAGGACAAACAAGTCGAAGAAGCAACACGCTCGATTTATGAAAAAGAGATTGTTCACCAACTATCCGAATCTGTGGAAACGTTATATACAGAGGCCCCGATCGATCCAAAGTGGGGAATCAAGAAAAACAGTGATGGGAAAAACTTTTCATGGTTCGGTTACAAAGCCCACTTAGCTGTCAGCACAAAGAGTCAATATATTCTTGCGGGGCTGATGACATCAGGTAATCTAAATGATGGAAAAGCAGCGATTCCCTTATTAAAAAAGATTGAACAGGATCTTCCGGATTTATTTACCGCAGGTCTTTTCGATGCAGGTTATGATTTTAAAGCGGTTTATCAGCAAGCAATAGATCAAAACTTACAAGCCGTCATTCCTTATAATCCTCGCGGTGAAGGAGAGGTAATTGGATACGATGCCCACTTCGCGCCAACATGCGTCCTGGAACATTCCTATCGTTACGACAGTTTTGACGCGACATACAGCACGCTGAAATATACCCGACCAAAAGAATGTGCAACTTGCCCATTACAACATGATTCACTTTGTCAGAAGACGTATAAAATCAGGCAGTCCGTGGATATCCGGAAATACACTTCCCCAGCGAGAGGGTCAAAAAGATGGACTGAACTGTACAAAGAACGTACAGCCGTTGAACGTGTCAATGCATATTTAAAGGAATACTTCGGCCTTACTAATGTCCGGCATCGAACTGGAAAGAAAGCGAGACTACACTTCCAATTGGTGACGCTTGTTTATAATGCCTCAAGATTAGCCACGGATCGGATTAGAGTAGAAATGAAACAACAGTCGTTACAAGCGGCCTAATTAAATCGTAATTCTATTTTTTAAAAAACTGAATTTCATTAAGGGGTTACTCCACGTATTTTTAAAAACGGCAATTATGAAATTAACTCAAATATTAGAATTATAACCATTCTTTCACATAAGAAACTAATCCAAAAAACGCAGCTATATATGTTGAATAAATGAATACCACGTATACGCTTTACAAGGGCTTTTGGGAGACCACTGAAAAACTCCCGATATTTGGATTTAATTAAAATTCCCGCTAATATCGCTTCGACGCTTTGTGGATGCCTCCCGCGATAAGCCAGAAAGGAGATCACTTGAGAGAGATTGAACTGCATCCCTCCTTGCTCTTATCGCTCCGGCTACCACGAAGACGCGCCTGCGCTAGATGGCTTTTTTGAGAAAGCGCATTTCGTTATCAGGAATGAGAACTACAACCTGGAGTGCCATAAATCAATCGAATGTGTTCAACGAATGTCTCAATACATGAGGAATGAATGAGAAATCCTGCTAATACCGCTTCGACGCTTTGTGGATGCCTCCCGCGATAAGCCGGAAAGGAGAGCACTTTCAGTCTTATCGCTCCGGCTACCACGAAGTCGCGCCTTCGCTGGATGGTCTATGTGAGAAAGAGCATTTCGTTATCTGTGATGAAATCTACAATCTGGATTCTGGTTTTCTTGACTATAATTAAATATGTAGAAATATTGAATCCAGAGTATAAACTGAGCGAAGGCATCCCCTAGCGCCGTAGCGATTCAATGGGATTCTTTCATTCAACGTATATAGTGCCACACCCCAAAAAATTCAATAACTTGTTTTCGTTTTCATAATATTACAATTGTTTGAAGATAGCCAAGGAAATGCATCAGCAAACGCCAGGTGATTACCACTGCAAATCTTCATGTTGATTAAAGGTGAAACACCATACATATTCCGAATTACAAATGTTATGCTTGTTGTACTGATTTGATTAATTTCCAATAAGAACTGTCTTCAACAAACAGGCTTGATTATTGAATAGTTATTTTATAACTTAGATAAGTAATTCATTCGATAGGTAATAAAAATGAATAAGTCTAGAATATTAAGTAGGTGAGGTTGTATGGAAGTGTTACTTTATGGTGTAGATTCATCTTTTTGGTTGAATTTCTTTCTATTTTTGCTCCTTATAGGGCTATTAATGTTTTTATTTAATGCGATTGTAAGAAAGATCCTTAAAGTGAAAAAAAAGAAGGCGTTTTCATACAATCATTTGAATGAGCAGCATAAAAAGATTGACTGGACAATTAGAATTGTCTTTGTTGTTGCTATTATAGTTGGAGGTATTATCAATGCTTCAAGACTGCCATTGATTCCAATTTTGTTTTTGGAACCATATTTTTTATTATTTATAGTAATCTTTTTAACTGAAATCGTAACAGCGTTTATGGAGTGGAAATATGCAGAAAACAGAAATGCTTATATCTTTACGGTTCTTCAATTAATATTTATGGCAATACTCCTACTCTCGATATATATAACTGATTTTTTTGGCTTGTTTGGATAGGAATAGCTTATTCAATTGGTTTAACTATTCGGGTGCGATTGTTGTAGATCGAAAGCTTAATTCTACGTCAAAAAGAAGCGGGAATTAGGCTTTTTTATCGCCCATTATTTTAGTTATTCCCAATTAGTAAATGCCGTGGCAACAAGCGGTATGTTTTCTGACCATCATTGGTAAAAAGATGACAAAAGTGATACATTCTTATGACCGTAATTATTGCTACTTTTATCATTTATAATACTATCCCTACTTAATGAATTTATACTCTATACGATCATGAAAATCAGTTTTAATAAAATTAAAAAAAGGTGTAGTATTGAACGAATTGAATTTACAATTCCACATGCACCATAAAAAAATCTAGCTATCCAAATTAGAATTTTTTTCTGGTAGTTTTTATTCATCCTGAAAGCCGGAGTACTTTAGTTTTTTCTATATTAGTTTCGGGCTTTTTCGATGCTTTGTTGCTTGTTCAAATGCATAACCAAGTTTGATTAATATACCTTCACTAAAGGCAGCACCTGCAAATGTTATACCAAATGGCCTTCCACTATCTTTGTACCCAGCAGGGAGAGCAATCGATGGATACCCAGCTTTAGCAAATATTGTCGAACCTATATATGAAGGGAAAAGAATTGCATCAAGGTCATATTTTTTTAAGGCAAAATCAATTCCCGTCTGTGAAAAATATAAATCATCCAGTTTTGCATTCAAATAGTCAGGATTCCTTAACGTATTGGGTAATCCCACAATTTCCTCCAACTTATTCTGTCCATATTTCAATGCTCTATCTGCTGTACTCTTATTAAACTGAATCAGTTCGGATATAGAATGTACAGGTAATTGCGAAGGAAGTTTGACAAGATAATTTTCTAAGCTATGTTTTAACTCAGATAGTAATACTGTCCTTTTCCACTCTCTGTGAAAAGAAGGGATTTCTATATCTTCAATGACCAAAGCCCCTTCTTCATTTAAGGTCTGTATGGCATCCTCAAACAATTCCGCATTGTACTCCTCAGATTCATAAAACGCTTTAGAGCCATTTTGAAATACACCAATTTTTGCTCCTTTTAAACCCATAGAATCCAAAAAAGATGAATAATCCTGTTGTACCCTTCCTTCGCATTTATGGGTAGCAGCGTCAAGTTCATCAACACCAACTAAAGCTCCCAATAGAATAGAGGCGTCCGTAACGGTTCTAGCCATTGGTCCTGCCGTGTCTTGAGAATAGGTGAAAGGAATGATACCCGTGCGGCTAATCAATCCAACAGTAGGTTTTATACCGACCACGGCGTTTGTAATGGCTGGACTTAGAATAGAAGCATCTGTTTCAGTACCAACGGACAATACTGTAAAATTTGCAGCAACTGCCACAGCTGAACCTGAACTGGATCCCCCAACAAAAAGGTTAGCATCGCCATATGGATTTAATACTTGACCTCCTCTGGAACTATAGCCTGCCCACATTGTACTAGACATCCCATTCGCTAGTTCTGTCATATTAGCTTTGCCTAAAATGACTGCACCTGCGTTACGAAGCTTTTTAACAAGGAATGCATCCTGACTACTACTATGATTCTCTAATGCAAGTGTTCCTGCACTGGTATGCATTGAATCATTTGTTTCGATACTATCTTTGAGAAAAACCGGAATACCATGTAAAGGGCCCCTAACGCCCCTTGTTATCCTTTCATAATCTAATGCTTCAGCAATGAAAATTGCGTCAGGATTTATTTCAAGAATAGAATTTATTTTCGGTCCGTCTTGGTCATACTTTGCTATTCTGTGAAGGTAATACATAACCAATTCTTTTGAAGTTACTTTTCCATCTTCCATAGCTGCTTGAATAGCATGAATCGTTAGTTCTTCTCTAAAAAAATCATTAAACTTAATTTCCATATAACGCTCCTTAAATGCTACAGTATTTTCATTTATAAGATAGTATTCTCCATAAACCCCAAAATCCCTTGTTCAACTTGATGGTATCGAGTATACATAGCGATTAACATAACACTAGTTTAGGACTAATATTTACCTTTCACGCTTTTGTATGGTCGACAGTAAGTTGGACAACGGTTAGTAGATCTGCTCTCTATGCTTGAACGATCTTTTTAATTGACTGTTCCCTTCGTAGAATCCCCTAGATATGTTGAGATAAAGAATTACATTGAACCGCTACAGCGCTAGGGGATGCCTCCCGCCATAAGCGAAGCCACTGAAAAAGTTCTTTTTTTAGTAAGAACTAATTGATTGTAGTGGAGAGCGGCGACTCCAGCGGGAACAGCACGAGCTGAAGACCCCGCCGGAAGAGCCGTTACGAAGAACGGCTTTTGCGAGCAAAAGCGCTAGCGTTGGGAGCACGGGGCAAGAATGCCTTAATTTCTGCAAAGAACACAGAAATTAAGGCCAATCGAACCCTTCGTAGTTCGATTGGCTGAAGCCGTGCCCGCGGAAACATACTAACATTAGTAGCACAAACCATGGCCATGGTTTGTGCTACTATTTTTTATGGTAGAAGTGAAGCGAAGTCGTGCGGACGCTGGAATCTTTGAATTCGTATAAGGAAACCGACTCACTTCACATCCTTATTTGAATCAGTTTAGTATGTTGGATCTTCGAGATCGTGTATAAGAAAGTGGAATCGATAAGGCAATGTGAAGGCTTCTATGAAACATAAGAGGAGGATGTAGGATGAATAATGTAGTTGCTTTTGACGTGAGTATGGGAAAAAGTACAATGGTGGTGTACGATCACAATCAACATTGCCGATTCGAGGGCGAAATGGAACATACAGTCACTGGGTTCATGTGGCTAAAAGAGAAGTTGAACAATTTGAAAGAACAATCTGGCAGAACACCTGAGATCGTGTTTGAAGCTACCGGGGTCTACTCACAAGGACTGGAACGCTTTCTTAAGGAGGAATGTTATCCATACAAAAGGCTAAATCCCCTACAAGCGAAGCTGCAAATGGCCTCTATGCGCAGAAATAAGACAGACATTAGTGACGCACATGAGTTAGCCAAGTCCCATTTTAAGGTTGACCGTGAAGAAACGTATGTCCAGGAGGCCTACTTTGAACAAATGCGTGCGTTGGGGCGTTACTACGACGATGTTGAGAAAGAGATTCAGCAGTATGCGAATCGATTACACGCCTTTCTACAGCTGAGTTTTCCAGCACTGGAAAAGGTGTTCTCCAAAAGGTCGGTCTTGTTTTTAAATGTGGTTCAATTGTATCCCCATCCAGATTGTCTAAAAGGTCAGTCAAAGGAAGAAATTGCGAAAAACATCAAACAAGCCACTTATAAGCACCTCTCGATTCACAAAGCAGAAGAGAAAACGATGGAACTGCTCATTGCCGCAGAAGACACGTATCCAGCTATCAAACAGGACGATGTTCGGTGCCTGCACTTAAAAGAAGACGCAGCCCGTATAGCAGAGCTAAGACAAAAGAAGAATGAAATCATTAAGCAGATGGTGGCACTCTCCAAAGAACGTGTAGATTTCCAAGTACTTGTATCCTTTCTGGGCATCGGAACACCTACAGCAGTCCGGCTTATCGCAGAATTGGGGGATATCCGTCGCTTCAAGAATCCGAAACAGGTAAATGCCTACGCAGGAATTGATATCCAACGGTATCAATCCGGGAAGCTGCAGTACCAGGATCGGATAAATAAGCGAGGGAACCGTAGGTTGAGAAAAATCCTATATTTCATGGTGATGTCCATGATTTCTTTGCGACAACGAACGAAGAATACCATTGTAGACTATTATGATCATTTAAAAAAGCAACCTCAGAGGAAACCTCATAAGGTTGCGGTCATAGCTTGTGTGAATAAGTTCTTGAAAGTCGCATTTCACCTTATTCAACACAGAGTCCTTTTTGATTACGAAGCAGCCCAAACCAGTTCGTAATAAGGATATCCAAACTATAGCACAGAAGACCTTTCGAAAAAATAGATAATCGTCAGGTTTATTTGTGCTACTTAAATTCTCTAGCGGAGACCCCACGTATTCCTATCCTTTCTTGATTTCTCTCTTGTTGCTTGTAGTGGAAGCGCTCGACTCCTGCGGGAATAGCATGAGCCTTGAGACCCCGCAGGGAGCGAAGCGGACGAGGAGGCTCAAGCCATGCCCGCGGAAAGCGAGCGCTGGAACGAAAAGCAATTGCCTTGGGCTATTCTTTATTCCCCCACCAATTTTTTTAGAAATTACTTGACTAGAGGTAAGAAAGCGTCCGCTCGGAACGGAAATCAACGGGATTGAAGGAAATCGTACTTTTTCAGTCCCCTCCCATAAGCCAAGCAGCTTCACCGCCAGTCTTATGGCTTCGGCTACCCCTTTTAAGGCGCCTTCGCTCGCTTACACACCGGATTCAATACTTCAACTTTTATAGATTGTCGGTAAAATAGATTGAATTGTTTTTAATGCGTAAAACAAGACATAATACCATTAATTGTTTTATATTCTTTCGGTATTTCTACATACTATCTGGGTATACTGATGGGTACGAATTATGCTTCTTTGTTTCATTATCCATGTAACATTTCTAAAAAATTAATGCTTATAACCGTCTTTATGTAAAATTTCAAGGAGGATTTTTAGTTTATGTATGATGTTGTTATTATTGGCGGTGGCCCGTGTGGCTTATCAACGGGTCTTGCCCTTCAAGAAAAGGGATTTTCTTATGTAATTATTGAAAAAGAGGCGATTGTCAATTCCATTGTCAACTGTCCATTACATATGACTTTCTATAGTACTTCAGATCGTTTAGAAATTGGCAACATTCCATTCCTATCACAAGATGTACGACCAAATCGAACGGAACTATTAAAATATTATCGCCTTGTAGCTGAAAGACAAGAAATTAATATTAAGTGCTATCAAAAGGTTAATTCTATTTCAAAGAACGCTGCATCCTTTACTGTCCACGCAGAAGATCTCAATGGCAACACCATTCCCTACGAAGCGAAGATGATTGTTATCGCAACCGGAATTTTCGATACGCCTAGACAACTAGGGGTAGACGGAGACAATTTAGCGAAGGTCTCACATTATTATAAAGAAGGTCATCTTTATTATGGACAACATGTTACTGTTGTCGGCGGTAAAAATTCAGCAATTGAAGCAGCTATTGATCTTTATCGTAACGGAGCCCATGTTACACTTGTGCATCGTGGAGAAACTGTCTTGGAGGGTATCAAACCATCCTTATTATTAGATATGCGTAACCTTCTTAAAAAAGGAAGGATTGATTTTCATCCCAATTCCAGTATTGCTGCTATCGATGAATCAACCATTCGTATAAACTCTTCTGAAGGAACAGTTACACTTCAAAATGACTATGTATTCTCCCTTATCGGGTATCAACCTAATATCTCACTGCTTCAAAGCATCGGAATTCAAACTGACCTCTCTTCATTAGTTCCTTCCTTTAATCCAGAGACATATGAATCAAATGTTAAGAATATTTTTCTTTCTGGGGTTGTAACGGGTGGCATTACAAATCGTGTTTACATTGAAGACGGACGCTTTCATGGCATGAAAATCGCAAATGAAATTGCACAACGTCTGTCCTATGTTCAAAATAATTTATGATGTTAAAAGCTCTCCAAACCACAATTAATGTGATTTGGAGAGCTTTTTTCATAATACTTTCTATTTGTAGGTGCTGGTCTATATTTTTGGATTCCGCAGCCTATCATTTTCACACCCCCTCACTCTTACTAGATGACTACTTTCAAAAAGGTATCGAAAATATTAATAAAAGAATACGCCCACTGATCCCGGTAAGTAGTAATAGGTTAACTCGTCACAACAGCTCGCGCGTTTACAGTAAGCTATGTGAAAATAAAAATCAAAAAAGACATGCACCGGTTAGATGCACATCTTTTTCTATGTATCGTGGGTTATCTACCAAAGCATCGGTTTTTGAACCATGAGCCAGAGCATGATTAGCATAAGACCGATATAAAGCCATGAAGTATTATTTAAACGATCAAGTATCTTATTTTTATCAGCATCTGGATTTTTAAACTTCCGTAGTACAACCGTAAATCCCCTTGCTAGAAAAACTCCAGATAGCAGTAAAACAGCAAGCGTCATGATTACCCACGACGTATACCACGGCCAAGGTCCAAATATCAATAAGAGGACACCTGTGTAGACGAGGGCATGTCCTGCATGCATGACCAAGCGAATGATGGCATTGATAATAGACAAGAAAGCCTGCTCAATGCCTGTTTCAACGCTACGCAATCGCTTTATAATCGGCATTAATATAAATAATGGACCTATAGCGAGGACAGCACTAATAACATGCAAAAAGACAATCGCACCATAGACTCCTGAATTCATTCAGAACATCATTTCGCTACAGGGCTATATTCATGCACCCAGACACTCATCGTCGGTAACCATGGCATTTTATCATGCATCGCAAGAATGGATTGTTTATATTCTTCCATCGTTGTGTAGCCTTCTTGTTGTGCGTGTTCATCCGTCATTTCACCAAGCGTCTGTGAATAGATTGCATCTACTTTGAATTCTTTACCTTCAAGTACCATCACTTCTCCAAGATCTGCATAAACACCATTGCGGCGAGTAGCTGTCTTTTCGCCGTTCAGTACTTTTTCAACATCTTTTGGAATCGTAACAAGCCTCTCGATTGAACATGTTTTTTTAGGTAATACGACATTTGATTGTTCACTCATGTAAATCCCCTCATTTCATAAAATAGCATCCCTTCCATCATAACTATTTTCAACAAATTTAGCGAGACTTCCGATTATCACCTAATACAAAAATAACCGGTCCCTTACAGGCTAACCAATTATCTCACCTTGTTTATTAGTCATGAAATCAAATTCAAAAATTGTTTAGTTCGTTCTTCTTTTGGATTTGTAAAAAGTTCACTTGGTTTGTTTCGCTCAATTACCTTTCCCTCATCTATAAAAATGACCTCGTCGGCTGCGTCCTGTGCAAAACGCATTTCGTGTGTAACAACGACCATTGTCATGCCTTCATTGGCAAGATCTTTCATAACCTGCAACACTTCGCCCACTAGTTCCGGATCCAGAGCGGACGTAGGCTCATCAAACAACATTACTTTCGGCTCTAATGCCAATGCTCTTGCAATCCCCACTCGTTGTTGTTGACCTCCTGATAGTTGGAAGGGATAGAAATCGAACTTGTCACCTAACCCAACCTTCTTTAACAAACTCTCTGCTTTTTTGCGTGCTATATCTTTGGCTTCTTTTTTTACGATGACCGGCCCTTCCATCACGTTTTCAAGAGCGGTCTTATGAGGAAACAAATTATAGTTTTGAAATACCATACCTGTTTCACTTCTAAAATAGTCAATTTCCTTTTTCGCTACTCGTTTCGCGAAGTCCGCTTTATGACCATCAAGCGCTATACTTCCGGCTGTGGGGACTTCCAGTATATTCAAACACCTAAGCAGTGTCGTTTTACCAGAGCCCGACGGACCTATGACAACAACAACTTCTCCTTTTTTCACTTCCAAATCGATACCCTTTAACACTTCAAGTTCGCCAAACTTCTTATATAAACCTTTTATTGAAATCATGGTGTACACCTTCTTACAATTGTTTTTTTCAGCTCATCACTTAGCCACATATCGATCCAATCGATGCTCGACTCTGTCTTGAATTAAGGAAAGGATAAAACAAATGAGCCAGTAGATGATAGCAGCTTCAGTATAAAGAAGTAAGAACTCATAGTTTGCAGAAGCAATTTCTTGAGCTCTTCTGAACATTTCTGTCACTAAAATAAGAGAAGCCAGCGAAGTATCTTTCACAAGACTGATAAACGTATTCGATAAAGGAGGAATAGATACCCTAGTTGCTTGTGGCAATATGATTCGCCTTAATGTTTGAGCATAATTCATGCCAATCGTATGCGCTGCCTCCCATTGTCCTTTCGGAATCGATTGTATGGCTGCACGAATAACTTCAGAGGCATAGGCTCCTACGTTTAATGAAAATCCGAAGACAGCCGCTGGAAATGGGTCTATAATTATTCCAATCGTTGGTAATCCAAAAAACAAAATAAATAGTTGAACGAGTAACGGCGTTCCACGTATTGCGGATACATAAATTCTTGCAATAATTTGCAGCGGCTTGCTTGTAGATATTCTTGCCAATGCAGTTAATACTGCTAGAATAATCCCGAAGAAAAAAGAAATAAACGTTAATGGTAGCGTATAGTAAAGAGCTCCCTCCAGCAATGGCCGAAGGGATGTCAGGGCAATATCAAGTAGTTTTTGTACTTTTTCTGGGTCAGCTAAAATATTAGTTAAGTACATCTTCACCAAACCATTTCTCAGAGATTTTTAAGTATGTGCCGTCTTCAATCATTTCTTTTAATGCTTTATTCACCTCGGTAATGAGTGTTTCATTACCTTTTCTAAACATTAAACCGCTCTGCGATACATCATCTGCTGTATCTACAATCTCTACCGCTGCATCCGGTTTATGCTTTTTGAAATCTAAGAACGACATTTTATCATTTATTGTTACATCGACACGTTTAGAATTGATGAGCTCAATGGCTTGATTAAATCCTTCAACACCCACAATTTCTGCATCATACGATTTTGCAACGTCTGCATAGTTGCTCGTTAATGACTGTGCGGATTTTAACCCTTTAATATCTTCAAAACTTGTTACATCTTTATTATTACTATTCGCTATAAGCACAGCTGCCGAGGTAATATATGGTTCCGAAAAATCGTATTTCTCAATACGGTCCTTACGAATCCCTACTTGGTTAGCAATCATATCGAAACGTTTGGAATCAAGCCCTGCGAAAATTGCATCCCATTGTGTTTCTAAAAATACAGGTTCTACCCCAAGGCGTGTTGTTATTTCTCTTGCAATTTCTACATCGAAACCAGTGAGCTCCCCTTTATCATCATGAAATGTAAATGGCGGGTATGTTCCTTCCGTTCCGATTACTAACTTGCCTTCATCCTGTACTTTTGTAAGTAAGTCTTCAACTTTCTTTCCTGAATCACTGTTTCCTTTAGTTGCTTCACTACCGTTCGTATTTTCTTTATCTGTTTTCCCGCATGCCGTAAGCAAAACGATTGCAGTTATTAATAGAAGTAGCCGTAAACTTAATTTCTTCATATCTATTCTCCTTAATTCATATTAACTTACTTGGTTATTAGTATCATACAATATTTTATGCAGGCGGTCAAAATAAGTGCTGTCTATCTTGGATAACTGAATGCTATATAAACTGAGTGAATATGCCTTACAAGGGGTAGTCGTAGCGGATTCGATGGATTTTTTTATTTCAACATATATCTGAAAAACAGGACATCGCGCTAAGGGATAAATTTGAATTTGTGACATTTTGCTTGCCCCACTTCGTTCGGTCCCAATGCTAACGACTAAAACTAAGACAGAGACTTCTGCTAAAAACCTACACTTTCTTATCCTGCCCAAAAAGCGCTGATCCTAATATAGGATCAGCGCTTTTATACTAGTATTTCATTAGATTCTTTTCGTAAAGTTGTAGTGTAATTCTTTACATTAACCTATGACTTCATACTATTTAACCGCATTAATCCATTCAACAACTTCAGCAGTAAGAGCATCCCAATCGTTGTTTTCAATAAACGAACTGTTAAGTAATGAACCGCCCGCACCGATGGCAACTGCTCCGGCCTGCAAATAGCTTTGCGCTGTTTCCTTTGTAATACCGCCTGTACACATAATAGATACGTTGGAAAGAGGTCCTTTCACATCTTTAATGAACTGTGGTCCTAATACCGAAGCTGGAAATACTTTCACCATTTCTGCTCCGTATTGAGTAGCTTGAACCATTTCACTTGGTGTAAACACACCTGGTATAACTAATAGCCCAAGTGACACAGCATATTTAGTAAGATTCACATCAAAATGCGGAGAAACGATAAACTCAGCACCCGCTTCAATTGCATGATCACAATCTACTTGACTCATAACAGTTCCAGCACCCACTAGAATCTCGGCACCATATTTCATCTTTGTTTCTCTTATCATTTCAACAGCTTTGTCCGTATCCATCGTAATCTCAATTACTTTAATTCCGCCATCTATCAAGCTTTGAATAATTGCTTCACTTTTATCGTACGGAATTTTTCTTAACACAGGTATGATAGGTACTTTAGAAAACAACTCCATATTCATTCAATCCTTTTCCCTTCATGTACAGCTTATATTATGTCTATCGCTCGATTACATCCTTCAATCCTAAGAAAGCTTCTACCTCTTCAAAATAAGGTAATCCTTCGTTATCTCCATTTACTTGGACTACCATTGCGCCGATTGCATTCGCAAAATTTAATGACCTCTCAATTGGCCAATTATTTAACATGCCAAATAAAAATCCAGCATCAAATCCATCGCCTGCACCCACCGTATCGACGACTTTTTTTACAGGATGACTTTGTTGAAAAATCCACTCATTATTCTTCAAAGCATAGGAACCAGCTTCACCATCTTTTATTACAACTTGCTCAAAATTATATTCATTTAGCGCTGTAATCAGCTCATTCTGATTGGCTGTTTCAAATAGAAGTTCAAGTTCTTCTCTGCCGGCCAATAAATAATCAACATACGGCAAGTAAGTTAACAAGGTGCTCCTAGCTTCTTTTTCAGACCATAATTTAAATCGAATATTTGGGTCTAATGATACTTTCACATTATTTGTTTTCGCTATTTCCAATGCTCTCAAAATTACTGCCCGATTGTTTGCCGTAATAGCTGGAAAAACGCCAGTTATATGTAGTATTTTCGCATTTTTAATATACTCTTCGGGAAGCTGCTTGGGTAATAACATTTCTGTTGGAGACTTTTGGCGATAGTAAAATGTTTTTCCATCGCCCGATTCTTGTATTTCTTTAAAATTAATAGATGTGGGGTAACCCTCTTCTAATTTCACTTCTGAAATATCAATACCTTCACCGCGAACAGTATTTACAATATGACGGCCGAATTCATCTTTACCTAGTCTGCTGATCCAACCAGCTTGTAGGCCTAAACGCGCGCACCCGATTAATACGTTTAACTCGGCACCGCCTATTTTTCGTTCAAACTGATTTACAAATCGAAGAGGACCTTTGGTATTCGGATTAAAGGTAATCATCCCATCTCCTATAGAAATAACATCCATGACAACCATCCCCCACTTCTTAATTATCTACCCATCCATCCGCCATCTACAACGAGGACGTGGCCATTCACATAATCCGAAGCTTTGGAACTTAAAAATACAGCTGCTCCCACCATATCTTCAGCTTCACCCCAACGATTTGCCGGAATTCTATCTAATATTGATTTGCTTCGTGCTTCGTCTTTACGGATTGCTTCTGTATTATTCGTCTCGATGTATCCAGGTGCAATGGCGTTCACTTGTACCCCTTTACTTGCCCATTCATTTGCTAGTGACTTCGTTAAACCAGCGACTGCATGTTTACTAGCCGTGTATGCCGGCACGAACAGGCCACCTTGGAAAGATAGAAGTGAAGCGATATTAACAATTTTTCCGGCTCCATTTTCAATCATTTGTTTCCCTATTAACTGTGACAAAATAAATACCGAGTTAATATTTACATTCATAACACGATTCCACTCATTAATATCATAATCTGCTGCCGGCTCACGATAAATGGTACCAGCGTTATTTATCAAAATATCAATTTTATGCTTCTCAAGAACGGGAGCCAGTTTTTCTTTAATTGAATCGACTTCACTCAAATCAACAATTAGCGTTTCACATGAACCGTTAATTGTTTCAATTTGTTCTTTCGTTTCACCGAGGTTATCGCGATGTCCAAGCAATAATACATGGGCACCTGCTGAAGCCAGCCCAATCGCAATCGCTTGACCGATTCCCGTTCTCGCTCCTGTTACTAATGCCGTTTTGCCTTGAAGTGCAAAGAAATCTAATGTGAATGACATTTCATCCATCTCCTTATCTAATTTTCAATCATTATTTATTAAATTCGAAAAGAACTTTAACTGCTCCAGTTTGGTTAATCAAATCATCAAAACCCTGGGCCGCCTGCTCCGGTTGATAGACATGCGTAACAACACGATCGATTTCATCACTTTTCTCCAATATATTTAATGCGATTTTAAAATCAACAGGGGTATAGACCCTTACAAATTGTATCGATAATTCCTTGAACATTCCTTGTAACAGATTGATTTCTGCAGGATTTTTGTAGGCCGCAACAATAACAATTTCGCCTTTAACTTTCACAATATCAGTCAAATACGGTAATACTGAAGGATGTCCCGCGCAATCAAATACTATGTCTGCACCTTTGCCTTTTGTCCACGATTCTATTTCCTCAGAAACATTTTTGATTGTTGGATTAATCGTATTAAACCCAAATTCGCGTGCCTTCTCAATTCTTTTTTCATTTGTTTCTATCAACGTAAGATCCGTACAACCAAAGTGTTTTAAACAAAATGCAACACAAAGGCCAATTGTGCCAGCGCCAAAAACAACAGCCGAATCCCCAGGCGTATATCCACCTTGTCTAATTGCATGAATCGCAACAGCGATTGGTTCACTTAATGAACCTTTTTTCAAAGACACCTTTTCGGGTAAGGCAACAACACAATGACTTGGCACACTAACAAAATCCGACATTCCGCCATCGGAGTCAATGCCCACTAATTTAAGCGATTCACAAACATGGCTTTTCCCCTGCAGACATGCGTTACATTCACCGCATGTTAGTAACGGATTCACAGTAACCTTTGTCCCTTTAGATAAATGGGGATGCCCACTTTCCACTACCCCGGAAAACTCGTGCCCAAGTACTAAAGGTGCTTTCGCTCTAGGATGAGAACCTACAAAAATATTCAAATCCGTTCCACATATTCCTGCATAAGCAGTTTTTATTAACGTAAAGCCTTCAATTGTTTGCGGCATCGTGATTGTATTTAGATTCACTTTGTTCGGTCCTCCATAAACAATGGCCTTCATGATACCCCTCTTTCCATCACGTATTTTCAAACACCAATTCTTTATTTAATCAAACCTAATAACTCAGGTATGAACAATGAGATTTGCGGGATATATGTAACAATCATTAATACCAATACCGTTACTAAAAAAAATGGAATTAAAGGTTTAATGACATCTTCAATTTTCAAATTGGCAACTCTTGCTCCAACAAATAGAACTGGTCCTACTGGAGGAGTAATTGTTCCAATAGATAAGTTAAAGACCATCATAATTCCAAAATGCACAGGATTCATGCCAAAGCTTAAAGCAATCGGTAAAAAAATCGGTGTGAATATTAGTACTGCTGGCGTCGGATCCATAAACGTTCCTACAATCAATAAAACAATGTTCATGATAAGTAAAATGACTAATAGATTGTCAGTTGCGGCTAGTAATGCATCCGCGATAATCCCTGGGATATTTGTGAATGCCATAACCCAAGACATAATCGAACTTACACCTATTAAGAAAATAACAATGGCCGTCGTCCTAGTAGACTCCAAAAATATTCTAGGTAAATCTTTAACTTTAATCGTTCGATATACAAATGATAGAAAGAGTGAATAAACGACTGCAATTGCCGATCCTTCGGTGGCTGTAAATACACCTTTAATAATCCCACCAATTACAATCACAATAAGTAAAAGACTCGGAATCGCATCTAAAAATACACGAACTCCCTGTTTAAACGTTACTCTTTCTGCGCTTTTATAGCCCCTTTTTCTTGCCATAAAGTAAGCGACAACCATACAAGCTAGACCCCACATAATCCCGGGAATATATCCGGCCATAAAGAGTGCAGCGATAGAAGTTCCTCCACTTACTAAAGAGAAGACAATCAACGTATTACTAGGTGGAATTAACATACCCGTCGGGGCTGATGCAATATTTACTGCGGCACTAAACTTCCGATCGTATCCTTCTTTTTCTTGTAACGGAGACATTGTACTACCTACTGCAGCGGCTGCCGCAACCGCGGATCCGCTAATCGAACCGAATAGCATGTTTGCAACGATATTAGTATGTGCTAATGAGCCCGGCAATCTACCACTAAGAACCTTCGCGCAATTAATGAGCCTAATGGCAATACCACCGTTGTTCATGATAACTCCTGCTAGGATAAAGAATGGAATTGCCAAAAGTGTAAATGAATTCATACCCGAAAACATTCGTTGAGCTGAAGCTAACAAACCGTTATCAAAGCTCACAATTGAAAACATAGCTAGCGCAGAAGAAACACCTATACCCACACTTATGGGAGTCCCAATAATGAGGAAAAATGCAACACCTACAAATAGTATTAAGGCTGCCTGAACTGCAACATCCATTTGTTTAACTCCCCTCGTGCAAATTAATTTCTTCTAAAGGTTTCTTTTTCTTGGATATAATATAGATGTTGTATACGCAGTAATACATTGTGAAAATTCCACTTAGTGGGATTGCTAAATACAAATAACCCATCGGTAAATTTAGTGATGCATTCATTTGATTCCAAGCAAGTGAAGTGGCGGCGAAGCCGCCCTTCACAAGAATCAGCGCGGAAAAAGCGAATATGACAACTTCTATAAACACTTCTGTGATCATTTGTAATGTTCGTGGGAATTTGTCCTTTATGAAGTCAATCGCCATGTGACCGTTTTCTCCAAATACAAACGCCGCGCCAAATAGTACCAACCATACAAATCCATACTTCGCTAACTCTTCAGAAATAGCACTTGGATTATTAAAGAAGAAACGGGTGATTACTTGCCATGTAACAAGAACGACCATTCCGCTAAATAGAATCGTACATATTGTAGCTAATATTTTATCTAATGCATTTTTTATTATTTCCATATCATCACTCCACTTTTATTTAGCTGCGTCTCTAACCTTTTCATAAAGAGCTTTTGCGGAATCAGAAGTTAATTTCTCTTCTACTAGTGGTTTAACTGCATCTTGGAATAGTTTAATATCGGGTCTGTTAAATTTAGCTCCACCTTGTTCAGCGATTTCGATAGCTTTGGCAACTTCTTCATCCCACAGCTTAACTTCCATATCAATCGCTTCTGCCAGTTCTTTTTGAAGAATTTCTTTATGTTCATCGGACATATCGGATAGAATATCCTGATTAATTATTAGATAATCAGGAAACATTAGATGTTGTGTATACGAGTAGTAAGGTGCGATTTCACTATGTTTTAGGTTTGAATAAATAAGTTCGTTATTCTCCCCGCCTTCAAGAACACCTGATTGAATAGCCGTATAAACTTCACCTTGACCCATTGGTGTTCCAACTCCGCCCATGAGCTTCATCATTTGAACATTTGTGTCACTTTCAATAATTCTTATCTTCATTCCTTTTAAATCTTCTGGATTTTCAATTGGCTTCTTATCGTTATATACGTTCCGGGATCCTGAATGAAAAGCCCCCAAGACATTTATACCGTCACCTTCTAGCGATGTATATAAATCTCCAATGATATCGGGATTATTAACTACTGACATTTGATGCTCTGTTGAATCGAATACGTAAGGAAGATTGAATACAACAAAGTCTTCATTAAGATTTTCTAATAACCCACCTACTACAATCGACATTGCAATGGTCCCTGTTTGAACAAATTCAATTGTTTCACGTTGAGCACCAAGTAATTCATTTGGATAAAGTTCAATCTTATAAGCTCCATCAGTTGCTTCATAAAACTTTTCACTTAAATCTTCCATCGCTTGATATTGTGGATGTGTCTCCGGTTGATTAAATGCCATTTTCAACGTCGTTGTCTTAACCTTTACATCTTTTTTTGTTCCGTTCTCCTCACCAGAGGCATCAGATCCACAAGCAGAAAGAATAGCGAGCATCATAAATACAATTGTTAATAATGTTAAGCTTTTCATTTTCTTCATCTAGTTTCACTCCCTATTTTTTAATTTGTTTACAGGATAATGTAATAGTTGACCATCTAGAAACCTTACTGATTCTTCAGCCACTTTTCTTTTCAGTTCTTTTGCAGATTGTTCTGAATACCAGGCCATATGTGGTGTGCATAAGAAATTATCCCGTAACAATAGAGGTGACTCTTTTGCTATGGGTTCTTGTTCAGCAACGTCCAATGCAGCTCCAGCAATCCATCCATTTTCTAATGCAAGGTTCAAAGCTTCTTCATCAATAATCCCGCCCCTTGAAACATTGATTAAATATGAGGACGGTTTCATTTTCTGTAACTCTACTGTACTGATTAATTTCTGTGCCGAATCTAGAGGACAATGAATAGAAATCACATCAGACTCCGCTAACAATTGATCAAATGATACAAATTCAACTTGATTGTTAAACCCGTAACTACTATTCTTATTTCTATTCGGATCATAAACAACCACCCTACAACCAAGTGCAAGCACGCGTCGTGCAAATTCAGTTCCTATCCTACCCAGTCCGATAATGCCTATCGTTTGTGCAGAATGCCTATAAATCGGAATTCCTTTTTGATAATCCCATTCTCCATTCTTCACAGAACGATTCATTTTGGAAATCTTTCTTGTTAGAGACAACATCAATGCAAGCGCATGATCTGCGACTTCTTGCGTACCATAATCGGGAATATTACACACTTGAACCCCATGCTCTGTCGCTGCATCTAAATCGACATTATTAACCCCAACACCATAACGAACGACAAGTTTTAAATCCGGACAGCTTTCAATTACATTTTTTGTTATTGGGGCATACTGATTGATCCAAACAGATGCACCTTGGCATTCCTCAATTAAATCTGATTCTGTCTTACATTGCTTCAAGACGAATGTCTTGTTTCCAAAAGCTAATATTTCTTTTTCGATGGTTATATTTTCATGATCACAGTCCGTAATTACAATTTCAAAATTAGTCATACGCTTGACCACCACCTTACTTTTCGATTAACGAAGATCCTTCATCTCAACAAAATCCATATCATCAAAGTCTATGTTTTCTCCACACATTCCCCAAATAAATGTATAGTTCTTCGTGCCGATACCAGAATGGATTGACCAACTTGGTGATAAAACAGCTTGCTCGTTCTTCATGACGATATGTCTTGTTTCATGAGGTTGTCCCATTAAATGAAATACTCTTGTGTCTTCTTCCATATCAAAATACAAGTAAACTTCCATTCTTCTTTCATGCGTGTGACATGGCATCGTGTTCCAGCCACTGCCTTCTTCAAGAATCGTCATCCCCATACTTAACTGACAAGTTTCCAAGACATCCGGATGGATAAATTGATGGATCGTACGTTTATTCATGGATGCTTCTCCACCTAAAGGCCTCGCAATCGCTTTTTCCAAGTCTACTTTTACAATTGGATACTGTTTATGTGCAGGGCATGAGTTCAGGTAAAACTTCGCAGGTTTTGCAGGATCATTTGAGTGGAAAACAACTTCTTTTACACCTCTGCCTACATAAATCCCTTCCCGGTTATTTACTTCATACTTTTCACCATCCAGTACGAGGTATCCATTTCCACCAATATTAATGACTCCTAATTCTCTTCTTTCCAGGAAATAAGAGGCTGCCAGTTCTTTTCCGGCATCTAATGTAAGCGCTTTATCTTTTGGCATAGCTCCCCCATAAATAATGCGATCTACATGGCTATAAGTGAGAAGAACTTCGTCTTCCACAAAAATAGATTCCATCAAAAATTGTTCGCGCAATTTCTCAGTTGTATAACTTTTTACGTCCTCCGGATGATGTGCATACAATGTTTTCATAATTTATTACACTCCATTCATGATTTTTATTACTGTAAGTATTTTTATCCCCATCAACCGTTCCACATTGTGGGACGGGGTTCCATAATAATGATAACATGAGGTTAAATTTTTCACAACAGTAAATTTTAAGACTATTTACAAATCTATTAGGGTGCTATACCATTATTTATACATTCAAATACTTGAACCTTATGTGGAGGAGTTATCTTGTCAAATGTTCAATCAGTAGAAAGAGCATTAACTTTATTAAATGTCATCTCAGAGTACCCCGATGGTATTCAAATTGCTCGTTTAGCAGAACAAGTCAATCTTTCAAAAAGTACGATTCATCGACTGCTATCGACGCTTTATAATATGAATTATGTAGTAAAAGTACCTGAGACCGATAAATATAAACTTGGTTATCAAGTTGTTTATTTATCCCGAAATGTCTTAAAAAGTGACAGCGTGAAGCGCATTGCCCAACCCTATCTTGAAGAACTTTCAAGCGATGTAAATGAAACAATTCATTTATGCATTGAGGATATTGGCGAGGTTTTATATATCGATAAAATCGAAAGCAATCAAACTATCCGGATGTTTTCACGTGTCGGTAATAGGGCTCCAATGTATTGTACTGGGGTAGGGAAAATCTTACTATCAGGATTGCAATCCGAAGAATTTGATGAGGTTATACGTAATACAGACTTTATCGCGAAAACCGCGAAAACAATTATCACAAAGGAAACACTAATAGAAGAAGTTGAAAAGGTCACATTGCAAGGATATGCCTTAGACAATATTGAAAATGAAGAAGGTATACGTTGTATTGCGGCCCCTATTAAAGATTATCAAGGAAATATAATTGCTAGTTTTAGCATTTCGGGTCCTAGTAATCGAATTACTATGGAACGTGTTCACGATGAGCTTATTTCAAAAATCAAGAAAACTTCATTAGCTATTTCACAACAACTGGGTTTTACAAATATATAAATGTTTATATTTATTTTCACAATAAAAAACCAGCTATAGATGTTGAACAAATGAATATGGCGTATGCGCTTTACAAGGGCTTTTGAGAGGCTACTGAAAAAGTCCTAATACTTAGGAGGGATTGAGCTGTATACCTTCTTGTTCTTTTCGCTCCGGCTACCACGGAGTCGTGCCTTCGCTGGATGATCTAGTTGAAAAAGCTCATTTCATTAGCTGTGATGAAATCTACAACCTGGAGTGCGTCTTTCTGGAATATAATTAGTATCAACTAGTAATAACATTATAAAATCGGCATATACATCTCAAAATTACATTTCTCTCGATAATGAACACCCTAGCGCAGGCGCGGAAAAGGGGTCGCCGAAGCCGTCAGACTGGATGCAAAGCGATAATCCAGGCTTACGGCAAAAGGCATCCCCAAAGCGCCAGCGTTCTACAATCCACGCCCGAATAACAACTCTCTCATTATTGAGAGCCCCAGCAAATTCAATGGGTTTCTGTATTTCCACCTATATGTATTCTATTTTTATAAAACAAAGTATAAAAAAATCAGCTCAAAATAAATGAGCTGATTTTTCTTAGTTTCAATAATCGAACCATGCAACTAACTTACATCTGTTTCAACAAATTCGCCATCTCAATTGCAGCATTCCCTGCATCCCATCCTTTATTGCCTGCTTTCGTTCCAGCGCGTTCGATTGCTTGCTCAATTGTATCTGTCGTCAGGACACCGAAGATGACCGGAATGCCTTCTTGCAGATTGATGGCTGCAACGCCTTTTGCTACTTCATTGCACACATAATCGAAGTGCGGTGTTGCACCGCGGATGACAGTGCCTAGTGTAATGACAGCATCGTACTTACCGGAAGCCGCCATTTTCTTCGCGATTAGTGGAATTTCATAAGCACCTGGTACCCATGCAACCGCAACATCACTGTCGGCAACTCCATGGCGACGCAAAGCATCTTCCGCTCCGCCTAGTAATTTACCTGTGATGAATTCATTAAACCTTGCAACTACGATTCCAACTTTAAGCCCAGTCCCAACTAAATGTCCTTCATAAATTGTGCTCATTATTATTCCCCCTCAATTATGCAATAAGTGTCCCATTTTATTTTTCTTCGTTTCCATATAAACTTTGTTCTCCACTTTAACAGGCATTTCGATTTGAATACGCTCTGTTATTTCTAACCCGCGTCCCGCTAGTCCAGCAATTTTACGCGGATTGTTTGTTAAAAGGTGAATAGAAGTTAGGCCAAGATCCCGCAGTATTTGTGCACCGATGCCGTAATCTCGAAGGTCATCTGCGAATCCTAATTCTTCATTGGCTTCAACAGTGTCGAATCCTTCTTCCTGTAGCTTGTAGGCCTTCATTTTATTAACGAGACCAATGCCACGCCCTTCCTGACGCATATAGAGCAGGACGCCTCTACCGGCATTTTCAATCTGTGCAAGTGCAGCTTGAAGTTGCGGACCACAATCACATCGACATGAGCCAAAGACATCACCTGTCAAACATTCCGAATGAACGCGGACAAGGACATTTTCAGCGTCTTCGATATCGCCTTTTACCAGAGCAATATGTTCATGTCCTGTTTCTTTTTCAACGAAAGCGATCGCTTTGAAATCTCCAAAATCTGTTGGCAGATGAATATCTACAATACGCTCAACAAGTTTTTCATTGATTCGCCGATAAGAAATTAGTTCCTGAATTGTTAAGATAACAAGATTGAATTGATCAGCTATCTCTTTCAACTGTGGGCCTCTCGCCATCGTCCCATCGATATTCATTATTTCACATATGACGCCGACCGGTTCTGCTCCCGCAAGCTTTGCGAGATCTACAGCAGCTTCTGTATGACCTGAACGCTTTAAGACGCCGCCAGACTTCGCTATTAGCGGAAAAATATGTCCCGGTCTTCTAAAGTCTGTTGGACCTGCTCCATTCCCAAGCATCTTTAAAACTGTCTCCGACCGCTCAAATGCAGAGATTCCAGTATGGCAATCCGCGTGATCAATGCTAATCGTGAATGCCGTTCCGTGAGCATCACTGTTATTTTCTGTCATAAGTCCTAATTCAAGCTGTCGCGATTTCTCTTCATCTATCGGCACGCAAATCAATCCACGGCCTTCTGTCGCCATAAAGTTAATCATTTCAGGTGTAGCGAATTCGCCAAGTGCAACAAAGTCTCCTTCGTTTTCTCGGTCCTCGTCGTCAACGACAATAATCGCTTTTCCTCTTTTCAGCTCTTCGATTGCTTTTTCTACGGTAGAGTACATTTATTTTTCCCCCTTAACTGAGGAATCCATTGGCGACGAGGGCATCCATTGTTAAACCGCCAGTTGGATTCTCTTTGTTCGTAGTCAGTAGCCGTTCAATATATTTTGCGAGCATATCACATTCTACGTTCACTCGATCCCCGGCCCGTTTTCGGCCGATGATGGAGTCGTCTTGTGTAACTGGAATTAATGAGATGATAAAACCTTTACCCGTCACACCGAAGACGGTCAAAGAAGTTCCATCCACAGTAACTGAACCTTTTGGGATAAAATATTTCAATAATTCAGTTGCAATACTGATTTCCATATAGATTGCATTTTCTTTTTGTCTAACCGAAATGATTTCGCCAGTGCCATCAACATGCCCACTGACAATATGACCTCCAAAACGACCATTTGCCGCCATCGCACGCTCTAAGTTAACCGAACTTCCTGTACGCAATGCTTGAAGCGTTGTCGCTTTAACAGTTTCAGGCATGACATCAGCTATAAATTGATTGCTTGAGAAATCTGAAACCGTCAAACAGACACCATTTACCGCCAGACTATCGCCTTTTTTTACATCACTAAGCACTTTGTTACAACGGATTGATAGTTGCAATGAATTCGTCGCTGGCCTAACCGCTGAAACTGTTCCTATTTCTTCAATAATTCCAGTAAACAACTGCTGTCAATCCTCCTTTAGAAACCTGGCATGCAATCGGATATCAGCCCCGATTTGTCGCATATCTAAAAAACGAAGGGATTCGCCTTCTGCCATCAAGTTCCGAGTATCGTCCATGAACAAAGAAGCACCGTTGCCGATTAATTTCGGAGCCATATACAAATACAGTTCATCTGCGAGACCTTCATTGATGAAACTGGAATGAACTCTGCTACCGCCTTCAACGAACAACGTCATGATTTCTTTATCAGCAAGACGTTTTAAAACTTCGTTCAAAAAAGATACGTTTTCTGAAATCCTTTCAACTGAAACGAGAGGATGATCAAAAAAAGCAGTTTCCGATTCTGTTGAATCGAGTGTGAATATAATCGTTTCTGCAGCGCCATCTGTAACGACATTCGCTGTTTTTGGCGTCCTAAGATGCCGATCTAAAATAACTCGAATCGGGTTCTTTCCACCATGGGGCAAACGGGTGGTGAGGAAAGGGTTATCGTGAAGTACGGTTTGTACGCCGACCAAAATAGCATCATGGGTATGGCGGAGGTGATGGACATCGGTTCGCGATGCAGCCGAAGTTATCCATTTGCTGTCCCCGTTCTGCGTTGAAAGTCTACCGTCAAGAGTTGCGGCGGCTTTCAAGGTAACGTATGGTTTCCCGTATTTGATGAAATGAAAAAATGCTTGGTTTAACTGCTCTGCCTCTTCCTGTAAAATGCCGGTAATGACTTCAATTCCAGCATCCTTAAGAAGTCCAATTCCTGTTCCATTGACGGAAGGATTCGGATCGATAGACGCAACAAATACACGTTGAATTCCAGACGAAATAATGAGATCTGTACATGGAGGTGTTTTCCCAGTATGGGAACACGGTTCCAGTGTCACGTATAAATCCGCACCACTAGAAGCCGAACCTGCCATTGCCAGTGCATGCACTTCAGCATGAGGTGTCCCAGCTTTCAAGTGCGCACCAGTCCCTAAAACTTGGCCGTCTTTCACACAAACAGCACCGACAATTGGATTCGGCGAGGTTTGTCCTTGTGCGGTACGCGCCAGGTCGAGAGCAATTCTCATATAATGTTGAGGATTCATAAGCATTCCCCCTTTCGATAATGAAAGGGCAGAGCCTGCAAGCATAGCACGTATAGCCAAAACACTTCTCCCATCCAGACTGTAACTGTCGGTGCCGGAATTTCACCAGCTCCACCGCCTTCCAAACGAGGAAGGACGGGTCACGGACTGACGAGCTATGCTCGATCACCGCCGGTAAGGAATTTCACCTTGCCCCGAAGAGTTTGTTTATACGTGCCGCTTTAAAGTTATCATACTACTTCCAGTAAATCAAAAAAAGACTCAGCCCGATTGAACGGAACTGAGTCTACTATCTATATCAGATTAAACAATCCCATTGATTCCGCGTCGTAGCTCTGGGGCGCTCCCCTGTTTATACGCTTTCGCCTAGTACATATAAAGCAATCATCATTAATTGTTCAAGTCCTCAATTTTTGTGATACCCATATACTTCGGCACTACAAGACCGACTTTAACACCTTCCATATTAACACCAAGTTCTTCGAATTCACCTTCGAACTTATCGGCATATGTTTTAGCGGTCAACGGCAACCATGCTGCAAGAGATGCATCCGCGCTACCATCCGCTACCGCCGTCCATAGCGGACCACTTTCCACTTGCATCAAGGTCACTTTATGGCCCATATCCTCTAGAACGAGTTTCATAACATTATGACTTGCGATTTCACTATCCCATGCCACATAGACAAGTTTAATCTTGTCGCCATTTACTTTGTCCACACCAGCCGTCCATTGTGCAACTTTATCCGCATTGGCATCAATCCAGCTTTGCGCCGCCACTGCTTCTTTTTCGCCTTCTTGAATAGCCTTCATTACTTCACCCATGTCCGCTTCCGTCCACTTGAACTGGGAAAGAATTTGGTGTGCTTCTGGCAAGTCATCCGCTAACCCAAGCCTTCCAATTGTGCGAATTTGTTCTTCTCCCCCGTACAGCCCCTTCGGATCATCAAGGAAATTCAAATCAAACTTTGCAAATTTCCAATGCGGAGTCCATCCGATTACAACAATCGGCTGTTCTTTATCATAGGCTTTTTTCAAAGCCGCAGTCATCGTCGCACCCGTACCTGAAATAAGTTTATAGTCTTTCAACCCATATTCCTCAATCACCTTTTCTGTGGTGGTCATAATGGCTGCCCCCGGATCGATTCCTATAATCTGATAATCAAGCGATTCTCCGATTGATTTTTCTTTATCCGTTACGGCTTTTCCAGCATTGCTACCACAAGCCGTAAGAACGACCGCAAGCAAAACAATCGCTATAAGTCCACCTACTTTTTCTAGAAATCTCATGATGTTATTCCCCCTAGTTTTTCTTCCTATATATGTTGAATATATGAATAACAGCGTAGGCGCCTTTCAAAGGGTAACCGAAGTCATAAGCCAGGTGCGAAGCTGCCTGGCTTATGACGAAAAGCATCCTCATCCCCTTGCGCCGAAGCGGGTTCAATAAAGTTCTTTATTTCAACATCTGCAATTGCCATTCAATTGAATTTACAACATACAATAAACCCGGAAAATCACTGTGAATTCCAGCGTTCTTCCGGGTTTATTGTCCTAGTGCCCGAGCTTAAATAGCACTGACATTCTATTATTTATTTTTTCAAGTCTTCAATCGAATCGATGTCCATATACTCCGGCACAACAAGACCGACTTTGACACCTTCCATGTTAATGCCAAGTTCTTCGAATTTACCTTCGAATTTATCAGCATACGTTTTATGTGTTAATGGCATCCAAGCCGCAAGCGATGCATCTGCACTTCCGTCAGCAACCGCTGTCCATAAAGGACCTGCTTCAACCTGTGTTAATGTCACTTTATAACCCATATCCTCTAAAACAATTTTCATGACATTATGGCTAGCAATTTCACTGTCCCATGCAACGTAGGCAAGTTTGATCTTGTCACCGTCCACTTTTTCAACGCCTTCTGTCCATACAGCCACTTTATCTTCGTTTGCATCAACCCAGTTTTGTGCTGCTACGTCTTCTTTTTCACCCTCTTGAATTGCTACCATTATTTCGCCCATATCCTCTTCAGTCCAGTTGAACTGTGATAAGATTTGATGCGCTTCTGGCAGGTCTTCTGCTAAACCGATTCGTCCAATTGTACGGATTTGTTCTTCCCCACCGTATACGCCTTTTGGATCTTCAAGATATTTCAAATCGTATTTCGCAAACTTCCAATGCGGTGTCCAGCCAGTTATAATGATTGGCTGCTCTTTGTCATACGCTTTTTTCAGTGAAGCTGTCATTGCAGCCCCTGAACCCGTTGTAAGCGTCCAATCTTTAAGGTCATATTCTTTAAGCACTTTTTCAGTTGCTTCCATGATACCTGCACCTGGATCGATACCAGTAATTTTATAGTCTACTGATTCGCCTACAGATTTCTCAGAATCTCCGCCTGTTTCTGTTTTACCTTTGTCATCGTCATTGCCACATGCAGCAAGTCCTACTGCAAGCAGAGCGACCGCTCCAAGTCCTAATACTTTTTTAGTTAATTTCATCGTGTAATTCCCCCTTGTTTTTTCTTTCCTGCGTGCTGCGTGATGCGATCTAAAATAATTGCTACGATCACGATGGACAATCCGGTCTCAAAGCCGACGCCCGTTTTCAATTGTGTAACGGCCCGGTAAACTTCTTCACCAAGCCCAGGTGCACCAACCATGGAGGCGATAACAACCATGGATAGGGAAAGCATAATGCTTTGATTGACACCCGCCATGATTGTCGGCTTGGCAAGTGGTATTTGCACCTTGCTCAACCGCTGCCATGTCGTGGAGCCGAAAGCTTCAGTCGCCTCGATTAAATCCTTCGGAACTTGCTCAATACCGAGCATTGTCAAACGGATTGTTGGCGGCATTGAAAAGATGACAGATGCCACAACGCCTGGAACAACTCCGATATTGAAGAAGAAAATGGCAGGCAACAGATAAACGAATGCCGGCATCGTCTGCATTAGATCCAATATTGGATTAATAATTTTCCTTGCTGTCGCCTGTTGTGAACCCCAAATACCGATTGGAATACCAATCACCAAGGCAAAGAACACGGAGGTGAGTACAAGCGCAAGCATTTGTAGCATTGGATACCAATAACCCAAGTAGTCAATGAATAACAAGCCGATTAGTGTGAACAAAGCAATGCGTCGGGTGGAAATGAACCACGCGAGCAAGGCAAAAAGCACGGCAAGTAAAATGGAAGGCACCATATCGAGCCATTCTACCGATCCCTCAACAATTCCTTTGAGAAAATTTGAAATCCCGTCAAACAATGTACCAAACGTCACTACAAGCCAATCAACACCATTGTCTATCCAATCTGCAAATGGCAAACGAGGTATAAGCTTATCCATGCGCCTTCACCCCCGTATCCGTTTGTTCGTCGGAATCGATTGTTCCGTTATTATTAATAAACTGATTGTCACCTGATAACGCCCCAATCAGTGCACCACGAATAATAATTCCTTGAATTTTTTTATTATCATCTACGACGACAACCGGTATAGCAGCTGTCGATACGACATCAAACAAATCGGTCAGCACAGTATCCGAAGTAATCATCGGAAGATCAGAAATTATTATTTCTTCAAGCGACTTCCCTGTTTCAATAGCTGAACCTGCATCTTGGGCCGTGACCGCACCCATTAGACGGTTTGCTTTGTCAACAATGTAAATCGAAGATATCCCCAACTGTTTCATCATACGGAGAGCAACCCTCGCCCCACGGTCGACTTGAACCGTATCCGCTTTTTTCATAATATGTCCCGCCGTTAACACTTTGGAAAGATCCACGTCTTCAACAAAACGTTCTACATATTCATTCGATGGACTCATTAATATCTCTTCAGGTGTACCAACTTGAACGATTTCTCCGTCTTTCATCAAGGCGATCCGGTCTCCTATACGAAGTGCCTCGTCTAGGTCATGGGTAATGAAAATAATTGTTTTCCCCATATCATTATGAAGCTGTAGCAATTCGTCTTGCATATCTTTCCGAATTAATGGGTCAAGTGCACTGAATGCTTCATCCATCAGTAAGACATCGGGTCCGTTGGCAAGCGCTCTTGCTAAACCGACACGTTGCTGCATTCCACCACTTAACTGGCTTGGGTATTGATCTTCATACCCTGCAAGTCCAACTAACCCTAAGGACTCTTTTGCTTTGGCTTGACGTTCTACCTTTGCAACTCCCTGGATTTCTAGGCCGTATTCTGCATTTTCAAGAATCGTTTTATGTGGGAAAAGCGCGAAATTCTGAAATACCATCCCGATTTTCTTGCGTCTCACATTACGAAGCTGTTCTTTATTCATCTTAACGATGTCTTCACCGTCCAACAGGATATTGCCCATCGTCGGATCGATCAACCTGTTCAACAATCTGACCAGCGTTGATTTTCCGCTGCCTGACAATCCCATAATGACGAATATTTCACCTTCGTACACATCGAACGATGCATTCTTCACGCCGACAGTTGCGCCAGTCGCTTTCAAAATTTCATTCTTTGTTTTTCCTTCATTTAGCAGCTGCGAAGCCCGCTTCGTGTTTTTGCCGAAAATCTTTGTAGTGTTTTTCACTTCGATTTTCTTACTGGCAATCTGTTCACTCATACATACACTCCTTACGATTTCAAAACTTGCGAATGTCTACTAGTATAGTCGTAATATAAATGTAATACAACCGTATTTACAAATTAAATTGTTTGAACGGAAAAAACTGTTTGAAATACTATTGCTCCAAATTGCTTTTTCGATTAGGATATAATACGCTATAAGAAAATAGCGAAAAATAACGAAATCGGTTATTCTGTACCGATAGCAAGTGGAGGGGTGACGTTTATGGACGGTAATATAAAACTTGAAAAAGCCCGTGAGCGAATCATTGAGACAATCGCACAAAATATACATCTTTACGGTCTTACACCTTCTGCTGGGAGACAATATGGCACGATGTTTTTTCATAATGAACCCTTAACTCTGGATGACATGACAGAAGAACTCGGGATGAGCAAAACAAGTATGAGCACATCCGTCAGAGCACTATCTGATTTAAAGTTAGTGGAACGTGCTTGGAAAAGAGGCGTCCGAAAAGATCTTTATCAAGTATCAGACGATTGGTATCAAAGCTTTATCGATCTATTTTCAATTAAGTGGAGAAAATCCGTCTCCCAGCATTCGGGTGCCATTAGAAAATCATTGACTGAACTGAACGAATTGATGAATGACCCTGCAATTAGTGATGAATTGAAAGCAGAAGTAACGATAGATATAGATAAACTGCAGTATATGCGAGCTTATTATAAATGGCTAGATCGGCTAATCGATGCATTTGAAGATCATGATATTTTTGATCTCGTACCGATGAGCAATCAGCAAAAAGATCCTTCCGATAAATGAACTGATCAAAAACTCTTGCTAGACGATGGATTCTAGACGTGTAATCTCTATGTAGAAAGTACTCATAAATACAAGATTTTATAATTCCCATTGCAATGAAAAAAGACAGCATTCACACAAACTGTGTATGCTGTCTTTTTCATTACTTATTATACTTTTTTGAGGCTATTGTATCCATTTTCCCCGTATGGCTTTATCACTTCTAACCACTTATCCAACTGCTTTTCAAGAATTTTCTTTTTATTAGTCCCTCTCCAATCCTTTTCATCTATCGTTTCAAGTATTTCAATTTCAAAATTATCTTTTCCATGTTCACTCCAATCGGTTTGGAGTTCTTTATTGCTATGCCCACCGGTATTTAACATGAATTCCAATCCATTTAATGTTTTGAAATTCGGTGTCGAACTGACAAATAACTTCCCATTCTTCACATTCTTGATTTGAAAAATCCCGTAACTCGGTTTCTCTTCCTTCGCTTTCAACTTCATTTCTTTTTTAAAATCCATTTCTTCTCCATCTCCATTTTCATTTTTGCAGTAAAGTCGGTATTCACTGCCCTCAGTGTTTCGCGTCAACACACCACGGTCAACCATCTCCCGGCGCAATAACATATAATCTTCAAAAATCGGTTCTAAAATTACGTTGATTTCACTTTCTGTGTATACTTTTTTCGCATTTAAGAAAAGGGCAATTGCAGCCAATAAATGGTCTTTTTCTTGCTCATTTAAGCGGAGTGTTTTCAAACGACCATCTTCTTTTGAAAAATAGCGTGCTAATTCCGCCGGAGGTTCAAATGATTTCTCAATCGTCCCATCGTTATCCGGTTCTTCTGTTATAACTTCTTGTCGCTGTTTCAATAAATTCATTAAAACTAGAAGTGTTTTTGCTTGTTTTTCTTTTTTTCGTAAGGAGAAACGATGATTACGAATCGTCGACATGCTTCCGATTTTTAATTCTTTTTGAATTTCTTTGTCTGTCTTTCCTTCGTAAATCAAAAAAAGCAGTTTCGTTTGCTGATCGGACAAGCCCGTCTGATCCTTACCACCCGAAAGTAGCAGTTCAAAAACGGAACCATGAGCTTTCTCGATATGATGTTCCATAAAACGCCAATCTTCGAAAAATACGTCCCCTACAGGATAAATCACTCCTTTTTCAACCTCTTCGCCACAAAGTAAGCAACAATAATGACGATTTTCTTCACGGTAACCTTTCTCTATAACTTCCACCGGGTAATCTAGCGACATATTCATTTGATTATAAACACCTTTCAATATAGTTTAGTTTTATATAAACAAATATACGCTTCATCTATGAATTATTCAACATTATTTTTATCGCATGAAAAAACCGCACTCTATTGAGCACGGTTATCCATCATTTTATCATTCTATTTTGTTACAGTTGCGTCCAACTCAATTTCTACATTCCCTTTGACCGCACGACTGATCATGCAGGACGTTTCTGCTTTTTCCGCAAGCTTCAGCGCTAGTGCTTCATCCTTTTCAGTCGCATCCTGCTTCAAGACAATTCGTGGTTTATGGATAATCTTTTTGTATGTTATGACGCCATTCGTTACGTCGACAACGCCGACAGACTCCATGGTTAAGGCCACTTTCTCAAGTTTACTGCGCTCCATCATTGCGGCAAGCGTGATGATATAACATGTCGCCGCTGCTCCTAACAACATTTCATCCGGATTCGTACCAATTCCAGGTCCATCCATTTCAGGTGGGATAGACACTTCAGTCTTTAAATTCCCTGCATCAATTGTTCCACTATCATTCCGTAAACCCGGCCAATCCGCTTTTAAATGGAAGTAGTGTTCTGCCATCCTGATCTCCCCTTTAACTATGTATATTAGTTGAAATTAAGAATTCCATTGTATCGCTTCGGCCACACCCGATTCAATACTTCAACTTGTTAGTTACTTTTAGTATACAGTTTAACATCCACCCTTTCAGTAAAACGTAAAGCTATTCACGATGAATGTGGATAGCTCTTCAATATCGCGATGTATTCGAGGGCTTTATAGAAGTTGTTCAATCCAAAGCAATCCAAAAAGCAATTATACACGGAGTGTCTAGTAGTTGATTAATTTCATTTTGATTTTTTGGTAAATCATTACTCGAGCAAAAAAAGTGCCTTCTTAACCTAATTGTCAAGAAAACACCATTCACTCTATTATTTACCTACATTGATTGAACGCATTATTTTGTAAACCGAGCCCGCACGCTACTTCTTATTAGCTCATATAGATAGGTGATGAACAAACAGTTGCAGGGGGAAATTAATATGCAATGGCTGACTATATTATTAATAGGGGTTGCGGCTAACATTGATAATTTAGTAATAAGTGTTTCATATGGTCTTAAATTCAACAAAATTCCTTTACTATACAATATACTTATTTCCCTAACTTCTATTATCTTTGCGTTTATCTCGATAACAGCAGGTAGTTATTTATCCAATTACTTTTCACAATCATTCGCCAACTATATGGGAGGCTCCCTAATTATCGGTCTTGGTGTTTGGTTTATCATAACCTCACCCTTATTTGATAGAAATAAGTCAAACCGAATAACAGATACGCGCTCCGTATTTGTAAGTTTAAATAAAGCGAAGAAAATCACTTTAAGAGAATCTATTTTCTTAGGATTTGTGCTTGCGCTAAACTGCTTAACGATTGGTTTTGGTGCGGGTATCACAGGCGTCTCTCCACTTTTCACTTCCATTTCAATTGGAATATTCTCCGTAATTTCAATTGCACTCGGTGTTATGCTTGGCAATAGAATCGGCAATACGCTATTCGGGCAATATTCCAATAGCATCGCCGGACTCTTGCTAATCGTAATTGGCATTTATGAAATGTTTTTTTGATCCTATTTCAATTAAAAATGGAACCTCCCGCCTTGTAAGGCGAGCAGGTTCCATTACTTTTCATTTAACTTCTAGTGTATGTTCTTCATGTTCATGTAATTCTTTATCGTCTTCTACATGGATTTGAATTTTGTACGTATCCGCTTCCTCAAAAGTATAGGATGTTGCATATTCACCGGCAGTTGATTCGTCGACATCGACCCAATCGTGTTTTTCAGGATTTGTTTCGTTCCAGATTTCGTATCGTACACGCGCTTTTTCAAATGGTTGGCCATCTACTTCTAGGTGAACTACGAGTTTCGCTGATTCTCCGGACTTCATATTTTCAGGATTCATAAAATGCATTGAAAATCCATCAGCATGTTCATGTTCGTGTTCTACTTCACCTTCGTCAGCTTCTTCATAATGCCCGCCATTACCAACGATTACTTCTTTTTTCGGCATTGTATGTAAAGCTCTCGCTGATACATGGACTTGAACGTGAAAAAGACCATCATGGTCGAACGCAGTTTCAGCTGTATACAAACCGTCTTTTTCATTTGCAGCCTCAATTTTGAAGCTCTCGTCTTTTTTACTTTCTTCCCAGATTTCAAAAACCACTTCATCCGCATCTTCTATTTTTTCATCGCCCTGTGAAACAACCGCTGCCATTTCTACAGTGCCATCCACTTCGGCTTGTTCTGTCACAGTCAAATCCACCTCAAGCGGAAGAGGCATTTCTCCATCAGTATTTATCCCCTCTTCCTCTTTACCGCATGCTGCCAACGTTGCCAACATGAAAACCATAAGGTACAATCCAATTCTTTTTTTCATTAAGATTCCTCCATTGTCTTTTTACTTAACGTAATTCGTTATATTCGTTATGATTATAGAAGATAAGTTAGAACTAATTGTGAAGTGCTGTGCTTCACATGATTTTCACATCTATCCAGGAAAATGAGTACGATTAGCAATTTATAAGTGAAGTGAGGTTTTATCTTGAATTCAGCTACCATTATGATTATAGACGATGAACCGCAAATGAGGAAACTGATTAGAATGTTCCTAGAAAAAGAAGGCTACACTGTTGTTGAAGCAACGGACGGTATCCACGCACTTTCATTGATAGCCAAAGCAGCCCCTCAGCTGCTAATCGTTGACGTTATGATGCCTTATATGGACGGCTTTACATTCGCCAGAGAAATAAAACGCACATCAACGATCCCTCTCATCTTTTTATCAGCAAAAGGGGAGGAATGGGATAAAATACAAGGTCTAAAACTAGGCGGCGATGATTATATTGTCAAGCCCTTCTTACCAGGCGAACTTCTTGCCCGAATCGAATCCGTACTAAGAAGATCTTATCTAACTAAACCTGCTGCCGATAGTTTAAAAGTCGGGCCACTTCTCATTGATAATTCAGCACATACAGTGCTGTTAAATGGAAAACCTTTATCATTAACACTAAAAGAATTTGGCATGCTCTATATCCTTGCGAAAAATAAAGGACGAGTCTATTCTAGGGAACAGTTGCTCCATATCGTTTGGGGAGAAGATCATCAAAGTAGTGAACGGACAGTCGATACGCATATTAAAACACTACGGCTCAAAATGGGCACTGATGGAGAACGAATAGAAACAGTTTGGGGTATTGGCTATAAATTCGAGGTGTGAAGATGAGGAAACTTACATTAAGCAAAAAAATACTAGTGGTACTGATTTCAAGTATCGCATTTACGATTCTCTTTTCCTTTTTCTTTATTCATTATCTTTATTCTGAATTGTATATAGCAAGTATTGAGGATTCCATTGTGTATCAAGGTAAAAGAACGGCCTCTCACTATCACTACGGTGAATTAAGTGATGAAATCATTGAGAAAATCCAATGGTATAATATCGTTTCGGAATACGAAATTATTGTTGTTGATAACTTAGAGGATCTCACCTCCTATTTCCCTTATAAAATCAATTACGAAACACTTGTCGATGCAAGTGACCGGGCAACATTGGAAAAAGGATCCTATGTACTAAAAGAGGGATTCGTACAGGAACTTGACCGTGAAATTCTAGGAGCTATTTTTCCAATCAAAGGTGAAAATGGGCTCATCGGTTTTATCTATATCTATGTTCCGCTCGCAGCCGTACAAGATGTATTCCGGGGAAGTATCCCAATATTGTTAACCATCGGTTCATTTTTTTTCCTCACACTCTTTTTAGTCGTTAATCAAACATGGCGTTCCCTATTCAGACCACTTCAGGATCTTCAACAACTTTCTTATGAAGTATCCAAAGGGAACTATTCAAATCGGGTTAAAAGTGATCGGGATGATGAGATTGGCCAATTGACGAAGGCATTCAATTTGATGAGCCTTTCACTTGAACAACAGGAAGAGCGCAAGAAGGAGTTCTCTTCGAATATCGTTCACGAACTACGAACCCCACTGACATATATCAGCGGTTACACACATGTTCTAAAGAATAAAATATATTCGTCACCTGAAGAAGCACAAAGCTATTTGACGACGATTGAAAAAGAAACAGAACGATTGTCTAAATTGATTACTGACCTTGTCGAATTAAATCATCTGCAAGAAGAGTTGTATACGATTGACATGCAGCCCATTGCCATTGCTCAATTACTGCTAGATACGATCACTCTTTTCACAATTCACATCACAGAAAAAAAGTTACTCCTCGAATTAAACATCGAAGAAGAACTTATTATGACTGGAGATCCGAAAAGAATCCAACAAATCTTTTACAATACAATAGACAATGCCATAAAATATTCCGTTACTAGCGGCATCTTAGTAATTGAACTAACAAAAAAAAGGAACTTACTCCAATACCGAGTGACAAACGACGGGATCCTAATTGACGAAGAAGATATCGAACGACTTGGCGATCGTTTTTTCCGGACAGATAAAGCCCGAAATCGCACCACGGGCGGCACAGGCTTGGGGCTCTCTATTGTAAAAGAAATCATTCGACTACACAATGGAACGTTTGAGATGACCAGCGACACAGCAAGAGGTACAGTCGTAACTATTGGATTGCCGGGCTTATCCGGTGATGAAAAAGAAGAGGTGTAATTTGAAAAAAACACGATATCTACTTATTTCACTTGCCCTAATTATACTTATTTCTGCCTGTGGTTCTGAGCCTCAAAACTCAAAAAAGATTGTTCCCTTTTCTTATTCAGACCAAAACGGAAAACCATTCGGCACGGAAGAGTTAGCAGGTAAAGTCTGGATTGCCGATTTCATCTTCACAAAATGCAAAACCGTTTGTTCACCGATGACGAATGAAATGGCTTCTTTGCAGAAAAAAATCAAGGGAGAAGGCATTCAAGTCGAATTCGTATCGTTCACTGTCGACCCAACAATCGATTCACCAAAAGCATTAAAAAACTATCTTCTTCAGTTCACAGATGATGAATCGAATTGGCATGCATTGACAGGCTATACACAAGAAGTAATCGAAGTATTTGCAAGGGAGCAATTTCAAACAATTGTCCAAAAGCCCACCACATCCAATCAAGTCATTCACGGAACAAACTTTTATTTAATTGATCAGCATGGTCGTATTGTGAACGAATACAATTATGTAGATGCATCCTATGTTAAAGAATTAATGAAGGATATAAAAAAATTGCTTAAGTAACGAAAATCACCGAGAGTCTCCGTATACACGGAGACTCTCGGTGATTTTGATTTTGATTCTACTTCACAAACTTAAAAAACGGCGCTACTTGCTGATGAATTATAACTTAAAATACCTCCTGAGCATCATCCGCTCAAGAGGTATTTCCTTGTTAGCAATACATTCATTATTTCTTCAAACGGCTCTTTAAAACACCGATAATAGCAGGCAGAACAGACACAAATATAATTAATAAAAGAACAGTGGAGAAGTTATCTTTAATGATAGGAATATTCCCGAAGAAAAAACCTGCAATTGTGCATATTCCAACCCATAATACTGCTCCCACCACATTATAAATGAAAAAGTAGCGGTAATTCATGCGACTTGCCCCTGCAACAAAGGGTATGAATGTACGAATAAATGGCATAAAACGAGCTATCACTATCGTTTTACCACCATGCTTATTAAAGAAACCCTCTGCTTTATTCATTTTTTCTTGATCGATGACTCTACCAATCAAGCTATTAGGCTTAATTGCTGTTCCAACTTTTTTACCGATTTGATAATTTACTGTATCGCCAATGACGGCTGCAGTAAAGAACACGATAAGAAGAAGTACAATATTGAAAGCCCCCATTGCAGCAAGAGCTCCACTTGCAAACAGTAATGAATCACCCGGCAAAAAAGGAAAAATTACAAGACCGGTTTCAACAAACACGATTAAAAATAATAATACATATGACAATGAACCGAAATTTTGGATAATTTCAACCAAATGTTCATCAATATGTAATATGAAACTAATTATATTTTGAATGATAGTCATACATAAACTCGCTTTCAATAGTATTTATCAGCTAACTGATGGAAACAACCTTATTCATCATACTTCTTTCTGTGAAAGTTGTCACGAAACAGAAAAAATCGGTTGTACCGGACAGAAATCCCGTCTCCCTCTTCCGATTAATTATTCCCACTTCTTAGTAGACTTGTATATAATAGTTTTATGCTATGAAATGGAGGCTATAAGATGCTTACAGATGACCAATTAAACAAAATTGAAACCCTTCAAAATGAGTGTGAGCAAGTTGATGCCATCCGACTAAAGTTAAATTGGGACATGTTACGACAGAGAGATGATCAAAGCATGGATTTCTTTCATGAAGAACACGGAGAACTCGTCGCTTATTTGGCATTATACGGTTTCGGATCGACAGTTGAAGTGTGCGGGATGGTTAGGCCGTGCGAAAGAAGGAAACACCATTTTTCTGCTCTTTGGCTAAGGGCAATGCAATCAATTCAAGAGAAGGGGTTCCAAAAGATTTTATTGAACGCACCCGCTACTTCAATTTCCGCAAAAGAATGGTTGGCTAATCAGCCGTGTGCGTATACTTTTTCGGAGTTTCAGATGGGTTGGGAAGAACAACTTCTTGAAGAAAGCAAAGATATTTTCTTGCGCGAATCGCAACCGGAGGACTCCAATTTCGAAGTACAACTCGACGTTCTCGCTTTTAACATGACTGAAGCAGATGGAAAGCTTCACAATGAACGTGTTAAAAAAAATCCTGATGAACACCATTTCATCATTGAAGTGAATAGTAAAAAGATTGGTAAAATCCGAGTGAGCAGAAAAGATGAAGAAGCCTTTATTTATGGCTTTGCCGTGTTGCCAGAATTCCAAGGCCAAGGGTATGGCGGAAAAGCACTGCGCAATATTGTGAAGAAAGAACATGAAGCAGGATGCAGTGTCCAGCTTGAAGTAGAGACAAAAAATGAACACGCCCTTCGACTCTATCAACAAATCGGTTTTAAGACACTCCAAGGCCAAGACTATTATTTATGGGCTGAACAATGACCCAACATAGACAAGAGCCCCCTACTTAATCGGAGGGGACTCTTGTCATACGTTTATTTTCGTTTACGAAGTATTAGCATCATAGCTGTAATGAACGTAAAAGCAATGAGTGCCAAAAAAGGAATAGTTACAAAACCAAACCAATTAATATATTGCCCTGAGCATGGTACTCCGCCCGTACATGCACTAAATTCATGCAATGAGGGTATTTTTTGCAGCGCATAATGATAACTAGAAATAAGCATGCCTAGTATTGACATCGGAAGCACGTATTTGTAGATATCGCGGTCATTTCTGTAAAAAGCAATGCCTAGAAAAAGAACAAGGGGGTACATGACAATCCGCTGATACCAGCAAAATGTGCATGGTACAAAGCCCATCCGTTCGCTAAAAAACAAGCTTCCTACCAGCGCTGTAATCGATACTAACCAGGCAAAGAAGAGCGGTTTATTTACCACTAGCAGCCGCCTCTTCCACCATATCTGTGAAGTCTTTTAACGTTTTTCCTACGAATTGCTTACCGTCAATAAAAATTGTCGGCGTTGACGAAACACCTAAGTCTTTTGCCATTTTCATATCTTTTTCCCACGCTTCTTTTCCCTCGTTTTCTCCGAACGCCTTCATTACTGTTTTCGTTTCTTCTTCAGTTGCGACCTCTGCTAATACCTCTTCCAAAAACGACTCCGTATATAGGTCAACATTTTCGAAAGTTAAATCATCTGGTTGTTTACTAAATAATAATTCATGGAAAGACCAAAACTTTTCATTTCCTAGCTCTTGATAGACTGTTTCTGCAAATTGAGCAGATCGATTTGAATCGATATTAATAAAGGAATAATTCATAAAATAAAACTTTGCTTCCCCAGTTTCAACTACTTCCTTATTAATAATTGGCAAGAGGTTATCATTGAAATCTTTACAAGCTGGACACTTATAATCACCGAATTCAATAATCTCGACTGGCGCTGACTCTTCACCTAAAAACGGTTGTCCTTCTAAATCTATAACGACTGACTTTTGGTCAACATCCGTTAAAACAATAACGCCTACAATACAAATAACTACTAATCCAACAATCCAAAAGATTTTCTTTGACAAAGAAAAACACTCCTAATTTGAACTACGCAACGTAGTGTGATGGGTTAAAAATTTACGCTAAAGCGTAAATAAATAGTGCACAGATAAGACTGAAAATAGTTAACGACATAAGCGTAACGATTAAAGGGAGTTTTATTTGAATTTCCCTTACTGGATTTAAGATATAATCAATTCGATAATTAACGGATGTATCAGCAAATGACGCATAGGCAAAAGGCATTTTTTGATTTTTGCTCACTTTAAGCATTTTTAAAAGTGCACTCCCTAAATTTACAGACGTCTCTTGTTTTTCGATTGCATATTCATCTGCTAACAATTCCTTCATAATTCTATAGTTCTGATTAAACCATTTTAGAATCGGAAGATACCACATAGTGGATGAACAAAGTGACATCAAAAAAATGTTGAAAGGGTCTTTATTTTCTTTATGGTACATCTCATGAGAAATGACGGCTTTTAATTCCTCATTGTTTAAGAGGCTTATTAATCCCGTCGATAGTACAATTTTAGGTTGAACAAAACCCATTGTAATCGCAAGTGGTGATGGATGTGAAATCACGATGAATTCATCTTCTCCATTGCTATAAGTCTGATTCATTTCGATTGAGAGCCCATTTTCTTTATATTGCTCAAATCTTTTTTTCATTCGTGAAGCATAATACAGTTGTGATCCGATTTTCCAACTAGTAACTAACAATGTATAAACGACGAAGGCATCGAGTACATATTCAAGAGACGACAACCCGATTGTTCTCATCCAACCGTGGCAGACGACAACGAGATTATACCCAACATCCCAGCCTGCTACTATTGAAAGAAGATACAAGCCCATCTGAAAAAAAATTATTGCCGAAATTGCGAGTGATATGATAAACATGCTAGATGATTGGCGTTTGTACATACTACATACCCTTTTTCAATTCTTTGATTTTTTCCTCGAGCTTGGCGACGAGAGCATCATCTACGTCTTCTAGAGCATCCAGCATGTGGCTTACGACAACGTTCCCAAATTCATCCATCAGCTCATTTGTCATTTCTTTCGACTGCGTAGACAAAAATTCCTCTCTTGAAAGAACTGGTTTATATAAAAACGATCGTCCATCTGTTCTTTTTCGAAGAATTTCCTTGTCCACTAATCGATTCATAACCGTCATTACAGTGTTGAAATTCGTCGACTTTTCCCTTTCAAGTACCTGCTGAACATCTTTGATTGTCATTTCAACATCATTCCATAAAATGTCCATTATCTTAGCCTCAAGAGGTCCAAAAAAGCGGTTCAATCCACTTTCATTCAACTTGAATTTCCGAATTCTCACGCCCTATTCACCTCACATTACTCATTGTAGTGCGAGTGAATTATCCAGTCAAGAAATCTCTTTTGTAAAAGTTACAATTAACAATTCTGTAACATTTATTGAGCAAAATTCTCATTATTGATATTTGATTCTACTGGAATAATAATCCACAAAAAATCTCCCAAGCACATATGCCTAGGAGACTTTCAACACCATTTTACATAACCCATTCATTGGAGCAATACAGTAGTTATCTTTTATCTTCAAATTCAATTTTTGTTCCGTCTTTAAAGCGGATTTCCACCTCAAATTCTGTATAATCTTTTGGTAAATTGAATACTTTCATCACTTCTTGAATTGCATCTTGTTTGTTCGTTTGTTGCGTAATTGTCAATTGTTTCACCATTGGATAAAGTTCATTAAATGCTTCCGATCCCTTTTTCTTCACATTATTAAGCGAATCCTCTATTTCTGCATCGATCGAATCATCACTGTTCTTTTCAAGTTCCGCCTCATATTCTTGATGATCCGCATAATCAACCCCTAATTCAAAATCGACATACTCAAGGTCACCCATCTTTTTTTGCATATCATCTTGATTTGCCACAGTATTATTTTGTTCCGTTTTTGTACTCTCAGTTCCCTTGGGCTGGTCCGTTACATCATTTGTTGTTACATCATTTATTGCTCCATTACTTTTCTCACCCGTAACAGGTTCGTCCACTGCCTGATTATTATCCTTTTCAGCGTTCCCGCAAGCAACAAGTACGAAGGAAAATGCCAAGGTCAAGATGAAAACAGAAATTTTCTTCATCATATCTACCTCCTTATACAGTCCATTCCCCGTTGACGAACTTTCACACATACAAAAATTCCCGCTTTTAGTATTATTGATAAATACCTGTTAGGATGGGGATAATGATAAGTACAAATTGTAATCACGGAGGAATCTCAATGAAGGAATCAATCAAGCAAACTGTTGCCACACTTACATATATTTCAGTCGAACGAATTATGGGTTGGTATGACCAAAAGACAGAGAGAACCGTACATAGCATCCACTTATATGCTGACTCGATTTCAACTTCACGAAACACCTTCAAATTAGAACACGTACACGATATGTCCTATAAGCCGTTTTCCAGCGGAGCAGGCTTCTTCTATTTACATACAACCCAAGGTGTCTTCACTTATGAAGTCGATACAGACCCAACTTATTTCATCCACATCTATAAAAATTTACGCAGTTGATCAGCACTTTCATTTTTTTGTTTAGACCTTGCCTTTTGGAGGTATATAAAAAAGGAGATAAAAAAATGGAGGTAATTTTAATGACTGTACAAAAAACCGTTGAAAACGCCGTTCAGGCAAAGAAAGAAATCGAGGATTTGGTAACACAAGGATATACTCATGATGAAATTTATGTTTTTGCACATGACAAAAAAAGAGGAGACCACATCACGGATGCTCTCGATACAGAAAAAGCCGGTATGAAAGAACAAGGTTTCTTGGATAGCATGAAAAATATGTTCTCTTCACGCGGCGATGAACTACGCAGTAAGATGGAAGGCGCAGGTCTTTCAAAAGAAGAAGCTGCTACCGCTGAGGAAGAACTCGACCAAGGTAAACTTGTCATTGTCGCAAAAAAGTAATTAATGAATGAATAAATCCCGCTTTCCTAATTTGGAAAGCGGGATTTTCACATCCACAATGCTTTCATTGGCATAATCACCTCACTATTCGATATGATGAATAACGAAAGTAGGTGGGATTTATGTTAAATAGATTATGGAAGATTGGTTTTTTCTCCGGACTTACAAGTTTCGTCCTTCTTATAGTAGGTGTACGTACGATTCTAGGCCAAACACTGATTTTTAAAAACTACTTAACGTTTGGTGTTTTTGGATTAACCATTGGGATTTTCTCTTTCTTACTGTTGTTTTACAATTTGAAGATTGCTTTCAGAATTTTTATGGTTGGTGTCGTTCTTGCTTTTGCAGAGTTTTTCCGAAGTTTAATAGTGAACACGAACGGAATGGGAGATGTACTGGGAATCTTATCTTTATTCATCATTTCCTCCTTCGGTTTGGGACTGGCGTTCATTGTGCAATTCATCGTGATTTTAATGCGAAAGGATAAGTAACCAACTTTAATTGGCATTCGACTAAAAACTAAAGGTTAAAAAAGAACGTGTAGCTCCTATAGAATAGGAATTACACGTTCTTTTCATTTTATATACTGCTTTAAAAGTGGCTCAATACCTGGATAGCTTTCATTTTGTACCGTGGAGAGTAATTGTTCACTGTCAATAATATGGTACGTCATTAACTGATGTAGTGCCGTTGCTAAACATGTTTCAGCACTGATTTCTTCAACTACATAAAACGGTTCAGACTTCAATAATGCTACTATTTCAAAAAAATGTTCCGCCTCGGCTAAAGAAAACACTAAATTGTCTACATTTCCTTCTTGCACAAGCAGCTGAAGTGCTAAGTCTAAGCACTTTTTTTGGGCCTGCAACGTTGCATCATCTACAATGCGGATAACAGGTGGCTCCGGAGGGCGTGCATGAAGGAGAGTTTGATCAAAAGCCCAGACGTAAACACCCTCTCGATTAAAGTAGCTTGGATCTCCAAACTGTGTCACGCCGCCACAATGCGTACAAACTGCCGTATAGTTTACATGAAACACATCAATACCTGGATTTTCCACATTTCTGTAAGTTGTGTACGGAATAAATACATCATGCTCGCAAAAAAGACAAATGAGCGGTCGGTTCAAAATCGTAATTTGACTTTCCTCACAGCTTAAATCTTCTACCATATCTAATCTACCTGTATGTAAACGATATTCGTTTCCACACCTTTCGTTAGTTGTTGGAACTGCTGAATATTACCACAATCTTTACATGTAAAAGACTGCAGTGTTAATTGCTGCTTTGGATCTTCATCAACAAACCGTGCTACATCCATATATACTTCCCGATGACTATAAATAGTCCCGTCACAGAGGGGACAGCTTAGCGGTTTGCCCACAACCTGTATTTCAAAATAACCGCGCCTTCTGACCAACTTATGACACCCACCTTATTCTACACTTTAGTAATTTCCAAAATACTCCTTTTAGTTAAACAAAAATAATGAGCTGTATTGCAACTCAATGATCTTCCACTAATGCACCCGTTAGTTAATCAACATTATGAATTTATTTTGATGTTGTAGTAATTGGTGATGTATTTTTCTCCCAATCATTCCGTCCCTCATTAATTTCAATATACTTCCGCCAATATTCTGCTCTTTGTTTATCAAATATAATGATGTTATTATCATTCGGTGAGATTAACTCATATCTAAATTGTTCTTCCTATATTTCATTGACCGGATCAAATTTTAATGACTTTGAAATAAGCCAGGAACCTAAAACAATATATATTCCTAAGGTTATAATAGATAAGGACATAAGGTTTTTAATCATTTTTATCCCCTTCATTTGATTATATTTCATTTATACCATTCAAAGTAAACTTAATTTAATAATTCATTATCCAACTACGGTTTATAGAGCTAATTTAAGAAAATAATTCCTGATATCTTTTTGCAATTCATCAGCTGCTATCACTTCTAACCTTTTTGTGCCTGGTGAAGTCATAATTTCAAAAGTTCTTACATCATATTCAAAAAGAGTGAATTGACTTATGCTATTTGGAGACGTATCCGATCTTTTTATAAACTCAAAGTCTTCTTCCTTGAGATTACCTTCATACCCCTCTAACATTAGATTTTTTACCCCTTCAATATCATCTGCAAATGCAAGTGCTCGATATAGTTCTAGTGAATTTTTAGGGGTATAGAATAAACCATAATACGTTGCTCCACCAACAATTTACGAAAACTGTTATTAAGATCATAATCCACTCTTTCGGGCTCTTTTTCTTAGAGATCCCCACGATATTACCTCCCTCCTTAATCCCATCTTTACAACAAAAGTTAACACTCTTGTTGTATTAACCTGCCCTTATGTTGAATAAAATGATATACAAAACTTTACAATGACCATTTTTCGTCTGAATTTAGGTGGCTTAGGTGAAATCTAAACCGTTACGGTTCTTATCTACTGAAAAATTAGGGAAACCTGAATAATGGTTTCCCTAATTTTATTTTCCAGGTTCTTTTTTAGGTGCCTGTATGATTGGTTGCTCGGCTACTGTAGAATTTTCTTCTTTAGCTCTTTTTACTTTTAGTTTAAAATATTCGTCTACAGCTTGCTGGATAATCTTATTTTGAGCGCCATTCGTGTGGTCTCCTGGCTTTGTAGTAATGTTCGGGATAAGGACCGCATAAGCAATTTCCGGATTTTCGTAAGGAGCAAACCCGACATGGGATAGATTGATTGTCGATTTCCCTGAACTGAAGGCTTGTGCGGTTCCCGTCTTCCCTGCCCCATCATAGCCTTTTCCATCGAAAATTCTCGGTGCCGTTCCTTTAGGTGCATAATACACATAATGCATTCCACGCTTCACTTGATCAATTTCTGCATCTATACTCTGAATTCTGTTTAAGACATTGATTTCTGTTTCTTGAATTAGAGATCCAAGAATTTGACCGTCCTCAGATGGTTCGCGTATTTCTTTTAACACTTTCGGAGCTATACGATACCCGCCATTTGCAATTGTTGAGACGTATTGGGCCAGTTGAAGTGTTGTATAAGTATCGAACTGTCCAATGGATAAATCCATTAAAATACCTATTGAATCGCTATCGCCAATTAGACCGCCTGACTCCCCCGGTAAGTCTATGCCGGTTTTTGTTCCAAGTCCGAAAGACGTAAAAGATTGTCGGAACGTATCATATGCATTTTCAATACTACGTTCCGATTCTCCAGAGCTATTGTTAGAATTCGCCATGGCCATTGCAATACGGAACATATATACGTTCGAAGATCTACCGATTGCTTCAATATCCGTTACAGCTTCCCTAGAGTTTTGATTAAACAGTGATCTTTTTGTAATACCACCGATTCTAATTGGTTCATCTATTTTCGTTTCGCCGATACGTACCACATTTTCCTGATACCCCGTAAGAAGCGTCGCCATCTTAACTGTTGATCCCGCTTCATGATTTGCAGTAAACGTCCCAAATGCGTAGTCCCATATTTCGAGCTTGCCTGTTTCTTTATTCGTCATGACCTGCTTGCCTACCAGTGCTAACACTTCACCGTTATTCGGGTTCATCATAACTAGGAAAGCCCTGTCCAATTCTCCTGTATTTGGTCCCCTTTTCAACTCTAACAGCTTATTCGATACGATATTTTCAAGTGTCTGTTGCAGTTCACTATCAATCGTCAGAATAAGATCCTTGCCAGGTTCTCCTTGTCGAATTGTTTTCGTTTCGACGACACGGCCGCTACGATCTTTAATATTCTTGACGATTGTTTTCTGTCCTTTTAACAAATCTTCATAATATTGCTCAATATAACTTTTTCCGACCCGGTCATTTCTCGAATAATTTCTTGCCAAAAAATGCTTCTCACGTGATTTCGGAAGTCCTTCAATGGGACTGGTGTAACCGTCAAGTAGAATTGAGCAGTTTTCACAAATTAAGTTTGATCAATTTTCCACAATTAAGTTTGAGCACTTACTTCGGGAAACAAAGTCTTTCTGTACTTCATACGCATACTTTCTTCGTCTTCTCCGAAGGAAATCACCTCACTTCGATGTAGAAGGCGATCCAATATAGCGGTTGTCAGTGAGGTATCTCCTAAAAATTTACCCCATTCATTTGGACCCTTATTCGAAGTTAATATAAATGCGGTTTTATCATACATGTCATATATAAACTGGAAAAACAGGCTTGCTTCCTTTGGATCTACAGTCATATACATAACATCATCAATAATTATTAAATCTGATGTTGTAATACGTTTATAGCGTGTCTTTGATTTACTAACGTAATCACTGCTTTTTAAAATATATATTAGTTCTCCCATTGAAACGAAGGTCACTTGATATCCATGTTCAATAGCCAAAGTGCCTAGTCCTACGGACAAATGTGTTTTGCCTGTCCCAGGTGGGCCCATTAGAATTAGGGTAAACATCTCTTCAATCCAATTTAAATCTTTTAATAATTTAAACTGTCTCTCGCCAATCGCATTTTGTTCTTCCAGTCGATAATCTGCCAGTGTTTTTGGATAGGGAAAGTCTGCCCATTGCATTAGTCGATGAATGGTCTTTTTTTCTCTGCACACCATTTCATGGGTAAGGAGTTCATTAATAAACTCGTGATAAGTCCAACTGCCCGATTCTGCATTACGCAAAAGAGCGGGAAGCTCTTTTGCGGTTTCAGCGAGTCTCAAGGTTCTACATTTTTCTTGTAATAGTTCAATAGGAGAGGTCATGACCTTTTACCCCCAGATAATAAATCGGTGTAGTAATCTTCTGATCGTTCTGCTGCCTTATATTCTTGATATTTTGGTGAATTGGTAATTACTTCTTTTACTTGCATCTGTGATTCTTTATGTAGCGTGAAAGCGACATCTCTGAAGTCATTAGCACTAATCATATGCAAAGTTTTCACAGTTTCCAGCGCTTCATTTATATGCTCTGGATGATTTCGAATGACCATTTGTAATACTTTCAACTGGTCTAATAAGTGTCTTGGATACTTCTTATTCAATTCATCTAAAAACCAACAAATCAATTCTTTATTAGAAAACCTAATCACAATTTCGTCTCTCAATAGCGTTTTCTTTGGACTTGGTTTCTTATGATGAGTTGGATCATAAACTAATTGTCCTTTCGAACTACAGAGTAAATGTCTCGCGATTAATTCTCCAGATGTCTGTAATCGAATATTTAGGTGGTCATCTGTGGTTACTTCTAAATATGCCATGTTTTTAGTTTTCGCATCGTACGTACCTGTAGGTACGGAATAACGATTGGATTCAAAGCGTATGACATTGTCCTTTTGAATTGTTCTTGTTATACTTTCTATTAGGGAATTCTCGAAAGAGAATTTTGAAGAGACTTTTCTTAAGTGCAGTTTTTCGACTGTATGCACTTCAGAAGGTCTTTTTTTTGTATTATGATGCACTTTGTAGTTTCCGGTTCTCTCAAGCCATTGAATGGCTTGTTGATTCCACAAATGGATGTCTTGAAACTCACGATTCTTCATGAAGTTATGCTTCACGAACTTGACGACTTGTTCTATTTTCCCTTTTGATTCGGGATCGCTTTTTCTACATAAATAAATAGAAAATTTTCTTAGTTTACGGTAATTATCAAATTCCTTGGTAAATAATAAGTCACCCGCATTTTCACTTACAGCTAGTAAAGCATCTTGGTCATATACCATTTCTTCAGGCATGCCTCCAAAAAACTCAAAAGCATTTTCATGACAGCGGACTAAATCTCTTGTATGGAAATGTCTATCTAAGAATTCAATGTACTTATACCTAGAATTGGATAATACAAACCCAATAAAATAAAGCCTTCTTCTCTTTCCGTCATTACAAGTCACCAAATCTTGACCGAAATCTACTTGTGCTTGAAAACCCATCGGACTATCCGGAACTGCTTCATAAACTCTTTGTTCAGACACTTTTGGTATATGATATGCAGCACGTAACTCATTCACATAATTCCTAGTAGTATTCTCCACAATATTATCTTCATTCAACCCCTGATTCTCTTTCAACCAGTCGTAGACCTGGGCACTACTCATATCAGGATATTTCTTCAACCATCCAACAATGACATCCCTGTAGGGATCCAACTTCTTTTTACGTGATTGTAAGGAGACTAAATAATCCTCAAATTCTTCAGATGTACTCTTTAGATATTTAGAAACGGTATTTCTTGAAATGTCCAACTTTCTCGCAATTGCCGACTTAGAAAAGCCCATTTCGGATAACTCGCAGATTTTCATATAAATCATGATTTTCTTCACTCCAGTTTCCTCACTTCCTTTTACAAGTTTAGTATAAAGGAAGTGAATTATTTAGAGGAAAACTGCTCAATCTTATTTGTGGAAAACTGCTCACTTTAGTTTATCGTTTACAACTGGTGGTTGTTCCTAGAATCGTATTTTCTGATCTCCTCATACGTTCCCAATCTATCGTTGTATCCACACCCGGCAATTCCCCAAGACGTTCAGACACTATCGCGAATTCCTCTTTGGTGACATTTCCACTTTTCACAATTTGCGGGGAATACGCATAGCCTGCCATCATTTCTCTGTAAATTGCAAGTACTTCCAGCTCCTCATCTGTGAATGAACTAGTTTCCTCTTTTGTTACACGCTCTCGTGTCAGCGTATTGATTTTACTTTGCATTTGTGTTCTTGATAATGAACTATCCTTTTCAATTGCAAGCAGTTCCTCTTTGGAAACTTTTTTAAGTGCTTCCTTCGAATTTTTCAAAATCCAAAAGTCCCTTTTATCCCCCGGGGTAATCCTTTTCGTATCTTGTTCAATCAAGACTGCAAGTTTCTCAGCAATTTCAAGCATATCTCTGGAACTCGTCGAGGTCATTTTCGTATATGTAATGGCGTTTTGCGGATCATTATCAACAAGTACATGTCCCATGCGGTCAAATATTCTTCCTCTTGGCACACTTGTGTTGACACCAATTTCCTCCCTTCTTTCAAGCTCTTTGGAATAATCTTCGCCCTTGACGATTTGTAAATAGCCAAGACGTAAAATGAGCAATGAAAATAGGACGAAAATTGAAAAGAATAGGAAGTTCATCCGGAATGCGATATTTTTTCGTTGGTGTACTTTAGCTTGGTTCGCTTTACGTATCTGTTTTTTCATAAATATCCCTCCATAAAAACAAGTACGAATGGCAGCAAACTCTTTCACATTTAATTACTACTATTTGAATACCTACGTTTCCAATATATACCTATACAGTTTAGCATAATATTCAGTTCTATTCCAACTAACAAATAATCCCTCCCTCTAAAGTTAAAGAAGGGGACCAAAGCAATTCTTTAACTTGTGGAAGTATTGAAAAGTAGATACTTCACTTCAGCGAATGACAAAAGCATAGTTAAGTGGGCTTCAACGCTATCTTGATATGCAGAAGAGTTAATATTGATATTTTCGAACTTGATTCGAAAATAGAATTACAAAAAAATCGAATTCCTGTACAGTAATGGAATCGACTTTTCTTAATTAACCATGTCGTATTAAAGTAGCAGGCTATCATTAGAAGAATTTGCGAGTCTTGCATAGTTGACACATATTGCGAAGTGTAGAGTTTTGTGTATGTTAGCAGGTTTTTAAATTTGGCTATTCAATAATGGTGCTGCTAAAGAATTTTGTTTATGGCATGTGTTAGGGAATCTGATGTAAGATTTTAGAACAAAGTTTAATGTGTGGGATGAATAGGATGGAATATTGTTCGAGGAAATTGAAATGGGAAGAAAATTGGATGGAAAGACCTCTTCCAACAGCTATATTGTAATAAATCTTGATAAAACGTGGATTCATAAAATTATCAAAATCATGGAACGCCATGAGCATTGGGGTTAAATCTCACTTCGAGTAAGAAAGATATCATCATCTATATCCCATGATTATGATTCTTTTTACCACTCGAATTTTTAAGAGTATTTAGTTCTGTTGTTAAATAGTTAATTTGCTTTTGCATATCTTTAATTTCATTATTATCATCTTTTTCTTGTGTTGCTTCTTCTAATGCTAGTACAGCTGCCAAAGTGGATATCGCATCACCGAGAATAGTAATGACTCCACCAATTACAGCAAGTTTGGCAGCTTGGTTTCCTTTATCAAGATTAAAACCATTTTGATAAAAATTCTCATTGCTTTTATTCAAAATTTTAACCCCCAGTACTTAATCATCTCCAATTTATTCTATGCGTCATATACTCTTTGGTGCATAGATCAACTATACTACGCGGCAATCCTAAGTGAAAAAAGTTGGGGCGTCCCAACAACCTATCCCGTTAACGCTAGTACAAGCAGAGATGACTTATTGTTGTTCCAGTAAAATACTCAGTTAGAATAATATAAATTTTTATATTGAATAAACCTATCAATCTATACTTTTGAGAAATCTTCAATGATTTCTACCACTTCAATTAGTCCGTTAATCAAAAGCTCAGGAAGTTCATTTCTGTCATTCCCCTTCCAATATTCTCTAGCCTGTTCAATTTTTTCAGAAAAAGGGACCCCATCCTCCTTTGGTAGAAGTTTCCCATCTCCCTCAAAAGCATCACCAATAACTCGCAGTTTAACAATCTGCAAAACCTTCCGATTGTATGAATCAAATATTGCTTTCCATTTCAAAGTATCTTCATAACTTTTCGCAGCGTATAAGCAACACAACCTTGAAGGATAGTCAGGATATTCTTGTAATCTAACCATCTCTACTATAACTTCCCTAATAGCTCTGATTGTTTGGTCAACATAATTTAAAGCTACTTGGGCATTTTCATTATCCAAGTTCAAGCCTTCATTAGTATAATGGCCTTGTAAAATCTGAATGAAGTCTTCACCTTTAGAATTCAATTGCTCTCTCTCAAAAAAGAATCGGTATAAGGTATTCTTTTGGTTTTTGTCGAAGTTGATTATCTGCCCTAGACTCATTTTTTTCTTAGTAACGATATGATAAACATACAAGTCGTTATTCCCCATAGTTTCCCTCCTGTTGTCCTTTATCATAATGGTTTTATTTTTTGAATTCCTCTACCCACTATAAATGATAGTCTAAATATGTACATAAGTGCTTGAATAGATATGTACATATCCGAGTCACTTCTTCATACTAATCAAGAGGTGATTGGTGTGTATTTGCAGCTAGATATTCAGACGGAAATTGAAGTGAAGAATCTTTTCGATCTACCAAAACTACAGCAACTAATGGGGAATTTAAAAATGAAAATAAATAAAAGCCGGTTGGCTAGAGAATTAAATGTAGATCGTCGAACGATTGAAAAATATTTAAACGGTTTCACACCAAAGGAAACTAGAAATAAAGCTTCTAAAATTGACCAATACTATGAAGTCATCGCGTTACTTTTATCCACCGATTCCAAACAAATCTTTTATTACAAGCGAGTTTTATGGCAATATCTTACGGATAATCATGATCTACAGTGTTCGCAATCTGCTTTCCGTGCATATATAAATCGAAAACCAGAATTCAAGGCCTACTTTGATGATGGAAAGCGTACAACATCAAGTGCTTCATCTGGGATTCGTTATGAAACGAAACCTGGTGAACAAGCACAGCTGGATTGGAAAGAGAGTATTCGCTATGAAATGAAAGATGGTGAAATTATCTATGTGAATGTGGCAGTGCTCCTACTTTCTTATTCAAGATTTAGAGCCTTTCATCTAAGTATTTCAAAATCTCAAAGTGTCTTATTGTCATTTATGACAGAAGCGTTTGAAGTATTTGGAGGCGTACCAAAAGTGATTGTGACAGACAATATGAAAACCGTAATGGATGAGGCAAGAACAGATTATTTCAAGGGAGTTGTGAATAACAAGTTTACTCAATTCGCGAAGGATTTCGGCTTCAAAGTCCAACCTTGTGTTGCAGGAAGACCTAGAACAAAAGGCAAAGTAGAAGCACCTATGAAGCTGTTGGATGAGATTCATGCTTATCAGGGGAAATTCAACTATGAAGAGTTACATCAATTCATACAGAAGCTCTGTACACGTATTAATCAAAGTATCAATCAAGGGACGAATAAGATACCACTATTTGCGCACAAACAAGAAAAGAACCTCTTACTCCCCCTACCACAGGACAAAGTAAAAGATTCTTACAGAATCAAGCACACACTTGTAAAAGTCAATGCTTCAAACATGATTACCTACAAGTCTAACCAATATTCGGTTCCAGCCAAATATCAAGGGAAGACGGTCGGGTTACAAGTATATGATGATCAGTTATTTGTCTACTATACCACGGAATTAATTGTGCAGCATCAGATAACTACATCGAAATTAAATTATAAAGAGACGCATTATAAAGATACGCTAGCCAAAGCAATTCCCTATTATCCAGATATCGATGCTTTAGCCAAACAAAATCTAGCAGCAATCGGTGAGGTGTATAGCGATGAAGAATAGTTATCAGCAATTAATCCAAAACTTAGAGTACTTAAAACTGAAACAAATGACGCAACATTTAGGAGAAGTCGTGGACTTCAGCATTAAAAACGAATTGTCATTTATAGATACTTTAGTCAAACTTACAAATTATGAGATTGATGTGAAAGAACAAAATATGATTCACTCAATGGTTAAAGTGGGTGCCTTCCCACACCGAAAAGAAATCACTGAATTTGATTTTGAATTTCAGCCAAGTATAAATAAGCAGCAAATTTCAGATTTTATTTCATTACGCTTCCTTGAGGCGCAAGAGAACATTGTATTTTTAGGCCCCAGCGGGGTCGGCAAAACTCATTTGGCGACATCGATAGGTATAGCGGCCGCAAAGAAACGTACCAGCACTTACTTTATAAAGTGCCACGACTTAATCCAGAACTTGAAGCGTGCAAAGATAGAGAATCGCTTAGAAGTCCGTTTAAAGCATTATACGAAGTATAGACTATTGATTATTGATGAGATTGGTTACTTACCAATTGAAGCAGAGGATGCGAAGATGTTCTTCCAGCTCATTGATATGCGTTATGAAAAAAAAAGTACGATTTTAACGACGAATATTAACTTCAAAGCATGGGATGAAGTTTTCCAGGATACCAAATTAGCGAACGCCATATTGGATCGTGTTCTGCATCACGCAACAGTTGTAAGTATCGTTGGACAATCCTACAGAATAAAGGATCACCTCAAAAAAGAAGATGAGTGATTTTGTACATTCTTAAACAAGCAAAACTGTACATGTTTAGATTGACATTTATAACCCACTGGCTAAAACAAAAAATTGCCAATCAATTTGATTAGCAGAGTAGTGACAATAACTTTTTTTATTTCAGAAGGTAAATCGTACGTAGCTCTAATTTCTTTTTAGCATGTTGCTTTGATATTAAGTTGGATCGCAAGATGAAGGATAAGTCATATTACATAATCACTATATTTAATGAAAAAATTATGTTCCTCATCTACACCTAAAACTATTTGGTTTTCAATTGTTATTTTCAATGGAAAAATTTTAGATTTCTTTTCTGAGAACAGCCACCTTCTACCTATGCTAGTTAAAATAATAAAAACACCATTTTTATTATTTTGCATGAAATTTAAAGAAGAATTAGTAATTAGATCACTTTCACTATCAAAAATATTAATTTCCTTAAATTGCTCGCCGACCATTGGTGCATCTTTTACAATTAAACCAATCTCGCTAATATTCAAAATGTTATTTACTGAAAATGGCGTATCACTATTTGCATTCACATTATAACGGGCAATGAGTTCTACTATATTTCCCGCTGGGTCTTCAAAATAGCAAGCATGTGCTGGCCAAAACGAGAAATTTGCCTCGTCTTCTCCGTCTTCTAATAAAAGCGTTGTTTTTCCTTTCAACCATTCCTTTGCTTCCTGAAAATGATTGGAGGGAATATTAAATGCAAAATGATAATATGGTTCTCCTGTTACATTTAAATTAGTAAATTCCAAAGTGCTTGTTCCTATTTGAATTTGAAAGCTATTTTGACTCTCCCTACAAATAGAAAATCCTAAATATTGCGTATAAAATTCTTTCATCATTTCCAATTCTTTTGTTTGTAATGTCAGTAATTTAATTTCCATAAATAATATTCTCCTCATCAAGAAAATTTAATTGTTCAATTGTTTAATTCCACATCACTTTTCCACTTATAATGGGTGTAAAATAATTGAATAGACAAAGTAACTATTATTGCCGAAGTAAATACAATCTTTAGTGGATCAGTGGCCTCCGAAATGAGTAGCATTACAATCAAAATAATACTAGGTGGTATCATCCATAAGGTTCTAATAAACTTTTTTCTATAATTTAACTGCCAGTAAATCAAACCGCTATTACGACCATTTTCCAATGTAAACGCCTCCGTTAAAGACTAATTTTTTGTTCAACTAAAGAACCGTTACTTGAAGAGATAAAGGGTATTCTTGCTTATTGAAGTAATGTCCCCCTTTAGTTAAGTAAGTGGAAAGCTTGGTTACTTTTTTAAATAATTTTCTAATTCTTGTTCAATTTCTTCATTGCTTATCTTTTCTATCATTTCTCTCTCTTCAACTTTAACATTAAGATGTTTAGAAACACTTAATAGAATTAAAATATCAATCAGTGCACCTGTTGCAATTGGAATAAATATATCTGTCGGTGGTATTAATGACTGCTGGTGCCAAAGCATCGAGTATACTATACCTGCAACACCAAAAATAAAAGTAAAAAGCATATCATCCCTCCTTCTTTTACAATTCTTCATTTAGATTTATTTTCCTTATTGGACTTATCTTTCCTTTAGTTGAAAAAGGATATATTCTACTAACTATATATGTTGAACAAATGAATACCGCCTATGCGCTTTACAAGGGCTTTTGAGAGGCCACTGAAAAAGCTCTAATACTTGGAGTGAATTAGAATTTCTACTAATACCGCTTCGACGCTTTGTGGATGCCTCCCGCGAGAGAGCATTTCATTATCTGTAATGAAATCTGCAATCTGAAGTGCGTCTTACTTGACTATAATTAGTATCAACTAATAACCACATTATAATCTCGACATATACAACTCATAATTACATTTCTCTCGATAATGAACACCCTAGCGAAGGCGCGGCAAAGGGGTCACTGAAGCCGTGAAACTGGATGCGAAGCGCTAATCCAGGCTTACGGCGAAAGGCATCCCCAAAGCGCCAAGCGACCTTCAATCCACACCCCGAATTACAACTCTCGCATTATTGAGCGCCACAGCAGATTCAATGGGATTCTTTTTATTCAACATATATAGTACATTTATTATCATCAAAGAATTCCATTAATTCAATGGCTGAAGTATCCGTGTTAGCTTCAATAGACCAATAATCATTTCATTCAATATATCTAAGTCCGAATCCACTTTTCAATAGTTGATTTCACTGTTATGACAATCATCGCTGTAAAACTATACCTATAGTCTTTTACTCATAATTTTCCAACTTCTATAATTCCAATTTACCACAAGAATCCCTTAGATTAAAAGATTATTTGCCATCGTCATTAAAACAACCTACTGTCGAAATACATATTCCGATTTAAGAGTTTCGCCAACAATAATTTTTAAATTTGAATAAAGCAACGCTGCATGGGCGTTGCTCATTTTTAGTAATTGAACTCATTTAGTTTAAGTTTCCGTTTTATTTATCCTTGTCTAAATCATCCTCAAGAACCTCAAGAATAGTTTTTTTGTCTTCTTTAATCCCGTACTTCTTTTCAAGTACCTGACCAATAATTGAATTGTTAATGCCTTTCCTGACTGCTCTTTCAATAATTAAATAGAGAATATATAACGACAAAATATAAAAAGCAATGGATACTCCATCGTACTGCATTTAAAAACCTCCATAACTAAAAAGTTTATAATAAAAATATAACATTTTTTAAAAGTTGCCTACCCGTTGGTAAAAATGCACCTCTACTTGTTAAAGAAATGCATCAAGTTAGCTTAAAAAGTATAAATTGCGACAAACAATATAAATGCGGAAGCAAGGATCGAAATTATCGCAATTGTTTTCCGTTTTGCTTGTAGTTCCAAAACCCCTATAACTAATATAGACACGCCTAAGAACAACATCATATAGGGCATAAACTCAAAGTTTTTAGTAATTAGACCATAACTTGCTAATGCAATAACAATAAGTGATGAAATCAACCTTACTATTTTTAACATTTTTCTCTCCCTCCAGTAAGTTCCTGTTCAAGTCCTTGTTTAATCATATCATTTTGAACTCTATTTTTTGTTATAAAAATGGAATTCCTTACTCCTCTAATCTGACTGTTAGTTCTCTAACCCGTAGTAAATATAAGATATCTCTTAATCATTAATTTATAGCACTAAAAAAAGGAGCTGCTTGGGCCCCCTTTCCTTACTTCACTTCACCAATAATATAGTTACAATCTCATCCAGCCCTAATGTTTGAACAGTCGTCCATCGTTCACTTGCATTACGCAGAAAATCTTCTGCTTCAGCTGGACGATTCGTCACGAACGAACTTTCTTTTCTTTCTACTTCACCAGGAATAGTCGGCAATTCAAGTGGATGTGAAAACCAATATCGTTTATGCGTTTCAATTAGCTCCTCTTTTTCAAACTGACCTAACATATAGCCGTCTCTCAAAACGACTAGATAGTCCGCCAGTTTCTGTATATCCTCTACTTGATGTGTCGCGAGAATGATTGTTCTTCCTCCCTTATCCATCCACTCTATGAGTAGTTCATTCAGGATTTGCTTGGATGGTATATCAAGATGTGCAGTCGGTTCATCGAGAATGAGCACCGAAGCATTTCTCGCGATAACAAGTGCTAAAATGGCTCTCCAATAAATTCCAAACGAAATCCAGATGAGCGAAAACGACATATTGCGGAATCGTCAAAATTGCGTGTTGTTCAAAATGAAAAGACGCATCCTATTGGTCGGATGCGTCTTTTTTGTGATTAATTATTTAATTGGATCAGACAGCTTTTTCTTTCTTGATTTGCTTACTTCGTAACTGACCACAAGCTGCGTCGATATCTGTGCCGTGTTCAAGACGAACACCACAATTTATGCCTCTTCTTTTGAGTGTTTCGTAAAATGCTTTAATGTCTTCCGGTGTGCTACGGCGATACTGGTCATGTTCGTCAACTGGGTTGTAAGGAATCAAGTTGACATATGACAGATGACGTTTGTTTTCAAGCAGTTTTGCAAGTTGCTGCGCTTCTAGAACGTGATCATTCACATCATGCAACATAATATATTCAAACGTTATTCTGCGGTTTGTCGTTTCCAAATAATAATCGATGGAGTCCATCAACTTTTCAATTGGGAACGCTTTGTTAATTTTCATAACGCGTGTACGAAGATCATTATTTGGCGCATGCAATGAAACAGCTAGGTTAATTTGGATATTTTCTTCCGCGAATTCCTTGATCCGTTGCGGGTTACCGCTTGTTGAAACGGTAATATGACGGGCACCGATGGAAAGTCCTTTTTGATCATTGACGACACGAAGGAAATTCATCAAATTCGAATAGTTGTCGAATGGCTCGCCAATTCCCATAACAACAATATGGCTTACGCGCTCATCTTCGGCTTTTGCATCAAGGTGATGTTGCACTTCCATGATTTGCTCCACAATTTCTCCAGCAGTCAAATCACGGCTCTTTTTCAACAATCCGCTCGCACAGAAACTGCAGCCGATGTTACAGCCGACTTGTGTCGTTACACAGACTGATTGGCCGTAAGGGAACTTCATCAATACGGTTTCAATTAAGTTGCCATCCTGCATTTTAAATAGGAACTTGATTGTCCCGTCTTCTGATTCCTGCTTAACTGTCTGCTCCAACGTTCGGATGACATAGTTTGCATCCAGTAATTCAATACATTCTTGACTAATATTTTTCATGTCTGCAAAGTTTGTGACACGCTTTTTATATAACCAGTCCCAAATTTGTGCAGCACGGAATTTTTTTTGTCCTTGTTCCAATAACCATTCTGTTAGTTGTTCAATCGTAAGACCGTATATCGAGTTTTTCATTAGTTTTCCTCATTTCAAAAAATGCAATTCACACATTATACTACATGAAATTAGAAATGGGAACAACTAATTTAATTCACTGATTTCTTTTTTAGATACGAAAAAACCGTCAACCTATTTCCCTGATGACTTAACGGAAATGGGTTGACGGTTTTTATTTTCAAACTGTACGTTTATCCATATTAATGAGGACATTGAAGCCAAAGCAGAAGATACCAATCAGTGTTGCAGCCCCTCCTGCTGTTGCGATTGGGAAAAATATATTGCCTGCGCCTAATATGGCCAAAGCAATGGCAATCATCATGATTGGCAATCCGATGTTATGAAGCCAAAAATGCCATTTCGCCAAAAATGTCTTCTCTAAATTTGGATATAAATGATAAAATATTCCTATGAGTGCTAATGACATCCATCCCAATAAATTGATGTGAACATGAACCGATGTCAACGTAAAGATGTGTGTGAGCGACATGTACAGGCCGAACGATATCCCAAGCATGAAATAGACAACCGATAACTTAAGAAGCGTTTTACCCACGTTTCCCTTCCCTTCTCTATATTTTTTTATTGAAACGCCCATGCTAACTTCTTATCTTATTCTATGTTTTCTGGATTTCAAATAGTCTATGCTCAATCATTTTATTTCTTTATTCCCTGCCCTTTTCTTTACAGAAAAGACTAGGCATCCTCCATATTTCTCAAGGATGCCTAGTCTTTTGTCACTTCTTATTTAAACTCAGCGTACCTCTTCTTTCGCAGCTTTGTCCTTCTTCACTTTCATAACGAGCGTTAATATATTCAGTAAAGCAAGTACCATGAAAAAGGTTCCATAGCCAAATTGTCCAGTTGAGAAACGTGTAATTGCGAAATACCCCATGAATAATATAAGTGCAAGATCAATGTATTTCGATCCCATATCGATAACCTCCTCTATATGCATATTACTAGTATATCAGCTTAACCCCAACGCACAATCTCCGATTCTATTTTGAAAGTAACTGACCGCGTTATCATCCGGGATAAATTTTCGAAAATTCAAATATGTACTTGCCTTCATATTATTCAATCGTGTATAATTTATTCAAATATGGATATTATCAAAAAATTCAATACTATTGGAAAGGAGAACTTATGGCAAAATTCCATTTAACCCCGAATTCAGTACAAGAAATACTAGAAACCTACGATGAAGACGTCATTGTTACAAATCGCGAAGGCATTATTATTAAGGCAACACGAATTAGCGGACAACACTACGGCATAGAAGTGGAAGAACTGATCGGTAAATCTGTTTATGAATTGCAGTCGGCAGAAATTTTTTCCCCGGCCATTACACCATTGGTCCTTCGCCAAAAAAAGAAAGTGGTCACGATACAAAAAACACCCTCTGGCGCAAAAGTGCTAATTACTGGCATGCCCTTTTTCAACGAAATTGGAGAAGTAGAATTCGTAGTCAGTTATTCTTATGACGTTTCAGAATTACTTGTCATCCAGGAATATATGAAAGAGCAGGAATTTGAAATGTCAAAAGTGCAAGAGGAATTACAACTTTTACGAAAAAAATCGTTCTCTATGAAAGGCCTAATAATTGAAAGTAAAGAAACACATGAAGCATATGCGGTAGCTCATAAAGTTGCCCCGCTCGATGTTTCTATTGTTCTTTATGGTGAACAAGGAACGGGCAAGACGACAATGGCAAAAAGGATTCATAAAGAAAGTTCTAGAACCAATGGCCCCTTCATCGAACTAGATTGTGCAACGATTCCAGAATCAATGTTTGATAAAGAACTGTTCGGCGAGCAAATAGGTATTGGCAAAACCGCAACCATTTCGCCAGGACTTCTATCGATTGCAGAAGGTGGCACATTATTTTTAAAGAAAGTGGATCGATTGCCTCTTCACTTACAAGGGAAGTTGTTGAAAGTATTGAAAGATGAGCGCTTAAAGCCACTTGGTAGCGAAGAGACCCTCTCCTTAGACATCCGTCTCATCTCTTCTGCTGAAACGGAACTATTTCAAGCAACAACAGAGAATCGATTCCTAAAAGAATTTCATTATTTTCTAACGATTATTCCGATCCATCTACAGCCCTTACAAAGTAGAAAGGAGGATTTAAGCGCGCTTATCACTTATTTCTTGCATTATTTTTCAGCAAAGTATAATACTGAAAAATCATTATCGGATAGCGTATTCAATCTGCTGTTAAAGCTCGAGTGGAAAGGTAATATTCATGAACTACGTAACGTAATCGAGCGCATTATTGTTCAGAGTCCGGAACAAATTATCGGGATTAACGACTTGCCTCCTGAATACCGAATGCAATTTGAAGAGGGGCTAACCGACATCGATCTTGACGGTCAAACGCTTCCGACTATTTTAGAACATGTAGAAAAAAAAGTACTGAATAATGCTCGTCAACGTTATAAAACAACGACTGAAATGGCAAAAGTACTTGGTATTAGCCAGCCTTCGGTAGTCAGAAAGTTAAAAAAGCACACACTACCTGATTAAGCGATTTTTATAAAACGAATAAAAATTAGTATTGATTTATAAATATACACTCGTGTATACTAATTGCATAACTATAATCAAATTTGAATAACTATACAACATTGGAGGATTCATTATGCAAAATCAAATAAAAGAACAACAGGACTGGCTTCACATGGTCGATTCCATAGGTAACTTCCTTGCTCCAAGCATGGCAAAAGATCACCCAAATCTTCCGGTTATCAAAGCGGAAGGATGTTACTACTATGGTGCCGACGGAAAAAGGTATTTGGATTTCACATCGGGTATTGCAGTGGAAAATGTCGGACATCGTCATCCAAAAGTCGTACAGGCGATAAAAGAAAGCGCAGATCATTTAATCCACGGGCCATCTGGAGTCATTATCTATGAATCTATTTTAAAGTTAGCTGCGGAGTTGCAAAAAATACTTCCACCGAAACTCGATAATTTCTTTTTCGCTAACAGTGGAACAGAAGCGATTGAAGGGGCGTTGAAACTTGCTAAATATGTAACAAAAAGACCTTATGTCGTTTCTTTCACTGGCTGTTTCCACGGCAGATCCATTGGTGCGCTCAGTGTCACAACATCTAAAAGTAAATATCGAAAACATCTACAACCTGCGTGGCTTACTTACCAACTGCCCTATGCCCTTCCCGAATATCTTCCCGAAGGAGCAGACCCGGAAATATATTTCGCTGAAAAACTTGAGCGTGACGCACAGAAATTATTCAATCACCAAGTGGATCCTGAAGAAATTGCGTGCATGATCATCGAACCGATTCTTGGTGAAGGTGGCTATGTTATACCCCCTGCATCATGGTTGAAGAAAATACGTGAAATATGTGATCGCCATGGTATTCTTCTTATTTTCGATGAAGTTCAAACTGGTTTTGGCCGTACCGGGAATTGGTTCGCTGCACAAACATTTGATGTCAGACCGGACATCATGGCAATTGCAAAAGGAATTGCCGCAGGACTACCACTTAGCGCAACCGTCGCTTCTAAAGAATTGATGGACCAATGGCCACTCGGTTCACACGGGACAACATTTGGCGGGAATCCAATTGCATGCTCAGCTGCCCTTGCCTCCTTAGAAGTGATTCATGAGGAAAAACTGCTTGAAAACACGAAAGAGATGGGTGCCTATGCAATCGCTCGTTTGTTGGAGATGAAAAAGGAATTCCCAATCATACGGGATGTCCGTGGTGTCGGACTCATGATTGGAATCGAACTTGGGGATCCGCAAACCGGGGAACCTTCCGGAAAAACCGTCATGGAAGTACTCGACTATAGTCTTAAAAACGGTGTGCTCTTCTATTTATGTGGCAACTCGGGAGAGGTCATTCGGATGATTCCACCACTTACAATCAACAAAGAGCAAATTGATACAGGTCTTAATGTATTGAAAGCTGCTCTACAAACTTATTCAACCTAAAGAAATGTTCGAAATAGTAAGAGTCTAGACTTTGAATTGGGGGAAATGAAATGTCTGTTGTATACAAAGGGGAAACTGTTAAGACAAAAAATGGGGTATGGAAATTTTTAATTCCTTCATTCATAGGAATTCTTCTATTTCTAGTTCCGATTAAACTGAATGGTGAAGTAACAATTGGGGTTGGGGTCCTTGCCTCGTTACTACTAAAAACGTTTGGAGACTGGATTCCACAGTTTATTTTGATCATGTTGGGATTCACTGTTCTTATGACTTTCGTGACCATCATGATTAAACCTGCATTTATCATGAATAATTCTTTCTTAAAAAGTGTATTCCATGTAGGCCTTTTTGGGATTACAATGCGTATGATCGGCTTTGCAGTCGGATTTATGGCGTATTATCAAATCGGCCCCGAATTTATCTCTTCCCGCACTACGGGTGGCGTTGTCCTCTTTGATTTGGCACCGGTCCTCCTAACTTGGTTCCTCTTTGCAGGAATTCTACTACCACTATTAGTGGAATTCGGACTGATGGAATTTGTTGGGTCCTTAGTAAAAAAAGTGATGCGTCCATTGTTCACTCTACCGGGTCGTTCATCCATTGATACGATGGCATCATGGATGGGTGCAGGAACAGTCGGTGTCCTTGTGACAATGAAACAATATGACGAAGGTTACTACACAAAACGCGAAGCAGCCGTCATTGCGACAACGTTTTCCATCGCATCCGTGGCGTTTTCACTTGTTGTTGCCAAAGTCGTGGGACTAGGTCACTTATTCATTCCATTCTATTTAACAATTTCGGTTGCAAGTATCGTTGCTGCTATCATTATGCCGCGGATTCCACCTTTATCACGTAAGGCAGATACGTATTACGAGCCAGTCGGCCAACAGATAGACGAATTTCAACCTGAAGGTATTTCAAATCTGCAATGGGGATGGAAACAGGCACTCGATAAAGCAAACACAGCTAAAAGCCCAAAAAAACTTGTCCAAGATGGCGTTGAAACTGTTCTCGATATCTGGCTTGGGCTCATTCCGCTCGTCATGAGCCTCGGGGCAATCGCACTGATCGTCGCTGAATATACACCCGTTTTCAACATTATCTCTTATCCGCTTGTTCCGCTATTGGAATGGATGCAACTCCCTGAAGCTGCAAAAGCCGCTCCAACAATGCTCGTCGGATTCGCTGATATGTTTTTACCAGCGGTCATCGGAAGTGGAATTGAAGCTGAAATTACAAGATTTGTTGTCGCTGCCCTCTCCCTGTCTCAACTTGTTTATATGTCGGAAATCGGGATACTAATTTTACGGTCGAATATCCCTGTCAGCTTCCTTGATCTGTTCATCATCTTCATACAACGAACAATCATCACACTTCCAATCATTGTACTTATCGCACATTTTATAGTCTTTAAATGAAAGAGATATTCTTTCTTAATCAGGTTGAACATTACGAACTAGAATGGTGGGTACACGATGAAAACAACGGAAGATCTGATTCCGAATTTCGAAAACCATTTGGAATCACATGCATATCAGAAACTTAGGAAAGAAGCCTTCGATTACATTGCAAGAGGAGCCGGTGCAGAGGCGACGATGCAAGCAAACCGTCATGCATTCGACAAATGGAAAATTCGCCCGCGCGTTTTGCGCGATGTGTCCAAACGTGACCATACTGTTTCACTCTTCGGTAGGACAATGAAGACGCCAATCCTGTTCGCTCCAATTGGTGTCCAACGAATCGCCCATCCTGATGGGGAACTCGGTTCAGCAAAATCTGCAGGGGCACTTGAGGTTCCATACATTGTCAGTAGTGCGGCATCGTATGCAATGGAAGAGATTGCACGAGTGAGTGGAAACAATATTCGTTGGTTTCAGCTCTACTGTTCTCTTGAGGATTGTGTCACAGAAAGCCTTGTCAAACGTGCGGAAGCGAGCGGTTACTCGGCGATTGTCATTACGGTCGACACACCGTTACTAGGCCTTCGAAAAGCTGATAGTCGAAATGGCTATTCCCCTCTTTCCGAAGGCAATGGCTGTGGAAACTACTTTTCGGATCCTGCATTTTGTGGACTGTTAGAAAAGTTACCTAACGAAGATCTTGAATCAGCTTTAATGAAACAAATTGAAATCATTGATCGACCAAGCCTCAACTGGGGTGATTTTAAAAAAATACGTTCATATACGAAATTACCGATTCTACTAAAAGGGATTCTACATCCGGACGATGCACAGCTCGCACTTGAACACGATGTAGATGGGATTATCGTTTCCAATCACGGCGGGCGGCAATTGGACCATTGCATTTCATCATTGGATGCGCTTCCAGACATTTGTCAGGTTGTAAATGGTCGTATCCCTGTCCTGCTCGATAGCGGAATACGTAGCGGTGTCGATGTTTTTAAGGCAATTGCACTTGGCGCTGATGCAGTTTTACTTGGTCGCCCTTATATTTATGGATTAGCCATAGATGGTGAAGCAGGAATAGCGCGTGTTATCGAGGATATTCTGCATGAATTAGACGTGTCAATGGCACTGTCTGGCGCACGTTCTCTATGTGACATCAATTCGCATCTGCTTGTCGAAGCGTAAGCTCATGAGTTGAAAAACTTATATATTTTTTCAAAAAACTGTAAGCCCTTCGAATACAAAGGGCTTACAGTTTTTATTTAGGTAGTGAAGTTAAACCGCTTAGCCTTGGTTTACTGGATTTAGCGGTGACGATGGACTAACGTATCCTATTATGCTCGCCATGGCATGAATTATGCTCACCATAGGGTTGTTTATGACCGCCATGAAGCATCTTATGCTCGCTATACATTCTATTACGACCAACACATCGTTAAATGAATAAGAAATCTTTCGTTCTCCTTATTTAGTAAGAATTGCTTTCAATTTCCTCACTAGCCGTTCCATCTGCTGATCCGTGCCGATTGTTATGCGCAAATAGTTATCAATACCAGACTTATTAAAATACCTGACAAGCAAACCTTCTTTCTTCAATTCATTGTAAATAAACTCTGCCGGAACGCTCTTGTGCGAGGCGAAAAGATAATTTGCTTGTGAAGGAAGAACGTTAAAATCGAGCTGTTGTAACGTTTCAGACATCGTTTCTCGTGTTGCAATGATTTTCTGCGTCGTCTCAGTGAAATAGGCTTCATCCTCAAATGCTGCTTGTGCACCCACTAGCGCAAGTCGATCTAACGTATACGAGTTAAAGGAGTCTTTAATACGGATTAATGCATCGATCAACGAGGAGGCCCCCATTGCAAAACCTACGCGTAAGCCTGCCAATGAACGTGATTTGGATGTCGTCTGGACGACGAGCACATTATCGTATTTTCGGATTAGTTCAGTTGCTGATTTCGATGCAAAGTCGATATATGCTTCGTCGATGATGACGACTTGGTCGGGATTATTTTTTACAATTTCTTCAATATGCTCAAGTTCAGCATAGATGCTCGTCGGTGCATTTGGATTCGGTAAAATGACCCCGCCTTCAGACTGAAAGTATTTATCCACAGGCAATGTGAAATCTTTATTTAATGGAACTTCTTCATAAGGGATATCAAATAACTTTGCATAGACTGGATAAAAACTATATGTAACGTCTGGAAATCGAATTGTCTTGCCTGGTTCAAAAAACGCCATGAAGGAGAATGCTAGCACTTCGTCTGAGCCATTTCCGACGAACACTTCGTCGGCGGATAGTCCATATTGACGCCCGATCGTTTCACGTAACTCAGTCGCTGTAGGTGATGGATATAACTGAAGGCTACGTCCCATCTCTTGCTGGATTGCCGCTATCACTTTCGGACTAGGTGGATATGGATTTTCATTGGTATTCAGCTTAATGATATCCTTTTGTTCAACTTGCTCCCCCGGCACATACGGTTCGGTCCGTTTTACCATGGTGCTCCAAAACTTACTCATCCCGTAGCACTTCACTTTTAGGGCGTCTTTTCCGCAATTCGTTTTTGACATCCTCAACACTTACCCCTAACTCTTCCATTAACACGAGAGAGTGATACGTCAAATCCGCCAATTCGCTCGTCACTTCAGCTTTATCACGATTTTTTGCGCCTATGACAACTTCAGTCGTTTCTTCTCCGACTTTTTTTAAGATTTTATCCAACCCTTCACGGAATAAATAAGATGTGTATGATCCTTCGATTGGGTTCGCACGTCGATTTTTAATTTCATCTGTTATTTCATGGACGATTGACCGATTCAGGATATTATCATCGAAGACCGTATCATTGAAACAAGTTACTTCTCCTGTATGACAGGCTGGTCCTAGGGGCGTGACTTGTATTAATAGGGAATCATTGTCGCAATCGATTGAAAGGTTTTTTACAATTTGTCGATTGCCGGATGTTGCCCCCTTGTTCCATAGTTCCTGTCTTGATCTGCTGAAAAACCAAGTCTCTTTCGTATCAATCGTTTTCTGCAGCGACTCTTTATTCATATAAGCTAGCATCAGCACATTCCCCGTTCGGTCGTCTTGAACAATTGCTGGAATCAGACCATTTTCGTCAAATGCTAGTGTATCAATTAGTATTGTCATAGTGATTCATTCCCAACAGATGTATTTTTTTCAGCTAAATATGTTTTTAATGCACCGATATTAATGTCTTCAAAATGGAATACGGATGCTGCAAGCGCAGCGTCAGCTTTTCCTTCAGTCAGTACAGTATGGAAATGTTCAGGTGTGCCTGCTCCACCGCTCGCTATGACGGGAATGTTGACTGCTTCCGCAATCGCCCGCGTCAATTCGATGTTATAGCCATCTTTCACGCCATCCTCACCTATGCTATTAACGACGAGCTCACCAGCGCCAAGTTTCTCACCTTGAATCGCCCATTCAATGGCATCCAAACCAGTGTCTTTCATACCGCCATTAGAAAATACTGACCACTTAGAGGGTCCCACTTCATTAACATCCATCGATAGAATAATGCGTTCAGAACCGAATGTTTTTGCCGCTTCCTCAATCAATGTGGGATTGCTGAGCGCCGCACTGTTAATGGATACTTTATCCCCGCCTGCATCGAATACCTTTTGGATGTCCTCTATAGACCGGATTCCTCCGCCTACAATAAAGGGCACGGGTACTTCTTTTGCGATTTCCGCAATGAGATCGAGGAACATAGCACGGTTTTTCGTTGAAGCTGTGATGTCGTAAAACACTAGTTCATCTGCACCGTCAGCTACATACTTTTTTGCCAATGTAAGTGGATCTGCAACTTCTTTGACTTCCAAAAACCTTTTTCCTTTGACGACTTTCCCGTTATCAAAATCTAGACATGGTATTATCCGGTTGCTTGTCATCCTCGTCGTCCCCCTAGTATTTTTTCCAAAGACAATTTACCGTCATATAAAGCTTTACCGATAATTGCACCGTATAAATTGAGTTCTCTCAACTGAACAATATCCTCTTCTGTTGAAACACCGCCTGATGCCACGATATCGATTGACGACGCTGTGTCCATCATTTCCAGCTCGTGAAAGTTAGGTCCCTGCATCATCCCGTCTTTCATGATGTCCGTATATATAACCGTTTTTACGCCTGCCGCTTCAAGTTCACGCAATAAGTCGACTGCTAGCACATCACTTGTTTCCGTCCAACCGTCCGTTGCAACAAACCCTTTTCTTGCGTCGATGGACACTGCAATTTTCTCGCCATACTTTTCAACAGCTTCCATTAGAAACGGTTTATCCTGTATCGCTGCTGTTCCGATGATCACCCGGTTTACACCCGCTTCAATATGTGCGTCGATGATTTCCATCGTTCGGATTCCGCCGCCGACTTGCACAGGTATCGAAACACTCTTGGCAATCGCCTGGATTGCGTCACGATTCAAGGAGTTGCCTGTTTTAGCACCATCCAAATCGACGACGTGAATATATTCAGCACCTTGCTTTTCCCATTCCTTTGCCATCGAAGTCGGTGAATCATTGTAGATGATTTCTTGATCATAATCGCCCTGTATTAACCGAACACATTTCCCATTACGAATATCGATTGCTGGAAATAAAATCATGACAGTTCCCCCTTTTAATAATGTATAAAAATAAAGATTTCCACTTAATCCGCTATGACGCTCGGGGATGCCTCCCGCCATAAGCGAGGATACTGAAAAAGAACGATTTCCTTCAATCCCGTTGATTTCCGTTCCGAGCGGACGCTTTCCGCGGGCACGGCTTCAGCCTCCTCGTCACTCCGTTCCTGCGGGGTCTTCAGCTCGCGCTGTTCCCGCTGGAGTCGCCGCTCTCCACTACAATCAACTAGTTTTTACTATAAAAAAGAACTTTTTCAGTGGCTTCCCATAAGCCAGACAACTTCGTCGTCAGTCTTATGGCCTCGGCTACCCCTTATAAGGCGTCTTCGCTCAGTTTCTTTAGGTATTCATTTGTTCAATTATATAGGTGCTAACAGAAATACTCTTATAGCATTCCCTTTGTTGAAGGTACTCCTTTTACATCCGGATTGATTGCACTTGCTACACGCAATGCACGTCCGAATCCTTTAAAAATTGATTCGATAATATGGTGACTGTTTTTTCCATACTGCAGATTAATATGCAATGTCACTTTTGCATGGCTTGTGAAAGCTTGGAAAAATTCTTCAACAAGCTCTGTATCGAATTCTCCTACTTTATCTTTTAACCCATCTACGTTATAGACGAAAAATGGACGCCCGCTAATATCGATCGAAACTGTTGATAACGCTTCGTCCATCGGTGTTGAGACTGTCGCGTAGCGCTCGATGCCTTCTTTTGTTCCCATACTCTCGTAGAAAGCCTGTCCTAATGCGATGCCGATATCTTCGACGGAGTGATGCTGATCTACTTCGATGTCTCCATCACAACTGACTTTCAAATCGAATCGCCCATGATTCGTGAATAACGTCAGCATATGATCCAAAAAGCCGACCCCTGTTTTTATCGTTGAATTTCCGCTGCCATCAATCGTAAAGTCTAATTCAATCTTTGTCTCCGCTGTCTGTCTTGAAATCGATTTACTTCGCATAAAAATTCGCCTTCCTTACCTGAATTGAATTTGCGTGAGCTGTTAAACCTTCCGCATTCGCAATTGTGATGATGTCATCTGAAACTTCTCGCAGTGCTTGCTCTGTATAGTGAATGATGCTCGACTTTTTCATAAAGTTATAAACACCTAGCGGCGATGAGAACGCCGATGTCCCGCTTGTCGGCAATGTATGGTTGGGACCTGCCATATAATCGCCCAATGCCTCTGGTGAGTAATTCCCTAAAAAGATTGCTCCGGCGTTACGAATGAACGGCAATTGTTCCATCGGGTTTTCGACCATAAGCTGTAAATGTTCCGGCGCGAGTTGATTAACAAAGTTATAAGCTACATCCATTGAATCCACAAGAATGATACGCCCGTTAGCGGTTATCGAAGCTTCGATGATGCTCTTTCGATCCGCTTGTTCAATTTGATTTATCACTTCTTTTTGAAGCGCTTCAGCAAATGATCGGCTTGTCGTCACACAGATTGCAGTGGCACGTTCATCGTGCTCTGCTTGTGATAACAAGTCGGCCGCGACAAAATTGGGTATCGCACTATTGTCTGCTACAATACAAATCTCACTCGGTCCTGCAATCATATCGATGGCAACATCCCCGAACACCCATTTTTTTGCACGTGCTACAAATGCATTTCCCGGACCCGTGATTTTCGCTACTTTTTTCACCGTTTCTGTTCCGTATGCCAATGCCGCAATCGCTTGTGCACCGCCAATTTTATAGACAATGTCCACCCCTGCTTCTTGAGCTGCCACGAGGACATGGGGATTCACTTTTCCGTCTGCCTGAGGCGGTGTCACCATGGCGATTCTTTCAACTCCCGCAATCTTCGCCGGGACGGCATTCATCAGAACCGTTGAAGGGTAGGCCGCTTTTCCTCCCGGTATGTAAATACCGACACTGTCCAACGGCGTTACTTTCTGGCCAAGAACAATTCCATTTTCCTGATTGACAACCCACGTCTCTTCCAATTGTATTTCATGGAAGACTGTGATGTTGTGCTTTGCTTTTCGCAAGGCGCTCAAGAACTCGGCTGTGACTAGCTCCTGTGCCTCGGTAAACTCTTCAGCTGAAACGATCAGGTCATTTAGCTGCACTCCGTCAAACTGCTCGGTATAGCCTTTTAATGCCTGATCTCCATCTTCACGGACTGTTTCGATAATTCTAAGTACAGTTCGGTCAAATTCAAAATTAGTTGTTTGTACTGCCGTTTGCTGTTCTAGCTCATCGGTATATTGTTCCAACGTTACAATTCGCATAATTTATCACTCCAATACAGCTTTTAAGTCCGATATGAATTGCTGAATCTGGCTCGTTCTTGTTGCATAGCTCGCTTTATTAACAATTAATCGTGCACTGACATCTGCAATTGGTTCCAAGACGACCAATCCATTTTCTTTTAACGTCTTGCCCGATTCCACAATATCTACAATGACATCTGCCATACCGATCAGCGGAGCCAATTCGATGGAACCGTTCAATTTGATGATTTCAATACGAATGCCTTTGCTGTCAAAATAGGCTTTTGTCACCGCTGGATACTTTGAAGCGACTGTCAGCAATGCACTGCTCGGAAATTGCTTATCCGGAAATCCTGCAACCGCAAGCTGGCATTTTCCAATACCAAGATCTAACAGTTCGTAGACATCTACCGGGTCTTCCATAATTGTATCTTTACCGACAATCCCGATATCGGCTGCTCCTTTTTCCACATAAGTCGGTACATCGACTGCTTTCACAAAAATAAGTTTCACTTTATTTTCATCATCGAATAGTACTAGCTTTCTGCTTTTTTCATGAAAATCTGAAAATCGGATGCCTGCTTTATCAAAAAGGGTTAATGCTTTGTCCGCTGTACGCCCTTTCGCCAAGGCGATAGTTAGAGTAGTCATTTCTGGTCGATCCCCCCTACGAGTAAACCCAGCAACTCTTTCAAATCTAAGAATGAAGTGGTTTTATCTTTATATAGAAATGAATTACTCTCTTTTTCCAAACATATCGAGTAAATACTTTGTCGTCGATCTGCCTGTTCCTTGTTCGTTGAAAATAAAAGAACGCTAAAATTCCGTTCGCGCAGTTCATTGGCAATGGCAATAGCTTGTTCTAATTGATCGGCTACATAAATGATTTTAACGTCAATCGGAAATCGGGAAATGATGTCTTTGCTTTCAGTTGCCTTTACCAACGATTCAATTTCACACGCAAAACCAATTGCCGGAAGTGCAGTACCAAATTCATTTCCCAACTCATCGTAGCGGCCGCCCATCAAAACAGGTTTCCCAAACTTCTCGACATAACCTTGAAAAATAACACCTGAATAATAACCCATATGATTGATCAGCCCTAAATCGATAACGATATAGTGTTCCAATCCGTACATTTTCAATATACTGTAGACATCCATTAAGTAATCGAGTGTCTGTCTCATTTTTTCCGTAAGGGCAATTCCTTTCATACGCTCGCTCACATCTATAGCATTGCCATATAAAAAGGGAATCCGTTCGATTACTTCTCGAACTTCATCGTCAACTTCCAATTTTTTAAGAAAGGGACCAATTTCCACTACATTTTTTGCTTGAATCAATGACTTCAACTGGTTGACTTGTTGCAATGTGAGCGGCAGGTCTTGGACAAGTTCATTGAAAAAGCCTGCATGCCCCAATTCAATTTTGATATCATTGAACCCTAAATCTTTCATTAAGTGACAAGCAAGGGCAATCACTTCTGCATCAGCTTCAGGCGAACTATCGCAAAAGTATTCAATACCCGCTTGTGTACGCTCAACACTGTCATTTTTATCAAATGGTTGGCGGAAAACTTCTTGTACATAAAAGTATCGAAGTTCACTTGAAAGATCGGGGACGTTTTGTACCAATTCGCGTGTGATTGGAATGGTAACATCAGGGCGTAAGACTAATACTTCCCCTGTATGATCAATTACTTTTATCATTTCATTTTGATTGATCGAACTTTTCACTCTTGAATATAAATCATATTGCTCGAAAGCAGATGTTTTGATTCGTTTGTAGCCATACGTTTTAAAGCGTTTATTAATGCTTTTTATGATTCTTTCAAACTTTTCATTATCACTTAACATCTGTTCTGGATACTCTTCATTTCTCACCATTTTCAACACCTCTACTTTATCACTTTACTACACTAAAGTTATTTAGTACTATAAGGGTATACAGAAGAAAAGTCAACAGGAGGATTGATTAGTAATGTTTGATTATCACATGCACAGCTCTTTCTCAGCAGACTGCCCTGTTCCAATGGAAGATATGATTAAAGGAGCCATTCAAAAAGGGCTGACTGAGATTTGTTTTACGGAACACATCGACTATGAATATCCGGACGATACAATCGTTTTTGATTTTGATAAGAAGGAATATGCCAGTAAATTGAAAGAGATGCAGAACAAATATGAAGGGCGTATAGTTATTAAAAAAGGCATCGAAATCGGTGTACAACCTCATATATTAGACAGATACGATGAACTAATGGACAAGGAAAAATTCGACTTTGTCATCTGCTCCATGCATACCGTGGAGAAAAAGGGATTACATTACGGGGAATTTTTTGAGGGGAAAACAATAGAAGAAGCTCATGGCATTTATTACAAAGAATTGTTATACTGCGTGAAAAACTATAAGCAATTCAATATTCTTGGTCACGTCGATCTGGTGAAACGCTATTCAAAAATACAATGCGAGAAACCTTTCCATGATGAATTAACTGACCTTTTTAATGTTATCATTCCTGAAGGCAAAGGAATCGAGTTAAATACTTCCGGCGTCCGCTATGGATTGGCGAGCGGCATGCCGAGTAATGATGTTTTGAAGCTTTATAGACAATGCGGTGGTGAAGTCATCACACTTGGTTCTGATGCTCATAAACCCGAAGATATCGCCTTCCAGTTTGGCGAATCACTGCAATTACTTGATTCGATTGGATTTAAATATATCACTACATTTAATAATCAAAAACCCGAATTCCATTCAATTTCGCATTTGCTTTGATAGAAAACGGTCTCGCCTTCTGACTAAAGAAGTACGAGACCGTTTTTTATTATCTGGATTATTTAGCTTGTTTACTGTTAGAAATGAAATTAACAAACATTTTTGCAGCTTGTGCACGTGTTGTAGAATTGCTCGGCATGAATTTACCTTCGAACCCGTTTGCAATGTTCAATTCGTGGAGCATTGAAATGGCATTGACCGTTTCTGCACCGTAGTTTCCTAAATCAGAATAAGGAGCTTTTTGAGCCGAAGTGTATGGAGCCCCCATTACGTGCTTATATGACCGTTCAATCATCAAAGCAAGCTGCGCGCGCGTTACTGCTTCGGTAGGTTTGAAGCTGCCATAGTCCCCTTTGACAATACCATATTTATACGCTGCATTGATTTCAGCTTTCGTTTGAACCGCATAGTTAGTGATATCCCCAAATGGAGCCACTTCATCCGTTTTCAAATTCAGTGCACGAACAACCATTGTTACAGCCTGCACGCGTGATAAGTTTTGATTTGGCTTAAAAGTGCCATCCGCGTAGCCACCAACGATTCCCACCGCTGTTGCTTGAGCGATATAGCTCTCCAACCCGTGACCGGCAATATCCGTATATAGTGTTGGTGTAGTTGAACCTGCAACCGTTACACTGATTGTCGGGTTATGAATACTCTTGTTTCCCGCTTGATCTACCGCGATTACTGATAAGATATTTGTTGTATTATCAACAAGATTTTCGACTTTATAAGTAGAAACGTCTCCATTTACCGTTGCCAGTTTTTCTTCCCCATTGTAAAGTTCATAACTCGTTACGGCTACATTATCACTTGCTGGTTGCCAGTTTAAGTTAACCGAATTTGGACCCGCCGGATTGGCGACGAGGCTGCCAGCCGTGTCCCATGGATTAGCTGCTAGCATATTCGGCCAAAATAGCTCCGTCACTTTTTTATAGCCTGCTTCACTCAAATGGATATTTTCCGGATTCGGAAGGTAGACCTTGTAGTCTGACGCAATTACATCGCCAGTTGGTACGAAGATTGCTTGCGTACCTTCCAGCCCTGTTGTAATTGTTTTATTCAACACACTTAGCAACTGCTTCAGGAGCGGCTGCAAGTCTTCAGACATATAAGGAAACGGATTGTAATAACCCATTACATATACTTGCGCATCCGGGTTGATTTGGTTAATTTCGGTCATAATTGCTTTATAATTACTCCCTACTTGCTGGAGACCTGTCACTAGCGCCTTCTGATCAACAGTCGTTTTACCTGTAGTCGGATCTTTTTTGATAAGCGGTAATACATCATTGGCTCCAGCGCTAATTGTTATAATCTCTGCGTCTTTGATAGATTTTTGAAGTTCGGCGGTCTTTGCTATATAGCCAAACCCATAGACATCCTTCGTTACATTCTGTTGGATATCGTTTAAAACGTCTGTCGACTTATACCCCGGGAAAGAAAAGCCTTTGTTATACGACTTCAAAGTTCCTATCTCTTGAATTGACTCGGCTAAAAAATCTGCATAGCCTTTTCCTAATTCATTATTTGGAGTGACGCCCGCTGCCAACGAATCGCCTAGAGCAAGATAGTCGATTGGTACTGTCCAGGAAGGTGCACTCGTATCTATTTCTGCCGCGGAAAAATGGTACGGCACTACAAGCATTTGAATCATCAGTGCTACTGCAAAAAGCAATCGTAATTTCATCTTCTTTTTCGCCATATTATGCCCCCTAGTTAATGTTTTTTGGACCTCTTTCATTTGGTAACGCTTCTTGTCATCCACTTTCGACTTGGAAACTATCAAACCTGAACTATCTATACTAATTCGCCACGGAATACTAGTTCTCCTCCACAATTACTTCTTATATAACTTCATTAAACCGCTGCGCTACTAGTCTTAGGGCTTCGGCTACCCCTTAAAAGGCGCCTTCGCTTAGTTTTTATAGCCATTCATTTGTTCAACATATATAGTCGATTAGTATTGGAAACACTTGCTTACGAAAATGAAAAAGTTATTCTTTTCCGGCTTTCAAAATAAATAAGCAACCGCCAATATGACAGCGGTTGCTTGTTTACTTTCCTAAAATATATGTTTTCACAAGGGCAATGCGCTCCCGCATAGTCAATTTTACAGCTACTATTTTGGGGGTTACAGCCGCTACTGCATCTGATTCGAGATTAAGGCTGGCCGCAATTTTCCGCGCTCTTGCCAGATGATAATCACTAGTAATAATTGTGACAGATCGAATTTCAGTTGGCATTAATTTTTTCGAGAATAAAATGTTTTCATACGTGGAGGTAGACGCTGTCTCTAAAATTAGACGCTCCGAGGCAACACCATTCTCCGTTAAAAACTGCCTCATCGCTTCCGCTTCACTGATATGCTCATCGGGACCTTGCCCGCCGGATAAGATCATTTTCACGTGTGGATGTTCATTGGCGTACCGTAGCGCAGCATCCAAGCGATATTGCAAAGACAGTGAAGGGGCTTCTCTTTTTACTTTAGCGCCAAGCACAATTGCATAGTCATTCGTGCCATCTGCTGAAGGTTCCAATCCTTCATCCATCCATTTCCCTGTTAACCACCATAAAAAGATGCCAGAAACAGCGATTGCGATTATAAAAAAGACTGCTACTTTCTTTGACTTTTTCAATACACTCACTCATTTCAACTGTTCTACGGAAATTTCATTCTTCGTCAACAAGTCTATGTAAAACGAATCCTTTCCGATCGAATAAACTCTATCGCAAATAGTTGTAATTTCGTCCATATCATGGGATGTATACATAATCATTTTCCCTTGCTGTTTCGCCAATTTATGCAAATACGTTCCAATTTCCATTTTGGATTTAAGATCAATGCCGACTGTAGGTTCGTCTAGCAACAGTAAGACTGGATCATGGAGCAGGCTGATGGCCATGTTCAATTTCCTTTTCATGCCGCCAGATAATGACTGAACACTTTCTTTCCAATGAGTCAACTGCATTTCTAAACAAAGTTGCCGACATTCCTCTTTTGTCCGTTTTTTCCATGACAGCTTTTCAAAAAATAGCATGTTCTCTTCAATCGTGAACTCTTCCCAAACAGATATGTCTTGTGGAACATAACCGATTATCCGTCTAATTTTTTTCACATCATTTACGTAGGATAGATCATTTAATTGAATGTCGCCTTGTGTCGGCTGCATTACTGTTGCCAATAGTTGAAGCAATGTTGATTTACCGGCTCCATTTTCCCCAACAAGACCAACAATTTCTCCAGGCTTCATTTGAAAAGATACATCTTCCAAGACAAGCTTTTCCTTGTAGGTTTTCTGCAGTCCCGTTACGTTAAGCATTTACCTTCCCTCCTTTATAGATCCAGGCAGCAAGCAGAGCGACCGTCATGAAAATCCATATGTACGGTATTGTCCCATTCAATAATGACTGGACCGGACTGAGTTGTTCAATCCACGGCCACTTTCCTGTTAACCCATCCAACGGTATGATCGATCCGCCTACTACAACCAGAAGCAGAGCAATACCCAGGCTACTAATATAGTACATGAATAATTGCTTATAAACGCTTGCAAGCAAAAACGCAAGCAAATTTATCGTCAGCCGGAAAGCAAAAAGTGAAACCAGAACTCGGATTGTCAGTGCCTCCTGGAATAATGAAGAGAAGAGGAACGCTGTGACGAGATCCATGAGGAAAATACTCACTGTAAAAAAGGATAGCGATACAAGTGCATATTTTTCAAACGTTATTTCTGTAAATAACCAACGCTGGCGCATCGATGGCCGGTTCTCTTTTAACATCCAGTCGAACAGGAAAAATGTCGTTATGATTGCGAAGAATGCCCAAACACCCCATACGTTCACCAGTGGCGGCGTTTGTTCTAACGCTGTATGCTCCATATCATAATAAGAAAAACTCGATTGGAGTAGCGCTTCGCTTTTTTGTTTCTCTCGGCTACTGTCAATAATTTCTTCGTAGTTCCATTTAGCTATCATGCCGTAATCTGAGAATAATTGTTTGATGACAAAAGCTGCTTTTGAGCGGGCCGCATCTTGCTGAGCATAAGACGTAATCGTTTCAACTACTGATTGGTATGCAAATGATCGATTAGAGGAATATGCCTCGATAAGCTGGTTTCGACGGTTTGTAAGTATATTATCCTCATACCCTTCACGAATAACGAACACACTATCCAACTCATGCTGTTCCAGTTTATGAAGTGCTTCATTCAAGGAAAGGAACTGAATATGGAGAAGCTCAGTACTCGCTATTTCCTCCACTAGATGTACTGCCATGTCAGTTTGTTCTTCAACTACAAGCGCTATCGGCACTTTCATTTCCTCTTGCCACGTTTCAACACTTTGCATGATTAGTACTGTCATACTAACCGGTAGAAGTAACCAACATATAAGGCTTTTCCATTCTTTTTTCAAACGCATCCATCGTGTGGCCATACTATTCTTCATCGGATTCGCCTCTCTTTTCCGACTGTTGACAACCATAGAAGAAGTAGACCCATAGCTGCGAAGACTGCCAATGTTGTAAAGTCCGCATAGTTTCGCTCTTCTAGCACGATATCAATCATCCAATTCAAGCTTATGTTTGAAAAGAAATATGGTAAGACACCTTGGAAAGCTTGTGGAAAATAAAGTGTCGGGATAACTGCACCACTTGCAAAAATCATCATAAATGTATATAGACTTTGCAATAGAAGAACAACTTTCCGGGATACAATCCATACATCGATTAGCGCTATGCCGACTAAAAACAGCAATGCATAAAAAATAGTGAATATGCTCAATCGTAAATAATCCATAGAAAGCAGTTCAAACCCAATAAACTTATTTGCGATGAAAAATACTACCGCCGCAACAACAAGGCTAAATCCCAAACAGATAAGAATTCGTGCTATGATACGTTGCCACATTGTTACACCGAATAATTTCATCCGAATTAGCATTGAGGAATGCTCCTCTTTCCCTAAAACAGTATAGATAGCGAACAGCCAGACAGACATGGTTATAAACCAGCCTGCTAATATGTAATAGTGGGTTGGTGATGAAGTCGCTACATTTGTAATCACTTCTTCATCAAGTAGCTTATCTTTTCCAAGGGTATATAAACTGAAGTCCATAAACTGTTGAAACATCATATCCTGACGTTCTTTTTTCGGCATATCTGTCTTTTTTGCATACTCATTGATGGTCAAAATATTCGACTGGGCCGCAGCGATATAGCGCATCATACTCTCTACTAACTCTTTGACGAGAAAACTGTCTGTCGGACGCAATGGATTTCCGTAAATCGGGATTGTCACAGACTCCCCTTCATACAAATCTTCCGTAAAGCCGCTTGGAAATTCGAAATAGGAACTGATTTCATTTTGCTCCATCAGCTGTTCAGCAATGTCCTTCGTTATCGATACGATTTGGATGAATTGATTACCTGAAGCTGTTTCTTCCAGCAGACCACTAAACAGCATCGTTTCCTTCGTTCTGTCTTCATCAACTAAAGCTATTCGAATTGGCGAATTTTCTTCGGGCAACAGCAAACCAGCCACCAGACCCAGAAGTAAACCAATCAAAAAAATTGGAAACAGAAAAAGAAGAAGAAGTGTTCCCCACTTCTTCTTCAACTGTTTATTATATTGACGCATGAAAAATAATATTCTTCTAATGGACAGCAAATTAGTCACTTCCATTCTATCAATTACGCAGGACGCGTCAATCTTAGTGAGTTCTCCCTATTCAGTCTAGGTTTGAGCCATGCTGAATGAAATTAAAACTCGCCTATTTCACCTTGTAAATCTTCCATAAACCCGAACGCCCATTCTTGGACTTTCACCAAGGTTTCTTCCGCGAAGACTTCAAATTCTTCCTTACTCATTTTCCCAAGATTTATTGTGTCTTCAGTTTCTGCTGGCATATCTACTTTTTTCACAATTTTTCCTTGCTGCTTCAGAACTAGGTTGAACATATTATCGCCCATTGTTTTTTCGCTGAAAGAAAATTCATGATTTGCTTTCATTGAATCGCTTTCGTGTGTGGCATTCCCTTTCCAAATAATAGCCGGGTCCATATCTCCATCCGAAAAACCAAATGAACGTGTGAATGTCCGTTTTTTACCTTTTAATTCTTCTTTTCCTTTGTAGATGAATTTCACATCATCCATCGATAAAGTAATAGTATCAGTAGATTTTTGATCTTTCCACGCCAAATCACCTTTTACATTGACGGTATTTTCATCACCGAAGGAATCTTTTGCACCAAACACGAAGTCCCACTTCTGCTCAGCCTTCTCTAGCAATTGAGTTCCACTAACCATTAATGTATCAAGATTTTCCTTATCTTCTCCAACGCCCATTGTGAATTCGCGTTTCACAATTTTGTTTGAACGATGCCAGATTGTAGACTGCAGTCCGTTAGGCAGCTTTATAGAATCCACACCCTCAATCGCTTCGTCAAGTCCGTCTTCAAACCCATCCATGATTGTCGCAATTTCGTCGTCGGAAGTATCGCCAGCGAATGTAGATAGTGTAAGCTGTTCTTTTAATATAGCTTTAAGTTTTTCATCTTTTTTCGCTTTCTCCAGTAAGTTTTTCAGCACTGTTTTCAGTTGCTGTTCTGTAAGATCCATCTTAACTTTTTTTGTCTTCATTTTTTTATCATATACTGTAATTTCTTCTTTTTCACTTGTAAATGCTTCCTCAGGAATCTCTTTCATGAGATACGCAAGATACTCTTTTTCGAGATATGTACGTGATTCTTCCGTAACTGAAAAGCCATCTTCAAATAACTGAGATAATCCTAAGTTTTCATTTCCATCATAATCTTCATCTTCAAACTCTCGCATCATCTTCCCGAAGTCTTTATCATCGAATCTAACTAATTCATCGAGAAAAGGTACGGAAGCTACAAGTTTCTCCGTTGTTACAAATAAAGAACCAAAGTCCACTTTCAAACTCCCTAGTTCTCCTCTGAGGTCCACTTCTATTTGTTTTTTTACTGGGTCATAGACTTGTTTGCTGGAAATTTTAGTACTGTTGACAATGCTCTGTATTTCTTGCATTTCATAGTCAACAGATGGGTCATTCCATTCGCCTGACAAGTCAAAATTTGTTTCAACCGGTTTTTTCTTCTGAACTTCCAACCAATTTAATTCATTCTTATAACGATCTTCAATGATTTCACCCATTTGCTTAAACGATTCAGCTTCTGCTAAAAAATATTGTACTTTCGGTGATTTATTCACTAAGAAAAATGCCGATACACTGCCACCCACAACTACTAGTGCGGTCAAAATCATAATCACTAACAACTTCGGCGACTTTTTCTTTCCAACTTTTTCTTCCAAACTTTTCTCCCCCTAAATTAAAATCATGAATTATACAAGTTTCTCCAAAGTTGAGACTTTTATATAATCACATTTTTTCATACTATCATATGCTATGTCTTTACTCAAAAACAATTTGGAGAAAATCGCCTTTCATGGATAATTGGTAAAATATAACTAGGGTGCTTCCTCCCAACCAAGGTATCACTCTATATAAAGAACCTTCTACTATTCTAAAGTAGAAGGTTCTTTAAAGGACAGCCAATTATCTCCACCTATATATGTTGAATAAAAGAATCCCATTGAATCTGCTGTGGCGCAGTAATGAGAAAGATGTAATTCAGGGTGTGGATTGTAGATCGCTTGGCGCTTTGGGGATGCCTTTCGCCTTAAGCCTGGGCTAGGGTGTTCATTATCAAGAAAAATGTGATTTTGAGATGTAGATGGCGAGAGTATAAGGTGATTACTAGTTGATACTATAAAAAATTCCATTGAACCGCTGCGGCGCTAGGGGATGCCTCCCGCCATAAGCCGAGCAGCTTCGCCGCTAGTCTTATGGCTTCGGCTACCCCTGTAAGGCGCCTTCGCTCAGTTTATACACCGGATTCAGTATTTCAACATATAGAATTATACTCAAGAAAGACGCACTCCGGGTTGCAGATTTCATCCCAGATAACGATATGCGCTTTCTCAAATAGACCATCCAGCGAAGGCTCGACTTCGTGGTAGCCGGAGCGATAAGAGCAAGGAGGGATGCAATTCAATCCCTCCCAAGTGCTCTCCTTTCCGGCTTATCGCGGGAGGCATCCACAAAGCGCCGAAGCGTTATTGGCAGAAATTTCAATTCACTCCAAGTATCAAGACTTTTTAGTAGCCTCCCAAAAGCACTTGTAAAACGTATAAGTCGTATTCATTTGTTCAATATATATAGGTTGATTATCTAAAGTTGACCAGTAAATGACTGCTTACTTTTGTTATAAACCACTAAATGCCCTTTACAGGTGCTTTATTTAAGAAAGTGTTTAATCAATATATGTCAATTACTTTTTCACTGTTTGCTTTTTGTTAACCATGCTATGCACTTCTGTCGGCAAGCCCCAAAGCTTGATAAACCCTACTGCCGCAGATTGATCGAACGAATCATCAGAGGTATACGTCGCCAAGTTCATGTCATAAAGTGAATTTGCTGACTTTCTGCCTTCAACAATTGCATGCCCTTTGAATAACTTCACGCGCACTGTTCCATTAACATACTGCTGCGTGTCTTTAATGAATGCTTCCAAAGCATCTCTAAGTGGTGAGAACCAAAGACCATTATAAATTAACTCACTCAATTTTTGTGAAATGATTGGTTTGAAATGAGCCAGTTCTTTAACAAGTGTTAGATCTTCCAATTCCTTATGTGCTTTCAGCAATATAATTGCTCCTGGACATTCATATACCTCACGTGATTTGATACCAACAAGGCGGTTTTCCACATGGTCAATCCTTCCAACTCCATGTTTTCCACCAATATCATTCAATTTCAGAATCAGTTCACCGAGCGGGTATTTCTGCCCATCAACACTAACAGGTACTCCTTTTACAAAATCAATTTCAATGACATCAGAAGTATCAGGTGCATTTTCAATTGAAACCGTAAGACCAAATGCATCTTCGGGCGGTGCCGCCCAAGGATCTTCCAAGATTCCGCACTCATTTGCACGTCCCCATAAGTTTTGATCGACGGAATAGGGGCTATCCAAATCGATTGGAATCGGTATATTCTTCTCTTTAGCATAAGCGATTTCCTCTTCACGTGACCAGCTCCATTCACGGACAGGGGCAATGACTTCCAATGAGGGATCTAACGCTTTGATTGCCACTTCAAAGCGGACTTGATCGTTCCCTTTACCAGTACAGCCGTGTGCAACAGCTGTAGCGTTTTCTTTATGCGCTACCTCGACGAGTTTTTTTGAAATCAACGGACGTGAAAGAGCCGACACAAGCGGATATTTGTTTTCATAATAAGTTTGGGCTTGAAGTGATAACAATGCATATTCCTGTGCAAATTCTTCCTTGGCATCGATGACATAACTTTTCGCTGCACCGACTTGTAATGCTTTTGCCTGTATAAAGTCCAAATCTTTCCCTTCTCCGACATCAAGGCAACAAGCAATAACATCGTATCCTTGTTCCGTTAGCCATTGTACCGCCACTGATGTATCTAAACCGCCTGAATATGCTAAAACCACTTTTTTCTTACTCATAATTTATAACCCCTTCCATTCATCTATTTGCATCTTTATGCACCATTAAGTATTTTTATAATAACATGTTTTCAAATTAACACAATAGTTTTGATCGATTTTGTTCAAATAAAAAAGAGTACACAAGCAATATCTCGTGTACTCTTCTTATTGGGCTGGCATAAGCTTAACTAAGACCATGGGCTACCATTGCATCTGCTACTTTTAAAAACCCTGCAATATTCGCACCGATTACCAGATTACCAGGATGGCCGTATGTTTTTGCGGCATCCAAACAACTCGTATAAATATTTTTCATAACATCTTGAAGTCTCTCGTCAACCTCTTCTACCGTCCAGGATAAACGCATACTATTTTGAGACATCTCCATAGCTGAAACGGCAACACCGCCCGCATTCGCAGCTTTTGCAGGTGCAAATAATACTTTGTGTTCGTGGAATACAGACATAGCCTCCAGCGTGCAGGGCATATTCGCACCTTCTCCAATTGCTTTTACACCATTTGCGATAAGTATACGCGCTGCTATCTCATCAATCTCATTTTGCGTAGCACATGGCAGAGCAATATCACATGGAATCGACCAGATTGCGGAACAATCTTCATGATACTTAGCATCCGGATGTTCTTTAATATATTCCGAAATCCGTTTGCCCTCGACTTCTTTCAAACGCTTCAACGTTTCAAGATTAATTCCATTTTCGTCATAAATATAACCGGCTGAATCACTGCAAGCTAGTACGGTTGCACCTAACTGCATTGCTTTTTCAATTGCATAAGTGGAAACATTGCCTGACCCTGAAACAATAACCTTTTTTCCTTCAAAACTTAAGCCTGCTTCTTTTAACATCTCTTCAACAAAATAGATGGTCCCATAACCTGTTGCTTCTTTCCGTCCTAGGCTACCGCCATGATTTGGATCTTTCCCGGTGAATACGCCTGCCTTGTACCCACCTTTCATGCGATTATACTGGCCAAACATATAACCGATTTCTCTTCTGCCAACACCAATATCGCCAGCGGGAACATCAATATCCGCACCAATATATTTACTTAACTCAGTTATGAAGCTTTGAGTGAAGCGCATAATTTCACGGTCTGACTTTCCTTTTGGATCAAAGTCAGATCCGCCTTTGCCTGCACCAATCGGTTGGCCTGTTAATGCGTTTTTAAATATCTGTTCAAATGCCAGAAACTTCATGATGCTGCTATTTACGGACGGATGGAATCGGATGCCCCCTTTATAGGGGCCAAGATCACTATTAAACTGAACACGGAATCCTCGGTTCACATGAACTTTTCCTTTATCATCTTCCCATGCAACCCGGAAAATTATAATACGCTCCGGTTCTGTAATACGTTCCAGAATACCATTTGAAATATAGTCGGGATGCTTGGAAAAAACAGGTCGAAGTGAATCGAAAATTTCTCTTGTTGCTTGTAAGAATTCTTTTTCATCTGGATTTCTTTTCTTGATCAATTCATAGACTTCATGGACATAATCATTTGCTCTTTTTTTATTGTCTGTATGAGTTTCATTCAACTTCGTCATTCGGCGCTCATCCCTTCCTTGTATAAGTTAAAGTGGGAACCGCTTAACCCCCACTGTCCTAATAAAAAGATAGTTCTAAAATTTTATTCATTTTTAGTATTATCTCTGAAATCATGAATTTACACAACATTATTTTGAAGTGGAGTCAGTAATTATACATCATTGTGTCTTAAATATGAATGAGAAATTAAATTATTTACTTTGTTCTAAAGGGAGAGTATTATTTAGTTATTCATTTAACAGTTGATGAAGCATATATTTAACAATGTGGCTGTCAGGTGTTATTGGAAAATTATAACTAGGAGAAAGAGGGAGAAGGTTTATGGGAATTAAAAAGATACTGCGTGCATTTATAGGCGCGAATGTGATGTTACTAATGACTTTCGCTTTCTTGCCTGTTTTAATTTTCAATCCAGACGTAGAGTTGCTGACAAATGTCATCAATTATATCAATAAAGACTAGGTAAATGAAAAATGAACCGCGGTTGCCTTGGCAATCGCGGTTCATTTTTTTAGTCAACTTTACGTATGTTAAAGTTATCTTTTAATAATAGCCAATTTTGAGGGAATGCTAAGCCTAGCTTCCAATACATAATTCCGCGTAAGTTGAATTCTTTAATCAAATCAAATTTTGCTTGAATGCTACGAGCATCCTCAAACCATACTTCATGGTGTACGCCTCCTTCGGTATACGTGAAATGAGGTGCCTGCGCTACATAGTCGTATTGGATATCGACCTCTTGCGCAATCGCTATCGCAAGCGCCTGTTGCGGACTTAGCGCTTTGGCGGGAGAACCGCCTTGGCTCGGATAAGGTGAAGTCCAGTCGTAACCATATAAATTTTGCCCTAAGAATATTTTTCCGTTTGGAATTTGACTAACTGCATATTCAATGACGTTCCGAACAGGACCAATTGGGCTGACAGCTTGCGGATCGCTGTACGTATAGCCCCATTCATAGGTCATCAGAGAAACAAAATCTACAATTTCTCCATGTGCATGATAATCATGAGCCCCGTAAATTCCTGTTCTGACGTCACTGGTCATTGGCGCAAGTGCGGTAGAAATTGTGAATCCTGCCTGATGAAAACGATCTCTTGCCTGTCGCAGAAAACTGTTATACAGTTCGCGATCCTCTGGATATAATAATTCAAAGTCAAAATGAATGTCTTTATAACCGACTTCGTTAGCCACTTGAATAAGATTACCGAATAAGCGATTTTGAGCCGCTGCATCCGTAAATAATACATGTGCAAGATCCGCATTAAATGCAAAATTCTCCAAGTTACTTACAACAAGTGCATTCGCTGCACCCGCAGCACTCGCTATTGCCGGGATATCATCGAGCGGGGGTGCCTTTAATGATCCATCCCTTTGTGCCTCATAGCTGAACATAGCAAGATAAGTCAACGAATCTACTCTTTGTCTAACTTCGTCAATCATCGTTTGTGTGACTGGATTTCGAGGTTCGACATACAATAATGCTTCAGCTGTCGTTTTCGGTTTTTGCGGAATATAAAGGCGTTGACCAATACGCAGGTTTTGCGATATGGACAGCCGATTGATTGTTGCGAGCTCATTGACTGTCAAGCCGTACATTCCAGCAATCACATAAAGCGACTGACCCGGCTGAACCCAATGATAACTTCCAGTAATCGGTATGACTAATGCTTGGCCTACAACGATACGTGAAGGATCCGGTAATTCGTTCGCTTGCGCAATTTCCTGATAATTAATGCCATACGCTTGAGATATTCCATACAAACTTTGTCCTTTTTGAACCACATGAATCTGCATACTTATCATCTGCCTTTCGTTGACAAAAATGTCCTCTACCTAAGACTATTTTTGTCAGAAGGATATTATGCATAGATTCTTTTTGTTTCACAACTTTCACGCATAACTTTCTCACTAATAACCATACTGACATTGATGAAAATTAATGAAAACAAGGAGGAATTTTAGAAGTGACACAAAACCCATTCGACCAATCGCATCAACAAACTCACCAAAACATGCAAACAGGCACTGTTCCCCAACAAATGAATCACGGTGGGCATGAACTATTCGACGTTCATGAGGCATTATCTGGAACTGTTGCATGCCTCAACCAAGCAATGTTGCTGCGTCCACACGTGAAGGATCCCGAGTTACTTGATATTCTGGATCGTCAATACCGTTTCTCTTTAGACGAATATAATATTACAGTCGAATGCTTTAAATCCGGGCAGGATCCTTCGCACCCTACTGGAAGGTATGAGATGAAACAAGGTAACGACTTTGTGTATGGCATGAAGCCTTCACAACCTAAAAAACCGATGCAGTCTACAGCGGATATTTCCGATGAAATCATTTCAGGATTTTTGCTAGGTTCTGCCAAAGCCGGCGCATCGATGAAGACAATGGCTGCAACAGAAACATGCAATCCGGTTGTCCGCCGTGTACTTGCTGATTCTGTGCCGAATTGTATAGAAATGGCTTATGAACTGTCGATTTATCAAAACAAGCATCATTATTATCAAGTACCGCAACTTGCTGAACAAGATATGCAACAATTATTGAATTCGTTCGCTTCTTCACAAGGACAGCCTGGTATGCCGTCCAACAATATCCAATAACAGCAAAAAAATCAGGTGTTGACTACAATCGTGGTCAACACCTGATTTTTCGGTCTATAATTAACTTCACTATTTACAACTCCGCATGACAGTAAAAGTTATTCTTTATAAACGTTTATTGATTTGCGATAGCTAAATCGTTTCTGGTTATCATTTCCGTGGCATTCATACGATTATTTCAAAATCGAATTAACGAAATGTCGCGGTGAATTTTCAAAAAAAGATAAATAGTGCATTGGATGACTTTTTGGAAATAGTTTTTGCCTTATCGCATGTGGGCCCATGCCTTGATTGTGAAGTGATTGAACTTGTAATTGTACCTTTTCCAAATACCCAAGCTTATTCTCAATCGCTTGCCTGCCATTGATTTTAACTCCTGCATGAGAACAAATATATGTTTCAAAATCATACGTCAATATTTTTTTTAATGACGTAATGATCTCGGGAACAGATTCAAATGCAAATAAGCTTTTCGGGGTGGGTTGTATATACAAATCGCCGCCAAACATCCAACCTTTTTCTTTATTAAACAATGCGACATGATCGTGTGCGTGACCAGGTGTATGAATAATATCCCAGTTATGGTTAACTGAAGTAATCGTATCCTTCAATGCAATAGGTTGAAACGGCTTTCTTTCTCCCCAGAAAACCTTTCGATAAAAGGGTAACTTCATACGCTTTTCGCAATCTGTGATTCCTGACTCGTGAATATAGATTGGGACTTTCTTATTTTCTTGAAGCCAATAGGCCAGCCCCGTATGATCTTCATGGTGGTGCGTTAAGATTACTTTCGTTATATCCCACTGGTCAAACAAGGGCAAGAGCTGTGCTTTCATTTTTGCTGGTCCAGTATCAATTAATAACCCATCTATCTTAAAGATCGATACGGACATTTTTTGCTTGCCAAACGAGAGTACCATCTCCGCCTGCTCTAAATCATCATATGAAGTGATTTTCATGAATACACCAACCGATCATTTTGACTTAGCAATAAGTGAAGTAGGCACATCCGCCTTAAAACGGACAAGTTCCCCAGTTCGCGGATGCAAAAGTGCCAATGCTGTTGCATGCAGGCCGATCCGTTTGATGGGATTAACAGTAGAACCGTATTTCTTATCACCAACAATTGGGTGACCAAGGTCTTCCATATGAACCCGAATCTGATTTTTACGTCCTGTTTCAAGTTGAACTTCGAGTAAAGTGAAGTTACTATTCGACTGTATCGTTTTGTAGTGGGTTACAGCGTGTTGCCCCCCATTGTCAGTGGGATTTGAGTACACCTTAAATGTTTTACTTTCTTTTAGCCATGATGAAATCGTACCTTCTTTTTTTCTAACGACACCTTGAACAAGTGCAGTATATACACGTTCTTTTACCACATCGCTCCAAGCAGCCTGCAATGCGTTTTTCACTTCCTCATTTTTGGCGAATAACATTACACCCGAAGTATCCCTGTCCAGACGGTGAACAATATAAACCCGGTTCCGTTGATTGGTTTCTTTCACATAATCCATTAGCTGTCTATAGGCAGTCATGTCTTCAGGGTTTTTCGAAGCGACCGATAACAGACCTGCTTCTTTATTAATAACGATAATATCATCATCTTCGTGCAAAATTGTTACACCGACGAGCGTGTCCTCTTTCATCGCTGCCTTGTTTTTAAGTATTTCAACACGTTGTCCAGGTATGAGTGGATGATTATGTTGTGTTACCATTCTTCCATCAACTGTCACTTGCCCGCGTGTCAGTATTGACTTCACTGAATTCCTGCTACTTTTAGACATCATTTCCAATAAAAAAGGCAATAATGTTATCGGTTCTTTCACTGCATAAGCAGAAGTATCTTCTGCCCTGCTTGCTGAGTTCTTATGGTTTTTTTTCATTTTAATAAACTCCTCGCTCTCTCCCCTTATTATCCTCAAATTGCCTCTACAATACAAACGCTGTATGATGAAACGAAGGAATTAATTACAAATTACAAGAAAAAGGGGATTTTTATGCGAGTCGCGATATTCGATTTTGATGGAACACTCTATTCAGATGAAACTTTTCAATTATTAATGGGCCATTTAAGATACCATCCCGTCTATCATACTAATTACAAACAATTTTACCGGGCCATCCTTCCGCCTTTTATCGGGCATAAGTTAAAGCTGGTTCCAGAAGCCAAAATGAAAGAACGTTCAATGCAAATCTACTTAAACGCTTTGGGGATAATGTCCGTAAAGGAATTAGATGCCTATTTCGAAGAATTGACCGATAAGGTACGACAAGGCTTTAATCTTGAAGTCATTAGACGTTTGAAACAACATGCCGCTGAAAATATACATATCATGCTTGTCTCCGGTGCATACACCTCTCTTTTGCAATCTGTCACAAAGGAATTGCAGTTTGACACAATCATCGGTACTGAAATCCCTATGAAAGCTGGTAAAATTGATAATCGAACACCGATTTATCATATACAGGGGTCACGAAAAAATGAAAAGATCAATGAAGTGCTCGAAGGCAAAAAAATCGATTGGCAAAATAGCTTCGCGTACGGGGATAGTCTTTCCGATCTGTCTGTCCTAGAACTTGTGGGGAATCCTGTTGCTGTTCGACCAGAACCACGATTACTAGCAATAGCCGAAAAACGCAAATGGGAAGTACTCTGAGAAAAACGTAAAATGCCGGACCCTAGACTATAAAAAAACGTACTTCCATGAACTCGAAAGTACGCATACTGGTAGCCGGTATTATAAAACTAGAGTTATGCAGGACCTTGATGGCAAAGGGGACGATGACAGTCCCTATGCCGAAAGGTCCCCAATGATAAAAATCCAACTCCCAACAGTGAGTCTTACACTCCTCGAAAGTTCCGTATATTTCATACTCCAAGGCCGTGCACCTTACAGGACATGCCCGCTAACTGCAACACACCAACGATTAAGACTTTTACATATGATACTCTTCTACTTTCAGTTCATGCCTTTAAAACACCGGTTTTCAACAAAAAAGTTCGCTATCAGATAAACATTATAACAAAGGCAATGTAAGCGCTCCACTTTCAAAACTATCAAACCGATTCAAATTTTCTGACTTGTATTTTTTCCTTGTTCATGCTAATAATTTATAACAACAGATAAAAATACTGATTGGAATGGGGTATGTTCAATGACGGGTCATTATCGTTCTTCATTAGAAATGCATCGACTTCATAACGGAAAAATGGAAACCGTGTCAAAGGTCCCGCTTGAAAACAGTGTAGATCTCAGCTTAGCATATTCTCCCGGAGTAGCAGAGCCGTGTTTAGAAATCGCTAAAAACCCCTCTGCAGTATATGATTATACCATCAAAGGGAATCTAGTGGCAGTTATTACCGACGGAACAGCCGTGCTAGGTTTGGGTGATATAGGACCCGAAGCAGCACTTCCCGTAATGGAAGGGAAAGCCCTGCTATTAAAAAGATACGCCAATATCGACTCTTTTCCAATCTGTTTAGGCACTAAAGATGTAGATACCATCGTACAGACCATCAAAGCCATCAGCCCGACATTCGGCGGCATCAATTTAGAAGATATTTCGGCTCCGCGCTGCTTTGAAATTGAAAAAAGGCTACGTGAAGAATGTGATATCCCTGTCTTTCATGATGACCAACACGGTACTGCAATTGTTGTTGGTGCCGGATTATTAAATGCGTTAAAAGTTGTCGGTAAAAATATGAATTCGGTTAAAATAGTCGTTAATGGGGCTGGAGCTGCCGGGATCGCAATTGTCAAACATCTGCGGAATATCGGTTTTGAACAAATCGTCATCTGTGATTCAAAAGGCATCATTTACAAAGGACGGCCAGAAGGCATGAATCCGACTAAAGATGATATCGCTGAAATAACAAATCCATATGGCTTAGAAGGTTCTTTACGAGTTGCGATGACGGGTGCGGATGTATTTATTGGTGTTTCTGCCGCCAATATTTTAACAAAAGAGCTTATTAACTGTATGAATCATGATTCGATTATCTTTGCTTTAGCCAATCCTGACCCTGAAATCGAGCCAGCAAAAGCACTGGATTATGGAGTTCGCATTATTGCGACAGGCAGATCTGATTATCCAAATCAAGTGAATAACGTCCTTGCTTTTCCTGGTATTTTCAGGGGGGCACTGGATGTCAGGGCATCGGAAATAAATGAAAGTATGAAATTGGCAGCGACTTTTGCCATCGCTTCATTGATTAGTGAATCCGAATTGCGTGATGACTATATTGTGCCCGATCCTTTTGATGAACGGGTTGTAACTGCCGTCACACAAGCGGTAAGTAAAGCAGCAATTGAGACAGGTGTCTCTGCAATTATGTGCGCTGTTCAGTAAAATTGAATACCATAAGAGAAACGTCGTAAAACCGGGTTGACCCCTTTTTACGACGCTTCTCATTACTTTGCTTCCTCGGATTTCATATCGATATGAAGACTCCCATCTGTTTGGACTTCAGCAAAAAATATACTTTCAACTTTTCCGATGCCTTGCTTTTTCAATTGTTCGTACAACCACTCTTCTGTCAAGTTAAGTTCCGTTAAATTCTTGTTCGTTAGCTTACCCTCTGCTATTACTTCAGTCGGAATATACTTGGGTGGTGGTGCAGGGGCATTTACGTCCTTTTTCGTTGCCGGTTCTTCTCCCGCTTTTTTCATGACACTTAACTGTCCGTTTGTTTCTAGTATTGCATAATGGACATCTTTAATTGAAAAAATGCTTTGTTCACGCAGCATCATACTCAAATCATTAAGATGGAGACGCAACTTCTTTAGGGATTGTTCAACTATTTTCCCTTCATACACTACGATAGTAGGCTGATCATCAAGAAGAATCCGTGCTTTTTTAGATTTAAATGCAATGTAGCTCATCAACATTGTCAGAATCGCCCACCAAATCATCGCTACGAGTCCATCCAAAAATGGGGTTCTGGTTTCACCAGCGATATCTGCCGCAATGGAACCAATTGTAATACCCGTTACATAATGGAAAAATGTCAGCTGGGAGATTTGTTTCTTACCCATAAAACGCGCGAGTATGAGCAGGACAATAAATGTAACTGTCGTCCTCATAATCATTTCCCAAAAGTCCACTTCAAAAAAGTCATCCAAGTTCACACCTCCGCTTTCCAGGAAGTGTTCCACTATTACGCGCTGCCTATACATATAGATGACTTGAGGTTTACTAAAGTAAAACGTAAGGCTCCTGGAGTCTAGGCACTGTTCCAGAATAAAAGTCTAATACTTTCGTACCATTTTTTTGAAAAAGAGAGCTCTTCCAACAGCCATGTGTGAATGACATTCTGGACAGCTCTCTTTATTTTAAATCGCTTGCATTTTGTTTTTCTTCAATATTCCCGCGAGTAAACCTGTAACCACTGCGCCAGCGATTATTGCTAATGCATACAGCAACACCTTACCAACGCCGCCTTCCACAAGTCCCATAACGAAGACACCGCCATGTGGTGCACGTAAACCAATATCAAATAGCATTGTAAGCCCACCGGTCAATGCAGCTCCGACTACGGATGCTGGAATGACGCGTGCCGGGTCTGCAGCCGCAAATGGGATGACTCCTTCCGTTATAAAGCAAGCACCAAGAACGTAAGCCGTTTTCCCTGCTTCGCGCTCTTGTTTTGTAAAACGTTTTTTGAACAAAGTCGTTGCAATTGCCATGCCAAGCGGTGGCACCATTCCAGCTGCCATGACTGTTGCTATAAATTCAAAGTTTTGTGCATCGAGCATTGCAATACCAAACGTATAGGCAGCTTTATTTATCGGACCGCCCATATCAATTGCCATCATTGCGCCTAATAAAATTCCGACAAGCACTTGGTTTGTTCCACCAAGGCCTTCCAAGAATGCGGACATACCCGTATATAGTTTAGTCAAAGGAGGATTGATTAGCATCATGATAAGACCCGTGATTGCTATGCTGAATACGGGATAGAACAACACCGGCTTCAATCCTTCAAGTGCATCAGGTAGTACCGCGAATGCTTTTTTGACGAGAACTGTTACATAACCAGCTAGGAAACCGGCAATGATACCGCCAAGGAAGCCGGATCCACCACTAACACCGTCCACGCCTGTAACCGTAATCGCTATTAACCCTCCAACCATACCTGGTGCAAATCCGGGCCGTTCCGCAATACTCGACGCGATGAAACCTGCCAACACCGGAACCATGAGGAAGAACGCATTTCCACCGCCGATTGTATTCAACATTGCTGCGAACGCATTATAGTCTGCACTATTCGGATCGCTTGAGTTAATCCCCCAGAAGAATGATAGCGCAATCAAAATTCCCCCGCCAACTACAAACGGTAGCATATTGGAAACGCCGTTCATTAAATGCTTATAAAAGCCATTCTTAGTTTCTGATGTTTCGGCAGTATCTTTTGACTTATCATGTTTGTAAATCGGCGCATCTGCCCTGACTGCGCGAGTCAATAATTCTTCAGTTTCATAAATCGCCTTGCCCACTTTCGTCTGGATAACCGGTTTGCCGTTAAAACGGGCCATTTCAACTTTCGTATCCGCTGCAACGATAATGGCATCGGCTCCCTCAATCTCGGCGTCTGTTAAACGGTTTTTCACGCCAGACGAGCCATTCGTTTCCACCTTAAGCGAAATGCCCATCTCTTTCGCTTTCTCGTTCAGTTTTTGCGCTGCCATGTACGTATGCGCAATCCCTGTCGGACAAGCAGTAACAGCGAGTATTTTCGATGCTGATACACGGAATGCCTCATCTACCTCTTCAGGTCCGTCCAGTTCGGCTTCCTTGTCGTTTACCGCTTGTAAAATTTCCGATTTTGAAGTTGCTTTTAGAACTTTCTCCCTAAAATTAGCATCCATTAAAAACGTTGCAAGTCTCGAAAGTGCTTCGAGATGGTCGTTGTTTGCCCCCTCGCTAGCCGCAATCATGAAAAACAAATGAGCCGGCTGACCGTCCAATGAAGCATAGTCGATACCTGGCAAAGATCGTCCGAACGCGATCCCTGGCACCTTCACCGCAGCTGATTTTGCATGTGGAATGGCAATACCATCACCGATTCCCGTTGTACTTTGTTCTTCACGGGCCAAAATATCTTTTGTAAATCCCCCTTTGTCATTCAAGTTGCCAGCACGCTCGAACTGATTGATTAGTTCCGTCAATACATCCTGTTTAGAAGTTGCTTCCACATCTAAAATAATCGTAGCTTCAGTCAATAATTGTGTGATTTTCACCATTTCACATCCTCCCCATCTAATGAGCTAATCAACACTTTGTCCATCAATGCTTGTACATCTTTTTTCTCACATAGATCCGATTGAAAAGCAGTTGCACTTCCACTTGCAATACCTGTCCGGAATGCCTTAACTGTATCCCCATCTTTTGTGAAAGATGCAAGGAACCCAGATACAAGTGAATCACCGGCACCCACTGTATTGACAACTTGACCTTTCGGTGCTTCCGCAGAAATGGCCATATCTTTTGTTACAAGCAGTGCTCCTTCTCCGCCCATCGAGACGATTACATGTTCAACCCCTGTTGCAACTAATTTTCTTGCGAAATGGAGGGCTTGCTGCTTATCCGTTATTTTCGTATTGAATAATTCACCGAGTTCCTGCTCATTCGGTTTTATAAGAAATGGTTTCATGTCAATCAACTCTTTTAGCGCAGGACCCGATGTATCAAGGACAAAACGAATGCCGTTGTCATTGCAAATCATTGCAAGTTGGCGGAAAAAGCTTGGCGGAATCGATTCAGGAAAACGTCCTGCAAGAACGAACCAGTCGTCTCGTTTCATTCCCCGCACTTTTGAAACTAATTGTTGTTGCTGTTCTAGGCTTATGTCAGGACCTGGCCCATTCAGTTCTGTTTCTTCACCTGCTTTAATTTTTACATTGATGCGTGTAATTTCTTCTGTCTGAATGAAATCCGTATAAATTCCTTCTTGATGTAGATAATGTTGAATGTAATCACCAGTGAAACCGCCGGCAAAACCTAAAGCGATGTTATCCACTTCCAATCGACGTAACACACGCGAAACATTAATTCCTTTGCCTCCGGGATAATAATGCACTTCTTCAGAACGGTTCAGTTTCCCGCTCCTAAATTCGGGTAAATACGTAGTATAGTCAAGTGAGGGCGTGATTGTGCATGTATAAATCATGTGGTCTCCACCTTTACTGTCGTCTTTTGTTCCAATAATTCGATAGCTTGTTTCTGAAAATCACTCACAATCAACGCTGCCTTATCGAGCGACATAATAGTAGAAAAACTGACTTTGTTATATTTCGATTGATCGGCCACAACAAATGTTTTTCGAGCAAGTGTAGATGCAAGTCTCTTTACAGCCGCTTCTTCCGGATCAGGTGTCGTATATCCATATTCCACATGGAAACCGTTAACACCAAGAAAACATTTGTCGAACTGATAATCACTTAACGTTTGTATCGTTTGTGGGCCAATGAGGGCACGCGTACTGGATTTTACATAGCCACCTGTCAAATAAGTCGTGATCTCAGATTCCATTAATGAATCGACATGTGTCAATCCATTCGTCACCACCGTCACCTTTTTGTTTTTCAAATAAGGAATCATCTGCAGTGTTGTAGTCCCTGCATCTAGAAAAATACAATCTCCCTCTTGAACGAAAGAGGCAGCAAAACTTGCAAGTTTAATTTTCTCATGAAGGTTTCTGGACGACTTATCTAAAATACTAAGTTCTTTTGTAATACGTTCATTGATGGTAGCACCTCCATGAACCCTATCCAATTTGTTAAGATCTTCAAGATCGTTCAAATCTCTCCTGATTGTCGACTCTGAAGCTGCTGTAGCGTCAACCAATTCTTGAATTTTAACTGTCTGTTTCTCTGCCAATAAATTTAAAATTAATTCATGTCGTTCATTTGTCAACATATGAACACCGCCTTGTAATTAGCTGTAAATTCATATTACTTGAAATAACATTCAAAATCAATCATAATCAATCAAGAACTTTCACTACGCACCAAATTACATTGAATATAGGAGGAATTATATAATGGTTGAAAAACAATACGAAATTACAAGTTCAGCGGGGTTACATGCACGTCCAGCATCGGCTTTAGTCAGTGCAGTCACTTCATTTATAGCAGAAGTTACTTTGGAGCATGCAGGTAAAAAAGTGAATTTAAAATCGATTTTAGGTGTCATGTCCCTAGGTATCACTTCTGGAGCCGTTATCACAATTTCAGCAGAGGGGGAAGATGAAGTAGAAGCATTAGCAAAAGTCGATGAAATTATGAAAAACGAAGGCCTTGCAAACTGATGCCTTCCATACTAAAACAGAGAAAATCCACGGGCGGTATAAATTACCGCCCGTGGATTTTCTCATAGACTTCTGACTTAATCGAGTTTCACTTTAAGAATCGCACCTGTAGTTGCATCAACTTTCACTTCATACTTATAGCCATCTGCCGTTCTAATGTCAATTTCATACACTAACATTCCATCGTCGTAATCTAATTCTGCCTTTACAACTTGACCTGGTACACGTCTTACCGCGATATCCATCGCCTGTTCTATTGAGATCCTTCGGTACTGCGGGTTTTGATAATGTTCATGCCAATGATGATTTTGGTTATATCGATTATGATTCGTCACCCTATCTCCTCCAATTCGATTATCATGTTATCCTTTACATTCTATTCAAGTTGCGTGGATATGTGCCTAAGTGTAAGCCATCACTTACGTCTAAGACTTTTACCCTTCAGCTCAAAAACAGTTAAGCAGATCCCACGTACATGATTAGTACGTGGGATCTGCTTATTGAAAATCGTATATTTAGCATTATTTTCATCAATCAACGTTCTTCTCTTTTTCTTCCTGCTTTTGATTCAACATAAAGGAAACTTGATCTGACCCGGTCAGTAATTTAGATATATAAGACGATGTCATGCTAAAACTGCCTTCTATCCTTTCTGATAAAAAGTTGGTTCGCTCGTATAGAACCGAGCGGAGATAATCCAGTTGTCTAATTACTTTTTCTAATAATCCTTCTTGTTTGTCCAACCTGCTGGATACATCTTTTTGAAGTTCCTCTTGCTCCAATAATTGTTTTGACAATACCTTTTGATAGTCTAATTGTTCATTTATTTTAGCTGAAATTTCTTCATAGGAAGAAGTCAACGTTTCGAAACGATCTGCTATTTCCTGATTCGACTGGCTGACGTCGTTTACTTTCGCTACGAATTCTCGATTTAGAATTTGCTCATGAGTCAATGTACGATGCAGCATTCTATTTTTTGTTTCTACTTTTGCTAATGACTTCATGACATCTTTCTCAAATTGCTCATGCCGAAAATCACTTTCTTTGATTTCGTTTAAACGATTACGAATTGATTTCAATTGATTGGATTGTGTGCTTTTTTGCTGCTTTAGTAACATTTCCATGATATTGAACTGATGACTGACTGAGTGATTCGCTTCCCTTTGTTCTTTCATCCATTCTGCTATTGGATCTATTTTAAAATGTTCTTGATTCTTCCCCAAAGACTCTGCATCAGTTTTAAAAACATCCGGGTGCCCATTTTTGTTAATAAACAACCCCATCTCTCTTAACCCCCTTGTCGTAGTAGCTTATGCTGTCTACCACAAAAGGGTCATTGAGCAGTTATTCCCATTCATAAGGCGTTTCTTGGTATACATAATAATTCAGCCAGTTAGAAAAGAGCAAATGCGTGTGAGAACGCCATGTATTCAGTGGCTCTTTGGATGAATCATCATTCGGAAAATAATTTTCTGGGATATCAACAGATACTCCTTTTTTCAGATCACGCGCATACTCTTCTGCAAGTGTATCCGCATCGTATTCCAAATGCCCTGTAATCATAATATGTTTACTATCTTTAGAGATGACGATGAAAGCTCCAGCATCTTCTGATTTTGCTAGCAGGTGTAGACGAGGATCATTTTCTATTTCTTCTGTCGAAACGGATGTATAGCGTGAGTGCGGTGCTTTGAATTCATCATTAAAGCCACGTGCAAGATTATTCGTCGGGTCGGAAAGTCGATGTGTAAATACACCTGAGCACTTTTTCGGCAACTCAAATTTTCCAATTCCATAATGATGATATAGCGCTGCTTGGGCACCCCAGCAAATATGTAAAACAGAAGTTACATTTTCTTTTGACCATTCCATAATCTCCGTCATTTCTTTCCAGTAATTAACGTCCTCAAATTCCAAATGCTCAATCGGGGCACCTGTAATGATCAATCCGTCGAAACGACGATGCTTCACATGTTCAAATGTTGTATAAAAAGCATTCAAATGTGTTTTACTAACATTTTTCGAATCATGTGTTGCTGTGTTCAGAAAGGTAACATTCACTTGCAGTGGAGTATTTCCCAATAAACGCAGAAGCTGTAGCTCAGTTCTTTCTTTTTCTGGCATCAAATTCAAAATTGCAATGGTCATTGGACGTATATCTTGTGACGTTGCACGTTCTTCATCCATCACGAATATTTTTTCTTTCTTTAACAGTTCCCCTGCCGGTAATTGTTTCGGTATGTTGATTGGCATTTTTGTCTCTCCCTTTTTAAATTGTTATGTATGATTTTATTTCAAAATAAAAAACCCACTTTTCTGTAAGATAAGAAAAGAGGGTTAACCTTGGGCTCTCTGTTCTTATCTCTCAAGAAAAAATCTTGTTGGAGGTAGCACCTTCCTGACTATGTCAGAGGTTGCTGAAGCTTCGCAGGGCCAATTCCCTCAGCTTCTCTTGATAAGAATATTTAATTAACTTCCATTATACTACTTAACTCATTATTGTAAATGGTCTTTTTCTTTTGCAAAAATTTTCATCGGATAAATTCTCTCTGTAAAGCCACATTAACAAAGTACTTACTAATTGAAAGGAGCTGTTACAATGGGAAGAGATGACGACAAAACTGGTGGGAATAATGCGCGTTCGTTGCCGCAGACACCAAAAAACCAAAAAATAAAACCTGGTGACATGGAAGCAGAAATGGCCCGCGAGTTTGCTGAATTGAGTTCCCTAAAACCAAAACGTGAACGAATGAATCCAAATGCAAAGAAAAGAAAATGAGTAACCTTGGCAACAGCGCTAATTAAAGCGTTGATACCTCTCGCTAGTATGATACTAGCGAGAGGTATTATTTATATTCAACCTAAATTAGATGCTTTCTTCAATTCCTCCGTCATTTGCCCGACCAAATCAGGTCCTCGGTAAAATTGTGGTAGTGTATTTTGGAAGTGATCTACATGCCATTCATCATTTTCTTTTCTGCAATTATCGTTTGATGATATCTTGTCCAGTTGTTTGACTACAGTAAAATCCTGTTAGTTTTCCTAATTCTTTAAACTGATTACCCGTGTACTTTGTTCCTCATTCCCTATAATCGCTCGGGATGCTGCCTTGCTTTGCTACTTCCACATTCCATGCAATAATTGTTGTACTGTCTCGTACATTCTGTCTTTCGATTTCCATCAACAACTGCGAAATACTTACATCAAGTTCTTTTTCATTCAGTGCAACAACAAGATTTGTCGGATCCAAAAAAGGTTCCCCTGGGCTTTCAACCAAACCATCAGTCGTAAGGAAAATGAGGTTGTTCCCTTTTCTTAATTCCCTTGTCCCTGACGTGTAGCATGGTACTTCTTGCTCAAACGTATTCACTTGGCCAATCCACTCGAAGAATTGCCTTTGGTTGAGTTGGAATTGGTTAAGAGCAATTAATTCCGGATGCAATACATATACTAAGCAATCTCCAACCGAAAACCACCATACGTAATTATCTTTCCTAACGACGATAAGACAAGCCGTTTCTCCCGTGACACATCTGCATTTATTCAAAAATTGTTCAGATTGAAAAATCCCAAGTAACTTCCCTTCCAAACGTTTAAATTCTGGAGGACCTTTCATTTCTAAAATCTCCACCAATTTTTCTTTATGCTGCTCGATTGTTTGAATGACAAGTTCCGCACTTTCGGCACTTTTATGTGCATCCAAAATAGCCGCGAATTCCCAATCCTCATTTTGCCAAACGATGCATCCATCTTCGTTCTTTGTTTGTCCCGCTGAAGAATTACCTCCAAAACGACCAACGACGATACGATTAATCCACCGAACATCCCGTTCATCGACAAAGTCCTTTTCACTTCCAACCCAAGAAAGGTTATTCATGAATGTTCAACCAATCGGTAAGGCCTCATTTCATAACTTTCATAAGCAATCGAATCGCTAATTCGAGCATTATTCACTCTAGACATAAATTGCGGACGTTTAATCCAATCTCCTACCTGTTCTTTATTAAAGTCGACAAATTGTACGTCAATCGTTTTGGGAGGTTGCGCAACAGATTTACCAGCTATTGCTCTTCCACGGAAAACCATGCAGATGATGCCTGACGTGATATTTTGATAAACTCCGACCCTATCACCTATTTCAGAGTGGATACCGGTTTCTTCCCGCACCACTCGTTTAACCGCTTCTTTCAACATTTCACCTGGCTCAACCCGTCCGCCTGGCATTTCATATGTATCATTCCGATGATTGTTCCGTACAAGCAATACGTGTCCTTCCTCATTTACAATGCAGCCACTAACAGCAACAATCTGTTTAGATTGTCCGTAATCTCCAGTCGAAGTGAAAAAATCTTCGTTTGATGAAATGAATAATGGAGTTAACGATTTCCGATAGTTTTGTGCTTCAACATGCATTTCCGATGCCCGAATGCCAGCGTCCACTGTCTCGTAATGAACCCTATTATCGTATGACCACATTGCCATGATCTCCGTCTGTTCTTCATTGACCCACCGTCCAACCAGCTGCGCACCATGCGTCAGCTGATTCGGAAGTAAATAGGTGTGAAATAAGTGCGTAAATGTTTCGTACATCGATGGTTCGATTGTGTATGTTTTTCTGCGGTACAACATTCAATCATTCCCTTTCGGACAGGCTAATTTTCAACGAGTCTTTTTCAATAGCCAAACTAGGCCCAATGTAAAAACAGCAACTAGTGTCAGGGTGAACTTGAAGTCGATAATCGGTCTGAATTTCACTTTCTCCGAATCAATTTCATAAACGCCTAAAGGCTTGACGGAGATATGCCCTCCGCCTCCCTCCCCTTGGCCTGCTGAAGAATTTCCTGATTCCTCGGAAAATCCTCCACCCCCACCAACAATATAATTGATCTTTGCTACAGGAAGGACTTTTTTATTTTTAAAACTAATCGGTTCACCATAAATCAATGATACGTCTTGTTGCCGCGAAAACTTGTCAAATATCCTTGCAATCGGTGATTGATAAGTAGCAGCTTTTCCGGTCTCCATATTTACCCACCCCTTAAATTTTTTAGTTATCATTTCTAGACTTCCAGACAGATACCAGTCCCTTTTTTATATTTAATTTCAATATTGAAACTGTACTTTTACAGTAGCGTTAATCGTAATTTGCCCTTGTTCGATCGGTGTAGACACACTCATTTCTTTGGCGGCAAATGTACGATATGTAGCGGGTTCTGCTGTCACTTCTTCACGAATCTTGAGCGGTGTAGGGTCAATATGAAGCTGCATTGTCTCGGCAATCGTCTGTGCTTTGGCTAACGCGTTTTTTAGTGCCAGGCTCAATGCTTGTTGATAATAAAGCTCTTCATCTTCTAAATGGAACTGAATATTTGATACTCGATTGGCCCCGTTTTGAACAGCCACATCTATCACACTTCCGACTTGATCAATAGCAGTGATTTTTACTGTAATTGCATTTGTAACTTTGTATCCTTTAAATACTTGTTCGCCATCTATATAGTTATATTGCGGATTGATGTTGTAAGAAACCGTTTGAATATTCTCTCTGTCTATGCCTAATCTCAGTAACGAATCGATGACCTGATTCATTTCATACGAATTTTCTTTTTGCGCATGATTAAGTTGATCGTTTTCGGTACTTACCTCCAACTGGATTTGAGCAATATCCGGCGCAGCTGTAAGGTTTCCAATTCCCGTAACAGTCATATTGCGCTGTTCTTGGTGGGTCATTTGTTGTACATAGGGATAATACATTAGCATCCACCTTCCTGAGTATCTCATTATGCTACCTTAGATAGTATGCTGATTAACTAGAAAAGATAAGTGCAATCATGCTTAATGAAAATTCGGCCGTCGAATTGCTTGACCTGTACGACAGACGAGTAACTATACGACGAATACTGTAAAATCCATGACTACCGAAGATACATCCATTTTTTCAGCGCCTCAAAAACGTCGCAGGTCACTTGCTCCCCTATATCCTTCGCACTCAACATGATGTAAAATGATTTCAAAAAACTCTTTACTGTTCTTTTAACATGATAAGCATCAATTGAACCTTTATTTTCATCCAATTGAGTTTCGACCATTCCGGTCATGTCTTCAATCCATACTCGTATCTCCTGTTCAGCATGTTGATGCTTTATTAAGGAAATCGGTATTATAGCAAGCCGGTCTTCCTCTTCATCTAAATAATCCACTTGCCTGAACAGGGCATGTTGAACTACGTGAAGAATTCGACTGATATCCTCTTTTTTTAAAAGGGGATGTTTTGCCAACGCATCCACAGCATCAGCACCATGTGCAATCGCATGTGCCCAGCCGTTCTCATGAATAAACCCCTTATATCCTTTTCTTCCAGCATATATTGAAGAACTTTATTCGTTGTATAAAATATAATATCGGGATTCGCTATTCTTTTCTTGAGATCATATTCAATAACCGCAGCAATCACGAGTGCGGAGAAGGAGCGTGTAAAAACCGAATCAGTTCCAGACTCGCCAATTCTGTAAAAAAGATAGTCCTCCTGTACAACCTTTTCTAGTAATTCAAGAAGTTCTTCGGAATTTAATTGATCAGAAAAAATCATTTTCACGAAGCTTTGATAGATTAACTTGTCACGCAAATAACTATCCGGATTTCCGATTTGCGTCAACATCTCTTGCCTGACTTCTTTCGACAGCTGTAGCATACTATTATCTAGATAACTTTCTAAAGTTGTTGCTAACATGACTATTCCCCCAATACGATCATTTATTATTATCCTGCACATCAATTAGGATAAATCGTTCACAAACAAGAAGCATGTCCTCAGAAAACTTAAGCCCAACTGGTTGTAATTCACCCGTAAAAAATCGCACATGAGCTAATTTCCAATCTTCATATGAACCTTCCCCTTCTGAAATCGCAAATTCTTCCGTAACCTTATTCATCGGTACAAGCGATACTTCAACAGTCTTAATAATGGCAACCGGTTGTTCATCTTTATTTAAAATAATGCTGTAATCGTCTGTCGTCGGCAAAGGCTCATTTTCCAATTCATATAAAGCATAACTTGAACAAGTCGCTGTCTTTTTCCCATCAATTACGAGTTGTGCTAGCTCATCAGGTAAACCTCCAAACATCCACGCGTTGACAGAAGCCGGCTTCTCATCGTTCCTCCAAAATTCATCCCAATAGGTCTGTGCTGCTAAATTCATTAAAAAAACCCCTTTCGCTTCTAAATAAATGTAAATGTTCTATCTCCCCCCCTAGTGGGGAATTCATTTCAGTAAGATCGCACTGGCGAAATCAGATGGAGGCAAGTTGAATCATTTAGCGGCTGAATGACAATCGGCTTCATCAAACCATCAAAACGTATCGTTACATTTTCTTTTTGTATCCTTTTTAATGCGTCCAGTACAAAACGACCATCGAATGACATTTGAATGTTATTCTGTCCTTCGATTTGTATGATTTTTTGAATTTCTTCAATCATCCCAATTTCTGTAGAATTTGATGATATTTTGATAGTTGCTTCATCTATAATCTCCAATTGGACGTTATTGTGTTTCCATTCTGTCGAAAATACACAAGCCCTGTCAATTCCTTCTATTAATGTTTGGGTATTCATAGTGATTTTTACTTTCGATTCTGTTGGCACCAAGGATCGTGTATTAGGATAGATGCCTTCGATTAACCTTGAATAAAGTTTACTGTCAGCAGTTCCAAACACTATGAAATTATTCGTATAAGAGATGTCTACGATTGAGGAATCTGCCACTTTTAAATGCGTCAATTCTGACAAGCTTGTACTCGGGACAACAAATGTTTTTATCATTTCCGATTCTATATGTAGTTCATGACGCGCTAATCTATGTGAGTCTGTTGCAGTACAAACAAGCTTATTCCCCTCAAACTCCATCTTCACGCCGGTTAGTACTGGTTTAGCTTCGCTTTTTGAAACTGCAAACGCAGTTTTTTTTATAGCCTCTGCTAATTTCCCAAAAGGGATTTTCACGTTATTATTGCAATCCATTTCAGGAAGTTTTGGAAAATCATTCGCATTAAAACCGGTTAGTTTTGTTTCAATATCCCCTGACTCTATTATGATTGAATCATTGCGTCCTGATTTAACACAAATATCACTCGGAAGCTTTTTAACAATTTCGTTTAAATAATTTGATAAGACAACCACACTACCGAATTCTTTGATTTCCACAACCTTTACTCCATCAATTCGTAAAGGAATTATTCTTTCAATACTAATATCCGAATTGCTGCCAGTTAGCTTAAGACCATTCTCATTGGCTTCTATTTTTATTCCAGAAAGTATTGGAATAACGCTTTTTGAAGAAATAATTTTGTTTATATCAGAAATCGCAGTTATAAATGAAGCGTAGCTTACTGTAAATTCCATACGAACCCTCCTAATTACTGTCCACCCCTATAATTTCAACCTTATTCCATACAGCTTGCCAATTCTTTTTCCGAATTCTTTCTTCGTAAATCTTTATCTGTTCTTTCTTCTCATGAAAAGTAGGCGTTGGTGTTACTCTCAAATTTACAACGTCAACTATGCCATGCGGCGCTGTTAAGACTAGATTTTCTCTGTCATCCAATTTCACTCCTAAAGCTGTTGCTGTTTCAGGAAATCTTGATATCGCATTAATAGACGAAGTATAGGGTGGACTATTACTGACACTATGCATTCTTGCCTGATTCTTAACTGACCAAGGGATTGCAGGTAGAAGCCTTTTCAATGCTTCCTCGTGTTTCTTTTCCGTACTCTTTTCACTATTTGTTCGATCATAATAGATTACGTCAATATCTGGGATCGTCGTTCTTACATCGAATCCATGCAACACATCCCAAATTTTAGACCGAACAAAACCTGCACAAATCCACCAATCTGGTAAATTCAGTGATTTGGCGCATTTCAGTAGCTCCATCATCCATTTGTCTTCACGAATTAACCATAGAATATCTTCTTCACTTTTGATTAGCATGAACTATTTCCTCGCACCTTTTAAATGTAATGTCAAAATGAATAAGTTCGTGCTTTATTTTGAATCCAGCGGCTCGATAAAGATTAAGGGCTCTCTCATTTTCGTTTTCAACGCATAAGGAAATTTCTTCAATTTCCTTATGCGTGAAAAGATGAGCTAAAGCAAATTTTATTAGCTTTGTTCCGATGCCCTGTTTTCTATCGTTATTAGAAACAGCGATATATTCAATCGAGCCCTCACCATGTTGCGGCTGAGCCTCCACATAGACATATCCTTTAATATGTTGGTCATCATTTGTCAGTACAAATAACCGATTCATATCAGTCAGCCGACTAAGAATTTTTTGCGTACTATAATATGTACTAGGAAATTCGGTCTCATGAAGAGCAGAAAAGGTTTTTTCATAAGACGGGCTATATTCCATAATTCCTTCAACCTTAATTTCCCCAAGTTCATCGCGGTGAGCCAGCAAGTTGGAATGATGTCCTCTTTCAACTCCCCCGTGTTTCAAGACAAATTCTTTTCCACGGGTATTTTCCTTATTCAGAAAAAAACTTAAATGCTTTAGCTGAATTGATGAATTAGAGATCACTGTTTTCAAAAGCTTATCAACAATATATGAATCATCTATTTTATCGCTAATAAAAGGTCCCCATACTTCCGCACTAAAGCGATCTTTATCAATATCCAACCCAATGGCGCCGACGATACTTCCATTATCATAAGCAACTGCAAAGGACTGAGACAAATCCAAATCCGAGAAATCATCAAGAAGTGTTTGATAAATTCCCTCTCTGTCTTCACCACAGTAGCCAACGTGGCTGCTTGAATCGTTATTCATATTCTCTAAAAAAGCTGCAAGATCTTTTATATCGCTCGGTGGAGTTATTGTGATAGTAGTGGTCATGTTCCTCATCCTAACTTTGATTATTTGAATAGAAATTTAAACTATAGATGTTGAAATAAAGAATCCCATTGAACCCGCTGCGGCGCTAGGGGATGCCTCCCGCCATAAGCCAAGCAGCTTCGCCGCTAGTCTTATGTCTTCGGCTGCCCCTTGTAAGGCGCCTACGCTATACTCATTTGTTCAACGTATATAGTCCAATTATTTATTTGTCGACGTACGTATACAAAGTTTCCGACACTTCGTACAAAAGCGACTTCGCTATGTGCAGTGAATAGGGACATGTGGAGTCCACTTCTTTTTCGATGTACGCAATTTTTTGTTCATTCGCATCGTGAAGTTGTTTACTCAAAATGACATCCAATAGAACCATTTCCTCGCTATTGGCTACACCTATCCAGCCAAGCTCCCAACTATATCCCTCACCTTCATACATCAAACTAAAAGCAACTACGTTATTTCCGTTTACTACAACATAGCTACTTGAGTCGATAAGATCATCAAGGATGACACTTTCCCAACTTAAAGTAGACAAGTCAGCAACAGGGTTATCTACATGGGTCTCTGTATATGTTTTTTTGCATATCTCAATTAGGCTGGACAGTAAAATTGGGTCTTTTAGAATCTGCTCAACGGTTTTAATCTCTTTATTCCTAATATCATTTTCAGTAGAACAACTTTCAGGTTTAATGTTGATTACTTCCGTCTTTCTAATTAATCGGAAATCTTTTTGCAAAAGTAATTCACCTAAACGACTAAAACGATCTTCAATCAAAACAAATAAAGGCTTCTCAAATTCATCTTTTAGGAACTCAATCATGAAGTGAATTGCGCGTTCATCAACACAATTGAAATCGTAAGCAAAACGTACATAAACGCAATGAGGATGCCAAGTGGAATAGTGCGTTGATGCAGCGACCACGATTCCATTTTCATCAGCGACAGAATAGATACCCTCATTCATTTTACTTCCCATACACACGTAAAAATTCCTCAGCAAATCTTTATGTTCACCTAAGACCTTTTCAACAAACAAATTCATATCTTGCCGTTCCACATTTCTATGTATTTGCATGTGTTTCCCCTTTAACCCAATACTGCTTTCCATCATCGCTTCGAGTCATGAAACGATAGTCTATAAGAAATCGTCTTATAGTTGCAAAGTCGGGATAAAACGTTACCAATAGGTCATTTATCTCTTTTTCCATATATATTTTATCCGTATCGAATTTCTTAATTATTTCTTGGGCAATAATATACTTCCTTTTTTCCTTACTCGGAAATACGTCAAGCCGACCTTGTAACCCTTGTTTAAAATAATTTTTTAATACTTTTTCTCTTTCTACATCCGTAATTAAAAATTGTTCTTCCATCATTATCTTCCTTTCACTGTTGCTGTATATGTTGAAATAAAAACCCCACTTATTAGGCGCCTATGCTGACTTAATTTTCACTCCTGAGAAATGTATCAATCTCTTTTGCAATAAGTTCGGGTTCCCAGGTATGGACATAATGTCCGATATCTAAGTATAAAAACTGACCGTGCTCAAGTTGACCGCTATAATCAGAGAGCATCTCCCGCCAATTCGGTATTCCGATTTCATTTCCATCTGAGATGAAGAAATACATTGGAACTTCATTAGGTATCCCCGCTTGTCCGACTTTTTCCGCGTTTGCTTGGACTTGTTTCATTTCTTCAAGCATGTTGTAAGTGAGGGTCCTTCGATAGAAAAGCGAACGATATGTCGCAATATCTTCCGCTGACAAATAGCCCGATTCAATTGCAGCAGAACTATTTACGATAGATGGAACCAACCTGATCATCCCGGTGCGGGCAAATAATTTAGCCGCTTGAATGGATAGTGCCGAAGGAAGCGGCAAGACTTCGTAAGTTACGGGAATCGCGGGATCAAGACCGATAATCGCATCCACTTCTTCCGGATACTTTTGGGTCCAACGGATAGCTTCCAATCCTGACATTGAATGAGCAGCCAAAACATATGGCGGCTGAACATCCGCGAGTTGAAGCGCTGTTCGGCTTTCGTCAAGAATGATGTCAATCTCCCTTGATACTTCCGCAGTATCACTCCAACCATATCCGGCTTTTTCTACAACCGCGATTTTATATGTAGGAGCTAATTCAGACCAAAGGGGCTTAAAATCCAACACAGGTGCACTCGTTCCCACACCCGAAAGGAACACAATCGTTTGTTCTCCTTCCCCTTCCGTGTAAACATGCATTAAATGACCCTTCACGTCCACCAGCAATCCTGGCGCTGGTGTTGAGGCAATTTCTTTTTTCATAACTGTCGAATGATAAACCCAAGAGCCCGAAATCACGACAACAAAGAAAATGATGATTGAAAGAATAATAATCTTGATAACTCTTTTCAATTTCTGCATTTTCTCATTCCATTCTTAAACGATTTTATTTCGTTATTAAATCAGCTATTTTATTCCATCCATAAGCAACTTCACTCAACTTCTTGCCTGCAATTTCGATTTCTACCGTGTCAACTCGCTTCCCGCCTAACGCTTCATAAAAACGGCAAGCCGGATTCTCTTCTATCGCCCATATGAGCATCGAGTTTAAGTTCTTTCCTTTTAAATCATTCACAACAGACTGAATGAGTGATCGCCCTATTCCTTTTCCCTGATACTCTTTCAAAAGATAAATTGCATATAATTCCCCTGTATGTGCTTCATATTTTCCAGTACGTTCTTTTCCACCTGTAGAAAACCCGATGATTCGACCATTCTCATTTTCCGCTATGTATACGTGATTCTCTTTTATCCCCTTTTTCCACATCAGCTCGCGTTGTTCATAAGAAAGACTTTCCAAAAAGGTGTCTGGTACAATCCCTTTGTATGTCGTCCTCCAGCTATCCACATGGACTTTTGCAATTCCTTTTGTATCCTCTATCTCGGCTTTTCTAATTAACATTTCAATTACCCCTTTCAGCGACGTCAAAAGATTGGGACAACAAATCAAAATGAGACATCGTCATCTCCTTTAATTTCAAACAACCATCTGTCAGTTCTAGTTTAAGTCGATCAAATTCAGTCCAAGCTAATTCATACTCCCAGGTAGAAATTTCTTTGTTCTTCAAAGCTATTTCCAACTCATCAATATCCTTTTCAATGATTTTCCCAGTCGGTAATACAATGAGATCCAAATATAAATCATCCATCCACGGTCCGTTCTTGGTACAATACCCAATACTTTTACATATATCGATATACCATTGCACAATACCACCCGAGGAATTAAACACCGTTGTAACTGAATAGTTCTGCCCTTCCGGGAAATGTTGCATCCAGTAATATCCGTCATCTGCAATGCAAACGGTTCTCTCCTCGTAGCTCATGTATAAGGGCTCTCTTACTTCTTTTAGATGAAGCAAGCTCACATATCCCTTGAAGGATGAATCTGAGTCGATATAAAGCTCCGTATAAGCCCTTTCCGTTACTCGTTTCCAATCATACCTACTTCCATATTTTCGTTTCAGCATTAATGCCCCCTCCTTACAACATTTCCAACACATAAACTAGTTATCTCGGGCGTGCTTCATAGGGATGAATTTGACCTATTATCCCCACTTCTTCATCTATCCTAATTTGTTTAATAACTCCATTCGCAATCTCATCGTGTGTAAGCCACCGTGATCCACTCTCTTCAATTACAAATCCTAAATAGATTTTCCGGTAGTTGCACCGGCTATGAATACGGATAGACTCATCTTTGAAGTACCGTAAGCTACCCTTTACATGGAATAAACGAAACGAAGCGTTCCCATGGTTCATTTCACAAATACGCTCAAGCACCCTGTAATTTGATGTCCAACTGATAATAAGATCAAACGGACCTCGTTCTTGAATCGCTTTATTAACTTCTTCATCTACATCATCGGTATCGTAATCAGTCAAAAGAGGAAATATAGAATTAGGCTGACTGTCAACATGTAATTGTTTAAACTTCGAAAATGTACGCCCAATGACAGATACTGAATAATCTTCACGTGCAAGGTAAAGACAAACTCCGGTGAGCATCCCCGTTCCGCCAATGACTAGAGCATGATTAGTACGCTTCATACGCTCACCTCTTTTCATAGAATTCTTATGGGAATTATCGAATAATCCACAAAAAATGTAATCAACACTAACTGAAGAAAATCAGAAAACTCATTGAACCCTCTTCTACTACGCGGCGTCTAGTTACTGACACAATTAATGTATATACGTATACATGGATTGAATATATAGCGATTAGTTATACTCCGCTATATCATTCCAACCATATGCAATTTCTCTCATTTTTTTGCCACCAATTTCGATTTCCCGCGTATCAATTCTTTTCCCACCTAAAGCCTCATAAAAGCGGCAAGCTGGATTTTCTTCTATGACCCAAATAAGCATTGTATTTAACTTCTTTTTCTTTAAATCATCGACTACAGATTGGACCAATAATCGTCCAATCCCTGTTCCTTGGTGTTCTGCCAAGATAAAAATCGAATATAATTCGCCTGTATACGCTTCATAATTCCCTGTTCGTTCTTTTCCGCCTACAGAAAACCCGATTACTTGCCCATTCTCAACTTCTGCTATGTATAGATTATTTTCTGTTATCGCACGTCTCCAAACCGGTTCCCGTTTAGCATAGGAAAGGCTATCCAAAAAATCGTCCGGCACGATCCCCTTGAACGTCGTCCTCCAACTATCCACTTGGACTTTTGTTATACCTGGTGCATCCCCTATATTTGCAGCGCGAATTAACATTTCAATCCTCCTAGAATTGACCATATAAATAAGAATCGTTTCCATGCAAGGCACAGAAACGATTCCACTGACAGATGCTACAATTTCATCAAATGCGTCGTCTCAGAAGCGGAGTCGTCCAGTTCGAATCCGTTTGCTCTATAAAAAGCATCCGCTTTCGAAGATTCAGTTCGCACCGTCATTTCATTGAAAGTGCCACGGGAATAATCCACGATTTCTTTTAGTAAAAGAGAACCTACACCTTGACGCCTCGCATCATCCAACACATAAAATCTTTGCAAACGCGCAACATTCGTATCTTCAGTGAATGGCGATTGATTCACTCCGCCTATTGCTACTACTTCGCCATCTCCATTGTGAACAGCTAACAGCGCTTCGCCCGGTTTGTTAAACGTGTTTGTTCCATCCTCATAATCATTGACTAGTCGTGTTAAAAATCGGTACCCTTCCGTTTCGCTTTCTTTTACTAAATGAGAAATATCGATTGCTTTTAGATCCTCAACTTGCTCCACCTTGTACGTCATTTCTATTCCTCCTATCAATCAAATGATTGCAACATACAGTTAATTTCGACAAATGGAGGAGAAAAACCTTTATAATAAACAAAAATGACCTGTATGCGAAATTTCCGCAACAGGTCACATTTAACGATTTCATTTCACGTTATCTTCATCAAATTGCGCTTTAGAAAAGCCACGACCGAGTATTTCGGAAGCATTCAGAAAGATGACAAAGGAGGTAGGTTCTTTTGTTTGGAGCAGTTTTTTGAAGTAAACGGCCTCTGATTGTTCGACGACACAGAGAATCATTGTTTTCTCTTGATTGGTATAGCCGCCAATTGTTTTAATTTTTGTTAATCCGCGATTGATATCATTTTTGATAATACCTTGGATTTCCTCTTCTTTATCCGTAATGATGAGTACCAATTTGGTCGGCGACGTTTGCAACTGGACAAAATCAATCACCTTACTCGTAACATAAATTGCTATCATTGCGTAAAGTGCAAGCTCAAAGTTGAAGACAAATGCTGAAGTAACGACTACTAGTCCATCTACAAGCAATTGCGAAAAACCACTTGACAGGCCGGTGTATTTCTTGACCAATTGAGCAATTAAAGCAGTACCCCCCGTCGAACCATTTCCTCTATATACGATGCCAAGGCCGACCCCCAGCATAATTCCTCCATATATTGCACTTAATAGTGGATTGTCGACAGACAGCTTCATGTCGGCTGATAACCAGATGACAAACGGAACGAAAAACGTGCCGACAAGCGTTTTTAAACTGAATTCTTTACCGACAAGTAAGACTCCGAGCAATAATAATGGAATATTAATGAGCCATTGCACATAGGCCGGATTAAATTGAAATAGTTCATATAAGATTGTACTGATCCCTGAAACCCCGCCTGCGGCTAACTTGGAAGGCAACAAGAAAATATTGAAGGCCAATCCAACGAGCGCAGCACCAAAGATAATTTGTATATATTCAAATAAAATCGTTTTTCGAAACTTTTGTATTGCCATTTTTATGCTCCCTCTCTTTCACCTTTTCCATTCTAACAAAAAGCAGGCTATGACATCATCTTTTTTCAAAATCAGCTTCAATTATAAGTAGTAACTGAATGCTTTGTATCCGAAATAAAATGATAGGAGCGATAAAATGCTGAACACAATGTTTTCTACCCCGCCGCCAGTTCTTGTCGTCAATGGAAAGCGTACCGTCATGCTGAGTGGGAAAAGTAGTTTGATACCATTTTTCGTCGCCATATCCAAGATATAATGGCTTACCATTCCCGCCAAAAATCCTGCCTTTACAGCCTCGTTTGGAATGAATGCATTCAGTAAGGAAGCGACGATAACTAGAAATAACAAACTATGTGTAAATGTGCGATGTCCAAATAGCATATTAATCAGTTTTGATAATAGCGGTAATTTTCTTCCGATCTTACTGCCGCCGTGACAGATGTCAGGAAGCAACGCCCCGATCACCCCAGCCCCCAGCATGATAACCGGATCATGATTTGTAATTTGTGCATAAGCAAGACTTGCTGCAATGCCGCCTACGATGTGTGTTTTCCCTGTCATGCTTATTCTCCTTTTCATCTAAAATCTATCCTTAACCAGTATAAACGTTGTTACGTTGCCTGGCACGCAAACCATTCAAAAATTTCTCGATTGATTCCCAACAATTTCATTTGAAAATACGAATCGGATGATGTACACTATGTTTACAAGCTGCGTTGTTCGTATACCCATTAAGTTTTAACCTTTAAGCTGTAAACGGGAGTTTTACCTAGAAACAGGAATGGCATAACCAGTTCTTTCGATAACTGGGACATACAGGATTGTTTCTGCGAACACCCACTTGGAGAAGTGGTGGTTTAAAACTTTCTAAGACCATACGGCAAAGGCGGCTGATCTTTACAAAGCTAAAAAAGTTTCCACTATTTTCATTTGATAATACACTTTGATTGTTATATACTCTATATAGAAGCTGCGTTGTTCGTATATACATTAAGTTTTAACCTTTAAGCTGTAATCGGGAGTTTTACCTAGAAACAGGAATGGCATACCCAGTTCTTTCGACAACCGGGACATACAGGATTGTTTCTGCGAACACCCACTTGGAGAAGTGGTGGTTTAAAACTTTCTAAGACCATACGGCAAAGGCGGCTAAGCTTTATAAAGCTATTAGCACCAATGATGCATCATCCTTCACTGGATGATGCTTTTTATATTTCTAAAAGAAAAAAACAGCAGTAGAAGCTCACTGCTGTTAGCTATTTACTATCAATAACCTGAGTCTTCGGATGTAAGATTATCAATCATTTTATAATCATATTTTTGTAACGGTTTTTCAGCGGGACCTTCAATTACTTCGCCTGTAAATGAAAATCGAGAACCATGGCACGGGCAATCCCAAGTGCGATCACCATTGTTCCATTCGACTTCGCATCCGATATGGGTACAGGTTGTATCTACGATATGCAATTTGCCTTCATCATCTTTATAGGCACCTTTTCTATGACCTTCAAGCGTAATAACGGCACCTTCCCCGTTAGATAAGTCTTCCGGCTTTGTTTTGGGTGAATCTAACTTTCCTTTAATTATTTGGCCGACAACATTCGCGTTCTCTACTAAAAAGTTTTTTAAACTTGGATGTGCATAGAAACGTGAAGGCGTATATAATTTTTCAAAAGTGTTCTCTTTACCCAAAATCATATCCCGGAATAATAGTGCAGCTGCCGTTCCATTGGACATTCCCCATTTCCGAAACCCTGTCGCAATCAAGATATTCGGTTGTCCAGATGTTAATTCACCGATATAAGGCAGTTTGTCTAACGTCACTAGATCTTGGGCCGACCACCGGTAGACAATCTTTTCCAGCCCAAAAACTTCCTCACCAAAACTCTCCAACGCCTTGTAATGTTCCATCGTCTCTATCCCTTGACCAGTCTTATGACTTTCCCCGACAATGAGCACCATTTCTTCTCCGTTAACCGTTACAGATCGGAGTGAACGTGTTGGCTGATCGGCACTTATATATATTCCATCGGGAAATTTCTTTTTTGTTTTGACTGTAAGGGCATAGGATCTATCTGCATGCATCCTTGTAGAATAAAGTCCAAGTCCCTCATAAAACGGAAAATGAGAGCAAGCAAGAACATGATTGGAAGTAATACGAGGACCCTCACGGGTAAGTACGACTGGTTGTTCTCCAGTCTCAATATTTACCGCAGTTGTGTTCTCAAAAATTAATCCGCCTTTTTCCGTGATAAGTTGAAGTAGGTGGACCAGATATTTTGTTGGATGAAACTGCGCTTGTTTTTTCATAACAAGTACCTTTTGGAAATCTATTTCAAAAGGAATACTATCAACCAATCCTCCCTCTATGCCGATCTTTTCATAAGCTTCCGCTTCCTTTTCAATCTTGCGCGCGTATTTCTCGGTAGTAGCGTATATGTACGCATCTTGCGTGCTAAAATCACAATCAATTTTATGTTGATCCACTGTTTCTTTGATAAAGTTAAGCGCTTCCGTGTTCGCCTCATAATATAAACGTGCATTGCTTCTTCCGATATTACGAATAAATTCATCGTATATTAAATCATGTTGTGCTGTGATTTTGGCGGTCGTGTGACCAGTTGTCCCATTCAACACTTTTCCCGCTTCGATAATAGCGACCTTCAAGCCTTCATTCACTAACAGATAAGCGGATGTAATCCCCGTAATTCCCGCCCCTACAATAATGACATCAACTTGAATATCCTCCTCTAAACTTGGAAACTTTGGAAATTCAATATCCGTCCTCCAATAGGATTCAGTATCCAGTGGTAACTTTCCATTTTCTTTATTAGTATGGGTCACAATAAATCCTCCATTCAATACTCAGATAGTAGTAGGATTCCCGTACGCCTTCGGATTATACAAAGTTGGATTTATTAGTCGTGTCTGTCGTTAATAGTTATGAAAAACAATTTCCTAACTATGAAAAGCCATAGATAAAACCCGCGAAATCGCGCCGGCATTAAAAATGGGCCGATTCAGGGAATCTATGGCATAAATGTTCTTTTTCAAATTTTAATGGTGTTTTAAGCGTCTTGTGGCTTTGAGATACTGATTCACCATGGGATATTGGCTAAAAATACGCTACGAATAAAAAGTTATTATGTTATAATCTCTTCCTCCAAGTTTCTCCATAAATGATGGGCTTCCCTGGCTATATGTTCTAACAAATCGGGTGGAGATGTTGTAGCGATAGCACATGTTTTGATTAGCTCATCTAGTTCTAATTTAAATTCTTCTAGACTCTTAGCCTCCTTAATAATCATTTCCTTGAAATGTGTTAAAATTGGCAGCGTTTCATTGCGCGGTTTGCGTATCATAGTTTTAAGAGCGGTTGCCTGCATTAATAGCCGTTCAAATTTTTGCATCATATTTGTTACTTGAAAGTTCACTTCATAATTCGATACATCTGAATAATGACGTATATAGCCTAAATGATCTGCCATTTGTCTCAACCAAAATACAGTTTCATGTATAATAGCGTCTGAAGGTGAAACTCGACCGCCACTTTCCATTAGCTTAAAGACCCTTTGGGACTCTTCGGCCTCTCGAACCATGTGATCCAGAAGAGATACTGGCGTTGAAATAATAACATCACAGTGTAATGACCTATCCATTGTATCGGCCAGCAGACTGTGAAATTCACTCGTAGCATGTTGAGCCTCATTAATTAATGTACCTAGATCTCCTTTTTTCGACTCTGCCTTTTGCCAGATAATTCCCAAGCGCTGAATATTATTTAGGTTTGCACGAGCCAGTTCTGTTTCATAATGGCTTATTTCTCTATCCAAAAATCGACCATGGTCATAATCGTTCCGTAACCAAAAAGCGATAATCCCATAGGCATCTCTTTCATAGTTATCCGTGTACGCCAATTCAACACTCCATTCCAATTAGTAATTACACTGCCATGATATGCTAGGCGTTTCCTAAAATGTACCTATGGCAATTTCTTTACCAATCTTTCTACAATGAGTAAGTTAGGAAGAGTACCATGAATGCAAATGCTTATCTTTAAAAAAAGTAAGGCTACACGGATTGCGTAGCCTTACCTCTTGACATTCAATCCAATAAACGATTGTTTTCATCGACAGCCATTACCCTTGTTTCTTGAATATCATGTTCGGTATAAGACATTATGACTGAATTACATAAAGTACAATGGTATTTCCATCCTTCATCATCAGAAAGCAGTCCTGTTCCATCGCAAGCTTTACACATATTTTCACCTCCACTCATTGGTATCTCATCCCTCTGAAGAATTGTTTACATTTAGGATGGACGACATATGGCAATTCATACAAAGTTATTACATGGGTTGCTGCTGGCTTTTCACCCAGTTAATCATGCCGCCTTTTAACATGATGTCAACCTGGCGTTCTGTGAGCGTATGTTTAACTCGAATGAATTGATCAGTTCCTTCAATCTTAATGTCGAATTCATTGCCTTCTTGTATTTTGCTTCTCAAATTAGATAATCCCAAGATATCGCCTTGTTTCAATCTGTTATAATCGGATTCATTTACGAAAGTTAATGGTAAAATCCCAAAGTTCACGAGGTTTTGCCAATGAATCCGGGCAAAGTCTTTAACTAGAGCGACACGAAGCCCCAAATATCTCGGGGCTAGCGCTGCATGTTCACGGCTAGATCCTTGACCGTAGTTAAAACCGGCCATGATTGCGTGACCTCCATACTTAACGCTTTCCATCCCACGCTCGTAATAGGTTTTATCAATCATTTCAAACGCAAATTTACTTATTTCAGGTAGATTACTGCGAAAAGGTAAAACACGTGATCCACCTGCAAGTATTCCATCTGTGGAGATGTTATCGCCCATTTTCAACAAGATTGGCACTTGAAGATTATCCGGCATTTCATCCATAATTGGAATGGAGGCAATGTTTGGCCCTTTGTGCATAATCACTTTTCTTGCTTCTTCAACTGGCAGGGGCGCATCCAACAAATTCAAATCGACTGTCGGATTTTTTATCGCTCGAACTTTTGGCGCACGAAGACCTAAGGTTCTTGGATCTGTAATTACTCCGGATAAGACAGATGCTGCCGCTGTTTCAGGCCCGCATAGATAGACACTATCTTCAACTGTTCCCGAACGCCCAGGGAAATTTCTTGGTGTTGTTCGCAAACTGTTACGGCCTGTCGCAGGTGCTTGTCCCATGCCAATACAACCGTTACATCCAGCTTGGTGCAAACGGCCTCCTGCTTGTATGAAGCTTGCAATATGTCCTTCAGTGAGTAAGTCTGTCAACATTTGCCTAGACGTCGGGTTAATATCAAATGAAACACCGTCCGCAATTTTTTTATCTTTCACGATTTCGGCTGCTATCGCAAAATCAGCATAACCCGGATTTGCTGAGGAACCGATATATGACTGATAAATAGGAGTCCCGGCAATTTCAGTCACAGGGACTACGTTTCCGGGACTTGACGGTTTTGCAACGAGCGGGACTACTTCAGCTAAATTTATTTCTTCATAAATGTCATATGTTGCACCCTCATCCGCAATTAATTCAACCCAATCATCTTCTCTGTCCTGTCTCTTCAAAAATCTCTTAATTTCACCATCCGAAGGAAATACCGTGCCTGTAGCCCCAAGTTCTGCCCCCATGTTTGCAATAACATGTCGATCCATTGCACTTAACGTATCCACTCCAGGACCGTAATACTCAATTACTCGTCCAATCCCGCCTTTCACGTCATGCCTACGTAACAACTCTAAAATAACATCCTTCGCACTTACCCATTCTTGGAGTTCACCTGTTAATTTGACTCCCCATACCTTAGGCATCCGCAAATAAAATGGCTCACCGGCAATCGCTAAAGCAACGTCAAGTCCCCCTGCCCCCATCGCAAGCATTCCCATACATCCATTTGCACAAGTATGACTGTCTGATCCTAGAAGCGTTTTTCCCGGCTTTGCTAATCTTTGCATATGAACAGGATGACTTACCCCATTTCCAGGCCGACTGAAATAAAGACCAAATCGTTGAGAAGCACTTTGTAAAAAAAGATGGTCGTCTGCATTTTTGCTGTCCGATTGAATAAGGTTATGGTCAACATATTGAGCAGATGCTTCTGTTTTTGCAGTGTCCAACCCCATTGCTTCAAGTTCTAACATAACCATCGTTCCTGTGGCATCTTGCGTTAATGTCTGATCTATCCTTAGTGCAATTTCCGTACCTGGTATCATTTCTCCTGAAATAAGATGACTCTTAATTAACTTTTGGGTACTATTTAATGCCAACTAAATTCCTCCTATATTTAATACTTATGAAAGATAGGACAACTGCATTTGATAGATGATTCCAATCCTTCCTACTTTGTATCTTCATCTTAAGCATATTCCGTAGGTATTAGACTTTTTTGTGGAATAAATATCCCCTTTTATTTTAAATGTGTGGAAAAGAGGGAATGACTAGAATGTCAAGACATCATATATGAATTTTTAAAAGGAGTGGGAATAGACATGAAAATGCCTGTTGATAAGGGGTTAGACAATACGTTCAATCTATTGACGGAGGGGTATTCTTTCATCCAAGAGAGATCTGAAGCACTCCAATCAAAAGTATTTGAAACGCGGTTGATGGGTAAGAAAATGGTCTGCATGACAGGGAAAGATGCAGTCCGTCTATTTTATGATACAGATCGTTTTCAGCGGGAAGGCGCGGTTCCGAAACGGATTCAAAAAACACTTTTCGGACAAAATGGTGTACAAACACTGGATGGTGAGAAGCATAAAATACGTAAACTCATGTTCCTATCACTCATGACGGAATCAGCGTTGAACCGACTTACTGCTATTACGACAGAACAATGGAGATTGAAGGCTCAACAGTGGACAGGACAGGAAAATGTGGTTCTCTTTGATGAAACGGAAGAAATTCTTTGCCGCGTTGCTTGCTTATGGGCAGGCGTTCCATTGAAAGAACCAGAAGTGCAAAGCCGTGCGTATGACCTTGGAGCGATGATTGATGCAATCGGAGGCGTAGGACCGCGCTATCAAGAGGGAAAAATGGCGAGAGAGCGTACAGAATCATGGATTAGCACAATCATCGAGAAATTTCGTGATGGCGCTATGGAAGCAAAGGAAGATACCGCAATCCACACGATTGCTACACACCGCGATGAAGCCGGTCGCCAACTCAATACACAGATAGCCGCAGTAGAACTCATTAATATACTCCGACCGGTAGTCGCTGTTGCCAGATTTATTACGTTCGGCGCACTTGCTCTACATGATTATCCAATGTACAAAGAGAAACTTAAAGAAGGCGATGCCGAGTTCTCGGAAATGTTTGTTCAGGAAGTCCGCCGCTATTATCCGTTTACCCCTTTTCTGGGCGCGATGGTCCGTTATGATTTTGAATGGAACGGATTTCATTTCAAGAAAGGAACAACGGTTTTAATTGATTTACATGGTGTGAATCACAATCCCGAACTTTGGGAAACACCATATGAATTTCGACCGGAACGCTTCAAAGATAGAAAAAAAGATCTTTTTGATTTTGTACCGCAAGGCGGAGGTGACCCAAAAACCGGGCATCGTTGTCCAGGAGAAGAAGCAACTGTTAAAATAATGAAAGCAAGCTTACATTTCCTTGTCAATGAACTGAAGTACGACGTACCAAGTAATCAGGATTTTTCTGTAGACCCTATTCGGATACCAACTTTACCAAAAAGTAAATTTGTCATACAAAATGTTTCCATTCTAGAGTAAGGATCATTAGAGTTATCTCTTCACTATATATGTTGAACAAATGATACGGCATAGGCGATTTAAAATGGATTGAATCAGAATTCCTGCTAATACCGCTTCGGCGCTTTGTGGATGCCTCCCGCGATAAGCCAGAAAGAAGAGCACTTTCAGTCTTATCGCTCCGGCTACCACGAAGACGCGCCTTCGCTGGATGGTCTATGTGAGATAGCGCATTTCGTTTTCGGGGATGAGACCTACAACCTGGAGTGCCAAAAAGTGAAACTTAATCAGGTGGCGTTTTACTGCCCGTTAATACGAAATAAATCAAGCGAATGTGATCAACGAATGTCCCAATACATGAGGAATGAATTAGAATTCCTGCTAATACCGCTTCGGCGCTTTGTGGATGCCTCCCGCGATAAGCCAGAAAGAAGATCACTTTCAGTCTTATCGCTCCGGCTACCACGAAGTCGCGCCTTCGCTGGATGATCTTTTTGAGAAAGCGCATTTCTTTTCCAGGGATGAGGCCTACAACTTGGAGTGTGTCTTTCTTGACTCTAATTCTATATGTTGAACTATTGAATCCGGTGTATAAACTGAGCGAAGGCGCGGCAAAGGGGTAGCCGAAGCCGTAAGACTGGATGCGAAGCGCTAATCCAGGCTTACGGCGAAAGGCATCCCCAAAGCGCCAAGCGATCTGAAATCCACACCCCGAATTACACCTCTCTCATTATTGAGCGCCAGTTTCCCCAAAATGGCACGTCCAGCACCATGTATACCTGTCACACTATCTGATTCTTAGTACGTTTTTAAAATTACGTACGCATAGAAAAACCTCTACTCGATTGAGAAGAGGTTTGTTAAAAAGTATAGACTCCGGAGGTAGGAATCGAACCTACGACCGATCGGTTAACAGCCGATTGCTCTACCGCTGAGCTACTTCGGAATAGTAAATAACCTTACAGAACTCATTCTAACCAAATAACTTATCGTTATTCATTTTTTCTCTAGGCGTAAATAACTTCCAAAAGAGCTTTACTTTAGAAAAACCGACAGAAGCATAACGCTTCTGTCGTCAGATGATCTCCAATAACTAAACCTGCATCTTTTTTAGAAACGGTTTTTGCGGGCATTATTATCATTATTCTTACGCTCTTTGTCCGTGTTTCGTTCCTTAAGCTGATTGACATCAAAATCAGTCCCGAACTCTGTACGATCTTGGTTGTTGTTTTGATTCCTGTTCTTGTTGTCGTTCTGGTTTCTATTTTTATCGTTTGTCATGGATATTCACCTCCGTCCAAACTAATATGTGCAAAGAAAGTTTTTTTAGTCATTGGAAGTTTTTTCATCTCTTTTTATTGAGTAAACAAAAAAATTATGAGTTGATGTAGTAAATGCTAATATAAATCAACGCAAGCGCCTTTCATGTGGCAGCCGGAGCGTTGAGTCTGGCATGTAAATACTTGCCAACGCTAAACCTGAAAAGCCTCACTGTAGTAAAGAGTGCTTTCATGCTAAAATCAGGTGAAACAAGCATTTATTTATATTGCAAAAGGGGCCGGTAATCATTTTAAAACGATTGGTCGTCACAGGTTACAAACCGCATGAACTCGGTATATTCGATGACAAGCATCCGGGAGTACGATTCATTAAAAAAGCATTGAAAAAACGGCTTGTCGCCTTGCTCGATGATGGTTTGGAATGGGTTATTATCAGCGGTCAGCTGGGGATTGAGACGTGGGCAGCGGACGTCGTCATCGAGTTAAAAAAAGAATATACTGAGTTGAAATATGCTGTTATCACTCCTTTCAATGAACAGGAGAAAAATTGGAACGATATGAAAAAGGAAAAATATCATACAATCATTGCCTTGGCTGATTATCATACGAGTCTAACGAATAGGCCCTATGAAGCTCCTTGGCAATTCATCGAAAAAGACAAGTTTTTCATGCGTAATTCTGATGGAATACTCATTGTCTATGATGAGGAAAATGACGGCTCGCCGAAGTTTGTAAAAAAAGCAGCAGAAAAGTACGCGGAACGTTTCGATTACCAAGTCCTCACAATTAGTGCAGATGATTTGCAAGTGATTGCTGAGGAAGAACAAATGAATGAATGGCAATAAGATATATTATCCCTTGACGCTTCCCTATTCTTATGATAAGATGATTCTTGTTAACAATAAGGTAATGCTTAAGATTTGAATATCTGGCATTCTACGTACTGTTTTTGAGAATACTTATTCACACTGGCGCGGCTAAAGGGTCGCAAGGACGTAAAAGTAGGTAGGGTTTACGTTGCTTAAGTTAGAAAGCACCCAGTGGAACAATGACCGCGGCACTGAAAGCTTATCCTTTCTATGGAAATTATTCCCCGAATAATCGGGATGAAAAATTAAGTTCAAAAGTATAGTGTTACCTGAAAAATAAAGGGATGCTCCTCAAATGGGAGCATCCCTTTTCCAATTTCATTTTTTCCTAGTTATAAAATTGCCTTGTTGTAAAGTTCATATTACAATACAGAAAAAAGAAGGTGGTTATGAATTGGATATTTACGCACACAGGGGTTCATCGGGCACACATCCGGAAAACACGATTGCTGCCTTTTACGAAGCTTCCCGTCTTCCCATTTACGGTGTAGAATTTGATGTTCATTTAACTAAAGACGGTGAACTCGTTGTCATTCATGATGAAACAATCGATAGAACTTCGGATGGTATGGGATTTGTGAAAGATATGACGTTTGCTGAATTAAGGACTTTTGATTTTGGTAGCTGGTTTTCTAATAAGTGCCAAGGTGAATTGATTCCGACGCTACGTGAAGTCCTTGACGTTTTTTCTAAGACTTCCCACCATTTGAATATCGAACTAAAATCGGATATTTTCCCTTATGAGGGAATGCCGGAGAAAGTTGTTGAAATGGTTCAGCAGTTAAAACTCGATACACGGGTCGTCATCTCATCATTTGATCACGGAGCAATTCGGGCGGTGAAAAAAATCGCGCCTCACATCGAAACCGCCGCTTTGTTCATGGAAGTATTAGTCGATCCGCTCGATTATCTGGGTAATATACCTGCAGATGCACTCCATATCTCATTGCCTTCCGCAGTCCGTTCATCAATGAGAAAAGTAGTAGAGGAGGACGCAGTCGTTCGAGTCTTCACAGTCAATGAAGAAAAATATGCAGCAACACTAAGAAAAATCGGTGTCACCGCAATTTTTACAGACCACCCAGAGAAAATGATGAATTATTTGGCTCGAAATAGTTGAGCAGATGACCCGGCTTTTTTATTCCATCATACTCTAGATTGTGTTGTCATCTTTCTGATAAACATAATTTACATCCATCTGTCTGTTGCATAGTTTGCCGAAAATGTTCCGAACTTGATGAAGTGTTGTCTACTTTTCACTCTGCGTTTTAAACGTTCCAGTAAATTTTGATGACTTTCACCGAAATAGTGGTTACTTCTAGGATAACGTTGTCTTCTAGTTATTTTCCTTAATTAGCACAAGCGCGGATGAAACCTTCAAATATACGCAGGGAGGCCGCATCCCCTTTGACCGACAGTAGCTCAGGATGCCATTGGACTCCTAATACGAATTGTTGGTCAGTACCTTCAATTGCCTCTATAATTCCATCGTTCGCCACACCCGTAACTGCGAAAACTGGCGGTACGACTTTCAACGATTGATGGTGGTACGAATTCACTTGAATGCGTTCACTCCCTGCAAGCGTTTCAAGTAAACTTCCTTTTTCTACTTGAACATAATGTGAAGAATGTGTATTAGGTGCTTTTTGCATGTGCTGAAGAATCGGACCTTCGTTTTGTTTATGCAAATCTTGATACACAGAACCTCCAACTGCGACATTCAATACTTGAAGCCCCCTGCAAATACCTAGTATCGGTTTTCCTGTTTTTAACATTCGGCGTGCAAGTTCAAGCTCGATAGAATCTCTGCTCGGTGAGACTTCTCCGAGATATGCATGAGGCTCTTCATTAAACAACATCGGATTAATATCATTTCCCCCGGATAATAAGAGACCGTCAAGTATTCCGATCAATTGATCTACATCCTTCTCAATCCCGACTGGAACAATCAACGGCAAACCACCTGCACGGATGATAGCACGGACATATTCGCTATTAAGGAAGTACTTATCGTTTATCTCCACATCTGCCGTAATTCCAATAACTGGTTTCATCAACAAATCCCCCTTGAACTTACTCATCAGTTTTCATTCACGCGTATAGTCCGCGCATGCCCTTCCCGCTTGTCTTCCGGAAAAAATACAGCCTCCAAGAAATGTCCCTTCCAACGAGCGATAGCCATGGACTCCGCCTCCGCCAAATCCGGCCACTTCACCCGCCGCATATAGTCCCGGTATCGGATTTCCAATCACGTCGAGAACCCGTCCTTCTAAGTTAGTTTGCAAACCGCCAAGCGTCTTTCGACTAACAATGTGTAACCGCACTGCTATTAACGGCCCTTTTTTCGGATTAAGTAGCTTATGAGGAGACGCAACTCTTATTAACTTATCCCCAATATATTGGCGTGCTCCACGTAAGGCCGCAATTTGTAGATCCTTCGTAAACTTATTATCCATTTCCCGATCTCTCGCAATGACCTGCCGTTCGATATCGGCTAGCTTCACTAAATTATCACCCGTTATTTCATTCATTCCAGCGACAAGCTCTGATAATGTATTGGCTACAACAAAATCTTCGCCATTGTCCATGAAGGCTTTGACGGGAGCAGTCGGCCCCGGTAGAGCCCTTTGCAGCACCATTCTAATACTTTTTCCTGTTAAATCCGGATTTTGCTCAGATCCGGATAACGCAAATTCTTTTTCGATAATCGACTGTGTCAAAATGAACCATGAATAATCATAGCCGGTTGCCCGTAATGCCTCTAGTGTACCTAATGTATCGAATCCCGGAAAATTCGGGGATGGCAACCGTTGTCCCTTGGCGTCCAACCAAAGTGAGGAAGGGCCTGGAAGTATACGGATTCCGTGATTTGCCCAGATCGGATTCCAATTTTTCACACCTTCCGTATAGTGCCACATTCGGTCTCTGTTGACGATTCGGCCGCCGGCTTGCTCCGTAATTGCAAGCATCCGACCATCCACATGTGCAGGGACCCCCGAAATCATATCTTTCGGGGGTTCCCCTAAACGGGATGGCCAGTTTTTCCGGATCAGCTCAAGGTTTGCTCCCATACCCCCGCTCGTTACCAATACTGCTTTCGCATAAAACTCAAAGTCACCGATGACTTCCCGTGAACTCGCTTCACCGCGGGCCGCAGAGCTAGGTACAAGTACAGCACCACGTGCTCCCGTAACCGCCCCATTTTCAGTAATCAATTCATCGACACGGTGGCGTGGAAGATAGTCAACTAACCCTTTCTCCAGCGCAATCCTCATTTTATCCTCAAAAGGTTTGACAATTCCGGGCCCTGTCCCCCAAACAATATGAAAGCGGGGGACCGAATTACCAGGCCCTTCAGCTAGATGCCCGCCGCGTTCCGCCCAGCCGACAACGGGGAAGAATCGGACTCCTTGCGCGTGCAGCCATTCTCTTTTCTCGCCTGCCGCGAACTTGACATAGGCTTCAGCCCACTTCTTTCCCCAGTAATCTTCATCCTCATCACGATCAAAACCAGCAGTCCCCTGCCAGTCCTGCCAAGCAAGTTCGTGCGAATCTCTAATACCTAACCTCCGTTGTTCCGGTGAATCAACCAGAAATAATCCACCAAAAGACCACCAAGCCTGCCCGCCAAGAGAAGCCTCCGGTTCTTGGTCAAGCAGAAGAACCTTTTTTCCCTCATTTGTAATTTCTGCTGTTGCCACCAATCCTGCTAAACCGGCACCCACAACAATGGCATCATAGGTCATCGCATTGCCCCCTATCCTCAAGCAGATAAAGTGAAACTCAATCAGTGGGCGTTTTCCTATTCCCCCACTGATTGTTAGTTGAACCATCCGGGCTTATACGGGCAGCTTATCCCCCGCTAACTCTTCTTGTTTCGTTGAAGACGTGAAGTGGGGACCTCACTACCCGTCAATGCGGGATAAACTGTTAATAAATTCTTCAATCTCAGCCTGTGTTTTACGGTCCTTGCTTACAAAACGACCCGCTTCAACACCGCTATGGAACGCTATAAAACTTGGAATTCCAAAAATAGAAAGCTCTCCACACAAATCGATAAATTCATCTCGATCTACATAGTAGAAATGATATTCTGGATAATCTGCTTCGATTCCAGGTAAAATCGGCTCAATCACCCGGCAGTCCGGACACCAATCTGCGGAGAACATAAAAATTGTTCGCTCCTCGTTTTTTAGCTTCTCAAATTGTTCCATTGATTGTAGTTTTTCCATTTGTAATCACTCCTATTTTTAGTTAATGGATACGATTTAATTGTATCATTACCGGAACCACTATTTCATATCTTCAGTTAATTTCCTAGCTACTAACCGCGAAAAAGTATTGGGTACCTGTCACCAAGTCAATTTGATGTCGAATCAACTCTCTTTAATTTTTTATGGATTAGCTTACCATATGAGGTTTCCATTGCGCAATATGAAAAGGACCCTGTCAGCTTAATGACAAGATCCTTTTCACTTCTTTATTAACTTGGGGAGTTTTTATGAAGCGGCGGCGGTATAATCCAACCTTTTGCTTTGTTCAAATTCAGTAATTTAAAGCCAAACAGCATTCTATCTGCATGGAATTTACTAAACATCATTGCAACATCTTCCCGCAGACATTGTCCCATTACTTCACTGCATGACACAAGGCCTTGTCCGACATTAATTGAAACGGCTCCACTGATTTCCGGATCCATAAAACGCGCGCCGACAGGTATATCCTCCGCTTTCGCTTTAGGGCGTTCCGGTAATGACGGTGGCAATGCTAATCCATTCTCTTTTAAAACTTTTTCAAGTTGTTTGTTTTCCGATTGCATCATTTTTACTGCCTCTTCCAAAAGTTCGATGAGATCCTTGTCACCTGCATGATTGACAAATGCCTCATAAGCACTGATTAATCCGTTATTCGCACCAATGAATGCCCATGCTCCTATAACTTCCCCGTAATGTAATGGTTCATCTTTCGGGTTTCCATTTAATATGCCCAAATTCAATCTCCTCTTTTCTTCACATTTTTTATGCATTTCAAAAGTATTATGTGTAGAAAAGCAATTTATATACTCAATTGTGTACTTAAAGGTGACAGTCACCAAGTCAAATTGGAAACAACTCAGAATTGTTTTTAGAACTAGTTCAATTATGAATCAATCCATTTGGGGAATTCTATCTAGACGTATTAAAAGGAGGTTTTTTTGTGCGTCACTGGGTTATTTTACCGACATATGTAATCGCGTTATCACTGCTGTTCTTGGGTGTAGTGTCAGCAAAAGAGGAGCCAACTAAAGAAAAGATTTTAGATGAACGAATGCATTATTATTTACAGTTTGAGAACGTAACTGTCCCATGGTATCATTTAGCCGCCGTTGATCAGTTTGAACGCAATATCCAACAGGTTCGAACTGACATACCAAAGAAAGATGGTCCCGTCGCTATTCAGTTTTTACCGGATTATTGGGTGGGTGCTCTTAATCCCAATAAACAGGATACATCTGCCGAATCGATTGCCTACTTTGGCGGGTATGGACTTGATGGCAATGACGATGGTTTTGCTGATTCAAATAACCCAGAAGATATCCTTTACACCATTGCAACTTATTTAAGCGAATACGGACAGGCTGAAGAAGATTTCAAATTAGCTTTATTGGATTACTATAAGCGCGAAGAAACGGTTACACAAATTATGACGATTGCAAAACTGTATAAACACTTCGAAACATTGGACTTGGACGAACATGCCTTTCCTGTTCCAACGAATTACAATTATAGTTATAAAGGAACATGGGGTGCAAGTAGAGGATGGGGTGGCAGAAGGATTCATGAAGGGACCGATTTATTCGCAGGGTATGGCACTCCCGTTCGAGCCACATCTTACGGAGTAATTGAAATAATGGGATGGAATGAATTTGGAGGTTGGCGGGTGGGTATTCGCGATACGCATAATACGTACCACTATTTTGCCCATTTAGCCTATTTTAATAAAGATATCAAAGAAGGCGATATCGTTGAACCAAGAACCATCATCGGTTCAGTTGGCAGCTCAGGGTATGGAAAAGAAGGAACATCGGGCCGATTCCCTCCCCATCTGCACTATGGAATGTACAAATATAACGGGCGGACAGAATGGGCTTTCGATCCATATCCTTCGCTTAGACTTTGGGAACGACAAGATAAGCAAAAATGAAATCAGTGAAAAGCATGGGTGTGATCACCGATGCTTTTCACTGATTTCAAAGCCATTTTAATGGGATTCTTTATCTAAACCTAACTAATTTCCTTATCCATTTTTCGTTACTTTTATTATAAATGTTGCAGGCACTAATTGAGCTTTTTGAGTTGTGTACCATCCCGTGGGATTATCTGAAATGCTGTTATCAGGTATCACGACATCATCTACTATCTTTTCAATTGTGAAACCGGCTTCAATTAGCGTATTTATATATGTACTTAATTTCCGATGAAATATTACAACATCATTATGCCATGCTTCGTTGTATTCTGGTCCTTCTGTAGTATAAGATTTATTGAAAGTAAACGATGACTGTTCATAAGTCAAACGATCGTGAATAGGATGTTCCCAACTAAATATAAAAATACCGCCTGGTTTTAAATAGTTATGGATATTTGACAATGTACGCTGTAAATCAACTGTCCATCCTAATGCATAAATTGAATAAGCAATATCAAAGTAACAGTTTGGTAATCCTGGGTTTTCCTCCATTGGAGACTCGAATAATGATACGTTGACTTGTTGATTTGACAACAATTTAGTAGCTGTTTCTATTTGTTTTGTTGTTAGGTCTAAACCCCATAGTTCCTTTGCTCCACGGTCACCCATGTATTGTAATGAATGCCCACTACCACACCCTATATCTAATACCTTTTGGTTTGAAATATCACCAAATAAGTTTAGATGTTCTTCATTAGCAGAAAAGGGTCCATATTCTGGAAGAGCCGTTCTTCCAAAAAAACGTTCTGCTGATTTCTCCCAACTTTCCTTATTCAATTTCAAAATTTCATTATTTGCTTCGATGATTAACACTTCCTTTGATTATTCTCAAACTTGCTAACACCCACTAAATCCTATTTTTTACCATCCCTTCTTCAAGCACTGCTGTTGATTAGCTATTTTCTCACATGAAATACTTGGAAGGATTTAATTAATATCACCGACATAAGTTGCAGCCTTTCCACTTTCAAAATAAGAAATTATATGAGTTCGTAAAGCTCTGGGAAATAATTCATATTCCAACAACTCGTTAATCGGTAACCATTCTGTCCCTATTTGACCCTCGTCTGGACTCGTTCCGTTATTAAATAGATCTTGATTGACATTACATATAAACATAAATTCAGTTTGATGTGCATGAGAATGATAGGCAGCTAGTTCATGATTTTTTCCAATGTATTCACGTACAAATAGCAACTCTCTAATTTCAACTTCCGCACCTAACTCTTCTTTGCACTCTCTTTCTAATGCTTGATGAAGATTTTCACCATGTTCTTGACCACCACCTGGAAGAATATAATACGTTCCACCATTTTCATGCATTTTTATCGTTAATAACTTTCCCTCTTTAACTACAATTGCTTTTGCCGAATTTCTTATTCCCATTTTTAATACTCTCCTATCAACGCTCAAAATTCGTTCATTGTACTAATTCACCGGAATAGCTATCCCCTAACCAAAATGGGACCTATCCGCTCTTGCGAATAGGTCTATGATCTTTCCTTTCAGTTTTTTCGTCCCCATCAAAAGAACCCGCTACAATTAGATCGGTGCTATTCCAAGTTAAACTTCAACTCCCAATGTTTTAAACAAGAACGAATACATATCCGTCTGTTCTTCAATGATTTTCACAGTCGGTTTACCCAGTCCGTGTCCGGCATTCTTTTCCACCCGCAGAAGGATTGGATTATTTCCTTGTTGTTCCGCCTGTAACGTCGCAGCAAATTTCATCGCGTGCCATGGAACCACACGGTCATCCGTATCAGCTGTCGTCACAAGTGTCGGTGGATATTCGACCCCTTTTTTGACATTATGAAGCGGCGAATACTTGTACATGAACTCGAAATGTTCCTTGTTTGTTTCAGCATTTCCGTAATCGGTCACCCAATAGCGCCCGACCGTAAATTTATGATAGCGCAGCATATCAGTGACAGGAACGAGGCAAAGTGCCGCCCCGTATAGATCAGGCCGCTGGGTAACGCATGTCGCGACGAGCAATCCGCCATTACTTCCGCCCATAATGGCAAGTTTCTTGCTGTTCGTATAGTTTTGTTTGATCAGCCACTCTGCCGCCGCAATAAAGTCGTCAAAGACATTCTGCTTGTGTCCTAAAGTCCCCGCTTTGTACCATTCTTCGCCGAATTCCCCACCGCCACGCAAATTCGCAACCGCATACACACCGCCAGCTTCAATCCACATGCGTTGTGATGGAGAAAATGCTGGAGTCAAGCTGACATTAAAACCGCCATAGCCATACAAAAGAACAGGATTTTCTCTTGTCAATTCCAACCCTTTCCGGTGTGTCAGGAACATTGGAATACGCGTTCCGTCTTTTGATGGATAAAATACTTGAGTAGTCTCATATCCTGCCGTTTCAAATAACTCCGATGAATTAAATACAGTTTCCAGTTCATCTTTTTCAAAATCATAGTGTGCGATGGTTACCGGCACTAAGTATGAGGTATAGCCAATAAACATCGTAGACGCGGTTTTCTTGCCAGTCAATTCAGAAATCGAAATGTAATCTGGGAGTGACACTTCTTTTTGAAACTGTCCTTCCAAATCATACATACTCAACTTATAATGAGCATTATGCAAATAGCAAACGACAAACTGTTTGTTAAAGATTTTTGCGAATGAAAGAACATCTTCCTGTTCTGGAATAATATCAATCCAATGTTCTTTCCCTGGTCTATCCAAATGAACAGCAATAATTTTTTCCTTCGAGGCCCCATAATTTGTCGTGAAATAAAAGAGCTTCCCTTCATTTCCTATAAATGAATATTCACCATCATCATCTGCCAATAAATGAACGAATCCCGCTTCAGATTGTTCATCACGATAGTAAATACGACTTTTATTTTCTGTTCCTTTCCATACTGATAATATCAAATAACGATAATCATCAGACATTATCGGATTGAAGGATAACTCTTTGTCCGTAGCGTCTTCATAGATTAGGACATCTTCCTCTTGGACCGTGCCGACAGTATGCCAATACACACGGTTATAGTTACTCTCCTCTTCAGGATCTACAGTACCCGGTTCAGGGAATCGATTATAATAAAACCCGCTTCCTTCCTCATTCCATGCAATGCTACTGAACTTGCACCATTTGATAACCTCGGACTCATCCTTGCCTGTCTGCAAATTACGAATCCGTATTTCCTGCCAGTCACTTCCGTTGAAGGAAACACCGTAAGCCAGGCGGTCCCCATCTTTCGTAAACGCAAGATTCGTAATCGCAGCGGTCCCTTCTTCATTCAACGTATTCGGATCAATAATGACTTCTAAATCAGTAGACTTCAAGTCTTGCGTCCGATAGAAAACAGCCTGATTTTGCAATCCATCATTTTTATGAAAATAAATATAGTTGCCTTCTTTTTGCGGTACAGAATACTTTGGGTAATTCCAGGACTTCCTTAATTTCTCTTTTACTATTTCCCGTTCCGGGTACGTTGCTAAATAGTTTTTAGTCTTTTCATTTTGATCGTCTACCCAATTTTTCACTTCTTCAACGTCCGAATTTTCAAGCCAGCGATATGGATCTACAACATCTGTTCCATGAAAATTTTCGATAACTGTTTCAATCTTTGTCATATTGCTCACTATAACTCCCCCTAAATAAACCTCTATCAGCTATATTTTACCATACATTCAATTGATTTGAATGACTCTTCTGAATTTAAACTATACATATAAAAAAACCACAACCCGTTTTCCAGGTTATGGTTTTCAATCTATTCAATCCATCATTTCTGCAATTATTTCATAAGAACGCAAACGGTCTTCCTGATTAAAAATTTGAGAATTGATAATCAGTTCATTTGTTTTGGTTTCTTGAATAAAACTTTCGAGCTTCCGTTTGACCGTTTCAGGGCTACCGACAATTGTTGTTCGTGGATCGAGTGTTTTCTCAATAGATGCCCGTTGATGCGACGACCAAATTTCATCCATATTATCGACAGGTGGCTTTAACTGAGAAGGCATGCCTGTAGTTATGCCGAGGAATTGCAATTGTTGGGAAGTTGCCAACCATTGTGCTTTTTCATCCGTCTCCGCTGCGATGACATTGATACCTAGCATTGCATACGGCTCTTTAAGATATTTGGAAGGCTTAAAGTTTTGATGATACAGCTGCATGGCAGGCAAAGTATAGGCAGGCGCAAAATGACTTGCAAAGGAAAATGGCAACCCTTTCTGTGCCGCCAGTTGTGCACTGAAACCGCTCGAACCAAGGAGCCAGATTGGAATATCGAGTCCTTCACCGGGAAAGGCGCGAACACGAGCAGAACTGTTCGGTTCAAAATAGGCTTGTAATTCAGCTAACTGTTCCGGAAAATCATCTCCGCTGCTTTGCAATGTGCGGCGTAGTGCATAGGCTGTTGCTTGATCCGATCCGGGTGCACGGCCTAATCCCAAATCGATTCTTCCCGGATAAATTGATTCGAGTGTTCCAAACTGCTCAGCGATAACAAGAGGTGCATGATTCGGTAACATGATACCGCCCGATCCTACACGAATCCGTTTTGTTGCTCCAGCAATATGACCGATTAGTACTGAAGTTGCTGAACTTCCAATGCCCGGCATATTATGATGTTCAGCTAGCCAGTAGCGGTTGAATCCTAATTTTTCAACATGCTGTGCCAAATTCGCACTATTTTTAAAAGATTCTCCTGCGTTGCTGCCTTCATTTATGGGTGATAGGTCTAAAACTGAAAATGGAATTGAGTTGAATTTCTTTATTTTATCACTAGCCAAATCTAATCCTCCTTATTTTGTTCTCATAAGAAAGGATAACGTTCCTCCCTAGATTCTTCTACCAATTGGACTCCGAAAAACCTGATTTCCACTAAAAATATACTTGACATTCGTTTTTCATTTGTTATGATTAGTTCTAATTCCATAACGAATCTAACTATTTTGATGGAGACACACTTTATTTATCGAAATCTCAAGAGAGCTGATGGGTGGTGCAAATCAGTGATTTCGCAGTAAAGTAGCACTCTGGAATAGATAAACTGAAACTTTTAGTAGGTTTATCCGACACATGCCCGTTAAGCATGCTAACCAAGACTGTCTATCTTTTTTGACAGTAAAAAGGGTGGTACCGCGTGAGTATTTCAGCTTTTCGCCCCTTACATTTATTTGTAAGGGGCGGAAGGCTTTTTTTATTTTTTAAAATCGAGAGGAGAATGAAGATGTTACAAGATCAAATGCTACTCCGTATTCCAGGTCCAAGCCCGATACCGCCAAGTGTACAACGGGCCATGAGTCAACCAATGATCGGCCACCGCGGACAAGAGACATCGAATATGCTTAGAAATATCGCGCCGGGTCTGCAACGAAGTTTCGGTACGACACAAGATGTTGTTATTTTAACAGGCAGCGGAACAGCTGGTTTGGAAGCTGCCGTAGTCAATATTGTGAATCCTGGCGATGAAGTTTTGGTCGTTGTAACAGGTGCCTTCGGCGAGCGTTTTACAACGATTTGTGAAGCTTACAATATCAAGGTTCATAGCATAGATGTCGAATGGGGACAAGCACTGGATCCATTGCAGATTAAACGCTTTTTACAAAATCATCCTGAAATCAAAGCTGTATTTTCTACATATTGCGAGACATCAACGGGCGTATTGAATCCTGTTAAGGAGCTGGCACACGCGGTCCGTGAAGTGTCAGAAGCCTTACTCATCGTAGATGGCGTTTCCTGTATCGGCGGTGTTGAGACTAAAATGGATGATTGGGGAATCGACGTCTTAGTAACAGGTTCTCAAAAAGCATTCATGCTACCTGCGGGACTCGCATTTATTGCAGCAAGTGAACGCGCATGGACAATTATCGAGAACAATCCACAGCCACGCTACTATCTAGATTTAGTTAGATACCGCGACAATTTGTTAAAAGATACAACTCCTTTTACGCCTGCGTTATCTCTGTTATTTGGCTTGGAACAGGTACTTCAGCTTATCGAGAACGAAGGCATCGAGCAAGTGAATGCACGTCATACATTAATGATGAACATGACGCGCGCTGCTTTTCGGGCTTTAGGAATCCCTTTATTAACAAGTGACAAAGATGCCTCCCCTACCGTCACTGCCGTAAAACCGGAAGACTTCGATGCGGAAGCTTTCAGGAAAGTGATTAAGCAAGAATTCGGTTTAATTGTAGCAGGCGGGCAACAGCATTTGAGCGGTAAGATATTCCGCATTGGTCATATGGGGTACTGTTCACCGGCGGATGTTCTTCAAACAATTAGTGCGATGGAAATCGGCTTGCTCAAAATCGGCAAAGAGATTGAATTAGGTAAAGGTACTGCTGCTGCACAGCAAGTCTACTTAAACGAAGGAGTGTTGGTCTAAATGACTTTTAATATATTAATCAGCGATCCGTTAAGTGAGGATGGTATTTTCCCGTTAAGACAAGCTGAAGGTTTGAACATCGTTGTTGAAACAGATTCTTCACCAGAACAATTAGCTGAAAGGATCAAAGACTATGACGCCCTGCTCGTTCGCAGTCAAACACAAGTGACGCGTGAAATCATTGAAAAAGCAACGAAGTTGAAGATTATTGGACGCGCGGGTGTAGGTGTTGATAATATCGATTTGGATGCAGCGACTGAACATGGTATTATCGTCGTCAATGCTCCGGACGGCAATACGAACTCCGCTGCTGAACATACAATCGCTATGCTTATGGCTCTTGCACGGAAAATTCCACAGGCATTCAATTCTTTGAAAAACCAACAATGGGACCGTAAATCATTCATTGGCGTTGAGTTGAAAAACAAAACCCTTGGTGTGGTAGGACTAGGGCGAATCGGGGCAGAAGTTGCTGCAAGAGCAAAAGGACAGCGAATGAATGTAATTGCGTATGACCCTTTCCTAACTGAAGAGAAAGCGAAGAAAATGGGTATTACCGCCGGTTCTGTTGATGATGTATTGAAAGCGGCAGATTTTATTACCGTCCATACCCCACTTCTAAAAGAAACAAAGCATATGATCAATAAAGAGGCGTTCGACTTGATGAAGGACGGCGTTCAAATTATCAACTGTGCGCGCGGCGGTATTATCGATGAAGATGCATTGTATGAGGCAATTGTATCCAAGAAAGTTGCAGGAGCTGCACTAGACGTGTTTGAAACAGAACCATTTGTCGGGCATAAACTGTTGACTCTTCCCGAAGTCATCGCGACTCCACACTTGGGTGCAAGTACGATTGAAGCGCAAGAAAGCGTTGCAATCGATGTTAGCCGCGATGTTGTCACCTTCTTAAACGGCGGCGCTGTGCAAAATCCAGTTAATCTCCCTTCTGTTTCAAAAGAAGCATTAGCGAAAGTGGAACCTTTCTTTGACCTAGTGGAAAAGTTGGGCGTGTTCCTGTCCCATTTGGCAGAAGGTGTTATCGAAGAAGTAAACATTTACTATTCAGGGCAACTTGCAGAATCGGATGTCCGTCCATTGACTCGCAACACCTTGAAAGGGCTATTGAAACGTAACCTCGGCACACATGTGAATGATGTCAATGCGAAGTTTTTGGCAGACCGTATCGGTATAAAGATCAATGAGCATAAAACCTCTACATCTAAAGGCTTTTCAAATTTAGTAACGGTGGAAGTGTCCACTACAAATGGGTTTAGACGCGTTGCAGGAACATTGCTCAACGGTCTAGGTGCTCGTATTGTAAAGGTCGACGATAATCTTGTCGATGTCACGCCTGACGGCCACTTACTATTCATTAAACATAAAGACCAACCGGGTGCAATTGGGCGAGTTGGAACATTACTGGCAATCGAAAACATCAACATCGCAACGATGCAAGTGGGTCGGTCAACTGTCGGCGGCAATGCAATCATGATGCTGTCAGTTGATAATCATGTTGAGAAGGTTAACGTTGAACGCATGAAAGAGCTTGAAGATATCTTTGATGTTATTGCGATTGACTTGTAAGCACAGATCTAATTGCGTTTAATATTTTAGTCATTAAACAAATGGATAGGGTCATCAGATACCATCTGATGACCCTATCCATTTTACTTTTCGGCTTTGTTAAAGAACTATGTTGATATTTGATTAAACAAAATTACTGTTCTATAATATAAAAAAAGAACACTAGTTCCAATTATTTAAAATGACGATAAAAGAATTAATAAAAGTAGAATTGTGAAAAACCAGTTCGATAAGGCTATTGGTTCTAAATTAGCATCGGACAACACACTTTGTACCGATGCTCGGAGGGCTTTTTCTACCTATGCTCAAAACAAAGGATTGGGACATTATCGAATTAAATCGAATGGTGTAGAGCGTGTCAAAGGGCTGTATCACATACAACAGCCTTAGATTATCAGTGTTTACCTATTGATATATGGAGGTATAAATGAAAAGTTCAGATTCTCAGTTAAAAAGTCGCGGAAAGATTACATTTGAAAATTTACAGCACTATAACAATCACTCAGAGATTGAATTATTAGAAATAATAAAATCAAAAGAAGCTTATAAAAGAACTATCGCTATAAGGTTATTATCAGAGAAAAATGATTTAAATCATGAACTGATTCATTTGTTTCTACAAACTCTTACACAAGAAAACAAACTTTATACAAAAATCGAATTATGTGATGCACTTTCAAAAGGGAATGTTCAATCCGCTAAGATTATGGTCGAATATTTAGGCCAGATAGGCAATAATCAACAAAAAGTATTACCTACTAATGGTTTCAATAAGAAAAGTTATCCTTTGCCAAGGGACATTATCGCTAGAACTTTAGCTCATATGAAAAAAGAAATTCTACCAGTTTTATTGGATGTACTAAAGACAGATAATACTCTTGCAATTAGAGAAGTCATTGATGCAATAGGCTTTATGTGTTTTTACAACAAAATACATTCTGACAATCAAATTATTGATGTACTTCTACTTTGTTTAAAGACTAATTACAAAGATGATATTACTCGATGGAAATTGGTTAGGGCTTTTGAAAGTTTTAACACCATTAATGTTATTCAAACGCTTATGGACATCGAAAGAAATGATAATCAACCGATTGTTAGAAATGAAGCCAAAAGATCATTGGAAATAATAATTAACCGAACTGAAAAATCGAGTAGGAGGGAGTGATTAACTCCCGACCTCTCACACCACCGTACATACCGTTCGGTATACGGCGGTTCAATTAAGATTGATGACGCAAAATTTCGTAACGTGATAGTAGACTTTTGAGCCCTTGGGAACTCCAATAGGAGTTTCCGAGGGTTCTATGTAATACAGGACTTTTAGAAATTCTCCAGTAACTTTTACGCGAGTTACCCCATTCGTATGCCTTATCTTTCGGCGCACCTAATCCAATGAGCTTCCTCACCTTCGTACTTGGTTTCTTCCAGTTTTTCCACATACACATTCGAAGTCTTCTTCTAATCCATGAATCGAAAGCTCTGAAAACGCTTGGCGTATCCGCCAATGCAAAATAACCGCACCACCCCATAAGGTATTGATTTAGTTTCTTGATTCGATAATCCATCGGATAGGGTTTCTTCCTAGAGGTTATCTCTCGGATTTTATTCTTCATCCGTTTCATACTTTCTTTGGCAATCCGAACCTTTGGTTCTTTATGTAAAGTAAAGCTGAATCCAAGAAACTTCCTCTTCCAAGGGCGGTCTACCGCAGATTTATTCAGGTTAACTTTCAACTTAAGCCTTCCTTCAATAAACGAAGTGACAGAACCCATGACTCGATTTCCTGCTTTCTTTGTTTTCACATAGATGTTGCAGTCGTCAGCGTATCGGACAAATTTATGTCCTCTTTCCTCCAATTCTTTGTCTAGATCATCAAGGACAATATTGGAAAGTAATGGACTGAGTGGGCCACCTTGCGGCGTACCTTCCTCATTGGTTGTCACGATACCATTTATCATAATTCCTGATTTCAAATAGTTACGGATTAGCTTAAGCAGACGTTTGTCTTCGATTCGTTTCGAAAGTGTTCCCATTAACCTGTCATGGTTCACTTTGTCAAAGAATTTCTCCAAGTCTATATCGATTACCCACCGATTACCTTCCTGCATATATCCTTTCGCTTTCCTTATTGCGCCGTGGGCGCTTCGCTTTGGTCGAAATCCATAGCTATGTTCTGAAAACGTTGGATCATACAAAGTAGTTAATACTTGGGCAATGGCTTGCTGAATGAGACGATCCGTCACGGTAGGGATACCTAATAACCGCACGCCACCGTCAGGTTTCGGGATTTCGACCCTGCGGACAGGTTGCGGCTTATAAGTACCCTCAAGAAGTTCCATTTTCATGGATTCCCAGTGTTCCAAGATGTGCTTTCGTAGGTTTTGTACGGGCATTTCATCTACACCATGGCTCCCTTTATTGCGTTCTACCCGTTTCAGGGCAGAAAGCAGATTTTCACGCGACAGTATTCGTTCCATCAACATTGGTTACGCCTCTTTCCGTGAACAACGCTTCTTCTTATGCCAGCTCTGCTCCACCATCTCGAAGTCCCCCATGGGATTCACCACTTCCTCCTTCAAGCATGCCTTATCGGTTATCTGTGTTCTTCGCAGGTTACTGAATGCCAAGATGTTGTTCTCTCTTAATTGTTCAGCCCTTCCCATTCTGCTCGAGTTCGAATGGTACTATGGCTTCTGCTGACTTCTGATTGTTCAGCTACCCATCACTGAGTAGGTTACCAAGTGTACTCGGCGTTTCAATCAGACCTCCCCAGGTAAGAACGTAGTCTTTCCCTCCACCTATCTGCTTCATTTACTGCATATGACCTTCGGCAGAAAGGGCTTTGTTTTGTTAAGCAAACTCACCCAATCATACACAGCCTTATATGAAGTTCGTGTTCCTCAGACCGGAGGTTTGCCGCTCGCTTCCTTCAGATTCCACGTCGCCATGGACACCCTTGCGTTAAGCTAACTGTTACTTCTGCCTTCACAGTTCGGGACTTGCACCCTATAGACTACGCCCATGCTGGGCGCACTTGAAAAATGACTTATCCTGTTGATAAGTCATTTTTATTCGCAATTATTAATATTAAAATTTACAAGGCTTATTTTTTAAAAGGTTTAGTATAGATTGATAGCGCTTGAGCAAAAATAAAGTTTTAGGCTATCAAAATTGTGCTAGTAACGCTCAGAGATAATAAAACTATAAATATTGGATTACTAAATGATACCCGGAAGTTATAGTGCAGAAGTGATAAAAGAAAAAATCAACTGTGCATGTTTAAATAAAGAACTCCATTGAATTCGCTACCCCTTAAAGGCGCCTTCGCTCAATTTATAGGGGATATCTTTATTTCAACTTAAGTGAGTCAATTTCATTAATACCTTTTCCAATAAAAACGCGAAATTTTATAGGATTACTTATTCTATTGTTCGTAGAAATAAAGTGCTAATCTCGTTGATTGTAGCGGAAGGCGGCGACTCCAGCGGGAATAGCTTGAGCTGAAGACCCCGCAGAAGCGAAGCGACGAGGAGGCTGAAGTCAAGCCCGCGGAGAGCGTCCGCCTGAAGCGTAAATCAACCTCGTTCAGATTTCAAGGCTTATTGTTCTTTTATAAATTGACTCAAGTAGTTTGTCCTCTCAATTCCCCATATTTCAAATTAAACGAATTACTTATTGAACAGCCTGTTTCTTGTTCAACTCTTCAAGGATAGTATATATTTTTTCTAAATGATTGATTTCATAAGTCGGTACAACTTCTTCACTCATCAGTTTATTCTCCCGATTAATCCAGACAGAACGCATTCCTACACGTGATGCCCCTAAGATATCCGTCATTAGATTGTCGCCTACCATCATTGCTTCATCTGCAGTCACGCCGCTTTCAGTTAGGACATGTTGAAATATGGATGCGTCTGGCTTCCCTATTCCGAATGCTCCCGAAATAACAATTGAGTCAAAGTAAGGGACAAGTTCAGATGTAATTTCAAGTTTCGTGTATTGTAAACTTGGTGAACCATTCGTTAATAGAACGAGTTTATATTTATCTTTCAGACAGTCCAGCACTTTGAACGTTTCTTCATATAGATAGGGATGCTTTCTCCGTTCCTGTGGGAATAATTCTGCTAACGTGCGGCCAAGGTCAGCATCATTAATGCCGATTCGCTGAAGTCCATTTGTCCATGCTTCCTTACGATAGCTGGGAACAATTTCTTTCATCTTTATGAAGAAATCTCCTTCATCCTCAAATGTTCCCCAAAGGCCTTCGAATGGGTTAATGCCAATCTTCTGTGTAAATTCATAGGTATCATAGGATTCGTAAAGCATTCTTGCCTCCATTCTTACAGCTTCTTCAAGCTCAACTGGATTAAGATTATGTACTTGAGCCGCGTGTTCACATGTTTTCCTGAATGCAGTTTCTACACTTTTCTTATCCCATAACAATGTATCATCCAAATCAAAAATAATCGCTTTTATCACAACTGACCCTCCCTTTCCTACTTTGTAAACTAGTATACATGAGTTCAGACTAATTAGACGAGTACTAAAAACGCAAGTATCTTAGATAAAGATAGACCATAAAATAAACAAAGTAAAACCGCTCCGTCTTGCATGTCGGAACGGCTCTGGATGCCTGCTATTCAATTATAAATTGCTCTGTTCCAAAATCGTTGTTGCGCTATCGCTTTTACAAAATCAGTGTCAAAATCGGGATTGTCACTAGCAAACACGATACCGGGTCCTGCTTTTGCGTTTGACGCTTCAAAGAAAGGTACGCCCGACGACGCAATCCCGATCGGTTTGTAATGTTTGAATGCCTCGTCTATGAAATACTCGATATCATAATCAAATTTCGCCTGATTTTCAGCTGTACCTCCGACGACGTACAAAGCATCAAATAATACGGGATCCATCGTTAAGAAGGTTCCATTCACGATTACAGACAGACCATCTGCACCTCTCACTTTACCCAGTTTTTCACCGATAATGTCCACTGTGACACCATATTTCCTTAACGTCTTGACGACTTTTTTTACTTCAGCGCCATTAAAATCGTTACCGATCAGCACACCGACTTTTAATGTATACGGGACTCTAATCGTATTTTCCTGACTGAGTGCCGGCGAAGATGCATTGACATTCACTTGTTCACCCGTTGGGCGGTCCACCCCTATACCGTCTGCGACTCGGACTGCCAGTTCTTTATCTATATTAACCAACATATCAGCGACTTGCTGTCTTACACTTTTGCTATTCACTTTTCCAAGTTCGAAGATGAAAGCATCAGTAATATGCTGCTTCTCTGGTGGCGACATACTGTTCCAAAATAGCCTTGCCTGAGAAAAGAAATCTTTGAAGGAATCGCTACGTGCTTGAATGATACGGCCTTCTACTTTTTCTGCGTAATGGACGAATCCGCCCTCTTTCGCAGTAGAGGTCGACGGCGTATTATCCGCAAGCGAGTTTTTATGGTAACTTACTTGACCAACATCAATTCTCTGCCGGCTATAGCCATTTCGCTGATTATTATGGAATGGACAGACAGCACGGTTGATTGGAATTTCAGTGAAATTCGGCCCTCCGAGGCGAATGAGTTGTGTATCTAAATAAGAAAATAATCTACCTTGTAGAAGTGGGTCATTTGTGAAATCAATTCCAGGTACGACATTCCCCGGGTGGAAGGCTACTTGCTCCGTTTCCGCGAAGACGTTGTCAACATTTCGATTAAGTGTCATCTTGCCCAATATTTTAACAGGCACGATTTCTTCCGGCCAAAGTTTCGTAGCATCTAGTATATCGAAATCGAACATAAATTCATCTTTTTCATCAATCATCTGTACACCAAGTTCATACTCTGCAAAATTGCCATGTTCAATTGATTCCCATAAATCCCGTCGGTGGAAGTCTGGATCTTTTCCTGAAATTTTCTGTGCTTCATCCCATACAAGCGAATGTACACCAAGGATAGGTTTCCAGTGAAACTTCACAAAATGGGCTTTTCCTTCTGCATTGACAAAACGGAATGTGTGAACGCCGAAGCCTTCCATCATTCGCCAACTCCGGGGAATCGCACGATCTGACATCAGCCACATGACCATATGCGCCGATTCTTGATTGTTGGCTATGAAATCCCAAAACGTATCGTGGGCAGAGGCAGCTTGCGGCATCTCGTTATGTGGTTCGGGTTGGATCGCATGGATAATATCAGGGAACTTCATTCCATCTTGGATGAAAAAGACGGGAATATTGTTGCCTACAAGATCATAGTTTCCTTCTTCCGTATAGAACTTAACGGCGAATCCTCGCACGTCCCTTACTGTATCCGCAGATCCTTTGCTTCCTACGACATTTGAGAATCTCGTAAAAACAGGGGTTTTCGTTCCGGGCTCCTGTAGAAATCCTGCTTTTGTAAATTCCTTCATTGATTCATATAATTCGAAAAACCCGTGTGCAGCATATCCTCTGGCGTGTACAACCCGCTCTGGAATCCTTTCATTGTCAAAATGGGTCATTTTTTCACGAAAATGAAAGTCCTCCATTAGTGTTGGACCACGAACACCAGCTTTCAATGATTCTTCGTCGTTCGAAACTTTCAGCGCTTGATTTGTTGTCATTCTTGTACCTTCATTATTCACTCTGAATTGTTCCAACTGTTTATCTTTACTGTTTTCATCTATGAAGTTTTTGTGATTTGTCGATGATTTTTCCACACAATCCCCTTCCCTTATTCATTTAGTAATTGCCTATTAAGAGTACTAGGCGCTTCCCTACTATATGCAGGACTTCCCGAACTGGATACAAAGAAAAGCGCTGGAGCTAGACACTGCTCCAGGTTCAAAACCCTATACTTTCTTATCTATAGAAAAAGGATAGCACCTTGGAAGGGCTACCCTTTTCTTCATACAGTATAGAAAGAACCGTTATACTTTTACCGCGTCAGTGACTTCAACTACCCAACCGAATGGATCTTCCACTTTACCGGTTTGAATACCTGTTAATGTCTCATAAAGTTTCTTAGACAATTCGCCAGTCTCATTATTATTAACGACCATTATGTCATCGCCCCAATTAAGCTCTCCAATTGGCGAAACAACTGCCGCAGTTCCTGTTCCGAAAGCTTCCTCTAAAGTACCTGCCTGGTGTGCCGAACGAAGTTCTTCCATAGATATTTTACGTTCAACAACCGGAATGTCCCAATGTCTCAGTAATTGAAGGATTGACTTCCTCGTAATTCCTTCCAAAATACTGCCATTTAAAACAGGTGTAATGACCTCACCGTTAATTTTGAAGAAGACGTTCATGCTTCCGACTTCTTCTATATACTTTCGTTCTACCCCATCAAGCCAGAGAACTTGTGAATACCCTTTCCTACTTGCAATTTCCTGAGCTCTTAAACCTGATGCGTAATTCCCAGCAGTTTTCGCTGTACCTGTTCCACCTGTCACTGCACGCACATATTCATTTTCGACGAGAATTTTAACAGGGTGGATTCCTTCTTTATAATATGATCCAACCGGCGAGAGAATAATAATAAATTTATACTTTTTAGATGGTGCAACGCCGAGATATGGCTCAGTTGCAACCATGAATGGTCTTATGTAAAGGGATGTCCCTTCTGTCGCGGGAATCCAATCTTTATCGACTAGAATAAGTTTATTTAAGGCTTCAAGTGCAATTTCCTCATCAAATAGCGGCATACAAAGCCGATCACTCGATTTGTTCATGCGGCGCATATTTTCTTCCGGCCTAAATAGGAGAACTTGTCCATCTTTGCCTACATACGCTTTTAGTCCTTCAAATATTGTCTGGCCATAGTGAAAAATAGTTGCCGCCGGATCCATTTCAAGAGGCGCATAAGGGACGATTCGATGATCCGTCCAACCTTGTCCTTCGCAATAGTCAGCAACAAACATATGATCTGTAAAAATCCTCCCGAACTCTAATTGTTCGGTTAATGGTTTTTGTTTTTTCGATTCGCTCAATGTGACTGTAATTGTATGGTTAGTCATGATGTGTGCATCTCCTTATTCCTAATTTTAGACCGGTTTTTGACCATTTCCGTTAATTTGTTTATTAAAAAGGAATATCAAGATAAGCATAATTAGACAGCTTACATGATATCCCTTCATCATATCCATTACGGAAAGCATTTTCTAATAATATTGATTATATCAACTTCTTCGAAATTAAGCTATCTAATCACAAAAATATTTATGATGGAAAGTAGTTCAAATAGAAGAGCTGGATTTGACTTGAACCTGTGATTTCAGGCTACAATAATGGAGAATAAGTTATTTGACTCATAAGGGAGGATCAGTAATGCAACAGCATTATTTTATTGGGATTAAGGTCCCCTCGACTTTCAAAGATCAAGTCGAGGATTTCAAGAAGAAATACGAGCTAGATGCAACCTATAAAGTTATTCCGCATACAGAGGATTTACATGTAACATTGTTTTATGTAGGTGCCGTGGGAGAACAATATTTACATACTCTCAAGAAGAGTCTTGCAGAAGTTGCAGCTGCCCATTCTTCATTTTCAATATATATGGATGGACTATCTTATTTTGGGCCTTCTTCGGGTCCCCGAGTCGTCTATTTATCAGTTGGGCAATCTCCAAAATTGTCAGCCTTGCAGAAGGAAGTTGAAAGTACTGTTGCCAAACAACTGGATATGCCTATCTCAGACCGATTCACTCCCCACGTTACCATCGCAAAAAAACGGAAGACGGCGGACAAGCTCTCGATTCAAAAAGAAGACTTCAAGCCGATTGAAGTACAAGTCTATTCGTTTTCCCTCTTTACTATACACCCAGAGAGGTCTCCGAAATACGAGGCGATCGAAACGTTTCTGCTTCCAAAAGAGTACTGAAATATTTGCAACAATCTCTTTTTCATTTGCTTTCTTATCGCTCGGTAGTAGTCACTTTACGTAAAAGTAGGTTCACCTTCCCGCTGGACTGCTAGCCGCATCCCTTGACAAAGTTTAAGATGCCTTGTAATATTACCTTGAATTCAAGATAATCATTTAACTACTTACCAATATGAGGGGATTGATCAATATGAACGTAAAAGGCATTCACCATCTAACTGCGATGACTGGAAGTGCGGCGAATAACTTTAAGTTTTACACTGAGGTACTTGGTATGAGACTTGTTAAGAAAACAGTAAATCAGGACGATACAACTGCTTATCATTTATTTTACGGTGATGAAAGAGGAAATCCGGGAACTGAACTGACATTCTTCGACTTTCCTAATGCAGGACCAAAAAGAGCAGGCGTCAGCAGCATTTCCAATTCGTCGCTTCGTGTAGCAAGTGACAATGCGCTAAAGTATTGGATTGAACGTTTTACTGAATTCAACGTTAAACATGCACCGATTACAGAGTTTGCCGGTCGCAATGTGATTTTCTTTGAAGATGCAGAAGGTCAGCAATTGACACTTGTATCCGATGAAAAAAATTCAGTCGCTGCAACTGGAAATCCATGGGATAAGAGTCCGGTTCCAGTTGAATTCGGGATTACTGGACTAGGCCCTGTCAGACTAACTGTCCGCACACCTGAACCCACACTTGCTGCACTTCAGATTTTAGGATTTACGGAGAAGAACCGAGTCCCCGCTCTTGTCGAAGGACAAGCTGACATCATCGTCATGGAAGTCGGAGATGGCGGGTCAGGTGCTGAAGTGTTTGTCGAGCCCCGCAATGATTTACCTACGGAAGTCCAAGGCGTAGGCGGCGTTCACCACGTAGCTTTCCGCGTAGATGACGAAGAGGAACTGCATGCATGGATTGATAAAATTAACAGTACACGCTTGCCAAACTCCGGGTTTGTGGAACGATTCTATTTCCGTTCTTTATATTTCCGCGAGCCGAATGGTATCTTATTTGAACTTGCAACAGACGGCCCTGGATTCGCGACAGACGAGCCACTTGAAACACTAGGCGAATCACTCGCATTGCCGCCATTTTTGGAAGGTAAACGGGCGGCAATTGAAGCGAACATCAAACCGTTAAATACAAAAAGATAAGAGAGATTCGTGCAAGGTTAACGGCCGTCTTCGTATATTAGGATTTCAAAAAAAGTAACCACCGTTTCGGGTGGTTACTTTTTTTGGGGGGAAAACATAATTTGATGGTTAAACATAAAAATAGTACTTAGCAATTATTTCGAGTAATCGATATTTCCTACAGAAATAACTATCAGTTTGTCACAATAAATCTGTCAATTCATGTTACGATATAATGAAAGTCGATTCAATTTTTTGATAATGAATCTGACAGTCGTTGCAATCCGAAAGCGAGGGCTGTTTATAACGAATAAGAACACATGGAGGATTTATGACAAAACTCACGACCTTATTAATAGGCCCTACGATTATGATCTATTTAGGTTTAATAGTGTTCAAAAGTGTCCCAATTACTTTCATCCTATTCTATGGTTGGCTTTTATTTGTTCCGTTATTATTATACATAAGAAATAAAAGTCTACGATTGGACCGTAAAAAGCACCTCAATATCCAGTCGTTTATAGTTGGGCTTATTAGTGGGATTTTTTGTTTAGGGACTATTTACGGTGCAGTTGCACTGCTACATAATTTCATTTTTGATCTTAACTCACTGAAACAAGTTTTAATAGAGTGGAATTTCACAGGAAGTATGCTTTTCTGGTTAATTATTATCCTCATCTTCATTAACCCGGTTTTGGAAGAATTATATTGGAGAGAATTTATGTATAAGCGCCTTATAGAACGAGTGGGTGTGACTCAAACGATTATGATTACATCATTTTTTTATAGTCTATATCATTTAGTTTCTCTCTATTCAATTTTTGCATTACCTTTTAATATCATCGCTGTTATTCCAGTATTTATAGCAGGCCTCATGTGGGGCTTCTTTAGATACAAATTAAATTCAATCAGCGCACCAATAATTAGTCATATCCTAGCTGATCTCGGAATTATGTTAGTCTACTTGAACTATATTTTGTAATAGGTCATACCCAACATTTCAGTTTTCCGATTCAGCTACTTTTTTTACTCGTTGTACAAATTCCACAACAACTTTGTCGGTGGAAAACAGTAAAAATAATTTCATAAACCATTTTAATGGTCGATTCGTCGTTGTATACTTTAAAGAAGTTTTATGATCATTGAGCTTGACCAACTTGTAACACGCCGTAATATCAAACATATTAGCAAGTGTAAAACCGACCTTCAACTTTTTTTCATTCGGCGAATTGTTATATTCTAACGTTTCTACTTGATATTCCATAACTCGCTTACCTTCTTTATATTTTTGTAAATACACACTTCCAACCATTCCATCTTTTATTGTTATAGGTGTATTCTCTACGACTTGCGGCATAATCTTTTGCATATTTTCTAAAGGTCCATCAAAAAGTTTCCACACTTGTTCAATTGGCGCATTAATCTCTATTTCCGTCGTCCACTGTTTTATAATAAAAACCTCCTCATATATATTCACTTTATCATATCTAGAGGATTAATGATTATTTCCTTCATAAAAAGGAAAGCAGTATAGCGAACATAGTCGCTCGTCTGCTTTCCTTGGTGCTTGTTGGAAAAATCAACCTCGACTATAGCACTTTACTTAAAAACACCTTTGTTCGTTCATGTTTAGGTTCATTAAATACCTGTTCGGGTGTTCCCTCTTCAACCAGAATCCCTTGGTCCATGAATAGCACACGATCTCCCATCTCTCTTGCGAAGCCCATTTCATGTGTCACAACGACCATCGTCATCCCTTCAATGGCGAGCTGTTTCATAACATCCAACACTTCTTTCACCATTTCCGGATCAAGTGCAGAAGTCGGTTCATCAAATAACATGACTTTGGGCTGCATTGCCAAAGCCCTTGCAATCGCAACTCGCTGCATTTGGCCGCCCGATAACTGTTCGGGATATGCATTCGCCTTATCAGCCAGTCCTACCTTTTTCAGTAATTGGTGAGCTAGTTGTTCTGCGTCTGCAGGATCCATTTTACGGATTTTCCGTGGAGAAATTGTTATATTATCGATTACTTTCATATGCGGAAACAGGTTAAACTGCTGAAACACCATTCCTACATCTTTCCGAATTTCATTGATATCCGTTTTTGGATCGTTTACTTTGATACCATCAATAAAGACGTTACCAGCCGTAATATCTTCCAACAGATTTATGCACCGTAAAAATGTACTCTTCCCGGAACCACTTGGGCCGATAACGCAAATGACTTCTTTTTCTTTTACTTCATAATCAATTCCTTTTAAAACCTTTAACTCTCCAAAAGATTTATAGAGACCTTCCACTTTAATCATTTGATCACCTTCCTACCTAACTCCGAGTTGAGAACATTTTCTTTCTCTGTGTGGGAACATAACTATTACTGAACCGATTTTCCACATACGAAATAATTTTTCCGAAAACATAAGTTAGGCATAAGTAAAGAATGGCAACCGTAAGATAGGGCTCCCAAAATCTAAAACTAGCACCTGCAACTACTTTCCCAGCATACAATAAATCATTTGCAGCGATGATCGTTACCAAAGATGAATCTTTTAGCAACGCAATCAGTTCATTTCCAAGCGGTGGAACCATCCTTCTAAAAGCCTGCGGCAGAATAATGTTTTTCATCGCAATATTTTGCGTCATTCCGAGGGATCTTGCCGCTTCCATTTGCCCTTTTTCAATCGACTGAATACCTGCACGGATAATTTCCGCATTATATGCAGCACTATTTAAAACTAGCGCCAATGTACCAGATACAAAATAACCTAAAGAATGACCAAAGATCCCTGGGATAAGCGCTGAGTGAATCAATAATATTTGAACTAATAATGGCGTCCCACGAAAGAAGTCGACATAATACTTAGAGGGATAGTAAATCCACTTTTTTTTGGATAGTTTGCCCATACCAACGAACAAACCTAATACAAAGCCCCCTAAGTAGCCGGCAGCGGTGAGTGCTAAAGTGACCCCCATTCCGCGAATGAATAATTCACGATAATCCCAAATCATATCTAATCGTATATCCAGGAAATCCAATTTAATCACTCCCATTTGCTGATTTGGTGTTGTGGAACCGTTTTACAATAAAAAACGATTACTTAACATCAAATCCTGTGATTTCCTTCAATTTCCCGTTTTCTTTTATTAGCTTAATACCTTCATTCAACATATCAAGAATTTCTGTATTTCCTTTTTTGACCATCAGTCCATAATACTCTTTTTCGAAGCTGTCATCTTCTACTGTCTTCACTTTTACATTTGGGTTGTTCGCTTTGTAATCGATAATGACTGCATTATCCCCTACTGCTGCATCAGCATTGCCATTGATCATTTCGCTAATTGCCAGTGGCATCGATTCTGGTGCTACGATTTTGGAACTCGTTTTCCCTAAAAGTTTCTTTGTCACAGTATGACCTGTTGTATTGATTTGAACAGAGACTCTTTTATCTTTCAAATCTTCGAACTTGGTAACTGTTGAATCCTCCGGTACAAGAATCAGTTGATTTGCAATAAAATATGGATCTGAGAAATCGAATGATTCTTGACGTTCCTTTGTGATTGTAATCGATGAAACGGCGAAATCAACTTCTCCGCCATCTAGAGCCGGGAATAAAGGCTCCCAACCATAGTTTTTAAATTCAACCTCGAATCCTGCCGCTTCTGCAACCGCTTTCACAATATCAATATCAATCCCTACGATTTCGCCTTTCTCATCCATAAACTCCATAGGTGCATATGTTGCATCCGTACCTACAATTAGCTTTGTTTTTTTGTTATCTGTGCCTTCGGACGAGCCGGAGTTATTCGATGTACCGGAATCCTTCGCTGTTCCGCAAGCAAACAATAGCATGCTTACACTTGCCAACAGTAGTCCTAATGATAAGAAGCGCATTCCTTTTTTCACTGTTGTTCCCCCTTATTAGTTTAAGTTTCCGCACACAAATCACTAGAATTATCCGAAAGTTCTGGATAGTAACTTTATTATATACGAGCCGTCCTCCCTATACAATAGAAAAAAAGAAGCTATTATATAAGAAAGCCACTGAAAATCTTCCGTTTTTAAACCAGCAGAATATAAAAATGCGAGACTCCGTTCGATGGTGAACAAAGTCTCGCATTTTCCAATCAATATTTTTGTCCTGATTCATTTGAGACTGACCGAAAATAGAGCTCTTGTAACTTGTTTTTGCAAACCATAAATACCTGCAAATGATGCTACATCATACCCGTTCCTATGTTTCAATTCACTATTTTGAAACGCTTCTTGATCTTTGTGTTCTGTAGATTAAATTGTCTACTTTAAATGGATGAATAAGATGCCATCACTATACCCGGGATGAACCAGCGTAGGCGCCTTTTCGGTGGTGAGCATCGCGATAAGACTGGCAGTGTTTTATTGGAGAGCCCCAAATTTTTCATTTAATATTCTTATAGGGTATTAAAGCATTAATACAATAAAAAAACCTAATTTCTCCCATGACTGAAGTCAGAGGGCTCCTTGGTTTGTTCATAAATTAATTAATGAGTATTATCTTAGGCCTTCAAACAACAATACTCTTGCCGGCGAAGCATCAGTTCCCGTTAACTTTAGGGGTGCAGCTACCATAAAATATTCCCCTTGTTCAATTTCCTTTAAACGAAGTCCTTCAATAATGATGATTTCGTTTGCAAACAAACTTTTATGGGTTGGGTGCCCTTCTTGACTTCTTTCAATTCCAAGTGTATCTATCCCCACACCACGAACACCTATCTGGGACAGATATTCCGCTCCGTCTTGTGCAAGGTAAATAAAGTCAAAATTAAATTCTTCCTCAAAAGAATTTTTGGTTTTAAATAAAACAAAATCACCCTTTTCAACGTCGAATTTCTCCAAATCTACTTTTGAAATTCCATTTTCTACATCTGTTAAATCTAGCACTTTACACTGTCCCACAAGGTTTTCCATTGAGATTGTTTCAAACGTATCGCCGTCCACGACCATGTGAAGGGGTGCATCGATATGTGTCCCTGTATGCACATCAATCTCCAGGCGAGTTTCAGTTACATATCCATTCGTTACCCGATTCAATTTTGGTTGTTTTTCAGGTTTGTTTTTATAAACAGTCATACCTTCATGAATAGTTCCCGTCACGTCATACATTTTCATTTTATCAACCCATCCTTTATCTTTTATTGTTCATCTATAAAGCTATCCTCGCATGTTTTTTAGTCAGCAGTCTAGTAAAATTACTTTAATTATCCAACAATTCAATCAAGAGTCCTAATAAAACCATTTTTCATTTCATTTATTGCCTTAGAACGATGCTCCGATTAATGATATACTTAAAATAGTTGCAATTGTCATTCAGATGAATCAATTTCATAAATCATCTTTTTCAAGAGCTTAGACTTCTCCCGTATCAAAATTTATGCTTTTAAAAATTAAGCCGCTTTACTTTTTGTTTGTAATAAGGCATCCATTCGATCGACAGCCAATTTGCAGGCATTATAAATAAACGTCACAAGGTTGAAGTGCAGTTTTGCTTTTTTACCTGTTCGGTGACGGACGTTGTTCAATTGAAAGTATTCTTTTAAATAGGCGTTGACGCGTTCTACTGCGGTACGTTCTTTATAAAGTTTCTTCCATAATTCTGAGCCACGTGCTGGATACGTGTATTTTCGAATATCCGCTTCACATTTGATTTTGAACACCTTTTGACAGAGTGAATCCTCTCTCAATGGACATGTTATGCATTCTTTCGGGCGGGTAAATTTTAATGTATGGTATTTTTCATCGAAGCTGTCGTAACAGTAGCTATGCTCACGTACACAAGTTGGGCGAAAGTGTTCATCGAATCCTATATATTCGCCTTCATTTCGAACATTGTATGGAATCACGACACGCATCGTTTGCGCTAGTGCTTGTTTATAGATCGATTCATAATCATAACCCGCATCGAATAGCGCTGTCGTAAAATGTTTTGGCAAAAGGGTAGCTACCTTTTTTAGCAGTGGAATGGCCGCTTTACTGTCAGATAAATTACCCGACGACATAAGGCGCCCTACAATATACTGGCTTTTCGATGAAACAGCCAGATGTCCCTTAAAGCCGTACCAGAACATATTTTTCCCGTCACTATTTTTCTTGATGCCCCACTTCGGCTCAATCGGTATGTCCTGCCAAAGTGTTTCAGCTGAAATCGACAACTGGGCTTCCAATTTCTTTTCGTAGGTTGTTAAATTCGCTTCGATTTCTGCTTGTTCAGCGAGCCAAGCTGCCTGTTCTTCTTTTGCTTTACGTCCACGTTTCTTCGGCGGCTTAGCCTCTTTTTTCTCAGAAGGTTTTGAAGCGTCACGTGCTTCGAAATGCGTGGCATCAAAGGCAAGGTGTTCATCGCAAAGAAAGCCTTCTAAAAAGACCATTTGAATCAGTTCATCCTGCATGTTATCAAGCACATCAGACTGACTAATTACACCGATCATACGTGAATAAGATGCCTCTGAAGGTACAGAATCTGAGACAAGAAACCCGCAATCTAGACGGAATAAAGGATCGTTGACTAACCGTTTTATTAAATCCTTTACGGTTGGGATACGTTCTACAATACGAATTATCAATGATTGAATCATCGCACCATAATTACATTCACGCGGAGCACCACGCAGCGTCTTTTTAGAAAACAGATGAAAGATTGGTTGCACATCGAAAGTGGAAAAAATCGCTTCAAAACGGTACGAACTTTCCATTTCGAATAATTGTTGGATGTCAAACAGGCTAATTTGTTTTATAATAGTCATGAGGCATTCACTCCACTCGGTTAGGTTGTTTAGTCGCTACCATTATACCGGATTTGGGGAGGTGCCTCATTTTTATTGAATTGAAACCCTTGATACTAAAGGGATAGGAATTATGAAATCAACTCAGATCTATAAAAAGAAATTATTTTTTATATTGGAGGAAACGGAAAATGGCTATCGACATACCCTCAGATGAATTAAATGTAAAAAATCAGGTAAAGGATTTCCAAACAGAATGGTCATTGGAAGACATGACCTTTGTTTTATTTGGAGCGACTGGAGACTTAGCACAACGTAAATTATTTCCAGCTTTATATAATTTGTATCTCGATGGAAAATTGCCGAATTCCCTCTCTATAATTGGTTTAGGAAGAAGCTATTTTTCACATGAAGATTTTCAATCAAAAGTCGAACGCGCACTCAAAGTATATTGTAGAAGACCTCTTCAAACTACTGGATTGGATGATTTTTTAACTAAATTTCGTTACTGTACATTTGATGCGACAAAAAATGATTCCTATCAAAACCTGCATGAACTTATTCGTAATAGAGAAATAGAATTAAGCTTACCGGAAAATCGTTTCTTCTATTTATCGGTTGCACCAAATCTGGTTGATGTAATTACAGCAGGTCTTAATACAAGCGGAATAAGTCAATCGAAAGGTTGGAAACGACTTATTGTCGAGAAACCGTTTGGAAGCGACCTAAAGTCGGCACGCCAATTGAACACGAGTTTGAACAACGCTTTCAGTGATGAGGAAATTTATAGAATCGACCACTATCTCGGAAAACCTATGGTCCAAAATCTTGAAACTATTGAATTTGCAAATCCCGTATTTAAATCCTTATTAGATCATAAACGAATTGCTAATGTACAAATTACAGCATGTGAAACGGTAGGAGTAGAAGCACGTGCCGATTATTACGATCAAGCAGGCTCAATTCGGGATATGGTGCAGAATCACCTTCTTCAATTAGTAATGATGACAGCATTGCATCTTCCAGAAAAAAATACAGCCGAAGAAATTCGGGAACAGAAAGTTAGCATCATGGAAGCTCTTCGACCTATCCATAAAGAAGATATAGCACGAGACGTTGTGCGCGGTCAATATGATTCAGGGGAAATCTTTGATACTCCAGTCGTTGGTTATACAGAGGAGCCTGGGGTTGATGCTTCCTCAATGAATGATACTTATTTCGCAGCTCGGTTATATATTGATAACCCAACTTGGAGCGGAATTCCCTTTTATATACGTACTGGAAAACGGATAGGTACGAAATCCACCAAGATTGTCATCGAGTTTAAGAATAAGGTAAAAGAAACAGACGTCCCCCCAACTGACGGGATAATTCCAAACTTATTGATAGTCGAAATCAGCCCGAATGAAGGTATTTCTTTAAGAGTGAATATGAAAAATCCTTCTAATAAACAGTTTGAGCCTGCTTTCATCAATTTCTTCACCAGGTCGGAGGATCAGCCAGAAGCTTATGAACTTCTTCTGTTTGATGCAATACGCGGTAATGCAACATTTTTTGCCAATTGGAAAGAAGTTGAATTATCTTGGAAATGGATTCAACCAATATTAGAAGCGTTTCAAGAGAATACATTGCCTTTATATCCTTACCCGGCCGGTTCAACCGGACCGGAAGCCGCTTGCCAACTGTTACAGAATGATCAATTTAAATGGTGGTAAAACAATTAAAGTATAACTAATTGAACTTGAAACAAAAAACAGCCATTTTCTTATTTGGCTGTTTTTTTGTTGGAGTCTATGTAATTGAAGTAGTTACCCTATCTGTTATGTTGCAGGCATCTGAGCTTTGTAAAGTAAGCGAAACTGAATTCATCAATCGAATCCCGTCCATCGATTTCATATTTCTGTTACCGCTCGTTTGATGGTCCGTTGGCAATCACTTATTTTATAGCCAATTTTTTCTCCAACACAATTCTATGAATTCCTTCATCATCCTTGAATGTTTCCACTATGTCAAAACCATTTTTAATGTTAAGGATGAGCATACTTCGCCACATATTTCGTGTCTTTGTTTGAACAATTTGATAGCCCAATTCTCCTACTAAATGATGCTGCTGCTCCATTAGCATCGATGCGATTCCTCTACCTCTATATTCTTCATGAACCGCTCCGTACCAACTATAATACGTATTTGAGTCAAGCTCGTAACCTATTTTATAACCGACCACTGTTGATTGATCTAAAGCTACATTAATTATAACTTTTGGTTTTCCCTTTATTTTCTCCACTAATGTTTTGGAATCTTTGAAAATAACTTCATGTAATTGTAAAATCCCAGTAATGATTTTATCTTCGGGAATCTCTAAAAACTGTTTAAAAACTAACATTGCAAACCTCCCATAAAAATAATTCAGAATAGTTTTCGATTTGTAGTGGTGACTGTCACCTAGGCAATTCCACTGTCTCCCCTACAATATGCAGTTCATGCATTGGTCTTGTCATTGCTACGTAGAGCAACTTTCGGTCGATTGGATGATCGCGGAACGGCTCGTCGAATGCCGTGACAATGACCGCATCGAATTCCAATCCTTTCGCTAAATGACTAGGCACAATCAATAAACCGTGTTCACTGATTCCCGATTGATCTCCGAGTAATTGGACAGACAGACCGAACTCCTCCAAATAGGCATGAATCTTCTTCGCATCCTTCCGTGTTTTGCAGATAAGCGCAACCGATTTATGTCCGCGATCGATGATCCCCTTATAAATCGCTCCCATTTTAGCGGCATCAAAAGCATGCATTTCATAGAATTCCGGTTCTCTCCCATGACGGACGACCGGTTCTACTAGCGGTAAGTCCTCATCCATTTGGGCCAATACCTTATTTGCCAGATTCATTATTTCAATCGTCGTTCGGTAGCTTTTTTGAAGCGTCGTATATGTCGCTCGCGGGAATAGCGCCCTTATTGGTTCCCATGAAGTTAACGATCTATAGCTATGGATTCCCTGCGCCAAATCTCCGACCATCGTAAACATATCCGTCTCGAGCCCATCTTGTAATGAAGCGAGCTGAAACTCGCTGTAATCCTGTACTTCATCAATGAAGACCACTCTCATCTTCCAGTTATCCGCAACACCTTTCAGTAAGGCATGCAAGTAATAAAGGGCGGCTAAATCCTCGACTTCCCAGGCTTCTTTCTCATGGGCCTTAAAAAATGCATCCCTTTCATGCTCGGACCATTCTTCAGCAAGCTCGTTTTGCAATTCGCTGTTTGTTAACCAGTCTCGATAGAGTTTCTTTACATTGTACTTTTTGAATTTGCGCATGTAAACGGATGCCGCCGTTTTACCTTCCTTTTCAATCGCAGGTAACCTCTCGTCTCGTTCCTCCAAAATTCTTGTCAGCTTCAGTTTCCTTTTTTCATCATCTTTTATACCATATAATGCTTTATCAAGTGCGGCATCGTATTTTTCCCTTAGCATATCCATCAGTTGTTTTCGTTTCCGCTTGACGTCGCTTTGAATGATAATTTTAATTCTATCTAGTCTTTTTTCGACTGGCATATATGAAAACTCTTTCAGAAATAGCTGTTTCAAACGGGATGCTTTTATAATCCTGTACTTTTCAATATGGACATCATCAAATAACTGTGCCATATCTAGTTCTAGTTTACTTACATAGCTACGCATAATCTCTCTATATTGAAGGGAGCCCTTCACGCGTGTTACAAAAAGCAAATTGGAATTCAGCATATCTGATTCTGTCAGTTGTTCCAACTTAGCGTCTGGATCGGTCAGTTTCATTTTCAATCCTGTTGCACTTAAGACATATTCAGTATAGGTCGTCTGGCAGATACGACCCACCCCAAGTTCTGGCAATACATCAGCAATATAGTCCATGAACAATTTACTTGGTGCTAAAATCATCAGTTTATCAGAGGGGAAGTTTTCTCCCATTGTGTAGAGGAAATAGGAAATACGGTGAAGAGCAATCGTCGTCTTTCCACTCCCAGCGGCCCCTTGTACAATAATAGGTTGTTTCAAATTTGCACGAATGATCGCATTTTGTTCAGCTTGAATGGTTGACACAATTTCAGTCAGTCTCGTATCTGCCTTACCAGCGAGCGCTTCCTGAAGAAGTTCATCATTGGTCGTAAGGTCGACGTCACGGATATCAAGAAGGTCTCCGTTTTCAATCCTATATTGCCGTTTTGAATACAGATGGCCTTCGAACTCTTCATCACGCACTTTATAGGAGAGATTGCCAAGCCTTCCGTCGTAATAAACATTCGCGACAGGAGAACGCCAGTCCACAATGATTGGCTCCTGTGTTTCACGGTGAAATAATGAGGTCTTACCGATATAGAGCAGCTCATCCGCCTCATCTTCCTTTTGGAAATGAATGCGGGCGAAATAGGGTTTTTGCTGAATGGCTTCCAACCCCTCTTTTTGAGAGCGGGCCATTTCAAAAAAACGGGCGTTGGTCAAAATATTGATGTAGCTTAAACTGGAGTCCAAATAATCTAAATCGGCCATTGACTGACGAATCTGGTCTTGAGAGGATTTTACGTCACGAAGTGATTCTTCCAAAAGTTTTTGCATGTACTGTTTTGTGTACTCGAGGCGTTCCATTTCAAATTCGAAATCAGGATGTTTCTGCATCATACAGGTCCTCCATTTTACGTATTTGCGTCCTATGATTTCTATAGTTATGAAGTTCAGAAATTTTGAACAGTATTCCATACTATCACTGTTGCTGGGTCAGCGCAATCCATATTCTTAATATTACAAAATGATTCAAAGCAGGAATGAACACAGTCCAGAAACTGAGCGGCGACACCTTACAAGGGGCAGCTGGAGTCTCTCCAAGTAGAAGTATTTACCAACGCACTTTAGAATTCTAACCTGGTATTCACTTGTTTAATTTCTGTAAAGTGCACGAAAATTATATCAACCGAACCCTTTGCTGTTCGGTTGATAGCGAGGCAGTCAGGCTTATGGCGGAAAGCATCCCAAGTGCGTCGAAGCGTTATTAAAGAAAATCCTTTCCTCAAATTAACTAGACGATGATTTCCTTTTGAAAATGAACAAACCCCTGTTTCTCATCAAACTCTCATCTTCGTCACATTGTCCTTTAACAAAGAATCGTTATTCTAATTAGTAGGACAGGTTGAACGCTAAATGAGCGTTTTTCAAGGGCTCTATCACAAAGGTGTTAGCAACCGATTTATTCCACAGACATTAAATGAACTTAATACTAAGCAATTACGACAACTTGAGTACACCGTCACCGATAGAATGGCCATGTTTTTTTATAAAGCTTTGTTCAACTTTAAATTAAAAAGGTGCTTTCTCATCAAACTCTCATCTTCGTCACATCTCCCTGTAATTTAGAAACGTTATTCTATATAAGCAGAGCAGGTTGAACGCATAACGTCAAGCTTGCCGCGAAATAACCAAGCAGTAAAAACCGTTCTATAAACTAAAAAATGGAGGCCACCACTATGTTAACTAAACTTCAAAAACGAATTCATGAATGGGTATCTTTAAATTTCCAAGGGAAAGATCTTTCTTGGCTCTCCCAAAATGCAGTCACCAACTGGTTTAACCCAAACCCATTAAGCAAACATGAAATACGACAATTACAAAATGCTAGAATCAAAGCAAATGCAAAAATGCACAACTTCATTTAACAAGCTTGGTGATCAACTCAAAAGCAAATACACTTTCTCAGCAAAATCGTATTAAGACTTTTTAAAGAACAAACTAAAAAAACGGAGGCTATAATTATGTTAAAACAATTTCAGATTACAAAAGCGTTATTCCAGAACCAAGTTAATGAGCGTTTTTCATTTTCATTGAACTATAAAGGTAATGATTTTCAGGGAATCTATCATGAAGGGGTTATCAACTGGTTCAACCCACACCCATTAAATAAAATTGAGAAAGAACAATTAGGACAAGTTGAATCCAGTGTAGCGGATAACATGCACAAGTATCTTGTCTCCATGTAAAATAGCATAACGCGTAAAACAAGCTGATTGCACTTGGCAATCAGCTTGTTTTCCTTCTAGCTTATTCAACTTTAAATTGTCCCATATCCTTTTGAAGTTGTTCTGATAACTCGGCAAGTAATTGTGAACTTGAAGAAATCTCTTCATTCGCAGCTAGCTGCTCTTCTGTTGCTGCACTCGTTGACTGTGCTTCTTCAGAAGATTGCATAGCCAATTCTTGCACTTTTGACGACCGATCCGACACTTCATCTGTCATCGTCCGGATTTGTTCAATTGCCGCAGAAACAGTAGCAACTTTTTCACCAACGTCTCCCGCCGCTTGTTCAATCTTATTGAACACGGCTCGTGTGCGCTCTGTCACCGCAAGCCCTTCTTCAACACGGCGATTGCCATCTTCTGTACTGGAAACTGCTTGGCCTACGTTACCAATCATTGCGTCAATCATCTGTCCAATCTCTCCCGCAGACTGTTTCGACTGCTCGGCGAGATGGCGCACTTCTTCCGCTACAACCGCAAAACCTTTACCGTGTTCTCCAGCGCGGGCCGCCTCTATTGCTGCATTAAGCGCCAACAAATTGGTCTGATCAGAGATATCGGTGATCAGAGATGTTACTTTCCGAATTTCTTCAGAGCGACTAGCCATATCCGTCATTATTGTTGCTGACTGACCAATTGTTGTATTAATAATAGTCATTTGGCCGGTAACATCCTCCATAAGTGATGCACCCTCTTCAACCAAACGTGCGACATCCTCTGATGAAAGCAGCATTGCTTCATTATCTTCCGTAATCCTATCGATACCCGTTACCATTTCTTTCAAAGCGATGACTGTTTCATTGACAATTATTACTTGAGATTCACTTCCTGCAAGATTACGTTCCGAAATTTCTGCAACCATTTCAGAAGCTGCAAGACTTTCTTCTGAGCTTGCGGATAACTCTTCCGCCTGTACTGCGAGTTGAACAGCGGAATCATTCGCTCGCTTGATAATACCACGCAGATCACCAGCCATACTATTCAGTGCAGTGGCCATATCGCCAATCTCATCCTTATTACGAATAGTTACCGGTTCTATCGCAAGATTGCCATCTGCAATTTCAGTTAGCGCTGTTGTCATTTTTCCAACTGGGCGTGCGATGCTACGACTAATCACAAGGGCAACCGCGATGCTCACAAGAACGGCAATAGCGATCAATCCAGACGTTAACACACGTGTATCTTTCATTAAATTTTGAATTCCTTGATCTGCCTGATCCGTTTGCTCGCCTTGGAACACAATCAGTTCTTCAATTTTCTCCATGATTAACGCTTGAAAAATAGTGGCATCAGATGCAATATTTAATGCTTTTTCTTGGTCGCCATTATCAAATTCACTTATAGCCATATCAGTGCTTTCCATATAACTTGTACGTGCCTCTTTTAATTCCTCTAGCAATATCCGTTCTGAATCCGTTCGTGACATTTTTTCTAATCTTCCCCATTGACTATCAAAGTCTTCACTCAACATCGCCCGATTCTTCAGATATGAAACTTCCTTAAACAATAAAAAGCCCCGTACATCATTTGAGCTCTTATACTGCGTAGATGATATTTTTTCAAGCAATACCGTCTTTGCTATTTGATCCTCCAACATATGTCGATACTCATCATTCATTTTAGAAAGCGACCAAAAACTAGCTGCTCCGATAATTACCATTAAAAGAAGCACTGCTAAGAATCCGCTCCATATTTTTTTCCCCACTGTGAATTTCATGATGTCCCTCCTACTTTTAAACCCTTCATTAGTATATCTCAATAAAATATAGGCGTATAGTTGTAAGATATAATAAACTACTTAATAGGTACTTTTATTCACAAACGACATCAATACCAGTCATAATTAATAACTTTCTCCACCGAAAAGTCCTATTTCACACAGTTAAGTGAAATAGGACTTTACTTTGCCGGATGCTTTTACTCTATTCATATTATCGCTCAAAGCGGACTACCCACTGGTCAGCTGTCTTGTCAATTCCAATACCGATCCAGCCATCTTTAAAATAGCGCTGTTGTTCTTCAGTATTTCCCATCAAAACATAGTGACATTCCAAGGCATCATATTCTTTTAAGGGGCTTGTTAAGTCTTTCATCATTACATATCTAAGTAAGTCGCCGTATTTCACTTTTAAAGCTACCATTTGCATACCGTGTGCAAATTTGTCTTTTAAACTTGCAATGTTAAACGGAGCAACGGTTGTACAAATGTAGCGGAAACGTTGTTGGTCTACTTCCTTCAATAGAAGTTTCCCCAATAACACTTGTAGACCATTCCCTTGGAAGTCCGGATCCACATTCGAGATTTCCGAATATAATACAAGCGGCCATTCACCCTCAGGCAAGCCTGCATCTTTACCCAGATGCTCCTCATCCACTTCAGGCTCAAGCAATGCCCGGAATGCAATCAGTTGTTCTTTATAAAATGCACCCACCATTAGCCCTTTGCCGCTTAAAATATAGTTAAACTCCTGCTCCGTCAATGGTTGTAAAAAAGAATTAGTCGATAATGATTCAATCACTTTTTGCTGAAGAATTAGGATATCCTCTAGCTGATTCGCTGTTAACTGCTCGATAATAATTTCAGATCCATTTTTCAGGAAATACTGTTGTTTCATCCGATGACCTTCTCAGAGAATACAGTAAGTTCTTTCAGCACTTGTTCATCCACTTCAATCCCTAATCCAGGCTTACCATTCAAGTAAATAAAAGGTACATCATAGTGTAAATCTCCAACATCCTTACTGAATTTAAGCGGTCCAGTTAATTCGACACTCGTGATAATCTTTTTCGAAAAAGCAGTATGGAAGCCGGCAGCTGATCCGATTGAGGATTCAACCATCGAACCAATCTGACACTCGATACCCGCCATTTCTGCCATATGGGCAAGCTTTGTAGCGGGATAAATACCGCCGCATTTCATCAACTTGATATTCACTTTGTCAGCAGCACGCTTTGCAATGATTTCCCTCATATCTCGCATGCCCCGCAACCCCTCATCTATCATCATCGGAACAGTTGATTTAGATTTCACTTCCACCATGCCATCGATATCGTCAGCGCGTACAGGCTGTTCTAACCAATCAAGCGAACAGTGTTCAAGCTTTTGAAGTCCCTGCAGTGTATTGGCGCTCGTTTCCCAACCTTGGTTCACATCGACACGTATCGCAATTTCGTCACCTACACGCTCTCGTACTGCCTGGATTCGCAATACATCATCTGCAACTTTTGTGCCAACTTTCATTTTCATCGAACGATATCCAGCAGCTACACGCTCTTCGGCTTCTTTCGCCATTGCTTCAGGAGAGGCGATGCTTAACACATGCGTAATCGGAAACTTCTCATGATATCTTCCTCCAAGAAGATCATACACAGGGACGCCCAAGGCTTTTCCTGCTGCATCATAACATGCAATATCGATTGCAGCTTTGGCTGTTGGCACACCGTAAATTTCAGAATCCATCAATTCATGGATGCGTTCTATATTCACCGGATTTTCACCTATCAGCTTTGGAGCAATTGTATTTTTCAAGATTGCAAAAGTACTTTCCCAACTTTCTCCTGTTACATGTTCATCTGCAACCCCTTCTCCGTAGCCGATGACGCCCGTGTCCGTTGTAATCTTCACAATGATTGAAGGCATGTAATCATAAGTAGCGTAGCTGATAACAAAGGGTTCATAAAGTGGCAAGTGAATCGCGTAAATTTCTATTTCAATAATTTTCACAAGTCAAAATCCTTTCTATTGGCAAATTCTTTTATTCATTGTATCATTGTCGTTAAATAGTCGCTAATAATTGGAGGTTTATTGTGAAGATTAAAATTGCAGTTATCGGCTCATCTGATTTTTGCCAACATACAGAACAACTGGCCGGCGCTCGAAAAGATATTGAACTCAATTGGTATCACTATGATGAACCCAGTGAAGCGCCTTTGTTATTGCAGTCGCTCAAACCATGTGATGCCATTCTATTTTCAGGTTCACTTCCGTTTTTTTATTCGAAGAAGCTGCTTGATAACCTCTCCATCCCAGTCGTTTACCTCCAACAAGACGAAACCGCTGTGGCCATCACATTGCTCCAACTATCTGTACAGAACCAGCAGGACTTGAGTCGTGTATCCATCGATGTGCGTGAACAAGCCTATATTGACCATGTATTAAATGATTTAGGACAAAGCATCAAATTACCTTTCGTTCATTTACTGCAAGATGATGAACAAATAACTAACATAACATCCTTTCATAAAACGCTTTCTTTACAAGGCAAAACAGATATGGCGATTACAAGTGTCCATGCCGTTTTTGAACAGCTACAGCACCAAAACATTCAAGCGCGAAAAATGATTGACCCTGAGAGTACAATTCTTCGTAGTATTGACCAGGCAAAACAGCAAGTGTTATTACAAAAAAGTAACTCTGCTCAAATTGCGGTCGGAATTGTGAAAACAACTTCCCAACAACGAGATATTGAAGCATCCATCGCTAAAATAGCGACAATTATGCAAGCACGCTGGAGTGTACAGAGCGGGAATTACACATTATACACATCTATGGGAAATATCGAATCCGCTTTAAAAAACAAGGATTTCCTATCTGTGTTTCAGAAACTTGATGCCACAGCCAAAATGGCATTCGGTTGTGGTGAATCTATTATAGATGCAACCGTTAATGCTGATTTCGCACTCAATTTCATACAGAAAATTGATGGGCATTGTTTTTATGTACTAGATTCAAACAAAAAATTGCATGGTCCATTTCCACAATCTGACGTAACCGTCGAGATGAAAACCACTGAGCCCGTCCTTGTCCAAATGGCCGAAAAAACAAAACTCAGCCCTGCTAATATTTCGAAATTGATACAATACAGTCAGACACGCCAAACAAAGCAATTTTCCGCAAATGATTTAGCGATCTACTTAGTTGTCTCACGCAGGACAGCAGAACGAACGTTAAAAAAGCTTGTCGAATTTGAATATGCAAAAATTATCGGGGAAGAAATGACTTACCGCCAAGGCAGGCCGCGCGCATTATATGAGTTTACCTTTCCCGCATATTATTAATATATGAAAAGCGCAAACGCCTTGGTAGATTCGAAGAGCGCTGAAGCTAGACACTACTCCGGTTGAAATACTGATACTTACCTTTTTAAAAATGGAAAGTTCACGATACTGATGTGAACTTTCCATTTTGCCATCAAGCTAGATTTACTTCTTCATTCATTTTTTCTTCTACCAATTCTTCTTCCGCTATCTTTGCCTTTTCTTGCTCAGTCAGCTTCACAATCGTAAAGCCTGTTATTGCATAAAGTATCGAAATGAATGGTATAACCAAATTCAGTATTGCATATGGACCGTATTGTACGACACTAACACCCAATGTCCCAAATATGAATACACCGCATGTATTCCATGGGATGAAAACAGAGGTCAATGTTCCGCCATCCTCAAGGGCACGCGATAAATTTTTTGAATGCAGCCCCATGTTTTGATATGCTTTACTGAACATCCGCGATGGGACGACGATTGAGATATATTGCTCTGAACATGATGCATTTGTTATAAAACAAGCTCCAATCGTCGAAACAATAAGTGATGCAGAAGACTTCACAACTTTAAGCAATTGATTCATCAATGCCTGCAACATCCCTGAAAACTCCAATATGCCACCGAATGTCATGGCAACAATTGTCATGGAAACGGTATACATCATCGAATCCAATCCGCCTCGGTTAAATAATTCATCTACCATTACATTTCCTGTGGCAATTGTAAATCCACTCTGTAATGCTTCTATCCCCCCAACGAGAGAGCCACCTTGTATAAGGATCTGTGAAAGAAATCCTAGGACAATACCAACAACTAGTGCGGGTATTGCCGGTACCTTCAAAGCAACCAGCACAATCACAGCCAGTGGCACAATCAAAAGCCATGGTGAAATAAGAAAACTTTCCTGTAACACTTTTGTTGTCTGTGCAATTTCAGCCACTTCAATATTATTTGCTGCAAAGCGTTTCCCTAAAAACGCATAAACTCCAAGTGCTATAACCAATCCGGGAATCGTTGTATAAAACATATGCTTAATATGATCGAATAAATCCGTCCCCGTCAACCCAGCCGCCAAATTCGTCGTGTCTGATAAAGGTGACATTTTATCTCCAAAATAAGCCCCAGAAATAATCGCGCCCGCAATCATTCCTGCAGGAATCCCCATACTCAAACCGATGCCCATCCCAGCTACGCCAATCGTTCCCATCGTCGACCATGAGCTGCCAATTGCTAACGCCACAATTGAACATATGATACAAATTGTAACGAGAAACCACGCAGGCGTGATGATTTGCAAACCATAGTAAATCATTGTTGCGACAATTCCGCCACCCATCCATGCTCCGATTGTCAGTCCGACCAATATAATAATAACGACTGCTGGAAGTGCCAAACGAATCCCCTTATACATCATTTCCTCAATTTCTTTCCATGTGAATCCCGCTTTCCAAGCGACTATAGCCGCTGTTGACGTTCCGATTATCAATGGTATATGTGGCCCTTGCTTTAATTTAACAACTGTATAGATCATGACAATAATCATGACGACTAACGGAAGCAAAGCCATCCAAAAGCCAATCTTTTTTTCCTGCTGCTGTTCCATATGTAATCCCCCCAGATTTAAGTTTTCTTAAAATTACTAAATGTCGCTTAATAGTCGTTAATAGATATAGTAAGTGTAGGATGCATCAAAGTCAATAGAATTTCCAAGTCTATTGTAAGCGGATTCATTTATATTTTTTATATGAATATAGATCGCTTTCACTATTCATTTATAGATGGGTTACCCACAACAGTATTCTGTTTCTTGATAACCTTCTAATAATTTTGTTGACATTATGAATGGAAAACGCTTACAATAGATAACAGGTATTAGTAGATAGGTATTCATGAAAAAAAGTAGGTTTTCGGTTATGAATCAAGAAATACTTATTGGTAAATTAGCAGTCTTATTAGCTACATTGGACGAAAATGAAGTGTTACATTTTCAATCACAACTTAAAGATGTTGACTATTGTACCGGTAAGGTGGGTGCAATGAATATGGAAAAAGTAATTGCCGCAGTCGAAACAGCAGCCAAACGTGAAAATATCATTACAGAAGGTCTTTATCGCGAAAACCATGCCTTATATCATACAATCTTAGAAGCACTTGAAGGTGTAACTAGGGGGCAATTTGCAATTGGAGATATAAAACGTACTGTCGGGCTTCGTTTTGCGATTGTAAAAGGCAAACCCTATCTGAATAAGAATGAGGGTGAATGGTTAGCTGTCGCTTTCTACGGTACAATTGGTGCCCCGATAAAAGGGTTGGAACATGAAGCGTTCGGATTAGGGATTAACCATATGTAAAACTAATGGGCTGAAGTCTGGCTTTGGACTATCACCTTTGGCAGGTTATCCTTAGTCCGCAAACTTTCTAGTTTTCTAAGTAAAAATAAAAATAAAATACTTTTGTCATTGCCTATAGTGACTAGTTATCAGGAGGCGATGACGGCATTTCCATGTGCCGTCATCGCCTCCTTTTGCTGTTTTCTCCGGCGCCAACGGGCAATATGCTCTCACTGATTAAGTTTTACTTTTTCAAGCTATAACACCAAACAAAAATACACAGGAGGTTTTCATCATGATAGAACTTACAGGTAATTCATTAACATTGGAACAGATTAGAAAGGTTTGTTATGAAGGTGACACAGTCCAGGTCGCAGCAAGTAGCATGGAAAAAGTACTGGCAAGTAGACTCGCTGTAGAAAAAATTGTAGCAGAAAAGAAAACCATTTATGGAATTAACACAGGGTTTGGTAAATTTAGCGATGTTACGATTGCTGAGGATGATGTCGCTCGCTTACAGCTCAACCTAATTCGTTCGCACGCTTGCGGCGTTGGAGAAAACTTCCCTGAGATTGTCTCAAGAGCGATGATGTTATTACGATTGAATGCGTTAATTAAAGGATTTTCCGGTGTTCGTCCCGTTTTAGTCGAAAAACTCGTTGAGCTATTGAACAAGCGCGTACATCCTGTCATTCCTCAACAAGGTTCACTTGGAGCTTCTGGTGACTTAGCACCGTTATCACATCTTGCGCTTGTCTTAATTGGCGAAGGCGAAGTATTTGATAATGGTGTCGTTTGCGGAAGCAAAATAGTGCTGGATCGAGAAGGTATCGAGCCTATCGTATTACAAGCAAAAGAAGGCCTCGCTTTAATAAACGGAACACAGGCTATGACTGCAATGGGTGCTATCAATTACTTGGAAGCGGAAAAAATCGCCTATCAAAGTGAGTGGATATCTGCTATGACAATGGAAGGTCTTGAAGGCATTATTGATGCGTTTCATCCGGCCATACATGAAGCACGTGGTTACATTCAACAAATAGAAATTGCTAAAAGAATGAGGGCTATTCTTCAGGATAGTAAACTTACGACGCGCCAAGGGGAAAAGAGGGTGCAAGATGCCTATTCCTTGCGCTGTATTCCACAGGTGCACGGCGCTTCTTGGCAGGTGCTTGATTACGTGAAAGAAAAGTTGGAAATCGAAGCAAATGCAGCCACGGATAATCCATTAATTTTTGATGATGGAGAAACAGTGATTTCCGGCGGTAACTTCCATGGGCAACCTATCGCCTTTGCAATGGACTTTTTGAAAATTGCTATTGCGGAATTGGCAAATATTTCAGAACGCAGGATTGAACGGCTTGTAAATCCTCAATTAAATGATTTACCTCCATTTTTAAGCCCGGAGCCCGGCCTACAGTCCGGAGCAATGATCATGCAATACGCAGCTGCATCTCTTGTTTCGGAAAATAAAACACTTGCCCATCCCGCCAGTGTCGATTCGATTCCATCATCAGCAAATCAGGAAGACCATGTAAGTATGGGAACAATTGGGTCCCGTCACGCTTCAATGATCATTCAAAACACTAGAAATGTTCTAGCCATCGAATGTATTTGCAGCTTACAAGCAGCTGAATATCGCGGTGTGGAAAATATGGCATCCCGTACACGTGAAAAGTTAAATTTACTGCGTGAAGTCGTCCCTTCAATTACGCAAGACCGTATCTTCTCCAACGATATAAAACAAGTTGCGGAATGGCTTAAAATAAACGAGTGATTCAAATAGATCCAGTAATCCGTCTTGGTAAGGAGAGAGTTAAAGCAATGACATGACATAACACTAAAACTTCAAATGGGGTGCAATGATATGTTGGGAAATGCTGTATTAATAAGTGTAATTGTAATGGTTGTTCTCAGTTTATTACGCGTTAATGTTTTATTTGCTATATTAATTGCTGCAATTACGGCTGGACTTGTCTCTGGCATGGGCTTTGTCGAAACTGTTAACGTCCTCGTCTCAGGAATGGGTGGCCAAGCAAATACAGCATTAAGCTATATTTTACTCGGGGCATTCGCTGTTATGATTGGCATATCAGGGATTACGGGAATTTTGGTCAATAAAATGCTGACTGTTTTCAGCGGCAAACGAACATTACTTGTATTAGCAATTGCAGGGATTGCAATGTTATCGCAAAATGCAATTCCTGTTCATATTGCATTTATCCCTATTTTAATACCTCCATTACTTGGACTGTTCGATAAAATGAAACTGGATCGTCGGGCTGTTGCAGCAGCATTGACATTTGGATTAAAAACACCGTATATGACGATTCCACTTGGTTTCGGTCTAATTTTCCAAGGAATCATCCGAACTGAAATGGAAAAAACGGGATGGCTATTGCTTTAACAGACGTGACATTATCAATGCTTCTTCCCGGAGCTGGAATGGTAGTCGGGCTTTTCGTTGCTATCTTTATTTCCTATCGCAAAGACCACGTTGCCAAAGAGTCCAGTAAACTCAATATGCCAGACATCGATATGGCAGACAGTCTAGTAGAAAATCAATCCGCAACAAAGTGGAGTATTCAACACACGATGACCGTACTTGCAATCATTGCAGCGTTAGGTACTCAACTTTGGACGGAAAGTCTTGTACTAGGAGCACTTGCCGGAATCATTATCATGTTTGGTACTCGAGTGGTTAAATTGTTTGAGGGTGACCGGGTTGTCAATGAAGGAATTGGTATGATGGGAATGATTGCTTTTGTAATGCTTATCGCTTCAGGCTATGCAACAGTTTTAAAAGAGACAGGTTCTGTTAATGAATTGGTTGAAGCAACAACAGGAATTATTGGTACATCTCCACTTCTTTTGGCCATCGTCATGTTATCCGTTGGACTCATTATCACAATGGGGATCGGCTCATCATTTGGAACTGTCCCGATTCTGGCAGCCCTTTACGTGCCAATTTGCCTTGCAGCAGGATTGTCGCCGATGGCTACGGCAGCCTTAATTGGAACTGCAGGTGCTCTGGGAGACGCGGGTTCCCCTGCATCGGACAGCACACTGGGTCCTACAGCTGGACTTAATGCGGATGGCAAACACCATCATATCTGGGATACATGTGTCCCAACCTTTTTACATTATAATATTCCATTATTTATTTTCGGAATTATTGCAGCACTTGTTTTGTAAACGTGTATGGCATTGCTTATTGACCAAATATAAAATAGGGCTACCCTCTAATTCGATTAAATTTCGAATTGGCTGGTAGCCCTTTTTTACGTTTATTTCGCTATTTTCACCCACTTAGCTATTGACAGTTTGCACTTCTATTATCGAACCCCATACAACTTATCATTTGCTCAACCTACAACTTTCTTTCCTTTTTTCCATACAGATTTCACATGATTGATGCCAAAGAAGTATTGAATTTCTTGGTAGTTTTTTGCGTTCCATAATACGATATCTGCCTGTTTCCCCACCTCAAGTGAGCCCACTTTGTCTTCACTTTTAATTGCACAAGCTGCATTGTACGTTGCAGCTGTCAATGCTTCTGCCGGTGTAAGTCGCATGGAAATGCAAGCTAGGTTCATGACAAGCGTCATGGACGTCGTTGGTGATGATCCTGGATTGCAGTCTGTAGATATCGCAACGGCAACACCTTCATCAATCATTTTTCTTCCTGCCGCCGCTTCCTCACGTAAGTAAAGTGCAGTTGCCGGAAGAAGACAGGCGATTGTACCCGCTTTCGCCATTGCTTGAATGCCTTCATCAGAAGCTTTGAGTAAATGCTCTGCTGAAATTGCGCCTACTTTTGCCGCAAGCTCCGCTCCACCGTACGATTCGATTTCATCGGCATGAATTTTCGGAATTAAGCCATGTCGTTTTCCTGCTTCTAGTACGCGTTCCGATTGCTCAGGCGTAAATACGCCTTTCTCACAAAACACATCGTTAAATACAGCAAGTTTTTCATTTGCGATAACAGGTAGCATTTCATCAATTAGCAAATCGACATATTCGTCTTCCCGGCCTTTGTATTCACTTGGAACCGCATGGGCCCCCATAAAAGTCGGTACAATATCGATTGCGTGTGTTTCTTGTAATTTCCTCATGACACGAAGTTGTTTCAACTCCGTCTCAAGATTCATGCCGTAACCACTTTTTCCTTCTACAGTTGTTACGCCATGTTCAAGGAAAAGATCCAAACGCTTCGTTGTTTGTTCTATCAATTGCTCTTCAGTTGCTTCACGCGTCATCCGTGTAGTTGCATGGATGCCGCCGCCGGCATTCATAATATCCATATACGTTGCACCTTCTAGACGCATCTCAAATTCACGTTCACGACTTCCACCGTAAGCTACATGCGTATGGGGGTCTACTAAGCCAGGGGTCACAAGATGGCCCTTAGCATCTACAACTTCCGCTTCATGCTGTCTATCGGCATATTGTTTCTCAAGTTCTGATGTCTTTCCAACTGCTTTAATAACTCCATCCTCAATCCACAAACTGCCGTCCTCAATCAGTCCAAGATCAGACATCGCATCTTTTATGCGAGGCCCTTTTTTGTCATTGGCTAATGTTGCAAGTTGCGTTGCGTGTATAATCCAAAGTGGTTTTGTCATTGTTTATCCCGTCCTTTATCAAGCATTGGAATGTTGACGCCTTTTTCAAGTGCTGTTTTTTCAGCAACTTCATAACCAGCATCTGCATGGCGTGCAATTCCCATTCCCGGATCCGTTGTCAGTACGCGTTCAATACGAATTCCCGCTTCTTTTGATCCATCTGCAACTATGACTATACCCGAATGGATTGAGTACCCCATCCCAACGCCACCACCATGATGGAGCGATACCCAAGTGGCGCCCCCGACTGCATTGATCATTGCGTTTAAGATCGGCCAATCGGCAACAACATCCGAACCGTCTTTCATTGCTTCTGTTTCACGATTCGGCGAGGCAACGGAACCTGAGTCGAGGTGATCACGGCCAATGACGATCGGTGCACTTAATTCACCGCTTGCAACCATGTCATTGATGATTTTGCCAAAGCGTGCACGTTCCCCGTACCCTAACCAACAAATCCGAGCTGGAAGGCCTTGGAATTCGATTTTTTCCTGTGCCAACCGAATCCAATTACAAAGATGCTCATTATAACTGAACTCTTTTAAAATGGCTTCATCCAATTTATAAATATCTTCCGGATCACCTGATAAAGCTACCCAGCGGAATGGTCCTTTCCCCTCGCAAAACTGCGGACGGATATATGCGGGAACAAATCCCGGGAAATCGAACGCATTTTCAACACCTTCATCTTTTGCAACTTGGCGAATATTATTGCCATAATCAAATGTAATCGCGCCTTTGTCCATTAATTCCAACATTGATTGGACGTGTTTTGCCATAGATGCTGTTGAAAGTTTCACATATTCTTCCGGGTTGCTCGTACGAAGTTGCTCGGCTTCTTCTAGGGACATTTTAGACGGAATATACCCGTTTAACGGGTCATGTGCAGATGTTTGGTCTGTCAATACATCTGGTATGAAGTTGCGGTCTATCATCTCAGGTAAAATATCTGAGGCATTCCCCAACAATCCGATAGATAAAGCTTTACCCTCTTTTTTTGCATCTTCCGCTAGTTTGATTGCTTCATCCAATGAATCGGTTTTGACATCGGTATAACGGGTTTCAATACGGCGATCGATCCGTGTCTCATCAACTTCAATTCCGATACAAACCCCGCCTGCCATCGTTACTGCAAGTGGCTGTGCTCCACCCATGCCACCAAGTCCTGCAGTTACTGTAATCGTCCCCTTCAAACTGCCATTAAAATGTTTTTTGGCGAGTTCCACAAATGTTTCATAAGTGCCTTGTACAATCCCTTGTGAACCAATGTAAATCCAGCTTCCCGCTGTCATTTGCCCGTACATCATCAATCCTTTTTTATCAAGCTCATGGAAGGTCTCCCAATTTGCATAAGCGGGAACGATATTTGAATTTGCAATCAGGACACGTGGTGCGTCCGAATGCGATTTGAAGACTGCCACTGGTTTGCCCGATTGAACAAGCAGCGTTTCGTCATTTTCCAATTCTTTCAGTGACTTTACAATCGCATCAAAACTCTCCCAATTTCGGGCAGCTTTCCCGATTCCTCCATAGACAACTAGCTTATCAGGATGCTCCGCTACTTCCGCATCTAAGTTATTCATTAACATACGAAGAGCGGCCTCTTGTAACCAACCTTTTGTGTTCAATTCTGATCCTCTATAACGAATTACCTTTTCCTCTGCAATCGCTTTCATAAAAATTACCCCCTTTTATTGTTATCTTCATTATAAATGGAAGATTTAGATATCTAGTTATAATCTAGTTGTCTTTTTACTTTTTGTTGATTAATAATTACTTGTATTCAAGTTTTTTATAATTTGTTGCACATAAAAAGATCCTTGTCACATTTGTGAAAAGGATGTTGCTAAACTAAACCCATACGGTAGGCAAAAGGGGTTGTCTTTTCAACTTGTTTAAACTTCGCAGTAAAGTAACTTTGATGAGAATAGCCGACTAAACGGGAGATTTCTTCCATAGATAGGTCTGTTTCTTGGAGTAACCGTTTTGCTTCCTGTATGCGCACGTTATGCAATATAACCCGAAAGGACTGTTTTGATTCGGCCGCAAATCGGCGACTCAATGTACTTTTATTGATCCGCAGAGATTCTGCACAATCGGTTAGTCCCCATTGGGCATTCCAGTAATTCGATTCGATTAAAGCATTCGTTTTTTCAACTAATGACTGCTCGCCATCTCGTAAATGTAAGTTCAGGGATTCCACTGATATAAGATGTGTCGTAAATGCCAACAACTCTTGTACAATTTCATAAATAATCGGGCTTTTAAAGATTTGGTGAAATACGCCATAATAAGCTGTTTCCCAATCGGCCGTCTGGATATTATAAGATTTCATATATCTCCGAATTTGTGCCAGTACACTTGTTAGGCGCACACGTACAATTTCGGGATCAGGGTAGGGTTTTTTATAGGTAAGAAACTCATTTTCCACCCAATCGCAAATTCCCTTCGCATCCCTTTTCTCCAACATTTCAATCCATTCCCGCTGTTCTAACGGTGTAAGAAAAGGGTCCATCGCCAGCCAATTAACTTGCTTATCATTCGACAGAATAATGTCATATCCTTCGAAAAAAATTTCTTCTGTTAACTTTTTTGTTTGTAAATACGTTTCTTTTACCGAATGATGCGGTAAGGAATCATTGCTTACAATTGACAGCGGTTCACCGACTTGCTCTTTCCATTGCACGAGAAACGCACGGTATTCTTCATGAAAAAGCGTTACATCATTTGTATCATGGACACAAAGTACAAACCCCGATAAGGCGAAAAGCTTGTTCGCTTTGGTAAACGTAAATCTTTTTAAAGCATCGTAAACAAGCGGTAGCGTATCCGTATTTCTCATCAAAAAAGCTGACATTGTAATCTTCTTTAAGGGAACGCGCTCTAGAAAGAACAGATCCGCATAATCAATTGAAAAATCAACTACTTCACTGCCCAGTCTTGTATTTTCACGTTGTGCATTTCTAAGCTGATAGCGGACTTGTTGAATCTGTTTGATTAAATCCGTTGGAGAGAATGGGCGGAATAACACATCTTCCGCATGAAATCGAAGCCCGCGATACGCTGTTTGAAATATGCGTTCGGAGGAGAGCCCTAACCAGCGAATATTCATTTTTCGCAGCAATTCCCCGATTCCATCATTTTCATTTACCCATGTATCCATATCCAATAGGAGTAAATCGGGGATGGTATTTTTAAATTGACAGACATAGTCTTCCACTGTTTCAAATGCCGTCATAGTCGCTCCTGTTAAATGGGTTTCAACAATCCAACGAATCCCTTCAGCCTCTAACCTATCTTTTGCAACCAAATGAATGTGCAACTTCATCATCTCACTTTTACGCTTAGTCTATGTTTCCCAATGTAAAATCTGCTGTTAACAAGTACTGTTGTCGGTTTATAACCGTTACACCCATTTTTTAGAGGACATATTATCAAAGAAATCTAACTTTCACTGCTTTACTTGTATAGTAACACACAAAAAAGCGCCTTCGACCTTGCCTCCTTTAAAAATACATTTTATTACGTTCTCAGTCCCCTAAGCAGGCAATTTTAATAAAATAAACGCGTCAGTTTAAACTTTCTATTTGTGTGGTTGCAAAACTCCATTTAAATCTCCATGGGCACTAATTCAGCCTGCATTTGTTATACTGCTATATGTAGAGACTATTCATAGAAGGAGTGTCATTTATGCAAATTATAAAGGGAAAAAACGCTATTATTACTGGAGCAGGCCGTGGAATCGGTCGTGCAACGGCAATTGCATTTGCTAAAGAAGGCATAAATGTAGGACTTATCGGAAGAACAGCTGAAAATCTTGAGAAAGTAGTAAAAGAACTCAGCGAATATGATATAGTAGTGACGATGGCTACCGCTGATGTATCGGATAATGAATCCGTCATTGCTGCGGTTGAACATATCAAATCGGAACTTGGTCCAATTGATATCCTCATTAACAATGCAGGGATTGGTAAATTCGGCAAATTCCTTGAACTGTCACCTGAGGAATTCAAAAACATTATCGATGTCAACTTGATGGGCGTTTATTATGTCACTAGAGCTGTTTTACCGGAAATGATCGAAAGAGAATCAGGGGACATCATTAATATCTCCTCTACTGCCGGTCAAAAAGGCGCACCTGTTACAAGTGCATACAGCGCATCAAAATTCGGTGTTCTCGGACTTACAGAATCACTAATGCTTGAAGTGCGAAAGCATAATATCCGTGTAAGCGCGTTGACACCAAGTACAGTCGCTACAGACTTGGCGTTCGATGAAAACCTGACAGATGGTAATCCCGACAAAGTAATGCAACCGGAAGATCTTGCTGAAGTAATGGTTGCACAGTTGAAACTGCATCCGCGTATTCTTGTTAAATCCGCTGGTTTATGGTCGACGAATCCTTAATCAAAACGATGCAAAGTGAGTGTATTCCATCTGATTGTAAATTACCGGCCTGAGACAGTTTATTACCTGTATAGGTTGGTCTAGCACCGACTTACACCCATTAAGCGCTACACATAGATGAAATCAAAAAAGCGTGTCCCACTAGTCTATTTTCAGATCAGTGGGACACGTTTTTTATTGTGTGAGTACTTGGTACCCGACATTTCAGCTAAAAATTCTTTTTTACTAGCACAACTAACTTAATAGTAAGGAGAAATCAGGATATACACCAACACACCAGTAAAACTGACATATAGCCAAATTGGCATTGTCCACCTAGCAATTTTCTTATGGCGCTCGTTCTCCATATTCCATGCCCGCGCCACACTCGTCAGCGCAAGCGGAACAATAGCTGCCGCAAGAATGATGTGTGTAATCAGGATAAAGTAATAGAATCCGGCCATAAAACCTTCTCCGCCATATGGCGTGGATGGAGCTAGATAATGATAAGAGACATACGTGACCAAGAATAGCGATGTCGTGACAAACGCTGCATATATAAAGCGGCGATGAACGGTTATATTCCGTTTAAGAATAGCGATTAGAGCACAAACCAAGAACACAAAAGTAAAACTGTTCAAAATCGCATTTGTCAAAGGCAGGATTGTTAGATCAAATGCATCAAAATCTTTTTCCCCTCGCATCCCAGACAGGGCACCAATGGCACCTATCAAAATGATGGAAATTGCAATAATCCACGGTTTATAATTACGTTTTTTAAACGTTTTTACAGAACTCTCATTATTTTTCATGACACTTATTCACTCCATTACTATTTAAATAAAACACTATCCTTTAATTGTATAGTAAGAAGCAAGATGGTGCCTTATGAAAAAGCACTTTTTTGTGAACGGATGTCCGCTTCCTCCCCCGCTTTGCCCCTGTTCACTACCAGCCATGGTCTAGATTCTCTCCATTGTACACTGACAGGAATCCGGTATGTTTCGCTTAGTAGCTTATCATTTATTACTTCTTCTTTTGCTCCTTGCGCTACGATTTTTCCTTCTTTAAGAAGAAGAACATGCGATATCCCCGGGACAAGCTCTTCAATATGATGAGTTACGTAGACAATATGACAGCCTGTTCCCATTATTCCATCTAAAGATTGCAAGAACTTTTCACGTGAAAGAATATCCAATCCTGAACAAGGTTCGTCCAATACAAGCATTTTAGGGTCACTCATTAACGCACGTGCGATGAGCACCCTCCGTTTCTCTCCTTCAGAAAGCTTTTGATACGTCTTTCCTTTCAAATATATTAAGTGTAAACTTTCGAGTAAAGAATCCGCTTTCTCCAAATCTTCTTTTTTCACTTGTTCATAAATACCGAAACTCGCAAACTTCCCACTTACGACAACTCTTTCAATCGTTTCGTTATTGAAATACTCCGCAAAGCGATCCAAAGAACTGCCGACAAAACCGATTTCTCTCCGCAGTTCCGGCAAATTGGTTTTTCCAAATAGATTTCCCATTATAGTAACTTCACCATTTGAAGGGAAATTAAATGCGGACATGATATTGAGAAGGGACGTCTTCCCTGATCCATTCAAACCAAGTATTCCCCAATGCTCATTTTGTCTAACGGTCCAATTAATAGCCTGTAAAATTAGCCGATCTCCTCTACTGAATGATACATCCTTAAACGAAACTATTTTATTCATAATAAAAACCTCCCATTCTTCATTTTGTTTGTACACCATTATAGTTGAATAATCCAAATTCTGCTATGCTAGTAACAGGTCATAATGTTGGAGTTGAACCTTAATGAATTTAATATTAATTATTTTACCTGTATTTATTATCTTTTTTATTGGATACATAGGACAAAAGTTTATTGGCTTTGATATTAAATCAATTTCAACAGCAGCCCTTTATTTAATGTCTCCTTTTTTAGCATTTCGGACATTTTATTCCAATGAATTAACGATGGACTATTTTTATATTGTCTTATTTAGTTTAACCCTTACAAGCGTCCTACTTGTTATCGTTTGGATTACAGCACTGATTATGAAGGCAACACGGTCTCAGCTATCGGCAATGATTCTTGGGGGCGTGTTCATGAATAGTGGGAATTACGGAGCACCCGTTGTCCTCTTTGCATTCGGAGCAGTTGGGTTTGACTATGCAGTCATTATGATGGTGTTTCAATCGTTACTAATGAATACTGTAGGAATTTTCTTTGCGTCTATCGGTGGAGAAGAAAAGTCTACATTACGCCAGTCCGCTCAGCGAGTGATTCGCATGCCGCTCATTTACGCCGCCTTTTTAGGCATCGGGCTTCAACTAGTTTCAGTAACTGTTCCAAGCGCTTTAATGGAAGCCATCAGTCTTGTTGCTGATGCATCCATTCCGACGGTGATGCTCGTACTCGGTATGCAGCTTGCAGCTATTTCAAGAAAAAGGGTTGCTTATCGCTATGTTTCTGCAGTCAGTATCATCAGAATGGCGGTCTCCCCTTTGATAGCCGCAGGAATTTTATATTTCATGCCTGTCAATGACCTTCTAAAGGCGGTTATTATTGTACAAGCCTCCATGCCTGCAGCAGCGAACACAACAATGCTTGCACTACAATTTGGGACAGAACCGGATTTAGTATCCTTTACAACATTTATCACGACACTAATAAGTATCCTTACCATTCCCCTTGTACTGTTCTTTCTGGGCGTCTAGCGTTGAATTACTCGGAATTTTCTTCATGGCAGATTCACTATTCCTATCCGTATAACTTTTACCTTCAACGGTTAGATTGACAGTAGCCTGCATTTGATATGGCGGGAAAGGATGACCCAGTTGAAAGTGATGAGAAAAATACTAATCGTCACCATTATTTCTTCTATAGTTCTGATTGTCGGTTGTAGCAATAAGAACTTAGTTACAGAACCCGATGCGTCCAAAGAGCCTTTTGGGGAGAAATATGGCTTCACTTCTTTCGATATAACAATCGATACAAAAGAATTAAAGGAAGCGCTTATTGCTAACTATAATGAAAAGCGTGATAAGACAGAGGCAATATACAAAAATCAAGCGGAGGATCTTTACTTGAATGGTAATAAAGCAATGAAGAAACTCGATACACTATTCGAAGAACTCTCCCTGGATCCCGACATGGATGCTGAAGATATTATCAAGAAAGCATCAGAAACGTTCGGTATTATCGATTATAAAACCCTGAAATTAAAAGTGCAGTTCAAAGGCCATGACAAAAAAGAATTAATGATGACGAAGTAATAAATAATAGTCGTGTCTGTTAATATATTACGTTAACCTGTTCCTTCTTTGTGGGAATGTTAAATGAAAAATGACGACGAATCATTATTGATTCGTCGTCATTTTTATATTATCCGATTGTATTAATACCTACTAAGCCATACATCAAACACAAGTTAACTCAATTTAAAATCAGATACCAAGTCCTGCAGTTCTGCAGACATTTCGGACAAAGCTCTAGAGGCATGCGCCATTTCTAGCATAGAGGCATGTTGCTCTTCAGACGCTGCAGCGACATTTTGCGTATAACTAGCTGATTGTTCCGTAACATCTCTTGTTTTATCTACTATTTCAACTAGATTTTCCGTATTACGGTTAATTTCCTGAATTTCATTTGAAATATTTGATAACTTATTTGTAATCGAGTTTATGTCAGTTGAAATCGTTTTAAATGTACTTCCTGCATTTTCGACGGCCTTCATTCCATTTTCGATTACGATTTCTCCTTCATTCACTAAGTTAACTGTATTCTTCGTATCGAATTGAATTTCGTTAATCAAAGTAGATATATGATTCGCCGCATTCCCTGATTCCTCAGCTAACTTCTTGACTTCATCCGCTACAACGGCAAAACCTTTACCATGTTCACCAGCACGGGCTGCTTCAATCGCAGCATTTAAAGCAAGTAAGTTCGTTTGAGCAGCAATGTTCGTGATTACATTGATGATTTCATCAATCTCACCTGATTTGCGTTCTAGTACATAAATTGCTTCTGTTGTTGACGCATTCTGTTGTCTAATTTGTTGCATTTGTTCTACAGTCTTTTTAATGACTTCATTACCCGAAAGAGAAACAGTAGTTGTCGCAGTTGATAAATCGTTTAATTCTTTAATATCCATTGTGATTTGTGTAATACTTGAAGACATTTGTGTGACAGATTCTTTTGCTTCCTGCATTCCCAACAACTGGTTTTCTTGTCCCATTGCTACTTGCTGGGTGGATTCTGAAATTTCCTCAGAAGCCTTACTCGTTTCCTCACTACTAGCAGTCAACTGTTCTGACGTTGCAGCTACTTGTTCCGCAGAGTTTGAAACGGAATCTATTACGTTTTTCAAATTATCTACCATCGTATTTAATCCTATTGCTAAATCACCAAGTTCGTCTTTGTTTTTGACTTCAATCCTATCAATAGAGAGGTCTTGTTCGGCGATTTTTTGTACGCTTTGCTCGATTCGTCTAATAGGAGTCGCTAAATGCCTCGAAAATAATAGAATGACGACTAATCCTACAAGTGCACTCGCAACAAGCGTAATCAGTATAGTGTTCAAAATAGCATTGGCACCCTTATTAAAATCTTGCATGTATGTGCCTGCGACGATAACCCATCCCCAATCCGGATCTAACGCGCTATATGTAACCTTTGTCGATTCTGTGCCTGGTTGGTTCGGTAGCTCCCAAGTATAATGAGTAAAGCCTCCACCATCTTGCGCAGCCTTTATAATTTCTTGAACCATATAAATCCCATCTGCATCTTGATGGTCCCATCCATTCGTGCCCTCTATAGAAGGATGTGCAATTTCCAACCCATCCTGTTCGTAAACCGCAAAGTAACCACTACCCAAATCTACTTTCGAGGTAATTGAACGTGTACCATCATTTTGGCGTTCACCGATTAGATATTCTTTCACTTTTTCTTGTGCTTCTTCCAATGGTATGTCGCCTTGCTCGACAGCGTAATTCATCGAATCAATTACTTGAAGTGCCATCTCAACACCATTTTTCAGCGTCGTTTCACCTAGTTCATCTAGATTATCTTTTGCTGATAAATAACTACTGAATCCAATAATTAAACTTGGAATTAACAGTAAGCAAAATGAAATAATAAATAATTTCGACCGAATTTTCATGCAGGTATTTCCCCCTATCCCCAAGATTCAACATCACACCTTTTGACTATTAAATAATCGACAATCAAACAGGTACTTATATCATACCTGTCACAGAATTTCTTGCAACATAAAATTGTAATTTTAAATTCCTTCGATGTATTTACTTCTCAAGTTATTTGGACAATTGCTTCATGAAAGGTTAAAGACCTTTTAACAATATTACAAACGCCATTATAGTTCACGGCAAAATTGCGTAACAATCATTATTCAAGTATAATTTAAAGTGATAGACATTAGATGAGAAGCTATGATAGTTAAAATAGGGCTACTTCTAATTTTTTTGACGCCGTTTCTAGACATAGGTCAAGCATTACTATAAAACAACAAAAATAGGGACATATTTCACTTTTTTTAAGTCTTTTTTAATTTAACAGTCTTTTCCAAACTAATCGTGGTATCATAGTATTTTCGGATAGTTGATAAAATGGTCATAATTTATTCAAATATTTCTTCGGATATTGATAGGAGGTGTACTATGTTTTTACCTGATTATGTTGAACATTCCAAAGTTAAAGCACAGTTAGCCAATGCAATTACTTTGATGAATCTTAGTTTTGGTGTTATTGCTATTATTCTAATTATAAAAGGCTTAGGTCATATGAGTTTACTATTCATCTTCCTTGCTGCATTATTCGATCGTTTCGACGGAATGGTGGCAAGACATTATCATGCGGAATCTCTTTTCGGCAAAGAGCTCGATTCGTTATGTGACCTGGTTTCATTTGGTCTGGCGCCTGCGTTATTAATTTACGAATCAATACTTTACGAGAAGCCACTGCTTGGAATCATTGTTACTGTTTTTTACGTATTGGCAGGTGCTGTTCGTCTTGCCCGCTTTAATGCAAGTGAGTTTGATGGCGCATTTTACGGTGTTCCAATTACAGCAGCAGGTGTTGTAATGACGTTAAGTTTCTTCCTCATTCCCTATATGGGAACATTATTTTTTGTCATATTAATGCTGATTATGTCAGTCTTAATGATTAGCAATATTCGTATTGCAAAAGTATAAATGAAATCTACAGGAGATAAAAAAATGAAAAAAGCACTATTTAAATCTTTTGTCGAGTTGACGGGAAATCCTTTTTCTTCTTCTCTTTTAAAATCGTTTACAAGCGCCCGGTTAAGTCGACCGTTCATCGGACCATTCAGCAGGGCTTATCGCCTCAATATTGAAGAAATGGAATATCCGATTTCCCACTATAAAAGTCTATCAGAACTCTTTACACGTTCCTTGAAAGAAGGGGCTCGTCAAGTGGACCCTTCTCCAAGCATACTTACTTCACCGGTGGACGGTATCGTAAGTGGAGTAGGAAGAATAGCTGCCGATCAAACATTTCTCATTAAAGGTCATCAGTACCGATTAAACGAAATAATGGGATCAGAAAGGAAAGCAGCTCCCTATAAAGACGGCTTCTACTATATCTTTTACCTATCACCCAGCCATTATCATCATTTCCACTATCCAGTAGCCGGGGAATTGGTTTCACGTTATGCACTTGGCGGTGTATCCTATCCCGTGAATAATTTAGGCTTACGCCTTGGACAAAGCCCTTTTTCTACGAACCATCGTCTTATTTCAGAAGTGAAGATGGATTTTGGAAATGTCGCGATTGTAAAAGTTGGTGCTTTAAATGTAAATAGTATACAGCTCTATAGTTCATCAAAAGAATGTATTAAAGGAAATGATTTCGGCTTTTTCAGTTTCGGCTCTACCGTTATTCTTTTTATAGAGAATAACTCACATTTCACGACGTCAGTTGAGTTAAATAGTGAAGTTCAGGTGGGACAACCCGTTGGTAATTGGATTTAGTAAACAAAAAAAGCAATTCTTGATCAGTGTATATGCTGATCAAGGATTGCTTTTTTATTGAAAATTATTTATTTGCTTTGTGCACTTTCAATAACTTTCCTTTAACGGTTGTCGTTTTCATTTCATTCAACACTAACTTCCCTTTGCCGTTTAGGATATCGATATATGTCACGGTGTCCTGGATTTTTATGATGCCAATGTCTTCTGCGGTTACGCCAGGGATATTTGTAATTGTACCGACAAAGTCAACTGCGCGAAGTTTTTTCTTTTTACCGCCATTGAAGTAAAGCTTCATGATATCTTTGTTCACTAATTCATTTTTATTCTTTTTCAATTCTGGCAGGCTTTCCAACTTTTCAGTGAAGGCTTCCTTTGCAGCGGAAACTGCTGCCTTTGAAGGTGCATTGCGCTGTTGAATCTCAAAACCGATATACGCTTCGATTTCATCTAGAAAGTGGTTTTCATTAGGCGTGACGAATGAAATCGCTTTTCCTCTTTTACCGGCACGTCCTGTTCTCCCTACTCTGTGCACATAACTTTCAGTCTCTACAGGAAGGTCATAATTGATAACATGCGTTATACTGTCGATGTCAATGCCGCGTGCAGCAACATCTGTAGCAACCAAGTAACGGAACTCACCGCGTTTGAATTCATCCATGACAGAGAAACGATCTTCCTGCATCATGCCGCCGTGGAGTTTATCGCAAGTGTAGTGCAGTTTTTCAAGTTGTTCAGTTACACTGTCTACCTGATCTTTTGTCCGGCAAAAAATAATACAGCTATCCGGGTTTTCGACTACAGTCACTTCGCGCAGCAAGTCAAATTTCTGAGGATCCCGTACGATAATTAGTGAGTGGTCAATTTGATCCGTCAGTGTAACAGTTGAAGCGATCTCAATATTTTCTGGATTGTTCATATATTTACTACTTAGTTTCCCGATTTTTTCCGGGAGTGTCGCCGAGAAAAGCATAGTCGTTCTGTTTTTCGGTAATTTATTAATAATCGATTCAACTTGGTCAATAAAGCCCATATTTAGCATTTCATCCGCTTCATCAAGTACTAGATAGTCGATTTTATCAAGCACAAGTGAACCCCGCTCAATATGATCGAATACACGTCCCGGCGTTCCGACAACTACGTGGCATTTCTGCTTCAGCTCTTCTTTTTGATAAGCATATGGAGATTTACCGTAGACAGCGGCAGCTTTAATACGCTTAAAACGGCCAATATTCGTAATGTCTTCTTTGACCTGATCTGCAAGTTCACGTGTAGGTGTTAAAATTAGCGCCTGTGGTTTATTCTCGTCCCAGTTCACCATTTCACAGATAGGGATTCCAAAAGCTGCCGTCTTCCCGCTGCCCGTCTGTGATTTAACTACTAAGTCATTTTTTTTAAGGGCCGCAGGAATCACTTTCTCCTGCACTTCAGTGGGTGAAGAATACCCAAGCCCGTCCAGCGCCCGTGTAATCTCCTTGCTTAAGTTATAATTTTGAAATGTCATTGTAATCAGCCTCTCATTCTAAGTGTATTATCTCACAAACAGGGACCATTCGTCAGTTAAGGGAGTATTATGATTTTTATTCCGAAAAGCGCTTGGAGTAAGACACCAGTCCAGGTTAAAAAACTTATTCCTTCTTATCTTTAAAAAATCCCATCATCCTTTTTAAAAGGATAACAGGAAGTTTCATTACTTACTTTCTTCAATAAGCTACTATACTTTTCTCATCTTCTAAAGTCAGTACACCATCGGTCATGTTATAGATCTTGTCACAATAGCCAACGAGGCGGATATCATGTGTGACCACAATGGTCGTTGTATTTTTATTCTTGGTTTCATTTTTCAGAAGTTCCATCACTTCATAGGCACGATCTGAATCAAGGGAAGCTGTTGGTTCATCAGCTAAAATAATAGATGGATTGCTGTATAGCGCTTTGGCGATTGCAACACGCTGACGTTCCCCCCCTGACAGATCTGCAGGGTATTTACCACGTAAATTGCTGATGCCCAAGTCCTCATATAACTCTTCCAGTTCTTTTTTGGTCATATTTCCTTTTTTCACTTGGTCTAATAATTTCAACTGATTGGCCACTGTCAAGAATGGAACTAGGTTGGACGCCTGTAAGATGAAGCCGATTTCTTTCAGTCGGATCTTTGAGCGTTCCTTTTCGTTCAGCGCTGCTAAATTCTTATCATTGATGATGACATCTCCTGAAGTTGGTGAGAGAAGGCCACCTACAATCGTAAGGAATGTGCTTTTCCCCGAACCCGATGGCCCAATAATTGCGATCAGTTCTCCTCTTTCAGCGAGGAAGTTCGTTTCCTTCATCGCTTCCACTTGTGTATGACCGCTGCCAAACGTCTTTTTGACTTGTTTTAATTCTAAAACTGCCATCATTTATCCTCCTATCGCTTTCAATGGATCGATTCTAACTATGGTAAGGACTGAGAATACTGCGCCTGCGATAGCAACGATAACTAACACCAAGCCATAGATAAGCATCGTTACAAGGTCAAAAGCGACAGGCACCGCGCTTGGTAAAAATGCTCCCGTTAATAACGCCAATCCAAATCCGACAGCTACACCAATTGCTGCCAATATAAATGTCTGTGCGATGACCGAACAGGACAGATACCTATTAGAGATACCTTGTGCTTTCATAACACCAAACATACTTATTTTCTGTACTGTCAAAACGTAAAGGAAGATTGCTACGATAACCGCTGAGATACCAAACAAGAAATAAATCATAAGATTCAATGTCAAATTCTGTTCCGTGTAACCTGGTAAATTACGTATGAATGTCTCAATCTCAATTGCTTCAAGCGAATCATTCTGAGTAATAGCCGTCGCATCACCTGTACGGACAACAATTCCATTTATACTTTCTTTGTTTAGATCGGCAGCTTCTCCGAATTTAACCCGTTGGAATGTGGAGAGGTCACCATAAAGCACTGGCGCTGCATTAAATCGTGCGTTGTCTGTAAAACCTACGATTGTTAACACTTCTTCCGAGGAAGATAAGTGCAATTCATCCCCCAATTTGAAGCCTTCTTCTTTTAATGAATCACCTGCAATAACCTCATTCGCTTCAGAAAACGCTTTACCTTCCGTCACTATCGGCATAATGAATTCATCTTTAAGAATGCCAAAAATAGAGACGTTTTTCTTTTCCTCACCATTGCCGGCAATGGCATTAATTTGACCGATTACAGCGATATCTTTGGCATCGACGTCGTCCACATCAGCAAGTGTCATCGAGGATTGAGACATACTCTTATCGGACTCATCAGTTAAAACGATTGATGTCGCTTTCCATTTGTCGACGGATTCCCGATTCATATTTTCCAAGCCGTTTGCCAGACCGGATAGAAAGAATACTAAATAGGAAACGAGCATTAAGACGCCGATGATTAACGTAAATCGCAACTTATTCTTTTTAATTTCATTCCAAGCTAAAAACATCATTTCACATCCTTTTATTTTATCTATATACTTTGAAGCGTAAGCACGAAGCGAATTTGAAGGAATTCTTTATTTCAATTTATATAGTAATATACCATAACTCTTCTCACAGCTGCTTTTTAAACAGCTTTGCAAGTTGCCCATTTTGCTAAAAAAACCGAGCACAGAAACCTCATGTTGATAAAGCTCGGCAAAGCAAAAGGTACCAGCTTTGAACGCCAGTACCTTATACTTAAAGTTCAATTATATGCGGTTCCTCACCTTTTTTATTCATCAATCGGATTGTCACCGGTTCAACTCTGAGTATGACGAGATTGGGGTCTTCTGGTCCACTAAACCAAGGTTTCATATGTTCATTCCATACTTTTTCCTTTAAGCTATCATCATCTGTAATGCTGACAGTTCCTTCAATTTCTAGAAAATCGTCTCCGAAACCTTCCCCATCGTAGCCGATTAATATATGTGTGTGGGGATTCGCTTCAAGTTCTTCTACCTTTTGCGTTTGTTTCGATGTTGCTGTATAAAGCGTAAATTCGTCATTGAAAAACGTCATGTACCGCGTATGAGGCTTATTTTGTTGAATCGTCGCCATCGTGCCGACGAAGCTTTCCTTTAGTATTTTTAGTGCAGTTTCTTTTGCATTCATAATGATCTACTCCCTTTTTCAATGTTATTAGAGTTTACCTCTCTTAGCAGGAACTTAAACAACGTTGAAGAAAGTAGAAATACAGTGGTCAAGGAAGTGAAAGTATGAGTTTGACGAAGAAAGGTTTTAAAATTACAGTTATATATGGAGTAATCTCCGGATTGGTCTTAGCAGCATTGCTGAAACTTGTGGAACTGATGACTCGCTTAAAAGTTTACACACTGTTATTAAACGTCGATTATATTCCTTTTGTCAACACGGTTGCTTTCCCAGAATTAATCGAACTAGGCTTCCATCTAATTGTCTCCATAGCATTGGCGGTTAGTTTATATCTGTTGATAATTTATAGAAAGATTCAAAATAAAAAACAACTCATTCTCGTATGTACTGCTGTCTGTTTCATCATAGGAGCCGCTCTCTTCCCTACGACAGCATTCTCAGACCGAACGCCCGACTCTAAAAGTATGCTGTCCTTTGCATATTGGATTGTAGGACACATACTTTATGGATACTTATTAGGGGTATTGTTTGCCAGACAAATCAATCAGCGGAAAGTTAGGTTCTAAGTTAACTTAAAACCCTACTTTCCGTTGATAACCATCATGGGATAAGTACTAGTTTCCCCATTGTTTTTCTTCCTTGCAACAGTCGATGTACATCTGCCGCCTCTTCTAAACGATAAGTCCCGCCAATTGTCAGCTTTAACTCGCCGCTTTCAATAAAACCAAGTAATTCCTTGAAACTAGCTTGATACATATCATAATTACGCATGATTTGAGGCAAGAAAAATCCAATCACCGATTGATTGCGACGCATTAATTCACCTGCGTAAAGGGCTGACTGTTCTCCGCTTGCTGCACCAAATACCACAATACGTCCAAATGGAGCCAGGCATTTAAGTGTATTGCGGAATATATCCCCGCCGACCATTTCAAGCGCAACGTCCACACCTTTGCCATCGGTCAGTTCACGGACTTTTAGTTCCCAGCCTTCTTCTGTGTAATTAACGAGATGATCTGCACCCATTTCTTTTGCATGTGCCAATTTCTCATCACTGCTTGCTGTCGCAATAATCTTGCCTGCCCCAAAGATTTTTGCTAGCTGGACCGCAATTGCACCAACTCCCCCTGCAGCTGCATGTACAAGAACCGTTTCCCCTTTTTGAAGGCGTCCCATTGTCTTCAAAATATGGTAAGCCGTTTGACCTTGTAGCGGCAACGCGACTGCACTTACAAAATCAACGCCGTCAGGTATAGGTGCGAGTGCCATCTCATGAATGGTCACATACGCAGCATATCCTGCCGATTCAATTAAAGCCACAACACGCATACCAGGTTTATAGCGTTTGACGTCTTTACCTACTTCCGTAATAACACCTGCAACTTCAGCCCCGGGAATGAACGGCAGCGGAGTCGGCACGACGTATTTCCCTTCGCGACGCGCTGTATCTGCATAGTTCACGCCAATCGCTTGCACTTCGACTAACACTTCTTGATCACCAATTACTGGTTTATCAATTTCTATTTGCTGTAACACATCCGCACTTCCGTATTCTTCAAAAATAATTGCTTTCATCTATAACTTCCCCCTTAAGATATATATTGCTTAGATTTGTTAATTGCTTTAGCAATATCCCTTTTTGTTTGTATCGAGCCTTCACGTGCAAGTTCACTCAATCGATTCATTACATCAGCAAGTGTTGTCTTACGTTTTTCACCCGTCGTCATGCCTGAAATCACTTTACGTGCCCTCATTTCAACTTCTAACAGCAAGTCGTCAATCAAGGCTTCTGACAGCTTCACCTTAAGCAACGATTTTTCTCCCCCATTTTTTGCGAGTGATTTTTCACTCCGTAATACAGCAGATTCAGCAGCGTAGAGCGCAATTGCAATGTCAGCCAGTTTCAAGAGAGTTTCCTGCTCATCTACAATACGAGATTGGAACGTTTCATAGGCAAGTCCAAAGGTGAGTAAAAACACATTGCGTATTGTTTGGATTGCTTTCTTTTCACGGGCAAATCTTTCATTCGATAGCCCGGTTGGTTGTTTCAGTTCTGCAGTAGCTCGAGCCACGAGATTCGGCAGTGGAACCGTTCCTTTTCCCACCTGTTGCAAGAGGGACATCGGTATTAGCAGGCGATTGATTTCATTCGTTCCTTCGAAAATACGATTAATACGTGAATCCCGATACACTTGTTCAACCTTATACTCTTTTATAAAGCCATAACCACCGTGAAGCTGGAGCGATTCATCGGCAACGTAATCGAGTGTTTCAGATCCGTAAACCTTGCTTACAGCAGCTTCAACTGCATACTCTCTCATACGACTTGCAATAAGTTTAATATCACGAGACTCATTTAATTCACCGAGTGCCTCTTCCAGATAGGAAGCAGTGCGGTATTGAAGCGACTCCGACGCATAAATACGTATTGCCATATCCGCGATTTTTTCTTCCGTCGCTGTAAATGATGCAATCGTTCTGCCAAATTGTTGCCGTTCACTTGTATAATCAAGTGCTAATTCCAAACTGTACTTTGCCGCCCCTGTACAGGCAGAACCAAGATTGAACCGGCCCAAATTCAGTACATTCAATGCAATATGATGCCCTTTTCCAATTTCGCCTAATACATTTCGGACAGGCACTTCGCAGTTTTCAAAAAACACAGCTGTCGTTGATGAACCTTTAATACCCATCTTCTGTTCTTCAGGTCCAAGTGCTAAGCCCGGAAAGTCCTTTTCAACGATGAATGCCGTGAACGCCGTACCATCTACTTTTGCATAGACAATGAAAGTATTGGAAAATGAAGCATTTGTAATGAATATTTTTGAGCCATTCAAGATATAGTGTGTTCCCTCGTCATTCAAAATTGCTGTCGTCGTCGCGGCTAATGCATCAGACCCCGCGGATGGTTCAGTAAGACAGTAAGCTCCGATAAATTCACCAGACGCCAGTTTTGGCAAATACGTTTCCTTTTGCCATGCTGACCCGAAATACGTAATCGGCAACGTTGCGATGCATGTGTGATTCGAATGCGCAACGCTATATCCGCCTGCAGCACCGACAATTTCACCTATGAGTCCCTTTGTGATTTTATCGAGTCCAAGCCCGCCATACTTCTCAGGAATACTATGGGCAATTAAGCCCAGATCTCCCGCTTTCCCAAGGAGCAACCTGACAAGTTCGAAGTCTCCTCCTTCTATTTGGTCGTTGTGGGGCCTTACTTCTTTTTCAATGAACTTCCTGGCGGTCTCTGCAATCAGTAAGTGTTCAGCCGTGAAGTCCTCTGGAGTAAAAATAGTTTCGTGTTGCGAAGAGCTGTGTAAAAATGAAGCACCGCGATAGGTTAGTTGATCAGTCATCAATTGCTCCATCCCCTTTCACAATCATTATTCCGTTATCAAATTCGGGTACGACGTCATTCATTCCTTTATCTGCAGAAAAGAAAATATCTTCCTCCTGATTCACTTTCATAAGCATTTGACCTGTTAAGGACGTTTTAAGTATTGAAACAGCATTTTCCTTCTTTCCTCTATATAGATAAAGTGCGGCTTTTGCAGAATCGGTCAGTTCCCAGGAGTCACTTCGCTGAAGTAATTCATCAATAAAATAGCCTGCCCCGTAAAAATCCTCCAAGGAAAGCTGTCTCATAGTTCCTGCACAAATTAAGATGATCGAATCATCCTTATGTTCAGTTGCGACTTTTTTGGCAACAGCATGTCCGTTAACCAGTGAAGCGGCATATACCTTCTTGGCGTTCGCGACAGTTCGAATGGCAACCGTGCCATTCGTTGTTGAAAGAATAATTGTTTTCCCTTCAGCCACTTGTTTAAGTTGGGTGGGAAGCGGATCGGCAAAGCCCTCGATGGTCAATCCATCAGATTCACCAGCAATAATCGTTGTCGTTTTTTCATGATTTCCGGCTACTTTTAATGCTTCCGCTTCGTCCATTACAGGGATAACTTCCTTTGCCCCATGGTTAAGAAGTGTGGCGATTGTCGTCGTCGCAAGTAAAATATCAAACACGACGGCCACTTTATGGTTATCAATCAGTTCTGGCAAAATAGCTTCTTTTTGAAGGATGACATGAAGTTTAGGTTGGGTTTTCATCATTATTTGGTCGCCCCGGTCATCGCTTGCTTCATAAGCGTCTCAACAAATTTATCCATATTAGCAAATCGCGGATCTTTTGTCTGCCCATTTTTATAGCGGTAGAAAATTTGTTGACAAATGACTGCCAGTTTAAAGTAAGCAAATGTACTATAGTAATTAATAGCTGTCATATCACGGCCACTCTTTTCCGCGTAGCGAGCTATAAATTCGTCCCGAGTAAAGAAACCTTTTTTAATTGTAATCGGCGGTTTGCCAAGGCCATTCAGTAACATGGCAGGATCATCTGCTTGCATCCAATAACTGAGGGCCGCCCCGACATCTGCCAGGGGATCTCCTACAGTCGCCATTTCCCAGTCAAACAATCCTGTCATTTCAGTATAATTAGATGAAAACATCCCATTATTTAATTTAAAATCATAATGAATGATTGTCGGTTCGGCTGATTCTGGCATATTCCATTGAAGCCAGGCCGTTAATGCCGCGACTTCAGGAATGTCGGACGTCTTCGCTTTTTCATAACGCCCAATCCAGCCCTGCACTTGCCTTTCCAAGAAACCATCCGGCTTGACCATATCGGCAAGTGCAGTTTTTTTATAATCAATTGCATGTAATTCAACGAGTTTATCGACCATGATTTCAGATATTTTCCGTCCAATTTCTTCAGTCATTTCAGTACCATCCGGAAAATCGGTATCGAGAACAATGCCGCTCCTTCTTTCCATGATGAAAAATGGACTGCCAGTAATGGATAGTTCATCCGAAAAAATAAGTGGCTTAGGTGCCGTATGAAAGACAGGATGAAGTGCTGAGAGCACATTAAATTCCCGCTCCATATCATGTGCTTTTGCGGCAACAGGACCGAGTGGAGGACGTCTGAGCACTGCCTGCCAAGTTCCCATTTCGAGTTCATAAGTTAAATTCGAATGGCCCGATCCAAACTGCCGGATTTTCAGTTCTCCTTCAGGTAAACCCTCAATGCTTCTTCGAAGAAATTCAGTCAAGATTTCGGCATCCAATTCTTCCCCACTTCGGACAGGTATTGTATCTATACTCGTTTCTATCAACCTTTTCACTTCCTTTTTTTAGTATCTATTAATACGTATAGAAACCTTGCCCCGTTTTTCTCCCTAAATGACCTGCTTTGACTTTATCCACAATACATGTAGCAGGCTTGTCTTCCTGATTGCCTGTTTCCGCGTATTGTTGTTCCATAACGAAATTGACAACATCCGCGCCAGACAAATCAATGACTTCAAATGGGCCCATAGGATGTCCAAGCGACTTTTTCACGATTATATCTATATCCTTAAAGTCGGCAATACCTTTGTCATAAAGTGCGATTGCTTCTTTATGAATTGCGCCTAATATTCGATTTGCGACAAATCCCGAAATTTCTTTTCGAAGGATAATGCCTGTTTTACCGATTTTCTCGCAAACTGCTAATGTCGTCTGTGCTGTTTCTTCTGCCGTTTCTTCACTCATAACGATTTCCACACACTCCATAACCAACGGCGGGAAGAAGAAATGCATATTGCAAACTCTGTCTGAACGCTCCGTCACTTCTGCCAGGTGCGAATTCACAATCGTTGAACTGTTTGAAGCTAAGATTGCATGTTTCGGTGTAAGACGATCCAGTTCCCTGAACAATTTCTGTTTACTAACTAGTTTTTCCACAATCGCTTCAATTACAAAATCTGCATCTTTCGCGGCTTCGTTTAGATTATCCGTGAATATGAGATTTTGAAAAGCAGTTTCCTTGCTACTCGCAGTTAACTTCCCACTTGCAACCCATTTATCCATACGCTCTTTCAAACTCTTTTCTGCATCTTTCAGTGCTTCACTATTTACATCCTGCAGTGAAGTCCTATATCCCCCAAGCGCGCACAGCATAGCAATTTGATGTCCCATTTGTCCCGCTCCAACGACAAGAATATGCTTAATTTCATTCGCACTCATCATTCATTCCCCCTATATCTATTCCGTGTAGGATGAAATCCATATACATAGTCGCAAGCTCTTTCGGAGATATATTACCGGATGGGTCGAACCATTCATAACTCCAATTTGTAACTCCTAAAATAGCAAAAGTAGTCATTTTAGGTTTTAGATTTTCTCGAAATTCCTTCTTTTCTATACCTTCCTTAATGATTTGCTCAATAGTAAGGTGGAACAATCTTCGTTTATCTTTTATAACCCTACTGTTTTCCTCTGATAAATGACGCATTTCCCTAAAATAGACACGAACATTGGAACCTTGCGTCTGTATATCATTTATGAGCATCTCAACAATTTCTGCAAGCTGCTTTCCACAACTTGCATTGCTGTTTAAAACCTTCTGTTGTCTACTTAATAAATCGTCGATATAACTAAGATGGATGTCCATAAGAAGTGTTTCTTTACTTGTGAAGTAATAGTAAAAAGTCCCTTTCGTCACGCCCAGCGAATCAACAATGTCCTGGACAGATGTTGAATTAAAACCTTTCCGTTCAAACAACTGAATGCTTTGTCTAGTAAGCTCTTCTTTCATAATGCACTCATTCCACCGTCGACTAGCAGAATATCTCCCGTCACATAGTCAGAAGCTTTCGATGCAAGGAAAAGAGCGACACCTTTTAAGTCTTCTTCTGAGCCTAAACGGCTTAACGGTGTGGAATTCAAGATATAATCATGCCCTTGTTCAATTGTGACTTTCGACATTTTGGTTGGGAAAAATCCGGGTGCAATCGCATTGACGTTAATATTGTGCTGGCCCCATTTAGCAGCAAGATCTTTCGTAAACGTAATGATCGCCCCTTTGCTTGTGTTGTAGCCAATCGTATCCATAAAATTCGGATGCGTCCCGCCAAGTCCCGCGACGGATGCGATATTAATGATCTTTCCGCTTCCTTGCTCAATCATGACTTTGCCCACTTCCTGACTCATCAAAAAAGTGCCATTGACGTTTACGTCCATTACTTTTTTCCATGCCTCGTAGGGCATGTCAACAACAGGTGCACCCCATGTCGCTCCGCTGTTGTTGACAAGTATGTCTATCGTGCCAAATAGTTTCTTCGTCTCTTCCACTACTCTTTTTACGTCTACCTGCTGCGTGACGTCACATGCTAGTCCAATCGATTGGACACCTAATGCTTCCAGTTCTTTACTCATTTCAATACACGCTTCAACATTGCGTGAACACAGCACAACATTTGCACCTGCTTCCGCAAATCCTTTTGCAATCTGTGACCCAAGTCCTCTGCCACCACCTGTAACAATTGCTGTTTTCCCTGTTAATCTAAAAAGGTCAAGTACTGTCATAATTAGTTCCCCTTTCCGTGAGTTGCATATTTTTTAAGTTCCAAACGTGCGATTTGATTGCGGTGTACTTCATCGGGTCCATCTGCGAGACGCAACGTTCTTGAATTCGCCCACTGCGCCGCCAATGTATAATCTCCGCTTACGCCCGCTCCACCGAATGCCTGAATAGCGCGGTCGATTACACGCAGTGCCATATTTGGCGCGGTCACTTTAATCATTGCGATTTCTGCTCTCGCTTCTTTATTTCCAACCGTATCCATCATGTAAGCTGCTTTTAACGTCAAAAGGCGTGCCTGTTCGATATCAATGCGCGATTCTGCAATCCATTCCCGAATGACGCCTTGTTCAGCAATTGATTTACCGAATGCAGAACGTTGTTGGACACGAATACACATTTCTTCAAGCGCACGTTCAGCAGCGCCAATTAACCGCATACAATGATGAATTCGGCCAGGTCCTAGACGGCCTTGCGCTATCGCGAATCCTTTCCCTTCACCCCACAACATGTTTTCAGCTGGTACACGAACATTGTCAAATGTGATTTCCGCATGTCCGTGAGGGGCATGATCATAGCCAAATACGGAAAGCATTCTTTCTACTTTTACGCCTGGTGTATCGAGCGGCACTAAAATCATCGACTGTTGTTCATGTTGTGCAGCAGTCGGATCATTCTTACCCATAAAAATCGCAATCCTACAACGCGGATCGCCCGCGCCGGAAATCCACCATTTACGCCCATTTAATATATACTCGTCCCCGTCCCGGATAATGCTTGACTGGATATTTGTTGCGTCACTTGAAGCGACATCTGGTTCTGTCATTGCAAAACATGAACGGATTTCGCCATCTAAAAGCGGTTCGAGCCATTGTTTTTTCTGCGCTTCCGTACCATATCGGACAAGCACTTCCATGTTTCCTGTGTCAGGTGCACTGCAGTTAAATACTTCCGGCCCCATTAAAGAACGGCCCATAATTTCGCAAAGCGGGGCATAATCCACATTGGTAAGACCCGCACCCAGTTCACTATTCGGGAGAAATAAATTCCAAAGACCACTTTCGCGTGCTAACGCTTTCAACTCTTCCATAATTGGTGGATTTTGCGTCCAGCGATTTTCCTGTGCATTTAACTGTTCGTCAAAAGTCTTTTCATTTGGATAAACAAATTCCTCCATAAATGCCGTCAACTTCTTTTGCAATTCAATCGTCTTTTCCGAATATGAAAAGTTCATTGTCATCATCCGCCTCTCACTCTATAAACCAAATTTATACTAACCGGTCGGTATGTTCATAATATACTGATTTATTAATACATTAACTCTCCTCTCTTTAATAATCAAGTGTGTTAATTTCGTAAATACCTTTTCCAAATAAAAATGCGGAAATTTATAAGATTACTTGCTTCATTGTTCGTAAATATAAAGTTCTAATCTCGTTGATTGTAGCGAAAGCCGTCACGAAGAACGGCTTTTGCGATCAAAAGCGAAGCGTTGAGAGCAGTAAACAGATGCCTACGCTGTCCGATTGGCTGATGCCAACCCGCGGAAAGCAATCTCGTTCGGATTTTAAGGCCGGTTGTTCTATTATGAAATTGACTCAAGTAGGTAAAGATTCTTAATTTGAAATCATTGGGTCCCCACTTGTTAGTTGTATATGCCGTATCGCTGGTGGCATTCACGAAGTGCCAAAGCATGGAGTATGGGAAACTATTCATTTCAACTTAATACAGTTTTCGGATTGCTTTTCGTTTTGATAGACGTTGCAAAAAATGGCATCCCAGCTGCATTTTCATAACAGAAGAGCTTATTTGTTCCAGATACCTATCTCTTATTCTCTGCATACTTTTTTTCATAAACACTAGACCTAACTCATACGAATAATAGTGGAAAGAGGAGGTCACTTTTTGGATAAATCGTTTCAAGAGGATGCACTATTTGAACTTCATTTTTGGCTACAAATTTTGGGAGACCATAGCCGTTTCATCCATGATTCCTTATCGCCCAGTGAAATTGAAAATATCAAGATTTCGAATACGTTCATAGAGAAATTCGACCAACTGCTTACAACTTCTAGACAGCAATTAGATGAGCAACAACTTCTCACCCTGCTTCAGAATGCAAAAATGGCAAGTGAGGAAATTCGTACATTTAAATTGCAATTAATTCAGGAACAGTTAATCGGAAATATAAAAATCTCTTTACCTCCATCCTTCATCAACCATATGGTCAATGAAGTAGAAGAAGCGATCCGTCTCTTTTCCTATTTGGAAAAAGGACAGATAGCACCGGCCGTCCACCCGCTCCATCATGATTTGCTTTGGTTACTTGACGCCGCCGGTCATGCAGGTGCCATTGACGCAAACCTGGATCGAGTTGAAAAACCACTGCATGAGAAAAGCCGTAAATTCACAAAGGAATGGGAAGATTTCTATTTGAAAGCAATAGAACTTGCTGGTTTCTTACGAACAAACATCATGAAATTCCCTGCTTTAGAAAAGTTCCATAATGATGTTCATTTGGAAATGACAATTTTTCAAGTGTTTTTGCAGGAATTAGAAGAAATGGAACTGAATAAAGAAGCGCTGGGAACTTTCACTGCACTTATGGCTGATCATATGGCTCGAGAGGAAAGTTATTATTTAATGAAATTGGCGGAATCAGCCGGAACGCCACCCCCGACAAGTAATCCTGCAAAACCTCGAATAGAAGCATAAAAATGGTTAACAAAAAAAGGTACCAGTATTCAGCACGATTAAAATCGTATTGATCGCTGGTACCTTTTGCGATAACCGTATAGGGGACTTCAAGATTTAAACATCCTCAGCCAACCCTTATATTTAAATAATGTCAACATAGCTAGCCCAATTACAAGCATGACGCTTAAGGCAATGATATAGCCATAGCGCCAATGAAGTTCGGGCATGAAGTCGAAGTTCATGCCATACACACCCGCAATGAATGTGAGAGGTATAAATACCGATGATACAATCGTCAGTATCATCATAATCCGATTCATTTGATTGGAGTTTATGGACAGTTGGCTGTCTCTAATATCTGCAGTTAGTTCCCGGTTGGATTCCAGTATATCACCGAGCCGCAATAGATTATCATAGATATCACTAAAGTAAGCTTTCTCATTTGCTGATAACGTCAGCGATTCGGAACTAATCATCCGGTGTAAAAGATCGCGCATCGGTATGATTGTCCTTCTTAGTCGAAGCAAGTTGCTGCGGACGTCGAATACAGAATCCATGGATAAATGAACGGTTGACGGTGCAAGACTGTCCTCAATTTCATTCAGATGATCTTCAATTTTATGAAGTACTGGAAAGTAGTCATCCACAACTTTATCGATTATTTGATGTACAACGAAGATATGTCCCTGTTTCCATTTATTTGGAGTATCAATAATCCGATTCCTAGCATTTTCTAACTCTTGAATTATTGAATGATGAAAGGTTATAACATAGTTTTTCCCCAGAAATAGATTCAACTCTTCGGCTTTTAGATTATTATTGCACAAAGAATGTAATACAAAAAAAGCATATTCTCCATAAAAATCTACTTTTGGTCGTTGCAGGCCGTTCAAACAATCTTCAATAGTAAGCGGATGAAAATGAAAAAATGAATCCAATAAGATGATTTCTTGTTCATCAGGCTGATTGAAATCAATCCAATACCACTTGAATCGTCGGATATGAATATCGTTTAGCGGAAAATCAAAAATTATTTCATTTTCTTCAGAAAGTCCTATCGTCCGAATCATCCGAACCCCTTCTTTCTTTCCAACATCCCCAGAACCTACTGTTTAGTACAGTATACGAAAGAAAACACATTCTCCGCATCTTTTTGCTCTTTTTAGAGGGTTTAATCGCTTTAAATTTCCCCATCCTAGTTTTACGACACTTACTCTAGTCGGAGAGGAGGAACCCATAACATGAATGCGAAGCTTTTCTTTACAAGCCGTCATAAACTATTCGTTCCGGGGATTGCCCTTTTACTTTTAGCCACTGCCGATTCCTTTTTCACCGACTTCGGCATTCAACAAAAACATATTACCGAAGCAAACCCGCTAATGCGCGTCATTTATGATTGGAGTATTTTGGGGTTCTATACCATTAAAATCTGTTTACCGTTAGTATTGCTAATTATATTAACGATGATTGAACCCAGACGATATTTCCAGATTTTAATCGTATCCAGTCTTCTTCTTTATAGCTTTGTATTTTTCAAGCATATTTTATGGATTTCTTTAGTTTTATGAATCATAAGATTTATTCACCAGATTCGATACTCCAACTTATAGAGCTTGAAAATAAACACCACCTAATCGGAGTTCAATTAAGTAGTGTTTACTTCGGCATGCTTGTCTTATTTCAGCTGCTGTCTATAATCAGAGAACTCCTGCTTAAGTGCCGCGATCTCTTCCGGAGCCGCCGGGGAAAACGGGCTCCAGCCATGCTGGAACTGCAGGTCTAACAACTTGCGATGTTGTTGGGTTGTTTCCTTAAGCAGGTCTAAAAGTAACGAATAAAACATCTTCTGACTCACTTCCTGCAAAGTAGTTACATAACTGTTAGTCAAGTTTTTTTCGGTTGCTAGTGCGGCGCTTAACAAGTCATAGTCATTGACTCCAGTCTTTTGTGAATGTGGGGTCTTTTGGTTTTCACTTTTTTTTGAAGAAGTCACTGAGCATTACCTCCATTTCCCTCCAATAGAGTTAACAATTTATCATACTGCGACAAATGCAATTGACCCGCTTCTTCGAACTGACACTTTAAATCAGGCAACTGACTGTTTTGAGCGGCTTGCCGGTATTGTTTCACTGCAAGTAAATTAGCGCTCAGCAAATTTCGCAAAAAGCCGACTTGTATTGTGGATAATGCTTTCGGAGGCTCAAAATAAATGGAAGATTCCTTCGCTATTTCTGGTGTTTTGGGTGGCGCTTTTTGTTCTTGCGGCTGTGGATCGCTAGGGGTTGATTGTGTCGGCTGTTTCGGATCCGGTTCTGCTTGAGTTTGTGTTTGCTGTGATTCTTCTTTTACTGGCGGTTGCTCCTGCGTCGGTGCTGATTCTTTTTTCTGACTTTCTTGTTGTTGAAGCTGTATTTGCAGTTCGAGCTGTTGCAGTTGAATTTGCAGTTGTTTTAATTGCTGAAGCTGTTGTTCAGATTCCACTCTTTTCTCTCCTCTCATAAAATTTGTAGTTAGTATGATTCCGGCGATAGGAAATATACGATAGGACATCATTTATTTTTACGTAAATTGTAAATATGTAAAATTTTCTTAGCAGTATCCACCCCTCGTTATTTCGGATTCCGACATTGTAAGTCTTTTTTTAAAAAAATGAAATCTATTTGATGTACTAATTATAATGAACAAATGTATCTGGCGTATGCGGTTTACAAGAGCTTTTGGGAGGCTAATGAAAAACCTCCACTAATTAAAGCTAATTGGAATTCCCACTATTACCGCTTCGACGCTTTGTGGATGCCTCCCGCGATAAGCCAGAAAGGAGACCACTTGGGAGGGATTGAACTGCATCCCTCCTTAGTCTTATCGCTCCGGCTACCACGAAGACGCGTCTGCGCTGGATAGTCTATTTGAGAAAGCGCATTTCGTTTTCGGGGATAAGACCTACAACCTGGAGTGCCATAAATCGATTGAATGTGAACAACGAATGGCCCAATACATGAGGAATGAATTAGAAATCCTACTAATATCGCTTCGACGCTTTGTGGGTGCCTCCCGCGATAAGCCGGAAAGAAGAGCGCTTTCAGTCTTATCGCTCCGGCTACCACGAAGACGCGCCTGCGCTGGATGGTCTATTTGAGAAAGAGTATTTCATTAGCTGTGATGAAATCTACAACCCAGAGTGCGTCTTTCTTGACTATAATTATATATGTTGAACAAATGGATCCGGTGTAAAAACTGAGCGAAGGCGCCTTAACAGGGGTAGCCGAAGCCATAAGACTGGCGGCGAAGCTGCTTGGCTTATGGCGGGAGGCATCCCCTAGCGCCGTAGCGGTTCAATGGAGTTCTTTAATTCAATATATAGTATCGAATAGTAATCAAATTATAATCTCGGCATATACATCTTAAAATCACATTTCTCCCGATAATGAACACCTTAGCGCAGGCGCGGCAAAGGGGTCGCCGAAACCGTAAGACTGGATGCGAAGCGATAATCCAGGCTTACGGCGGAAGGCATCCCCAAAGCGCCAAGCGTTCTTAAATACACACCCCGAATTATAACTCTTTCATTATTGAGTGCCACAGCAGCTTCAATCGGATTCTTTATTTGAGCATATATAGTAAAGTGAATTTTTCCGGAATCTCTGTATAACAAACAATTTTAGGAACAACCAATAATTTTTCTTTCTACTTTAGTAAAGAGCAGCAGGAAAACAGTTGTTTTATTTTATAAACACGGGAGTCTAGAGAGTTGACCACAAGAGTGCTTGCAAAATGAGGACAAAATAATCGGTAATACAATTTCTGATGGAGCGTATACTAGTAAAAAGGAGAATTTAAGTGAATCCATTTTTCTCAATTTGGACTCAGCCAAGCAAAACGATTCGGTATATAATTGATCATAAATCAATTGTATACTCATTCATGCTTATCTCCATTTCCGCTCTTGCAAATAGTATATTTGCATTTGCAGACTTAGGTTTTTTTGAAAGTTTCAACTTACCAACCACAATCGTTCTCATTCTTTTTATCGGCTTACTTTCAGGACTCGCCGGATGGGGAATTGCAATAGCAGCTTATACATGGATCGGCAAAATACTAGGCGGTACAGGGACAATGCGAAAAATGAGTCTTGCAACCGGCGCTAGTGCAATTCCTGCAATTTGGACAGCGCCTATAGGAGTAATTGCAATTTTCTTATATGGCAAGCAGCTTTTTGACGCACCAAGCGGACCGTTCGGAACAAATATGTCTATTGGCTTTTTCTTCTTACAAACGTGGGTCGTGTTGGGAGTCTCTATCTTTGCGCTTATAGTTCAAAGTAAGGGAATTGGGATTGTCCATAATTTTTCCTCTTGGCGTGGATTTGGAACAATCGTATTATTTTCTGGCTTCATGTTTATTATTTCAATTATTATTCTCATATCCTTGTTTTCGCTCTTTATTTATACCTGATCTAGTTATTTCCGATTCCATAATAACGAAAAAGCCATTCCGCAGAGGGAATGGCTTTTTGCATGTCTAAATCGGTACGAACTCGATTGATGATTTCCTGCAATTAACCTAAAATGAATGCTCCTTATTGGATAGCACTTTCACTTAATTTGAACACATCACTCATGCAATTCGATGTCAATGTCACCATTAATATAATTCGGATAAGCAAAGAAATCGATTCTCAGCGGCTCGGCAAACTGAGCTTGCGTAAAGCTGATGCCATAATAGTTATATTCAGTGTCTCTCCAAGCTGATTGACCAGTTGTTTCAATACTTTCTCCATTTTCATTTTCAACTGACGAAAATAGGAAAAAGTTGAATTCTTCCTTGCCCGCCGGCATCCGGATTTCAATGTTATTTTGTGTAATTTTTGAAACTTCGATTTTTCCGACTGAAGGTTGTTTCAATACTTTCTTCGTTTCCACATCTACAAGCAGAAATGATTCTTCCTTCGGCAAAGCTTGGATTTTATTAAACTTGAAATGAAGTTGTTTCGGCTGTTCAAAATAATTACTTTGCAAATAAAGTATTTGCTCATTTTCTCCTGGGCCCAAACCATTTACGCCATTTTGGATTTTACTCCAAACTTCTCCTTTTTCATCTTCAATCCGCATGTCTTCAAAATTCAATATTTTCATCGCATTCAATTCGTCAAATGCAATTTTCACTTCAACTCGCAGTGGATGGACCGTGACTGATAGGATCATTATTTTTTGATTTTCAACTTCGACTTTTTGATTTACTGTATAAACTTTTCCTTTTTTCACATCTTGCGGCACATTAAAAGGCAGTGAAAAAGTAGTTTTCTGAGTATTATCTACTTCAATTTCCAGTACAAAGTCCTGTGTGGCATATTCTTGTTTACCGTTAAATAAAAAGTTAATCACATCTTCTTTACGGTTGTCATGCTTTTGATCGGGTTCGTTATATGACATAGCGGCGTAAGGAATTTCCTCACCGTTTTGGAACAACTTAATCTTTTTATAGTTAATTTGTTCGAGCGAAAAGGGTGCTTCAAGTGTATAGGAAATGACCATTCCTGTTTCATCCAATATAACGCCATCAATTGTGATTGTCAGATCATCCTTCATCTGGCTGGCATGAACGGATTGATAGTAATCATTATCCACAATTGCTTGCATCCCTTTATCATATTGAAGAAGCTCGATAATTTTCCCCATCCCAGGTATTGCAGAAACGGCATTTGCAAATGCTGGCGAAATTCGGATCGTTGTTGCAAAGGCAAGAACAAGTATGGCAACAGTTGCAAATGACCATATGAATTTCCTCCTCTTCCGTTTCATTTCTCGGACATCCGCTTCAGCTATATGAACACCCATTTCGATTGCTTTATTCAATTTGTCGGCTTGGATGGGCACTTCCTCCAGTTTCGCTCGATACGCTTCCAACTGCTTTTTTTCATGTTCAAACATGATCTGATTCCCCTTCCTCTGAAAGGTATTTTCGCAATGCTTTTAATGCATGATGCAATCTCGATTTGACCGTTCCTTCCGGTATGTTCTCACTGACGGCTATGTCTTTATTTTTAACATCTTGAAAATACTTCAGGTGAATCAATCGTTGTCCCGCGTCTGGTAACTTGGAGAGGGCTTCTTCGATTTCAAGATGTGTGAAATTGAGTTCAGCTTCGATTTCATATAATTCTTGGCTAAAGGTAAAACGCTGTTTATATTTTAGTTGGTCTTGGCAGTAGTTCATCATGATTCTGACAAGCCAAGTCTTCATATACTTTGGCTCTTTCACAGTATGTATTTTTTTATAGGCGCGCACGGTTACTTCCTGAAGTGCTTCTATGGCATCATGCTCATTTTTCAAAAATGAAAAAGCCGTTCGGTAAAGCGTTTCTTTATAAAGAGCCATCAGCAATAAAAACGCTTGTGTATCATGTTTTTTAGCTCTTTTCGCTAGGTCGATTTCATCCATACAATCCCCCTTTTCAACCGTTCTTATGAATTAGACACAACAGCATATGAAAAGGTTCATTTTACTTTAAGTTAAGGCAGACATCCTCAATAGTACTTAACCTCTGTATTCATTAGAGACGTTTTTATAGAATAATCGTAACAGGCTCACCCCCTCTTAACTTGTTGTTTCAGCTTTCTCGGGTATTTTATGCTCACACTTTGGGAAACATGGGACAGACAGGACTATTACTATCCAAATCAAGTAAGTCGACGTTGAGAACAAGCTGTCAATCAGAATTTCAGTCGTTTACATAAAAAGATATGCGTTGATATATGTTTGCTCTTCCCTCACCCCCTCCAACGACTTAATATTTTCCTCATAATATTGAATAATTGAATTAATAAAAGGGAAAGTGAATTACAAGATTATAGGGAGGCGATTCTATGAAGAATGCATGGGGAATATTTACTTCAGACATCAAAAATACAAGTAAGAATTGGATGGCAGCAATTCTTATAGGCGGACTTATTTTCCTCCCTTCCCTCTATGCATGGCTAAATATCATCGCATCATGGGACCCTTATTCACAAACCAGCCAAATGCCAATTGCAGTTGTCAATGAGGATAGCGGGGCAACTGTACGCGGAGACCGAATCGATGTTGGAGAACAGCTTGTTGAAACATTAAAAACGAATAAGGATATGGGATGGATATTCACTAACAGGAAGGAAGCGATGGAGAAAGTGGAGTACGGTGATTACTTTGCCGTCATTATTATTCCTGAGGATTTTTCCGAAAAGTTGTCTTCCGTCATTACCGATAGACCCCAAAAAGCAGAAATGGATTATTTTGTTAATGAAAAGATTAATTCCATTGCCCCGAAAATCACTGAAAAAGGCGCTAGTGTTATTGTAGACCAAATGAGTGGAGAATTCATATCGACAGTAAATGGCGTCATTTTTACTATTTTCAATGAAATAGGCATTGAAATTGAAAATGACTTGCCGGACATTCAAAAATTTGAGCGGTATATTTTTGATTTGGAAAAAAATCTACCTGTTATCAATAAATTGCTGAACGAATCATTAACCGATACTAAATCTGCACAAAAGATCATTCGTAAAGCGCAGAACCTAATGCCTGATGTTCAACGGTTAACAGCCGACGGGCTTTCGAAGCTCAATAGCACCGCAGACTTTCTTACGAAGGCTGAAAAAAAACTGAATGAAATGGCTCCGAAGATAAACAAAGATTTAAAGACCGTACAAGAGATTTCTGCCGAATCCAATGACTTTCTAAAGAAAGTTCAATCTGTTGACCTTAATTTCACTGAATTGGAAAATGTAAAAAAACAGCTTGAACAAAGAATGCTACAAGCAATTGATACAGTTGGAACTGTCGAAGCGGATTTAAAACTTCTTAGCGACATGAATGCTTCGCAATCCTCTCCGTCAACAGACGAAGAATCTTCTGCTATTACTTCTTTTAGAGGGCAAGAGCAGCTTGACGAAGCCATTCAAAAAACTGCAGTCCTAAAAAGTTACCTTCAGGAAATTCAAGGAAATGTGCAAAATGTCAACGCAATCGTTCAAGGCAAACAGCAGCAATTTAAAGAAGCTATTGACGAATTGCAGAAAATCGCTGCTACTACTTCTATCAAATTAGATGCATTCATTAAAGAATATAAGCAAACAATAGAACCTCGGGTACTCGCTGAAATTGGAAACGCAAAGAACACAGTGCTCGAAGCTAAAGGAATATTAAATGGTATTCATTCGACCCTTCCTGAGGCCATTCAGATTATCAGTAATACAGACGTTCATGTCGGCGATGGAAAGAAAATGATTGAAACTGTCCTTGGGGAATTTCCTTATGTTAATGACAAGGTAAAACAACTTGCAGAACGTATCCGAAAAGTTCAAGGCGAAGTGGAAATCAATGAGATCATACAGCTTCTCCAAAATGACCCGCAAGCGGAACGTTCCTTTTTTGAAGAACCGATCGTTTTGAATGAAAATAAATTATTCCCTATTGAAAACTACGGCACAGGAATGACCCCTTTCTATACAGTGCTCTCCATTTGGGTCGGCTGTTTATTGCTCATTTCCTTACTTGCAGTTGACACAATGCAAGGTGACAATTATATCGTTAAGGAGATATATTTCGGACGTTTTCTCACGTTTTGGGCAATTGGATTTCTCCAGACCTTGATTGTGACGATCGGAGACATCGTCCTGATTGGTGTAAAGGTCCATAATCCATTTTGGTTTGTCGTATTCGGGCTATTTATCAGCCTTATTTTCGTTTCAATTGTCTATACACTTGTTTCCGTGTTTGGGAATGTTGGAAAAGCCCTTTCCATCATTATGCTTGTTTTGCAAATTTCCGGATCAGGCGGGACTTATCCAGTTGTTTTACTACCGGAATTTTTCCAATTTATTAATCCCGCGCTTCCATTCACATACGCCGTTGACTTAATGCGTGAAGCAGTGGGCGGAATCGTCTGGAGAAGAGTAAGCATCGATCTTATATTCTTAGCAGGTGTCGGTCTAGCATTCCTGCTATTCGGTACTTTCCTGAAAGAACGGATAAATAAAAAAACAAAGCATCTATTGACCAAGTCCAAGGAATCAGATCTGTTTCACTAAACACCCATCCAACGCAATGTATCCCGTTGAATGACAATGGTTAAGATTGATCATATATCAACTCTGACCAATCATATCCCACAGAAGACCGGAAGTACGATATAGAAGTGGCTAAAACAATCCAAGTTTGTGGAAAAGGTATAAAAGCAAGAAACGGAACTCCTCTACGAGCTTAACTGCGCAGGGGGTCCCGTTTCTTCTTTCTACATCGTCTTATCCTCCGCCCTTTTTAAAATGGATGAGCAGATGGGCATTTTTTCTGAATAGTGTCAAATTTGACTTGGTGACTGTCACTCCGAATTTCCCCTGATTTCGCCGACTCAAGAAGATGTCTTATGACGGCGCAATAATAGTCCTAAAGCCGCTCCAATAATCGCAACAATCACCATGAATCCAAATGTATCACCGAACGAATTTGCGGCTACTTCTGCCATTGCCTGCTGCATGCTCTCTGGTGTCGGAGAAACTGTTCCCGTAGCTGATTGGGCTGCTTCTTTTAATTCATCAGTTCTAAGGGTCACATGTGCTGATAAAATCGTTACCAAAGCTGCGACAGATAATGAATTGATCACCTGCTGCATGGAATTCGTCAGTGACGTCACTCGGCTGACCAAATGACGCGGCGCCATATTGAATAGATGTGTATTCATAGGCATTGTCATCATTCCCATACCTGCACCGGCCATGATTAACGGTATTAGCAAATCTTTCCCGGTAGTCGTCACGTCCACTTGTGAATATTGATAAGTGGCTCCTGAAACGAGACCAAGTCCGATAACAACAAGCCAACGAACACCTATCCTGTCAAACAAGTAACCTGCAATCGGCATTACAATCATCGAAGCTATCGCCTGTGGCAGTAAAATCATTCCCGTATCAAATGCACCAAAACCTCTTGCTTGCTGAAGAAATTGTGGAAGAAGGAAGATTGCCCCGAATAGCGCAAACTGACCAATCCATTGCACGATAATTCCAATCGAAAAATCGATTGAACGGAAGACTCGAAGATCTAGTAGCGGCGTTTCAATCGATAGCTCCCTGATGATAAAGGCTATTAAAGCTATTCCGCCGATTACGAGACCTGCAATTGTATTTACAGAAGTCCAACTAGTCGCCCCTTCAATTACACCATAGGACAATCCGGCGAAAGCGATAGGAGCAAGAATCATACCAGGCAAATCTATTCCTGCTACCGTTTGACGTTCCACTTTTGGCAACGTTTTTAGACCAATCAATATAGAGATGATTCCCACTGGAATGTTAATGAGGAAAAGCCATCTCCATGAGTAGAATTCTACCAGCCAGCCTGAAAGAACCGGTCCAATTGCCGGCGCAAATAAAATCGGAATCCCCATCATAGCCATGACAGTCCCGACTTTATGCTGTGGACTAAGTCTGTACACATATGCCATTGCAACTGGGATTACACAACCGCCGCCAAGTCCTTGAACAATACGGAAAGCGATAAGCCAGCCGGCACTATTCGGAATTGTACATAAAATAGATGCAATTGTAAATAGAGTTATGGAACTTAAAAACACCGCTTTTGCTCCAAATCGGTCAGACAACCAACCTGCTAACGGGATTACAGAAGCTTGGGCTAACATATAACCAGTGACTGTCCATTGAATTGTAGGAAAGTCAGTATTTAAATCTTTCAATAATGTAGTTAACGCAACATTCATGGATGTACTATTAAGGACAACCATGAACACCCCTGCAATAATAGCTAGCAAAGGTACGATGATACTTCTAATCCGAAATTCTTCTGGTGCCACGTTCTTCTCCATCTATAATCCCCCTGATTTGTGTGAAGTCTGTTTGACTGCAATTTGTGCGGAATGTTACAATGAAACCGGACAACTGTCCTCTAGAAATATAATACGGACAACTGTCCGGTTTGTCAAACGCAACTTATCTACTCTATAGATTCGCTTTAAAAACAGAATGGAGGATTTCACAATGACCGAGCGGGTAAACGAAAATGAAACAGACCTAGTTAAAAAAGAATCGACCCTAATGAGCAGTGGTCAAAAAAACTCTGAAGAATACCGAAATCGAATTGTAACTGCAGCAAAAAAACTGTTCAATGAGTATGGAATTGAAAATGTCACGATGCACCAAATTGCAAAAGCCGCCGCTATTGGGCAAGCCACCCTATATCGCCGCTATTCCCATAAGGGTGAAATCTGCATGGAAATCCTAAGCAGCAATACGCAGAACTTCTTGAAAGAACTTGATTTATTACTTACCACAACCGAGAAGACCTTAACCCCTTTGGAACAATTGGATAATGTAATTACCAAAATTGCAGACTATATTGATGACAAAGCCTCCATGCTCGTCATTATCAAAATAGAATACAGCCGTGAGTTACAACTGTTACAATTCCACCACCCCATCTTTCTTTACCTGCACAAAATTATTTCTGACTTATACTTAAAGTCGATTAATAATGGTGAAATAGTGAAGCTGCATACAACTTTGACTGCACACACATTAGTAGCAGCCTTAAGTCCTGACTTATTCCTTCATCAAAAAAATGAAATGAGTTTCAGTAAAGAAGAAATTATTGCGAGTATTCGACAAACCTATATTGAAGGATTTAAAAAACTATGAAAAGAACCTTGGAACATCCAAGGTTCTTTTTCATAGTTTTTCCGTTTAGGGCACCCGTGCACTGCAAGCATCACTCAAATTTCACGCCATGTTTTACACGATCTTTGAACCAACAGGTTGATGTAGCATACTGGTCCCTTTCACCATAATATAGGCTAATAGGATTTAACGAAAAGTCTGTGTGGATACGAAAGGTCCTGCCGACACATACTATGGGAATACACAAATGGAGCACATTTATCCAGTTCAGTAAAAACGTATATGAAAGGAGAGTTTCTATTGGCAAAAAAAGTTCTTTTAATTGGGGATATTGGAATTGACGATACAGTAGCCTTAATCTACGCTCACTTGAATGATGAAATTGATATTGTCGGAGTGGTGGCCGATTATGGAAATGTATCAAGGGATGATGCAATTGCAAACATCCATTACTTGTTTAACTTGCTCAATTTTTCTAAAGATATCCCGGTCATAAGCGGTGCGAAGGCTCCGATGACTGCAGAACAACCTACTTACTATCCTGAAATTCATGGTGTGCACGGCCTTGGACCCATCGTTCCAGATGGGCCTGAATTGATCATTGAAAACTTCCTGGAGATTGTAAATATAATCAAAAAGTATAAAGATGAGTTGATTATCGTAAATATAGGCCGTCTAACTTCACTTGCTACGATGTTCATTCTTTATAAAGATTTAATGAGCAATGTAAAAGAGTATTATATTATGGGAGGCGCATTCTGTGTTCCTGGTAATGTCACAAGTGCTGCAGAGGCAAACTTCCATGCGGATCCTATCGCCGTAAAAATCGTTCTTTCATCCGCTGAAAATGTCACTATCGTCCCGTTAAATGCAACACAAAAAGCGATTGTCACACCTGACATGGTCGATTATATTGATTACTTTGGAAAAACTGCTATCTTTAAACCGCTAATGGACTTTTACACTGAATTTTATCAAGAACGGGATCCAACTCTTCAAGGAAGCCCCGTGCATGATGTACTGACACTTATTGCGGTGATACATCCCGAAATGTTCACGTTCAAGTCTTACCCTATCGAAATTGGGCAACAACTAGAAGGACTCACAAGGGGGCAAAGTATTGCAGAGATACAGCCTGAAGCCCAACTTGTCAATAACGGAACAAACCACCGTATTGCATATGACTTAGATTATGAAAGGTTTTTCCACAACTTCCTGTCTGTCATGACAGGTAACCATTCAAAATAAGTTTAGTATCCATCATTCAAAGACTCCACTTCTAAGTAGTGTAAAGTCAACATCAACGTTAACTTTCATTTTCTTGTACAACTCATGCCATTTCTCTTCCGTCAGTTTAGAATGACGTACAGAACTTCTATAATGATCACCATATCCAAAAACATCCGAATCAATTTTCTGACAGTAGGCAATAACCCTTGAGATTTCACTCGACAGGCTCTTACTGATTGCTTTTTCAAGTTCTTCCGTGTTTTCAGCTTTCCCTGCATTAATATTTGGTTTTATTTCCAGTATTCTTGCTTGCACGGAGAGGCGTAGATTAAATTCGGGAGTTGTTGGATTGACTAACTTCACATCTTTATGCGTTTTAATCGGATCGAATACCAAACTAATTTCATCAGGAGGATTCTTCATCAAAGATGAAGGTAAATCATCGCCTTTAATTTTCAATTCATAGGTTCCAGCATGATAATCATCTCTACTTAGCTTTACGTAAAAACTATCCTCAACAGGAAGTTTACCAACCATTTTGCCCTTTTTAAACAAAGCAATTCCAGAGATCTCCAATAACTCCTCCTCTCTTCTAATAATGGGTAGCGCAATTTCTCTGCCAATGGAATAATAATCATGGGCTAGTTCATGAAGCGCAGATGAAACCACCTGCTCATTATCGATGTTTTGTTTTAACATATTATAGACATGTTCACCAATGTCATCGATATTTGGGTATTGGTATTCAAGTAATGGTCTCGTCTCGCCCTCAACCACTGCGAAAAGCATTCCCCCACTTATAGCGGGATTTTTCAAAAAGGTATCAATATAATGACCAATGCCTGCCTTGGCAAATTCCTCACCGAATAACCCCCCTCTCAATTGTCCTGACATTATCTTTTTAGCTGCCCTGCGATTGATTTTTGCGCGCGTTCCTTGACTTGTGTCGTTTTCAGCGGTAATAATTGCAACTTTACTTTGTAATTCCGTGCTCACCTGGCGAACAACCGCCGTAGTCTCCACTACTTCCTCCTTGCCAAAATCATAGCCAATCAACGTTGCTAGGCCTACCCTCTCAAGAAGATTTGTTTCTGCACACCCGACCAAACCGACGCAGAGAAATAATAGTAGTAAAAAAAAATGTTTTTTTTTCATTCTTTTTGCTCCTTACGCGATTTAAATTTCTTTTTTGCCACTGCTAATACATACAAGATGATTGGGTAAACAAAAACAATATAAAACGCCACCTGGCCATAGTAATTATTAAATGTATTTATTTGGGGTCGAGTCTTAAACGCTATACTTATAATGAACATGATGAATGAAAATCCCCAGACGAATTTAGTCGCACTTACCTTTACCAGGCGTCTAGTTCCGCGAAAAGTAGCCCATAAAAAAAGACAAAGGTTCGGCAAAATAATTAACATCCAAAAACAAACCACTATATACTCAAATCGTTCCACGAATGGAAGTTTAACAATACTGAACAAAGACAATGTCGCCCAAATGGTCTTAGTTAATTGTTCCCCACTGAAGTAAGTTAGCGTAACCAACATAACGGCGAGATAAATCAAGGTCGTTACGAATAAAGCAAGATGAACATGTTTTTTTGTATTCTCTTTATCCTTTACAAAAGGATAAATCACATATAATATTTCAAATCCAATAACCGTAAATGTCATAGACTTTACACCTTTTAATATTCCGCCCAAATTGGCCTCCAAAAAAGGGAGAAGACTTCGGGATTCTATAGACTTCATCGGATAAGCCAACATTGGGAACAGCCATATGGAAAGCACAAAACTAAAAAAAGAAACACCCACAATTACCCGTAAACCGCCCGTAAACGTATACATCACGATTAGCAGCAATGTAGCCGTAAGAAACCAAGTATTCAAATCTGGAAACACCCATGTTTGAACGACTTCAATATAGTTCCTTAAAACGGCCAAAAACGCAGCTGAACAATAAATAATATAAATTATATTAAAAAAATTCCCTATCCATTTCCCAAATACATCTTGATGAATACCATATAAGTCATTTGAACCGTATATTTCTAACGTTTTAATCATGAAAATTGCGATGATATGGGTGGCAAGCCCTGCAAGTAGTACCGGAATCCATGCATCATGTTTCGCGTCTTGGTATATAATCCGCTGAAATCCTTGTATTCCGATCCCGATTTGCGCGGTATGAATGATGAAAAAAAGGAGAAAAGCATTAATCGTATCACTGGGACCAATTTGAATGGTATTTTTCACTTATTTCACCTTCTGTTCATTTTTCTCGGGATTTATGGGTTCAGGTTCATATTTGTCTTCATCCTCTGGTCTTGTATTTGAAGGTCGCTTAAATGTAAACGGCAACGGTAATCTGATCAGACTATCACGCCAATCAAGCAGTCGAGGTGGATAAAAAGGTGCTGTGTACGGAGAACCCAAACTTTTTTGACGCAAAAGATGTATCAGAATAAAACAAAGTCCCAGCATAATGCCGTAAAAACCCCATAGTCCTGCTAATACTATCAACGGGAAGCGAATGATTCTGATGACATTACCCATCATGTAACTTGGGGTTGTGAACGACGACAATGCTCCTAAGGCGACAATGATAATTAAAATATTACTCGTAATCCCTGCTTGTACAGCAGCAGTACCAATCACGATACCACCAACGATACCGATTGTTTGACCAACCTTCGACGGTAACCTGACTCCTGCCTCCCTAAGCAACTCAATTATAAGTTCTAACAGCAACGCCTCAAATATAGGTGGGAAAGGAACTAAAGCTCTTGATTCACTTAACGGGACTAAGAGCGTTTGCGGGATGACCTCATAATGAAATGTTAAGGCTGCTACATATAAAGGGGTTAAAAAAACAGATAGTACGACTGCACCAAACCTTAATAGCCGGGCAAACGTAGCAATCTGCCATCGAAGATTTTGATCTTCCTGACTTTGGAAAAACTCAAGAAATGAATGAGGGCTAATTATTGCGAGCGCACTGCCATCCACAATAACGCCCAATTTCCCATTCAGCAGTTCAGCACAAAACTTGTCCGGTCTTTCCGTCAGTAACATTTGAGGAAAAATCGATAAAGAGTTATCATCTATTAGCTGTTCAAGAATCGAGCTATCTAATACCGAATCAACTTCAAGGTCGCTAATCCTTTGCCTTAGCGTATTCACCATTTCATCGGAAGCAACGTCTTTAATGTACAACATTGTAACCGTTGTCTTCGATTGTTTTCCAACTACTAACTTTTCATTGCATAGATTCGGATTTTTTATATACCTCCGAATCAAAGAGACATTCGTAGTAAGACTTTCATTAAAACCAACTTGAGAACCGATTACTTGGGATTCATTTTCCGGCGCTGCTAAGGACCGGGATTCATTTGTAGGGATATTTGCCAACACAACTTGCGAGTGCCCTTCTATATGAATTAGTACTGTTCCGTTCATCATTGCAGATATGATTTCATCTATTTTGTTAGATAGTTCCAACTCAGGTACTGATAGAACAGAAAAAATTTGTTCCGGTGAGTCATTTCTGCTTCTAAGTAAGTCCAGAATAATATGATCTTTTAATACTTCATTGTCCACTAAAGTATCTATATAAATGAGCGTAAGATTCGGGGGGATTGGTTTAACAATTAAATCAGATGTATTATGAACAGCGTTCGTTACTGCTTGAATAAAATCTTTCCCTAAAGGGGACACAGTACTTTCCGTACTTTCCTTTTTTTCTGTACTTTGCTGATTATTCGTTTCGCTTTCCACAGCTGACTGTTTTTTTGCGGGAGAAAGTTTTGGTTTTTTTTTAAACATCTAACTCACCTCATTACTAACATTGTTTCTAGAATTGACTTCCGGAGGACTATATATACGCATCTTTTAAATTTCAGCCATTAAATATGCTTTCTTGGATTTTAAGCAATGATTTAACCTCTATTCCCTGTATGTCTTCTTTTGAGTTTCACTATAGCCGACGTAAATGCACTGGACCAATTATCATTGAAAGTGTTTAGCTATAACTGTATAGTGGTACAAAATAGATAAAGACAATTTAATAGTTTAGATTGGAGATGAAGTATTATATGGAGATACTTTTGTATGTTAGTGCCATCATTGGGGCCTTATCTTTATTGCTCATTGCAATTTTTGTTATCATCACATTGAAAAGTGCAAAACAGACAATAGGGGAAGTTTCCGAGACTTTGAAACGAGTTGAGACAAAGCTTGGTGGTATCACTGAGAAATCCGAGCAATTGATGGAAAAGACAAATCGGATTGCCGAAGATGCAGAAAACAAACTTCAATCATTAAATAGCCTATCCGATTCTGCAAAAAATCTCGGAAACTCTACAGATCATATGAATAAATCGATACTCGCAATTTCAGAAGAAGTTGCTGTCCCTCCCGAAAAGTATCGTGATCTTATGGAAAAGGCGACTGTACTGACTGAAACAGCGGCACGGATCTATTACCGTTTCCAAAAGGAAAAGCGACATAGTGAATGGGAAGAAAAAGACTCCATTCCCAAACGTTTACCAGCACCGCAAAGCAAAAACAGATCATAAATTTAAAAATGAGGTGATTCAATATGGATTGGTTAGGTATTGGTGTGCTCATTATCGGAATCGCATTTGCTATACTCGTCATTTTCTTATTGAAACCAATAAAGAAGTTAGCGACTGTACTTGAAAGTTTACAACAAACGACAGATCGTCTACCAGAAGTGCTAGACAGCGTAACAAATCAAACTTCAACAGTTCTCCAAACAAGCAATACAACGCTTGGTAACGTCAACGAGCAAGTAAATGAAATTAGTCCTCTCTTCCATATTGTTGGAGATGCAGGCAAAGCAGCAGAAAGTCTCACTTCAGCTGCTTTAGATAAAACAACTACATTAAAACAGCAAACTGTTGACGCAAATGAATTTGTTAAACTCAAAAAGTATGAAGGAATCTATGGTCTTCTGTCATTTCTTTTCTTCCTTTCACAAAAAAGAAAAGAAATCTCAGAAACAATTCTCGAACCGAAATCAAATTGATCAAATAAAAATCGTGTGGCAGGACTAATAGTCCCGCCACACGATTTTTAATTTGTTTCATCACCAGATTATTTTTTACTTCTTGCAGCCACTTTTGCTTCTTCTTTCATCCTGTTAACAGCCAATGTACGTTTCTCACCTTCACGGTACAGGTTTCTTCCAACTGATACATCTGATTCTTTTTTAATCCTGCCTTTCTTTCTCATAGCATAGAATCCGAGAGCAGCGGTGCCATATAAACCGCCTAATCGCTTGTCCTGCTTATCCTCATCTGCCCCGTCCATCTTGGCCTTAGCAGAAGCAGTCAGATCGACTAAAGAGGATGACAAAGTCCTTGTAGACTCACCAACATCCCCAACTATATGGAACAAAGGTGTCAAAGTGCCAAGCTTTTCATTGACATCAGCAAGAGTATTGTTACTGTTTGCTATTAAATCCCCAGTCTCATTTAAGATGCTATCCAATTGACTTGGCAACTGCTCTATTGTTTTATCTACCCCATTCAAAATGGATGCAAAGTTATTTAATACACGTGCTAGAAAAATTGCTAGTACCAATAATGCGATACCTATAAGCAATACACCGATTCCTGTGAAAGTCATTTTCATCCCTCATTTCAAAATTTGTTTGATTAAGCGTGCTTTCCCCGCTTCCAAGAATTAAATAGACTTGAAGCAAATTCGGTAAACTGGATGACGCGCACGAAAGGTCTTGTACCAGGCAACGAAGGGTTCTGTGCATAGCGTTCAGTCCGTATCGCCAATTCTTCACTCAATAGCGAGGTTGAGTCTCCAACATGCTTGGCTGTGTAAAACACGCTATTTAATGCCAGTGCCTTCTCTTCAATATCTGTTGCCGTAGCATTTGTCTCACTAATCGTCTGTTCCAATTCAATGATTGTCTTATCCATCTTCATCTCCAACTCACTTACAGTCTGTCCAACAGTTCCAATGACGCCTGATACGCGTAGAAGTAATTTCGCGAAGAATATCGAAACTAGTGCAAACGCGATTGCCATGATAAATACGCCAATATGTACGAAAGTCATTTACCTGCAACTCCTTCCTACTCGTCTTATACCACTAAAGCATAGCTTATGAAACATGAGTATTCATAGTATGATAACCCCCAAAAGGCCAGTTCCATAGAAAATAGCCAGAAAGACACACAATATAGATTGAAGTATTGAATAAGGCATATGAACTGTGCGTAGTCGCCTTAAGTGGGCAGCCGAATCGGTATTGAATGGAATCAGTAACCCAGTCTCTATCTATTGTCTCCTTGAGCAAGTCAGTACTAGTCTATTTTGTGACGGCGCATCATGTTTAAGCTTTTTGGCTTTTTAATCATCATATCACTCTGCGGTAAAAACGCTTCCTCTTAGTAAAAATACTCGGTACCTCCACCAATCATTTCTTCTAAATTATAAACAACCATGTGCTCTCATTCTATCAGATTTATCTTTTATTCCAATTCCAATACGTCATTTCGCCTAGTAAAACGCTATGGATTCCTTCTAACTCTCGCAGTTTCAATAATTCTTTGACTGGCCCCGTAACAACCGCACCGTAAGCCTGAAAACCATGGTCGTTTAAGTAGTCATATCTTTTTTGGAGAATCTCAGTACCCAGTAATTTTTCCGCTAATCGCTTATTCTTCTTTAACATCATTTGCATATTTTGCAGCATTGCGTCTTGACTCTCTTCAATTGAATCTTTATTTAATTCATTTGCCAATGAACCACCTGTTATAACCTCTCCACAGTTTAAGATTGTATAGTTTTCTTTGCAAAAACAAACAAAACCGCCCCATCAATCGGTAGCGGTTTTTTTCGTTTCTTATAAACCAAGCGAAATGTATTTAACTTCTAGATACTCATCTATGCCATGGTGACCGCCTTCTCGCCCAAGGCCACTCTGTTTAAAGCCGCCAAATGGTGCTTGTGGTGTTGATGGAAGTCCATCATTGAGACCGATAATTCCATACTCCAACTTATCGGTAATCCGGATTCCTCTCGATATGTTCTCCGTGAAGACGTAGGCAGCCAGTCCATAAATCGAGTCATTAGCTCGTCTGATTGCCTCTTCTTCCGTTGAAAATGTACTAATTGGCATAACTGGACCAAATGTTTCCTCATACATACAAACCATGTCGTCCGTTACATTAGTTAAAATGGTCGGTTCAAAGAAGAGTCCATCCCGTCCTTCCCCGCCAAGTGCGATTATCGCCCCTTTTGTTGTCGCATCGTCAACATGGTTTTGGGCTTTTTCAACAGCGGAAACATCGATAAGAGGACCAATATCAACACCCTCGTCCAATCCATTTCCTACCTTCATTTTCTTCGCTTTTTCAACAAGCTTCTGAGTGAATGATTCAGCAATCGATTCTTGAACATAGACACGATTTATACAGACGCATGTTTGACCTGCGTTTCGGAACTTTGCCGCAAGTACGCCTTCTACCGCTTTATCCAAATCGCAATCTTCCATAATGATTGCTGGCGCATGTCCACCCAATTCAAGGGATACTTTTTTTACTGTTTCTGCGGCACCTTGCATCAGTACTTTCCCGACCTCCGTCGATCCCGTAAATGTAAGTTTCCTAACACGTGTATCTTTTAACCAAGCTTCACCAATTGTTTTGGAATCCCCAGTAACGATATTAACAACGCCAGGAGGGATGCCTGCCTCTCCAGCCAGCTGAACAAGCTTAATAGCAGTAAGCGGTGTTTGACCGGCTGGTTTTATAACGACTGTACAGCCCGCTGCAAGTGCAGGGCCCACTTTCCTTGTAATCATTGCTGCCGGGAAGTTCCATGGCGTAATGACTGCCGCAACGCCAACGGGTTGTTTATGAACAAAAAGACGTTTATTTTGCTGAGTAGCCGGTATCATTTCTCCGTATACTCGCTTGCCCTCTTCCGCATACCAAGACATAAAACCGTTCGCATAATTGATTTCACCACGGGCTTCAGTTAGCGGTTTTCCTTGCTCTTCCGTCATTGTTTTCGCGAGGTCCTCCGTATGATCCTTAATCAGCTCATACCAATTCCGGATTAAATCACTTCTCTCGTATGCAGACAGTCCTGACCATTTTTCAAATGCAGCAAATGCAGCATCTACAGCAAGTTCTGCCTCTTTTCCATTTCCTTTTGGTACAGTTGCAAATACTTGTCCTGTAGCAGGATTACTGACTTCAATGATCGGCAGCTCATGCCCGACCTCTTCACCATTAATAATCATGTGATATCTTTTCAAGTCAAATCACTCCTAAAATCAAACCGGCTCGGTAACAACACCATCAAATGCCGATTGATATATTTTTCGTATGTCATCCTCTTTCAACGGAAGGGGACTTCTTTCCAGTATACGCTTTTGCTTTACACCATCAGAAGTCAATTGCTCAAGTGCCGATTCTGGAATATTGAAACCGCCTAATGTTGATGGGATTCCTACATCTTTAACGATTCTTGTCAGTTCGTCTACACATTTATAGGATGCTTCTTCTTCAGATAACAGGCTTTTATTGCCACCTAATGCTTCTAAAATATCGCCCATTCGCTTCGTACAACTTTTACGAATATAACTCATAACGTAAGGCAGTAATACTGCATTAGATTCACCATGTGGAATATGGAATTGCCCACCGATTGGATATGCTAAAGCATGGACACCGGCTACCCCCGCATTGAAGAATGCCAAGCCCGCAAGAAAGCTTCCCTGACTCATATCCGTTCTTGCTTGCCGATTGTTTCCATCTTCAACCGCTTTCCGGAGTGAATGTGCTATAAGCCGAATCGCATGTAAGGCAAGTGCATCTGATGCCGGACTAGCATTTACAGAAATATAAGCTTCCACTGCGTGCGTTAGTGCATCCACCCCCGTTGCCGCCGTCACTCTTGGAGGTACCGAAACCGTCAAAGCCGGGTCCACAATGGCGACATCAGCTAATAGATAATTATTCGCTACTACATCTTTTGTTGTCTCCAATGAGAGAACGGAAATGTTCGTCACTTCAGAGCCCGTCCCCGCAGTTGTAGGAATAAGTATTTTCGGGAGCCCTTTCTTCTCAACTTTTTTCGTACCAGTCAAATTCAAGTAGTCCGCTACGGGACCTTCATGAACTGCCAGTACTGCTGCTAATTTCGCCAGATCCATCGCACTGCCACCGCCAAATCCAATGACTAAATCAAAGTTCCCTTTACGCGTAAAATCGACGAGTGCCTCCCCGACTTCGAGTGGTGGTTCTGGAACAACCTCTGTATAGACAGAAACAGCAAACCCCTTTTCGATAAGTGGTGCTGTCACTTGTTTAGTGATGCCAATCTTCTCTAAAACAGGATCTGTCACCACAAGAACTTTTTGAGCGTCATATTTTTCGACCTCGGCGACTAATTGTGTTAATGCTCCCCAGCCTGTATAACTAAGAGGCGCAAATACAAGTTGTGAAAAGCCCATCACTTTACCTCCTTCATTACTCATAGTACCCCTCGGTCGATTTTCGAAAGTTCTTGAATTGATTCGCATCATGTCCAAACCACACATCGGAATCGGTTTCTTTTGCAATTCTTCGGATTTTCTCAACTGCTGTGGAATACCCAATCGAATCATAAATAATACCCGGCGGTTTGATTGGCGGCCCAAAACTTTCTTCCGTATAAATTGCATCTGAAGCTAAAATAATTCCGCCCGTGTCAGGCATATCAATCTGCAATCCAAGCATTCCCCATGCATGTCCGCTGCCAAAATTAAGAATATTGATTCCTTCCGCAAGTTGAATATTATCTTCCCCACGTTTGATTGTGTGCCATTGAAGATTATTTTTAATCCATGCATCAATATCACCCCATATATAAGCCCCCTCTTTCTGATTGCGGGCATATGTCTGCAATGTTCCATTCAGCTCATCCTCATGGACAATGATTGTAGCATTGGTAAACAACTCCAAACATCCTGCATGATCTAAATGGAGATGGGAAGCAACTACATATTTAATATCTTCAGGCCTAACCCCCAATTGTTCCAAACGATTATGAAGGTAACATTCCTCTGCCATCGTAATCGGAAACATTTGCTGTGTCATTTGGCCCCAGCGGCCATCCTGTCCCATCGAATTCGGGTTACAGGCGGTGTCAAAAAGGATTTTCCCTTCTGGATGATCAATCAGGACCGTGTAAATAGGAAACTCAACAAATTCGGCAGGTGCATTCGGATTTGCTAATGTGGCAGGGTTATGCATCGCAATCATCCAGTTTTTATCCATTTTCATACGCCCGTTGTCCATAACATACAGCTTTTTACTTGGCTTAATAATGTTTGACAAATTTATTCCTCCTTGTTTAATAAGAGTTTTAATCAATTCACGAACCTAATCTTTCACCCACCTCCCTTCAAAATCCTTGTCAAATTTCTTCTTTAACAATAAATGAATACGTAACCATTTCATCTTAAAACAGTAAGCTTCACTTTCTGCTGGGACATAACTAAGGTACGAGAAACTCGCTTCAATGTGCTAGTTTTAATTTTTGACTACATATTCACTTATAGCTCTCCTTTCCTTACAATTTTAGGGTTGTTTTCCTTGCCAATAAACTTGTTTCAATTGTTTTTTGAATAAACGATGGACTGAAAGGCTGTCCTTCAATTAGATTAAATAACGTTTCGACTGCAATCCGTCCAAGATTTTGTTCTGTCGTTATTGTAACCGTGCTAAGTTGAAATGAAGCATGAGCGCTTAAATTCACATTATCGGTTCCAATAATGCTAATATCCCGAGGAATTTCGTATCCCTTTTGAAGAAGATAATCCATTATAAAGATAGCGATTGAATCGGTTGCAGCATAAATAGCTGTAGGTCGATTCTTGCGGGACATGATGGATGCGGTTTCCTTAAAAATAGATTCTCGGCTCGTGTCTGTAATAATAATATTGTGCTGCTCAAGGGGAATTTTTTCTTCTGTAAGAACTTGTTTATAACCCTCGAATCTTCCCCAAAACGTGCTCATATTCAGAGGTCCTCCAACCCAGGCAATATGTTGATGCTTTAAACTTATTAAATGTGCAGTTGCAAGACGTCCCGCTTGAACATTGTCCATTTCCACAAAATGACCAAGCTCTTTATGCTTTCGGTTAAACATTACAAAAGGAATATCTAACCTGTTCAATCGCTCAAAGATCAAATCCTCATATAAAATGGATGATAAAATAATTCCATCAACCGTATTCTCAACCATGTCTTGATAGACTTCCATATTACTTCCGAAATTCTCAAAGTGTACATTTACATTAAATCCTTTTTCTTTTGCATAATTCACAATAGACGTTGTAGACTCCGCAAAAAAAGGGTTATGAAGCGGACCTGATAGTAAAGCGATTGATTTGGTTTTATTATTCACAAGTGAACGTGCGACTGAGTTGGGTCGATAATTCAATTCATTTATTGCATTCTGTACTTTATCGAGCGTTTTTTTCTGTACCAAATCGGGACTATTTAATACACGTGACACCGTTGTTTGTGAAACACCAGCATATTTCGCAACATCTTTAGAAGAAACCATAACTAATCTCCAATTCAATCTTAATTATTATGAATATAGCGTACTAGAAAAATATTGTCAACACTATTCAGATTTTTAAATTTCCTATTCCCTCATATAGTGTCATGGATTGACAAACGAGCGGATTATATTGCGTTTTAGATAAGTATTAAAAATCAATGTTGGGGGAGATTATGATGAAGTGACTACAACTAGGAGGAGAACATGAAGAATACATTTCTAATACTATTTGTGTTATTAAGTGGTTCAGTTCTGTTTTTTCTTGGCAATTCGAAAAGTCTACCTATCCCATCAGATCTTATAACGACAATGGCAATTCCGACAACTGTTGAAAATGAAGACTTACTCAGCAAAATTCAATCCTATGCATTGGCGAATGATATAAAACCAATTGATGCGACTGTTGATAAGATATGGAAAGCTATTCCAGGCTATAACGGATTAGTAATTGATAGCAAAGCAAGTTATCAAAGTATGTTGGCTGGCAATGATTTTGATGTGAAAAAACTTGTTTATAAAGAGGTTTCACCACAAGTTCATTTGGAAAATCTGCCCCCATCTCCTATTTATAAAGGTAATCCAGAAAAACCTATGGTCGCGTTATTAATCAATGTTGCGTGGGGCGACGAATACATCCCAGACATCCTGGCAACTTTGAATGATTCTAACGTCAAGGCTACATTCTTTTTTGACGGCAGTTGGGTTAAAAAGAACCCTGATTTAACTTCCATGATTAACTTGGAGGGGCATGAAATTGGAAACCATGCCTACAGTCATCCTGATCTTAAACAGCGTTCTAGGGAGGAGACAATCGTTGAATTGACAAAAACGAATGATGTCATTGAAGAAACACTTGGCATGAAGCCGAAGTGGTTTGCCCCACCGAGCGGAAGCTTTAATCAGGAAACAATTCTTGTTGCTAATGAACTCGGTATGAAAACCATTCTTTGGACGGTCGACACGGTTGACTGGAAAAAGCCAGCGACAACGGAAATGGTAAATCGCGTTTTGACAGGTGTGGGAAATGGCTCAATGGTTCTTATGCATCCTACAAAACCCACGTCTGAGGGATTAAAATCGATGATAGATGGCATGAAAGACAAAGGATACCAACTAGGTACCGTTAGTGATTTAATGAGTGAAAAACGGATTGACGCGTTTGAATAAAGAGAAGTTTTAAATTGGAAAGTCTCATTAGTAACTAAAACGGAAAGTGTTCAAGCACTATTACTCAACGAACACTACACAGACTCTTCTATAAAAACGTCTTCCAGCAGATAGAACCGATGGAAGACGTTTTAGCGTTTCTCTTATTTTTTCATATTACACCATTCAATTATAAAGAGCATAAGCGTCTTGGTAAAAGTTAGTAACTCATCGATGCTTATCTTTTCATCGACAGAATGAGCTTCTTCCAACTTCCCGGGTCCATAGATAACTGTTGGAATTCCTGCCTCACCTAACCATCCCGCGTCTGTTACTGTTCTCGACATACCGATGACTACAGGACTTTTTTCGGTTTGCTCATGACAATCTGCAAGCAGTTGAACAGCTGCATGATCCGCGTTCATTTCCAGCGCCGGGAATATTTCTCCTCGCTCTTCAATCATCGATTTTCCGCCCCAGCGATATTGAATCGGATTTTCTCGCAGCCATGGATCCGCTTTGGCTACATGGTTAAGGTGATCTTCAATTTCATTCACCACAGATTGATACGTTTCATTCGGATAAAAGTGAACAGTGATCCAAAGTCGGCATTCATCCGCAACAAAAGCCGCATGTCTTCCACCTTCTATAACTGCCGGGTTGATAGTATTCATACCCGGTGCAAACCCCGGATACTGTTTTGTCACGGCCCAGTGACGTTCCAAGTCTTGCAGTCCAGCAATCACTTTCATCATCTTCTCGATCGCACTGGCCCCCTTGACGTTACCACCTGCATGGAGCATACTCATCCTCATCGCATCATGGAAAACTTCCTTACTTTTGATTGTTATCCAGCCGGTTATTACACCACCCTGACCATGAATTTGACGATCACTGCCATCTACTACAAGCGCGAAGTCTGCCGTATAGCCTTTTTCCATACACGAAAGTGTTCCAGCTTCTCCTGCTTCCTCCCCAATGACCGTCTGGATTTGCAAATCGCCTTTAAGTTCAACACCCAATTCCCTTACTAATTTAACGGCCATTAAAGTCGCCGCCACTGCACCTTTCATATCAGAAGTTCCCCGTCCATATGCAAAGCCATCTTTCGTCGTCAGATCAAAGACAGGCACAGTCCACTCTGTTTCATCCCCCACTTCCGCAACGTCTATATGACCATTAATGATTAAGCTATTATGCAGAGTGCCATCTGTTCCTTTTTTAATGCCTATAACATTTGGATCGCCAGAAAACACATCCCAACTAGCCGTTTCGAACTTCTCTTGTTCTAAAAAGTCTTGAATATACTTCTGCACGCCAGCTGTATTTCTTGCAGGCGGACTGACAGTTGGAAATCGGACCAGATCTCCAAGCAATCGCAACAACTCCTCTTGACGTTCATCAACCAAGCTACTGATTCTCTTTTCCATTTCACCCATCCATTCTTTATCTATATTTTACTTCAGTGAAACTGTAATGGAATAGAAAACAGCCGCCTTCCATAATTGGAAAGCGGCTGTTTTCTACATATATAAAGACAGTGATTGTAGGATTTCAGCTGCTTCCCTACGCTAGTATGAACTAGATCAGGTTCGAAGGGTTTACATGTATGATGCGTCTCAGCCTAAACGGCTCCCCTAGCAGTATCTATTTAATTAGTGTTTTTTTATAATGCGTCCGTTCGTTCTTCACCCTCTGGAAGATACTTCAATAAGTCGATATCACGTAAACCATTCTTTATTTTGGTTGTGTAGCCAAGCTTTTCATTCGATAAAAATGATGCTTTTGAAGCGATCATTTCTTCTAGCAAAGGCAAATACGTCGGATCAATATCTTTCCAAAGTTTGTACGAATTTAATAAATCCTCTAAAGTCAGATGCTTGTAATCATCGCCTTTATAATCACCCAGTGGAGAAATACGGTACCAAATATCGCCGCTATCACGAAGCCAATCATCTTTTTCCGCTACAATCGCTGTTTGAACAGCTCTAGCAGCATCTAAATATTTCTGATCATGGAACTCATTGTAGGCCATGAGTAAAATGTTCATACCGCCCAACACGTGATTCATAGAAGCATGCGTCGTCACTTCCTGTGCAATTGGGAAGTAATCTGAAATGTAATAGGATTTGTCATTCACAGGGATAACATTTCCTTTACTTTTTTGCGAAACAAGTAAGTCCGCATAATTACGTAGCGGTTCTTTCGCATTTTTGATTCCAAAATCGGCACCACTATTATAGTAGAACAACGCAATTTGCTCATTAAAACGTGTATCAATGAATGGAGCAGTAATGTCGTATAGATCTTTCAAATAGGTGCTTGTGACTTCTGTTTCCCAGTACTCTTTGTCGCCTTTGAAATTCTTCAAATTAACAAAGGAGTTGTAAATTAAGTTCTCAAAATAACGATCTTCTTGCTCATTATATAATACCAGCGCTCGATCTTCTTTTAATAGAAGCAAGTTTCTTCCATAGCCTTGCCCATTATCAGGCATTGGTTCTGTCGTTGTCGCCATTTTATTGAATGCACCACCCGCAGTATACCAATTATTACGTTTTTTATAATACTTGGCTGACTCCTGCATCCAGCTCTCCATATTCTCTTCATTTGCAAACAATTGACCATCCGCATTCATATACCATTGATCTACGATGTCATCGCCTTTTGAATTCAACGTATGAACGGATAGTAGAGTAGAGCCAACTTGGGCATACGATAATGCTTCTTTTTCACCTAGTAATTGACGCATGTAGCTGTAACCCTCATCCTCATACTCCAATGACAATTGCTTCGATAAATATGACTGTCCGACCATCCGCTCTTTCACTGACCCGTCTTGCTTTACAAAACGCAGTAAGCCTGTTGGATAGGACGTTGTGTCACTGCCAAAGACATCTTCTTCATTACGTTTAATCTTGTAGCGGTCATAACGGTTTAACTCAAATGAAGCAACTTCATTTTCTTTTTGAATAACATCAACCGTTACAGCAGATTCAGTAGGATTGTTAATTTTCGAAAACAAGAAGTAATCCCCATTATCAAAAGAACGCACCGTTAGCTCTATTATTGCACCTTGTTCTCCGACATTATATGTGTAAATATTATCTCGTGAAAACGTATTATCAATTCTCGTATGATTCGTGAAAAGGATATCCTCTGCTGATCTTAAGTAAATCGGATGTTCATCAAATGACACCTTCATTAAATGAACAGTAGAGGGAATTCGAATAAAATTAGGCGACAGCTTTAAATTAGTTAACGCATACTTTTTGATGGTTTCAATGTTACCATTTTCTACAAGTCCTTGATGCAGAACCACCGCAAAAGTAGCACGGTCGACCGTTGTTTCTGGATTGAACAGACCATTCTCTGTGCCTGGCATCGTTCCGTATTTGGGAACTATACCAACACTCCCTTTATCCAATGAAGTAAGGCTTGGCCAATCGATTAGTTCACTACCTTGCAAATTGAATGCGCGTATTAATGCCGACTCCATTTGCTGACGTGTTAGAGGTTCATCCATCCCAAGCGAATTGCTTGCCACGTCTTTGATTAAGGATTCATATCCCACTTTTGTAAAAGATTGTGCAGCCTCCCCAACAGTTATTGCTACGTCAGGTCGAAACTGCATATCGCCGTAACCCTTCATGATACCCATTTCTACAAGTTGCATAACTTCATTTTTCGCCCAGTGGCTATTTGGAATATCCGTAAACTTCACGACAGTCGTGATGTCTTCTGACTTAACAGCTTGACCTTCTGCCTCGTTAGCTGCTAATACAATCGTAGCTGACATTGGCAAAGCTACTGTCAATGCTAGAGCGAAAAACAGTGTGCGTATTTTCTTCATCTTTGTTTAAAGCCCTCCTCTAATTCGAGAAATTAATTGATAAAACCCGATTTGATTTAACTCTAATTATAACACTTTTGGATACTATTTGGGGTTTCGTCAACATATTAGGAATTAGATGGATGCTAGTAGTTTAAGTTACTTGTCACAAATGACTATCAATGGACATCAAAAAAGTACTTGGTACTAACACAATTCGAAATTGTGCCAGCCAGGTACTTTTAATTACCTTTCGATTGTGAACACAGATTTTTTGGAAGTTTACTCTAGACTCTTCATTTCCATACAGTCATATACTTCTTACGGTATTTGATATCTTCTTCTGTCTCAATCAAATCCATTGCTAGTTGTTTAATTTCTTCCTCTTTTAATACATCATATAAATTTTTCAAGCCTTGAATCATATCAAATCGAATCAAGGTGTAATGTTTTTCATCCGCACCGTTTTGAAAGCGATCCACTATATGATTAATCACCATTTCCTTTTGTTCCTTTCCAGCTAACCCGACTTTCCATATCGATTGCAAGCTATGACGGGCAGTAACAAATTTTGGATCTCTGGTCACTTCCCATAACGCTGAAAAATCGCCTACTATGCGTTTTTCAGGATCACTTTTCGCAAGACCAGCTAGGAACTGAGCTGCCCTGGATCTTCTGTGATTATCGGTATCTGTCAGCCATCCCTTTAATTGGTCCCAAACTTCATAAGCCCAGTCCACCTCTTCTTTTGTAGCTGCAATAATATTATTATATGCTTCAATTTGAATATCTTTGTCCTTTGCTTCCAGGTTTTCGAAGTAGGATTTGGTTACACTGTCCACTCGCTTCAACTCACTCTCGTTAAAAATTTATTTATGTACGTCCGTTCATCGTACTGATTACTATACAGTTTTCACTCCATTACATCTATTGCACTACCTCATTATTAAACTGCCCGCTACTAAAATCATAAATTCCTGTAAATTTTAAATTAGCGGTCTCTATTTGCAATAGAGTCAAGGAATTTATCCAAAATTGCAGTGTAGATTTCGGGCTGTTCACTATGAACTAAATGAGAGGCAAATGGAACAATTGCTACATGGAACAGCTCATTCATTGCTTGATATTTTAATGCCCCAATTACTTCATGTTTCTTATCTTCTCCTACTATAATTAAAGCCGGGCATTGAATACTTGAAACTTCGCTTGTTTCTTCGAATGGATACCAATCATGCTCTTGGGAGGTTCTGATAAAACTTTGCCAGTCGGATAAATGTATTCCATTGAAATAATTTACGGCGTCTTCATTTTCCAGAATCGCCATTTGCATGCTAGCATCAACACGTTGTAACTCAGCCCAATTAGATGGTTTTTCAGAAGTTACGCCTGATAGCGTCAAACTCTTAACTCTGTCTGGGTATCTCTTTATGAATACCAAGCCCACGAGTGCTCCCAGAGAGGCACCTACGATATGGGCTTTTTTGACTTCTAGATGATTGAGAGTATCAACTAAATCAACTACTGAATTTTCGAAGAAGTGTAGAATATCTATTTGATCCACTTTAGATTTTCCATGGCCCCGTAAGTCTGGCATGATGACTTTGTAATTCTCTTTGAAATGTTCCCTTTGGTATTCGAAATCAGTACTCCCGGTTTGCAAGCCTGTGTGAAGAAATACAATCGGCCCGCCATTTCCTACAATCGTTGTGTGTAAAATCAATTTATTATCCCTCCGTTTTATGTACCAGCGCCTAAAATAATTTAGTTTTTCATCAGAACCTTGTACTTCAGATTAAATTAGTCCTACCTGTACCCAAAATTATTTTTGTAGTTTGAAAATCCACATTAATTTCTCACACAAGTAACTGGCACCGTAGTTAGTTAACTCAAGAACAAAGATAATTTAAGTAAAAAAAGAGTAAGAATTTCGACTAACAGGTTGTCTTGTGAGGAACATAACAAACAAATCAGTATACTTGGCCACACTTGTAAATAGATACTTTTTATTGTTATGAAAGTCTTACTTTAATTCCAGCATACAAAATAGCACCAATTTTAATATATATTTCATATTGTACAACAGCTGTTGTACAGTTAGTTTAGAATATTGTTTTATAAGCGATACATTATACCATTTTAAGATTGTACTATAATTTTCCCTTTCTTTTTAAATCATTAATTAAGAACAAGTCCACACTAACTCGACAATTAGTTATAACTGATAAGGTAATCAGAATAAAGGATATTCTATAGTTAAAGTCAAATAACCGGTGGATACACTTTCCATAAATCATATAATACAGGAACGCGACCTCTCTTCATAACCAAAAAATGGAATAGTTAGAAAAACGAAACTTTTATTGTGTGCTATCCGTATAAAGAGTAGGTAAAAAAAGGAAAAGGGAGGCGAGTGAAATTATGTCTCATAACTCACGTTGGAATCGTATACCTTTCGTCACAAAGAGGATCTCTCGCGGAAAAATAGGGGTTGCCATATCTTTTGTTCTTATGTGCCTCATACTTGGAGGCTGTTCTCAAGATGAACCACATGATAAAAACAAAGAACTTATTCAAGCTTATTTGGAGTATGACTTGAATACTCCAAATAAAGGAGCCATAAAAGCACAAAATGACCTGTGGAAGTGGTTTGAAGAACAGAAGCAGGAGAGCGGACCATTGAGTAAGGAGTATAACGCATATTTAAAGGATAACTATGGACCATATTTTTCTGAAAGTGGTTACGATCAACTTGTTTCGAGAGGTCAAACATTAGTGTTCCACTTAGCGGCTGACAAATACGATTATCAAACAACCGTTAGTAAAATCGATATAGAACAAAGTAAGGATACCCCAACGAATTATTACTTTACCGTTAACATTGATTATATAAAAAATGGCAAAGATAAAATTAATGCGGAAATCACAGGTATAGCGATTCTTCGTCCTGATGGAATAGAGCAAATAACGTACCTTAGAGACAAGAAAATGTTGAGAATGCTTATAATGGGCGAGTAAAAAGGAATTGTAGATAATGAATTACCCATTTAATAGATATTCATAGTTGAAGTAGATAAGTTGTTGTCAAACACTACTCATAACTTTGAATAAAATAACACGAGAAAGGGCGCCCTTTGGGTACGCTTCTTCGTGTTATTTTTTTATACTACTCTATTAATTTTTCAAATTAGGTGGGGATTAATTTTGCTTCTCAAACCTGTAACCGTCTAACCGATATATGAATTTAAACTATTCTGAAAAGTGCTTGTATATCGACAGAATTTTTGGTAATGTAAGTTAATATGTCGCAAAATCCTCATATTTTCCTAGTTTTGGAATAATTCTCAAAAGACAAGAAAATGTTTTTATTTAAAAGGAGGTTAAACACTCTAATGAGCTATCAGTTTTCAATAATTCACTAAAAAAGGGGATGAAATCGTGAGTAAAAGTTCAAAAAAAGGCCAAGTGAAAATGGAATTGGATTATGAAAAAATTATCAACACTCCGGAATTTAAAAGTTTAATAAAGCGGAAAAGAAACTTCTCTACCCCATACATTATTTTCTTTTTTGTTGCCTTTTTTACATTACCCATTCTGACAGGATACACAACCATACTTGAGAACCGAGCCATCGGTTGGATGACTTGGACATGGGTGTATTCATTATTAATGTTCGTAATGGTATGGCTATTAACATCCATCTATATGAATAAAGCGAAAAGCTTCGATAAAGATGTGGAAGAAATTTTGAAAAAAAATGTTTTTAAATAAAGGGGGTAGCTGCATTTGGATAATATCATATCAATATTAATTTTCGTTGCAGTAATTGCACTAACACTTGGAATTACATACTGGGCTGCAAAACAAACAGCAACTGCGAGTGATTTTTACACTGCTGGAGGGTCATTAACCGGTTGGCAAAACGGAATGGCAATCGCTGGGGACTACTTGTCTGCTGCGTCATTCCTTGGAATTGCAGGGGCAATTGCCTTAAGTGGTTTTGATGGTTTCTACTATAGTATAGGTTTTTTAGTAGCTTATCTGGTAGTTTTATTTCTAATCGCTGAGCCCCTTCGTAATCTCGGGAAATTTACTATGGCCGATATGATTGGATCACGTTTCGGAGCAAAAAAAGTCCGAGGCGCGGCGGCATTAAATACAATAACGATTGTTTTATTTTACATGCTTGCCCAGCTTGTAGGTGCTGGGGCACTTATTAAATTACTTCTCGGAATCGACTATTGGGTCGCAGTACTCATCGTAGGTGTCATGATGACAATCTATGTATTATTCGGCGGTATGACTGCAACAAGTTGGGTTCAAATTGTTAAAGCAATCTTGCTTATGGTAGGAACCATTATTATTTCGTTCCTCGTTCTATTAAAGTTTAATTTCAACTTTATTGGTATGTTTGATGCCATGAGGACGGCAACGCCCCATGGTGACGCCTTCTTGCATTCTGGAATAATTTATAAAGATCCGATTGGTCTAATATCCGTTCTAATTGCACTCGTTTTAGGTACAGCTGGATTGCCGCATATCTTAATGCGTTTCTTTACTGTAAAAGATGCAAAAACAGCTAGGTCTTCTGTTATTTACGCGGTTTGGATTATTGGGATATTCTACGTTCTAACCATTTTCCTCGGATTCGGTGCAGCTAAATTTGTTGGCGTGGATGCGATTATTGCTGAAAATGCTGCCGGGAACATGGCCGCCCCAATGCTCGCGGGTGTGTTAGGCGGTTCAGCATTAGAGTCATTTGTTGCAGCTGTTGCATTTGCAACTATTCTTGCAGTTGTTGCCGGACTAGTATTATCAGGTGCATCAGCAATTGCACATGATATTTATGGAGAAATTATAAAAAAAGGAAAAGTAACAGAGAAACAGCAAGTAAATGCTGCAAGATATGCTGCAATTGCTGTTGCGGTTGTCTCTATTATTTTAGCACTCGGTGCGGAAAAATTGAATGTCGCGTTTCTTGTGTCACTCGCATTCTGTATCGCCGCCTCTGCGAATGTCCCTACAATTCTCTTTACGATTTATTGGAAAAAATTCAATACAACAGGCGCAGTCGCTTCAATGTTAACCGGCTTAATTGTCGCACTTGTTCTTGTTGCATTAAGCCCGAGTGTTATTAATCCTATAGAAGGAGCAGCGTTCTTTGTTGGGCAGCCGATTTTCCCGTATGCGAATCCCGCAATTATTTCAGTTCCAGCAGGATTCCTAGCAGCAATTATTGGTACACTCGTTTCATCTAAGAAACATGAAGCCGATGAGGTTTCTTATGCCGAAGTAAGGTTTAAAGCAGAAACAGGTTACAGAGAGCTTGAGCGTTAATTCTTAAGTAGAATCCCTAAAAAGATAGGTCTCCCCCTCCCCTATTATTTTTAGTAGACGAGGGGGATTTTTCATACACATTATGATTAATGAATCTAAAGAAATTCACAGAAAAACTTCTGATCAAACACTATATAGTTGAATTAAAGAATCCCTTTGAATCTGCTGTGGCGCTTAATAATGAGAGAGTTGTAATTCGGGAAGTGGATTGTAGAACGCTTGGCTCTTTCAGGATGCCTTTGCCGCGCCTACGCTAGGGTGTTCATTACCGAGAAAAATGTGATTTTGAAATGTATATGGCGAGATTATAAGGAAATTCCTATTTGATACTACTTATAGTCAAGAAAGATGCACTCCAGGTTGCAGATTTCATCACAGTTAACGAAATGCTCTTTCTCAGATAGACCATTCAGCGAAGGCGCGTCTTCGTGGTAGCCGGAGCGATAAGAGCAAGAAGGGATACAATTCAATCCCTCCCAAGTGCTCTCCTTTCCGGCTTATCGCGGGAGGCATCCACAAAGCGTCGAAGCGGTATTAGTGGGAATTCCAATTCACTCCTCATATATTGGGACATTCGTTGATCACATTCAATCGATTTATTTATGGCATTCCAGGTTGTATGTCTCATCCCTGATAACGAAATGCGCTTTCTCACATAGACCATCCAGCGAAGGCACGACTTCGTGGTAGCCGGAGCGATAAGAGCAAGGAGGGATGCAATTCAATCCCTCCCAAGTGCTCTCCTTTCCGGCTTATCGCGGGGAGCATCCACAAAGCGTCGAAGCGATATTAGCAGAAATTCCAATTCATTCTAATTATTAGGTATTTTTCAGCGACCTTCCAAAAGCCCTTGTAAAACGCATACGTCCTATTCATTTGTTCAACATATATAGTTAAAAAAGTATCCTTTAATTAATTTTCAAAACTAATGGCTGAATACAAGATCAGCTACTATTATATATCGGCAGTTACTTCAAGACACCTATTAAAAATACAGTCTACAATGTATTACACGTTTTGAGTAACGGGAATTCCCCGGCAATTCATACATTGTTGAAATAGCGATCATCGATTATTTAAACCCCTCATGGAAACAGCATGATTTCGAAAAATATACACTCATATTCGAAGCTTAACTATTTGAATGACATCGGATAATCGATGATGCATTAACAATAGCTCATTTGTTTCTTGAACGATTGAAGTGCCTTGAAAACTGGCTGGTTTACTGCAATTGAAACACAGTAAACTTTGGCAGAAAACAGACCTGACCTAATTTCTTTTATACTAATAGGACCCATAGATACTTAATGAGTCCCGTTTGTCTTTCGTATTCTGTTTCTCAGCCTTCAATTTTCTATATCTTCTACTTGTGTCAATTCTTCTAACTTAGTCGTACCGAAAACAAGGAGAAGGAGAAATACAATTAAAATGATTGTGTTGAGAAATTTTTGGGAGTCAAAGTTCGTTGTTTCACCCATGTCCGCTCCCCCTACCTTTATTCACATGTTTCTTTATCCCCTCAAATAATTCATCTATTGTCATATCACCACTTCCTTCTAGAAATTCAGCCATTTCATTCACTTTATCGTCATTCAGTCCTTTGAATGCTCCTAACAGCGTAACGGATATTATAGGCTGATCTCTAAATAATTGGATGGAATCTACTTTCAGTTTGCCAAGTAAAAGAAGAGATGCGGCAACAATTTCAAGATCCTTCCCTTTTAAGAGATCGCCCAGCGTGTATTTCGAATTTGAATTACGATTGGAGTTGTTGTACACGCCTACACACATCCTTTTTCGGGTAGTGATTCGTCCATAGTTACCTTATTGTTTTATCGTATGTGAATAGCGTTATGAGTGTGTTTGAACTTTCTTTGGAATCCACTTTCACTAAGATATAAGAAAAAGCACCCCGGGGGATGCTTTTATCATTACTTTTTCAGAGTGTGTTTTTTGCCCTTACTATCTACAATGACAATTCCATTATCTGTTATCGTCATATCTTTCGCTTGAATAGCCGAAAGTTTCTTCGTTTCCCTATCTTGCAGACTGTAAGCGAACACACCTTTTTTTATTGATATAATACATCGTTGAATCATTGAATTTAATTGACTTGTTATTTTGCGTAACATTTACAACGCCGTATTGTATTTGATTCGACACTGGTGTTCAGTTCGTATAGATTTAACAAAAAATAAAATTCCATCTGATTGAGGTATCACTTTATTTCAAATATCTTCTCGAACCCGCGTAGTTCGCTTTGTATGGGTGCGTGTCAATGGAGATAATTTCTACGCTTTTGCTTGAATTCGGTGCATGAATCATCTTACCATTTCCGATATACATGCTGACATGGAATACCTTGCCCTTGCCTTGATTGTAAGCAAAAAACATCAAATCACCAGGTTGCATGTTTTTTCTGTTAACAGGGGTACCATTGACCGCTTGGACAAATGAATCACGCGGAATCATAATGCCATGATTTTTGTACACGGAGTGGATAAGACCCGAACAGTCGAACCCGAAGCCTGATATCCCTGACCAGACATATGGAAGTCCCAGGAACATCTTAGCGCTATCAACAATATCTTTTTGAGTCGGTTTTGGGATTGCCGCAAAATTTTCAACTACCTTTGCATCTTGTTTGCGTAAATATTTCACGCCGTTAGCAGGTGTTTGAACGTGAAGCCACTCGCCTTTTTCCCCAATGACAGGAAGGATGGTCGTATAACTAATATCCATATATTTGTTTGCTTTTTTCGGTTCATCATAAAGAGTGGCTATATTCGTGTCTACGATCGCTATGTGGCAATCCTTGTAGTCAGTCGTTAGTTCTGTCACATGTGATTTCGGTACCCATCCTGGATAACCCGCTTTATTTCTCGGTGTATATTGATCTATTACAGCGACTTCATGCCAATTACCACTACTTTTTAAAATGACGACTTCCTGTCCGTACAAGGCTTGCGTATCTGTTTTTCCAACGAGCCATAACTTCTGACTGACGGACATGCTTTTCGCCCATTTCCCGATATCGGTTGGACTGGTAATTGAGGGACGGTCCACTACCCGGTTTTTGTTTGGCGATTTCCACAAGTTTGTTACCTGTACATTAACGACAGCTTTCTTTTTACCATCAGACTTATAGCAAACAGGCTTTTGTTTAAATTCCGGGTTTAGGATTCGCGCAAGGAATACCCCGAAATTCACTTTCGTAATAAATGCTGTTGGCTTATATGTATTATTTGGATAGCCTGTTGTGACTTCATTGGCAAAGAGTGTTTTAATCGCTTCTGATGCCCAATACGCTGAGTTGACGTCTTTAAAAACGTGTTTGGACGTTCCCTTCAACTCAAAAGCGCTGACTAGAATCGCTGCCATTTGCCCTCGTGTCAACTTATTATTCGGCATGAACTCGCCGTCTGCATTACCATTGACGATCCCCTCATCCGCTATTGTGGCAATGATGTCATAGCCCTCGTCTTCAGGAGTTACGTCGCTGAAGTTTGGATTAGGACGATTTACTGTTTCCAGTCCCAGTGCCCTAATGATCATGGCGGACGCTTCCAAACGGGTAATCTCTTCCTTCACCCCAAAGTTTTGTTGCGGATTCGCAACAATGATGCCCCGTTCTGCTAAAAAGTCCAATTCAGCTTTCGAAACGTGCTTATCACCAACATCTTTAAATAAAGGAGCTGCAGAAGCGTTGCCAATTGATGTAAACGTAACTAAAAGTGCAATAATAAATGCCAGTATTTTTTTCGCCATATCCATTCTCCATTTCTTCTGAAAGATCATATATTAACAGTACAGTAGAATGAAAAATCTGTATAGTTTTTCTTTATAGATAATGACAAAAAAAGCCTGAAACGTCTGCCTCTTTAAAAGGCAGTCCCATCGTTTCAGGCTCGGTTGCTATATAGCCATGCTTCGCTTGGCGGTTAGTTTTTAATCAAAAGTTCAAGGAAGTCTTCTGAAACGTATGTTTTCATACCTTTCAGTTCAGGTGCAACTTCAAAAGATTGAATGCTTTTATTATAACCATACTTTTTATCGCCACGTGTGATTGTAAATGAACTATTTTCCAGTGTGACGAGTGCGCCATTGACTTTTGGTTGAGAGAGCACATGGTAACCAAGTTGCTCAGCCACTTTACGCAGCGGAATCATCTTTACACCATTTTTCATGTAGTGATCGTTTTTAATGATTTCATCCATTTTTGAGGTGTCCGGTTTTTCAGGTTCAGACGGTGTTTCTGTTTCCGGCAGTTCCTCAGTGACATAATCCAATGCAATGACTTTGGACGGCGATGTTTGAGGTGGAAGGCTTCTTGTTGTTGCATCATAGAAGACGGCCAATTCTTTTCCTTCAAGACCTTTTTCTTTAATTACTTTTCCTTGTTGATTCAAAAGGACTGTCTCTTCACTTAGGTTCAGTTTCAATTTCCCATCCAAACTGAGGTAATCTTTATCAAACTTAGCGATTTTCACTTCTCCGAAAACGTCGTCATTTTTCATAACAACGATTTCAGGGGTAACTTGCGCTGGATAAATTAAAATCATCGGCTTGTTTTTGTCATAATAAGCTTCGACCACTGCGCCTTTTTTTAGGTCTGTTTTTCCAATTGATTTTGTCGTTCCGCTATTGAAGAGTAGAGATTCATCAGTGATGCGTAAAATCATAATCATCTCATCTTTATTTTCAAGCGTTACGAGAATCTCTTTATCCCCTTTTTCAATCTCTTTGATAATGCCTGTGAAATTCACATAATTTGTTGTATCTTCCTCTTTGGCGCTAATAACTTGCGGTTGTTCTTCCTGCGCATGAGCCGTATAGCCACCAACCATGCTTCCAGTTAATAGTGCTGCCAATGCGACTGTACCGAATTTCTTCATACTATCTCCTCACTTTCCGTTACTCAACAGATTAGACGGAGTACGATGGAAGAAGTTACATTTTTTTCGGTGCCAATCCTTAAATTATTTTAAAAACAGCTGTAGAATATCGAGTGTAATCGATGTTCTCAGCTGTTTTGTTTATTTTAATATCTTATTGTAAATTAAACCATCATTTTCTAGTTTAATAATTTTTAAGCGATTATCATTTTTGACAAAGATACTTTTATATTCTTTATGATTCTGTTCGTTTCCAAAGAGAATGATTCGAGTTCCTTGGTTATCAGTTTCTATCATTCCGTGATAAACACCCAAGTCAATAGTGTCAGCTAGCACTTTAAATTCTGGTAGGTCTTTAAGAGCGTCGTTATTTGAATTCGTTATGACTTCTCCAGTATTTGCTTCATTGGATTTGGCTGTCTTTTCAACCACCGCATTATCTTGGGTATTGGAGCTGTCAGGTTTCACTTCAGTTTGACCAACTTTAGTTCCACCATCTGTCTCCGTTTTAGGCGCATCAGCTCCCCCACTGGAACATCCCGCCAAAAGCATGATACAAAAAAAATAGCAATTCCTTTCTTCATAAAAAAACCTTCTTTCATTCCTACTTTACACTTCAAAAAAAGTATACAAACCATTCTAAAATGACCGCCCGGAGTTATCAACTGATTGAACTTCAAGCGTGATAAGTGGTTCCAGTCACTGCCACAAGCTGTCACCCAAACTCTCTTCTAGAGGAGCTTTTATTAATTCCTCTGAGATCATTTTTCCACAGTACGGGCTACTCTTTCATTTTAATTATTTTAAGGATTTTTGAATGGAATGACAGTTGCCTCGCACACGAAATTATTACCTACTCATACTTATACAACGTTCACGAGAGTTGTATAAAACCCAACTCAGTATAGTCACTATAAATCTGATAGCCATCTTTCCAGTGTTCTTTCAGCCAAGTGATACTTTCATACATTTCCTCGCTATGCTGTTTCGCTAGTTTCTCCAACTCGTCCACTTCATCAAATGCAGTTAAGCACCATTTCGTGTCGGGTAACAGATTCAACCACTCAACTTCTTCTTTATCCAAACTTTCAACAGCTGATATTTCCATGATAGGCGGCAGCAAAGTGCTCCACTTATCCCCTAATCCTACCTGCTCCATGAAACTTCTAACTTCCAGTGCAAACGTGTAGGTCCATTCGTAGGAGTCCAAATCAGCCCAATTAGGCACTTGAAGATTATAATAAACAATTTGTTCTTTTTTCATTACCTTATCCAAAAAATTACGTTTTACCGGGCTTTCAACGAAAGTGGCATTTCTGATTGCCTCCACTTTGACAGACGCTTTCATTTGCTCGTCGCTAAAGTTCACTTGCATTTTATGTACTTTTTTAATGTCCGTATCGACTTGCTCTAGTAATGTTTTAAGTGCCTTCTCTTCATCTAACGATAATCCGCTTGTCACCTGTTTTTCACGGAAGTTTCGAATACCCATGTAAAGCCCTTCGCGCTCAATATCAGTCATCTTTTACTCCCCCTCTGTTCTTTGTCAATGAATTCTATTTACCATACATCATTTTCACATGATTAGTTTCAATATTTATCCAAAATGATTCCGATGGTTCAGAAAACCGACTCCAAACTGTATAAAAGACCTATTTTTGATAGAAAATCTGTTTTTCAGCACTTTATAATTGATTCACGAGGTTATATAGTGGTTAGTATCAATTTCCCGGTCAATTTAGTAACTTCTATTAAAAAACAAAAAGATTCGCTAGTTTAAGCGAATCCGTTTGTTTTAACCTTCAGACAGAGGTCGATTGAATAGCGCTTCACTGAACGCCTTAATTCAAATGATTATTAAGTTACTGCCACTTTTTCGGCGAGCAAAACGGTTGCGAGAATATCCACTGCTTGGTCAATTTCTTCATATGTAACCGTCAATGGCGGTAACATACGTATGACATTAGCGCCTGCTTGAACGAGCAACAAGCCTGCTGTTTCTGCCTGTTGGATGAATGACTGAACTTCATCGCGGCATTCTATCCCCAGTAACAGACCTGCCCCGCGAATCGAGTATTGGTCTTTCGACAATGACGCTTGCAACTTTTCGATAAGGTAATTCGATTTGTCTTCAACTTCTAGCAAGAACTTTTTCTTAAATACGATGTCGACAACTGTTTGTGCAACTGCGACTGCTAGTGGATTACCTCCAAATGTCGTACCGTGAGTTCCTGGTCCAAATGACTGAAATAGCTCGCTTGACCCGAGCATGGCACCAATTGGGAAACCTCCGCCCAATCCTTTGGCAAGGGTTATAATATCCGGTTCAAGAACCGTCTGCTCATAAGCATATCGGGTCCCGGTACGGCCAATACCCGTCTGCACTTCATCGATAATAAGTAAGATACCTTTAGATTTACAGAGATCTGTTAGTAATTGTGCAAAGTCAGGGTCAATTTGGTTGACGCCGCCCTCTCCTTGAATCACTTCCAGCATAATTGCAGCTACATCGCCGTCAATCGCAGCTTCCAGTTGCTGTGCGTCATTATATGGAATGATACGGAATGATTCCAGCAACGGTCCGAAGCCTTCGCGAACCTTAACTTGCCCAGTCGCGGACATCGCACCAAACGTCCGTCCATGAAAGGATTGTTCGAATGTAATGATAACGTTTTTCTTTGTATGTTTTCTCGCTAATTTGATAGCTGCTTCGTTTGCTTCAGCTCCGCTGTTGCAAAAAAAGGCATGACTGAAAGGCGTATCTTCCGTTAGTTTCGCAGCTAATAGCTCTTGCTCCGGGCTTTCGAATAAATTTGAAACATGCCATAGTTTTTCACTTTGTCTTTTGACTACTTCAACTAGTGCATGATGCGCATGACCAAGACTGACGACTGCTATTCCACTAGTAAAGTCGAGGTAATCTTTTCCTTTGTCATCCGTTACAATCGTTCCTCGCCCTTTTACGAGGTGGACAGAACGACGTGCGTAATTTTGAAATAGACTAGTCATACGAATACCCCCTTGCTTTTAATTGTAGTTCCCGTCAACTGATCACTGACAATTTGCACCGATGGAATGCCTGCAGTTAAACAATCAAGTGCTGCTTTCACTTTCGGCAACATCCCTCCGTAAATTGCACCAGTTCCAATCCACTGTACAATTTCAGTTGGAGATACTGTTTGTTGCACGCTTCCTTCTATTTGAATGCCTGGTGTGTCCGTGACAAGAAGAAGGCTGTCTGCGTTTATGGCAAGAGCAATCTTACTTGCCACGGTATCTGCATTAATATTGAGAGCGGCTCCATCTGCTGTCGCCCCGATACATGAAATAACCGGCACAAGCCCTGCGTCTAGCATTGTTTCTATCAGCTCAGTACGGACATGCTGTATTTCTCCGACAGAACCGTACAAGTCTTCATCTAACACCGTGCAAGTTAGCAGTTTTCCGTCATATCCACTTAACCCTATCGCATCGATTCCACCATTGTTTAATCGATGGACGAGATCTGGATTCACTTGACCTATTAACGTCGTTTGAACGATTTCGGCCGCTTCCTTTGACGTCACCCGGATACCGTTCACTACGGATGATAGTACTTTGTTTTTAGCGAGTTCTTTATTAATAAAAGGTCCGCCTCCATGAACAAGCACTAGATCATGCTCTGTATCTTGTAATTGTTTGATAGTCACAAAAAAGTCTTCATTCAAGCCTTCAAGCATGCTTCCACCAAGTTTTACCACTATTCGTTTACGAACGATATGTTGCGTTGATTTGGACATAGTCATATGTTAAATCGCACCCCCATGCTACTCCCTGACCGCTTCCTTGATAAAGATCAACAATGATTTTCACTTCGGGCTGTTTCAAATAAACAAGCAGTTCAGCTTCCGAAAATTGGACAGGCTCCCCATTTTCAACAACAATTGTTGGGCCAATCTTAATTTTTATCGCATTCGGATCCAAGGTCGCACCACTATAACCGACAGCGGCTATAATTCTTCCCCAGTTAGCATCACAGCCAAAAATAGCTATTTTTACAAGTGGTGAGCCGACAACTGTTTTAGCAATCCTACGCGCCTCGACATTCGAAATAGCTCCTGTCACTTCGACTTCGATAAGCTTCGTTGCGCCTTCTCCGTCTTTCGCAATCATTTTTGCCAGATCCTGAGAAACTGCCTGCAACGTTTCTATAAATAGTTCCCAGTCAGGATGGGCCGGTGTCAATGAATCATTTCCTGCCATCCCATTCGCCATAATGAGCACCATATCATTTGTTGACGTATCGCCATCCACTGTAATAGCGTTAAATGTCAAATCTGTAACTGTTTTAAGAGCAGCTTGCAGATGAATCGACTCGATATTGGCATCCGTAGTCATAAAGCCAAGCATTGTTGCCATATTGGGGTCGATCATACCAGACCCTTTTGCCGTCCCTGCAATAATAATCTTCTTCCCGTCAATGACGGTACTGTATGCAGTATTTTTCGTTACGGTATCTGTCGTAAGAATCGCCTGGGAAAATAAAATGGAACCTTCCAACTCGGCACTTGGTTCAAGTTTCCGGATACCTTTTACAATGGGTTCCATTTTCATCATTTCGCCAATGATCCCCGTCGATGCGACACCGACAAGATTTGATGAAATACCGAGTTTCTCTGCCGCTGTTTGTTGCATAAGTCGTGCGTCTATCAATCCTTGCTGACCTGTACATGCATTCGCATTTCCCGAATTCACCACGATTGCCTGCATTTTGCCTACTTTCAGCATTGCTTCTTTTGTAACTACCAGTGGAGCAGCCTGTATTGCATTTGTTGTAAATACGCCTGCAACATTTGCTGGTATTTCACTGACAAGCAGTGCCAAATCATTTTTCTTATGTTTAATCCCACAATGGATGCCTGTCGCCTTAAAACCAATCGGGGATACGATGTTATTTCCTGAAATCCGCTTCGGTGCTAATACCGTTGTTCTCGTCATAGTAATCCCCCCAAGTTAAATGAATGCCGGGACATGTGAAAGACCGGTTATTTCCTCAAGACCAAATTGCACGTTCATGTTTTGAATGGCTTGCCCTGCCGCCCCTTTTACCAAGTTGTCAATTACGGAAACGATTGTAGCCCGGTTCGTCCGCGGGTCAACTTTTACAAGAAGATCACAGTAATTCGAGGCATATACTTGATTGGTGCCAAACTTAGCCTTATCTTGCAAAACACGAACAAATGGATGATTGGCGTATGTTTCCTTTAGACACTCAATGAGGTAAGCTTCCGTTACTCCATCCATAACAGGCGCATAACTTGTCGCAAGAATTCCCCTCGTCATAGGAACTAAATGTGTACTAAATGTAATAGGCGGTGTCTCTTTTGCAAATGATGCAAATGCCTGCTCTATTTCCGGAATATGCTGATGTTGATTTAATTTATAGATTGCTGTGTTTTCATTCGTTTCGCTGAAATGCGTCATTTGGCTTGGCTGATTGCCAGCCCCGGACACACCGCTTTTCGCATCAATGACTAACTGGGTCGCGTCGATTGTATTTTCTTTTAGTAATGGCAACAATGCCAAGAGAACTGCTGTCGGGAAGCAACCTGGATTTGCAACTAACTGTGCTTGCCGGATTGCTTCGGCATTCCATTCAGTCAGTCCGTATACACTTTGCTCAATGGCAGAAGCTGGCGCCGGTTCTTTGTTATACCATTGCTCATATTGAGACAAATCTTTTAAACGGAAATCCCCTGACAAATCGATGAGTTTCGGTCCTTTTCCAATTAACGGAGGAAGAAGTGTACTCGCTACCCCAGCAGGTGCACTAGAAAAAACGACATCGAATTCTGCCAAGTTCGCTAGCTCTATTTTCTGAAGAGGCTGATCAACTATATTCATAAGATGCGAATACTTATGCGAAAATACTATTCCTTCTTCGGAAGACGTGAATAGTTCAATTCGTTCGACTTCAGGGTGGTTGTGCAGTAGCCGGATGAGCTCAAGTCCGCCGTATCCTGAAGCGCCAATGATTCCTACTTTCATTCCAATCACCCCTATTTACAAGTTAAGCTTATTATATGTATGCATAATTATAAAGTCAACTGTATTTTTATATATTACCAATATTTCAGTTTTGAATACGTTTTCATTTTTATTTGCAGCTATTCACAATATCTGAACAGATATGCTATAATTTATTTAGCATCTGGTACTAATAATAGGTATATACATTTTCAATACCTACTCAGGAGGTTACTATGGAAGATTTACTTAAAATTAAAGGTAAAAATATTGTTGTAATGGGGGTAGCGAATGAGCGAAGCCTTGCTTGGGGAGTGGCAAAAACACTCTTTTCAGTCGGTGCAAATGTTATTTTCACCTATCGCAAAGAGCGTTCACTTGCTAAACTTGAAAAACTATTAAGTGCAGCCGATTTTGAAGCGAAAATGATTGTGCAGTGTGATGTTAATGAGGATGAAAGTATCCACGAGGCATTCGTGAAAATCGGCGCTGAAGTCGGTACCATTCACGGTGTTGTCCATTCACTTGCATTTGCACATGCTGAGGATTTGAAAAATGACTTTGTGGAGACTACGAGAAGCGGTTATGCATTTGCACAGGACACAAGTTCTTATTCGCTCATCGCAACAGCCAGAGAAGCCCGTCCATTCATGACAGACGGCGGTTCTATTGTAACGATGAGTTATTTGGGCGCACAGCGCGTGCTTGACGGCTATAATGTGATGGGTGTTGCAAAAGCGGCACTTGAAGCATCCGTAAAATACTTGGCGTTCGATTTGGGGAAAGAAAATATCCGTGTCAATGCAATTTCTGCCGGGGCCATCCGTACGCTGTCTGCAAAAGGCATTGCTTCCTTCAATACGATTTTGACTCAAATTGAAGAACAAGCCCCGTTAAAACGCAATGTCACACAAGAAGAAGTGGCTGAAATGACGTTGGTCACTTTGAGTAACCTGTCTCGCGGTGTTACAGGTGAAATCATTTATGTAGATGCCGGCTATAATATTATGGGATAACAAAAAAGCTTGAAAAGACGAATTTGTCCTTTCAAGCTTTTTTTATTTACATAAGGAAAGGGTTGTACTGTTGGAGTGACCATATATCATGGGAGACCGACCGTATCTCTCGCCAAACGATCATATATCATCGGAGACCGATCATATCCCCTTGCCAACCGATCATATACCACCGCAGACCGACGATATGCATAACTATCCGCCTGCTCTTATTCCACCACTTGCTTCATCAGGTGCTTATTCCCTTTAGTAATAATATTTTCGTAATCAATATAATCATATATGTCATCTGTAATTTGCTCACTGAACTTGGCTAACTCTTCGACCGTCAAATCCTCAATTGCTTTCTGTTGTTGCTCGCAGTAAATGATCAGTTTTCCAACGATTTCGTGTGCATCGCGGAATGCCGTCCCTTTACCTACTAAATAATCCGCAACTTCGGTTGCATTAAGAAAACCAGCTTTAATCGCTGCTTTCATATTATCCGCATTGACCTGTAGCGTATCGATCATTTTAGACATGATTTCAATACAGTCCAGCACAGTATCAAGTGCGTCGAAAAATTGTTCTTTATCCTCTTGCATGTCTTTGTTATAAGTAAGCGGCAGGCCTTTCAACGTTGTCAGTAATGCGAACAATGAGCCATAGACACGCCCCGTTTTCCCGCGAATTAATTCCGCAGCATCAGGATTTTTCTTTTGCGGCATGATACTGCTTCCTGTCGAATAAGCATCTGCCATATCGATGAATTTAAATTCCTGACTGCTCCACAAAATAAGTTCTTCACTCAAGCGACTCAAATGCATCATGATAATTGAAAAATCCGACATGAGTTCAAGTAAATAATCACGATCACTGACACCGTCAAGGAAGTTGTCCACCGGTTTTTCAAAACCTAATAACGCCGTTGTCACATCACGGTCGATGTTGTGCGTTGTACCAGCAAGTGCTCCACAGCCGAGCGGATTTTCATCCAAAATTTCAAGCGCATTTCCAACACGCTTTTTATCCCTTTTGAACATTTGCGCATATGCACCCAAATGATGACCGAATGTTACGACTTGTGCGCGCTGCAAATGCGTATAGCCCGGCATAATCACATTGTTAGCCGCCCCTTTGTCAGCCAGTGAATCGATGAGTATTTGAAGACTATCTATCACTTCCACTGCTTTGCCTTTCGCATATAAGCGCATGTCAACAGCCACTTGATCGTTCCGGCTACGGGCTGTGTGCAATTTCTTTCCTGTTTCCCCAATTCGTTCCGTCAAATGCATTTCGACGAATGAATGGATATCCTCGTAGTTGCCTTCTATTTTAATTGTCCCCGTTTCGATATCCTCCAAGATGGATTCAAGCCCGTCTACGAGCAGCTCGCCTTCTCCTGGTGTCAATAAGTCGCAGTGTACCAGCATCGTAACATGCGCTAAGCTACCCGCGATATCTTCCTTATACAATCTATGGTCAACAGGTAGTGATGTATTAAATTGCTCCATTATTTCATCCGCCCGACTCGTAAAACGTCCACCCCAAAGTTTCATGTATAATCAACCTCTCGAATGTATTATTATTCATTTATATGTATTATAAGTATCATTCTACACGATTGCAACAATCAATAGAGCAACTTGCGTGAACTCTCTATAGAACTATACTATAATTTCATACTTTCTACGTATTCTCCTAAAATCGAGATGCTTTATTCTAAAAAGATGTAGTATAGGTAACATCGACGATTCTCCTTCGTTATATACTAGTAGAGACACGATTGCCGTAAGTATTATAAACAACACGATGAGGTGAGTGTGATGAAAAAAAAGCCGATATATGTTGAAATATCGATTCATGCGGAGATTGAAAAAGTATGGGACGCATCGCAAAAACCGGATATGCACGAACAATGGGATTTACGTTTCTCTTCAATTACCTATTTGCCAAAAGAAGAAGGCCAGCCACAGCAGTTTGTGTATTCACGGACAGCCGGTCCTTTCATCAATGTGGAAGGCTGGGGGAAAAGTGTTGGAACGTTCCACAAGGATGATGGCACGCGATCGTCTTCCCTTCAATTCGGTACGGAGCAATGCATCTCCCCTATCCGAGAAGGACGCGGCTTTTGGAAATATGAACCTCAAAAAGAAGGCGTGAAATTTTTTACGCAGTATGATTACGACGTCAATTTTGGCCGTGTTGGCGAAGTCGTTGATAATCTGGCTTTTCGCCCGCTTATTGGCTGGGCAACCGCGCTTAGTTTTGATGTGTTAAAGCGATGGCTTGAACGAGGCGAAGCCCCCCGCTCACAATACATGCGATTTTTCAGTACCTATTTAATGACGCTATTATTTGCATTCATTTGGATCTACCAAGGACTCGTTCCTAAAATTATCGGAATGCATGAAGAAGAAAGGGCGATGATCGGGAGCGTTTTGGAATTATCGGAGAAAGGAATTACGACGTCGGTACTGCTAATTGGCATTGCAGAGGTGCTACTCGGAATCAGTTGGCTACTTTATCGAAATAAGAAGCATTTATTTACATTGCAGCTGATTTTATTTCCGTTATTGACGATAGCGGCAATCATTGCTGTACCGGCATCTGCAATCCATCCATTCAACCCGCTAACGTTCAATTTATCACTGATTGTTCTTTCTCTTATTGGGTTATTCATAAGTAAAGATGTTCCTTCAGCGAGAAGCTGTAAACGAAAAAGGTGAGGTGGACTTCATGTCAATTTTCAGACAAGCATTGGGTGACGATTTCAATCGGCTACATCCGATGCTACAAAAAAGGTATGACCTGCCGTCAGGTACTTCATTTAAAGCATCGGGTATTATGAAAAAAATCAGCGGCGGACCGAAATGGATGTATCCGATTTTTCGAGCAGGTGTTAGTTGGAAATTGCTTTTCCCTGAACGGGGAAAAGACATTCCATTTACAATAACGAATAAAGCGTTTGTTGGAGAGAATGGTGAAAGCCAAGTACATTGGGAACGCATTTTTCATTTCGGAAATAGAAGACGTTATTTTAATGCGCGTATGAGTTTTGACAAAGAGCGGCTTATCATCCGGGATTACCTTGGTGAACCGTCCCTCCTATATGCTGATTTGGGCTTTCTAGTAACAAACAATGGAAGTTTAACGATTAGATCGCTGCGTCAGCGGCTTGTTCTTGGAAAGTTAGAAATTCCATTGCCACGGATATTTCAAGGGCTTGCAACAATCATCGAGCGGTTTGACGATGAATTAGGGCTTTATCATATTCATGTTAGAGTACGGAATCCTTTGATTGGAATTGTTTTTTCGTATGAAGGGATGTTTTCTACCGATGACGATGTGTAAGTTTGCACTCATACATAGTGTGTTATTTGTTAGTGTAGCCTTTTTCAGCTTGAACCCATGGCCTTTTCTTATGCTAACGATCGCGCAACTGGTCTATGTCCCAATCGCAATACGTTTCGTTATGGAAAAGGAAAACTGGTTTTCTCAACACTATTATTATTTTGCTATTCCTGCATATCTAGCGGTAGCGTTATTGCACATAGTACCTGGCTCAAAGTGGGATGGCCTGCTAGCGGCAATTTATTTAGCGTTCACATTTGTTATCGCCCTGTATGGGTTGACTCGGTTTTTCAATAGAGGATTTACGAATCTGGAAGAGTTCGCAATTGATGCGGGGCTTGTTTATATATCACTCGGCGGCGCTTGGTTCTTTGCTTACGTGACTGGTATCGATACCGGATTCAGCCCACTCATTACATGGTTGACTGGCATTCACTTTCATTATTCCGCATTTTTGCTTCCGATTTTCATTGGCTTACTGGGGAGGATTTATAAACCTCCGTTCTTTAGGATAATGTGTACGATTATTTTAGTATCACCACTTCTTGTTGCGATTGGCATTACATTTTCTAGGTGGATTGAGCTGCTATCAGTCGGATTATACATTATCGGGTTAAGCGGACTCATTTTTATTGCTTGGAAAACGCCCTTCAAAAACCATGTGCAAAAGTGGCTCATTCGAATTTCGTTTGGTGCACTCGGAGTGACTATCATCTTTTCGTTGTTATATGCACTTGGCAGTGGCTTCGGGCTTACATCCGTGAACATCGATTTCATGCTTCGTTTTCACGGTGTCTTGAACTGCTTGGTATTTGCGTTAGTTGGTATTGTCGGGTGGTCTATAACTATCCCGGCTGCAAATTTTCATCCCCCCACTTTTCCCATCAGTCGTATTCGCGGGAAGCGGGTTATAGGTGAACAGGTTCTGGAAGGCATGTTGCATGAAAAACATCCAGGACTTGTCGACGATATGAAGGTCTACGGACCGTCTCTTCAATGCAACACACTCTCCCCGCGGATTATTGATTTCTATGAAAACACTATTAATTACCGGCTATTCGCAACGATTAAATGGCGCTCATGGTTTAAGCCGTTTGCATTTGTCTACGAGCTGATGAGCAGAAAAACACAACAGATCCATTTGCCTCTGCATGGCAGACAGGTTGAAATGACTGGAGATGTTATTGCCCTTCAAGATACGGCGGACGGCAGGGATAAAGTAAGAGCTTGGATTCGTAAAATCGGTCCTGAAACCGCTTTCGTCGCACTTTATTCTCAACATGAAAAAGCTGGCCGAATGTATATGAATATCGACTTACCGCTGCCATTTTCAACGATGACCGGTATATTGGAATTGCATCAGGTCGGGGACGATTTACAACTGACCAGCAAGAAGAAAAGTTCTTATGATTCGGATGCGGGAATTTATCTCTCTTTTCTCTCGAATCAAGCATTCAAGTTGCCGATTGATGAAGACTTTAGCGTTAGTGACGGAAAAGATGGTTCATTGAGCGCCTGTCATACTATGCGATTATTTTCAATCCCATTTTTAACGATTAGGTATTTAATAAGACACGTCTGTTGATTAACCACTTATTTGCATAAAACACTAGTGAGAAGGGCTTGATGACCTTCATTTTCACTGGACTATTTCCGGCCCGCTTTCGACTAACTATTCATGACAGATTTACTGAGGGGTCCTAGTGTGGCTAGAAGTGACTCCGTCACTTCTAGCCACACTCATTTCAGTAATACTGTTGCGAATAGTTGCCTGTCGCGTTCCTACAATGTTCAAGTGAAAAGTGCAGTTGTTTTGGAAGAAAAGAATAGATGGCACTCAATGAAGAGTGTAAGTGCCCGAAGATGCAATTTCGGGCACTCTAGTACTTTGTACAATGTGTTCCTTGCTTACTCTTAGTAAAGATTATGCATCTAATTCATGTGATGTCTTATAGAAAGTGACACTTCTTTTATAATAAAAGAAATATCCATATAGAAAGCATCAGCCGCCAAAATTGCATCTTTGGCGGCTTTTCTCCAGTTAAGAAGCCAACTATTCTTTCGTCCCAAAAAGCTTCAGCACTCTGTGTACTTATGCATTTGGAGCGCGACGGATGAAGGGCCACCATACGATTACCGGAAAAAGTGTGTAGGGATGCGACAAAGTCGCATCCCTACACATCCTGACATCTCGGTAATCGTAATAGAAGTCATTCAATCCAAAGCGATCCAAAAGCGCAACTATACAAGTAGTGGCTAGGGGGTAATCCAGTTATTTACTGGTTACTTTTGGTTAATCAACAGACATGTTAATAAGACCGAATCCTTTTCCTTGAAGTCTAAATTTAGCAATGTTACAATTAAAAAACGTCTTAATTTAGCGAGTGATTGATATGAATGCATTTCACCGATACGATTATACGAATACCCGGAAACCTTGACAGAAGCCTGTCAAGGTTTTTTGTTTCCCTTAGGAAACATATCAATAGGAGGTCATCATTGATGAATAAACATAGTCATGCAAGTGCTTCAATAATTGCCGTCTGGATAAGTTTAATCAGCAATATCCTCCTAACGGTAATTAAACTTGTTGTGGGCTTTCTTTTTCAAAGTCCCGTTCTTCTAGCTGATGGTTTCCATAACGCCGGCGATGTGATTGCCAGTGGTGCTGCCTTAACTTCAATGCGAATATCCAAGCGGCCCGCAGATGATGATCATCCTTATGGACATGGGAAAGCAGAAGTAATCAGCTCTGCCATTGTCGCACTTATTTTAGGGATTGCCGCGATTTATATTGCATATGAAGCGGTTTCTGCGCTTTTTGCAGAACCGGCAAAAGCCAGTTTAATCGCTTTGCTAACTGCCTTCATTTCTCTTATTTGGAAGCATGCCTTGTATGTCTATACGATTCGGATTGGTAAATTGGCTAATAGTAAAGGGTTAATTGCAACTGCGTATGATCATTTAGCGGATGTCTACGCTTCCCTTGCAGCTGTCTTGGGAATCGGGCTTGCACTCATTGGTGATTTGTATAATATCCACTTCCTAGCTTACGGTGACCCTGTTGCGGGTATCATTGTGTCGTTTTTAGTGCTGAAACTTGCGTATGAAATTGGGAAAGAAGCAATGGACGTCCTTATGGAGAAAAATATAAGTCAGGATAGACTGGATGAATTCGCTGCTTTAATCATGACAATTCCCGAAGTAAAACGCATTGACCGTCTACGTGCAAGAGAACATGGTCATTATATTTTGGTGGATCTGCGTGTAGGCGCTCCTGGTGAGATGACAATCCAAGAAGGTCATGATGTTGCTCATAAAATCAGAGACACCATAATGGATCAAAATGAAGATGTGGATGAAGTTTTGATTCATTTGAATCCTTGGTATGAAGAGGATGAATAACGCGACCCCCATTTAGCTTGGACGAGTAAGAGGGAGGACTAGCGTCGTAGCAGTTCAATGGAGCTCTTTCCTTCAATTATGAGGGTAACTTTTCCATCGTCCAAGATTATAAAATTACCTGGATAAATAAAATTGCGTAGCCGTCAAATGACAGCTACGCAATTTTAATGATGGTAACCTATTCCTTTGTCTCAAGCGAATCAGCTTTATCCAATTCGGTAGTAGTTGTATCTTCTTCCGTTGATAAAAACTGTTGTAAAGCTTGTTTGTTTTTCTCGAAATCGATACTAAGAACCTCCCCTGCTGCTACACGCTTTTCTTCAAAAGATTTTTCAACAGGGATACGCAACGTCTCTATTTTTTCAGACTTACCAATAAGTAAACCTTTACCGATTGTAAGGATTGTCCGATTATCGACGTTTGTATTAATGTAAGGCTCCACAACACCGAGTAACTTTGGCAAATTCATTATACTATGAATGCTGACGGCTTGTTCTTTCAATTTCGACAATGCTTCCTGCTGGCGTTCCACCCGTCCATAATCACTTTGAATGTCATGTCGGAAACGCACATACCCAAGTAGCTGCTCTCCGTTTAAAACTTGTTTTCCAGGCTGTAATGTCATTCCAATTCCATGAGACATGGCATAAGGAATATCAACTTCTATCCCATCAGGGGCAATAACATCTACAATTTTTGGAAATCCTGTGAAGTCAACAATCGCGTAGGAATGAATATCCACGTCAAAGTTTTCTTTAATCGTCTTCCTTACTAGCTCCGGGCCTCCGATGGAAAAGGCAGCATTTATTTTATGGTACCCGTGATCTGGTATATCCACATAGGTGTCTCTCATAATAGAAACGAGTTTCATCTGGTGAGTCGTTTGATTATAATGAGCAATCATTAACGTATCGGCTCTTGCATCTTCATCCCCCCGGGAGTCACTGCCCAATAACAGAACATTAATTTCACCAAACTGAGGATCCGCGCCTTCAAATTCCTCAAACAACGTTTCATCTTCATTTTCCAATCCTTCTTTTGCCAAAGACAATCCGCTATAATACTGGATTACTACATATACAATTCCCACTAACAAAATCAGTGCAGTTACAATTAAGAAGTTCCTTAGTCCCTTATTTTTCTTTTTTCTTCGCTCGCTTCTCTTCATAAGTTAATCCACCTATCGCTTTAATCTATGTCAGTTCTTTGCTAATGAATTTGAAGCAAGTTGTACTGCAATCGCATCATCCAAATATCCAATGGCAAATAGATAATCAGGAATAACATCTAAAGGAATGATAAAATACAATAGCGCACTACCAATTATTGCAAGTTCATAGGGAGTACCATTCCCCAGATGAAATTTCTTGTATAGATCCTTCATCTGACTAATAAGCGGCCCTATGCTGCCTACACTTTCCAGCTTCTTTCCGAATTCATTGAGAATTTCGTTTTTTCCTTCTACCGTTTGAACATACTGTTCGTACTTTGCTAATTTTTGTTCAATAACAGCTTCTGATACGTTTTGATCCGCCATGTCCGAAGAAACGAAAACGTCTTGAAGTATATCTACATATGTATGATTTTTCAGCAGACTTTTTTCCTGTATCTGTTCAATAGGATAACCAGCGGCTTCGACCAGATCGGCCAAAGGCACTTCTAGGCAGCATGCAAAACGTTCTAAATGTTGCAAGTTTGCACTTCTTTTCCCATTTATCACTCGTGAAATAGTAGCTGTATCAATTTCGCTGAGTTCACTAAGTTTTCTCATCGACATTGAACGCTCTTTTAATAATTTCCTTAGCAATAAACCAAGAGACAAATTGATGATGTCTTTAGCCATGATCAATTCTCCTTCCCATGAAACTAATCGAGAATAAGACACTATGGAGAATTGTATAGCTGTGTTGACAATTTGTCAACGTCAATAAGTTCCATATTCACTCTAAACTTTTTTGAACTCGTTTTGGGAAATAAGTGCTACAAATTAAAAGCCTATCGGAACAATGTAAGCTATACTATAAGAAGTTAAGGAGCTGATCTGATTTGTTAAAAAAACAGATGGAAAAGTATATTGTAGAAAATACAAAGGATAACAAGATTGAGTTCTTTGAAGTGGATAAAGAATATGTCGCTAAACATCAATTGATTACCAGTGGACAAACTGTTCTAGACAAAGACTTCCACTTCAATGTCGTTGAACGGTGTGTTAAAGAGACAGAAAATCTGATTCGAGAAGAAGATCAGCAATTTTTAAGTGGTAGTATTTCATATTTGAAAAATCATATGAATGAATTCATTTATGTGGAATCGGATGCTTTTGACCTCATTCGAATTGATGCAGTTGTACTTGAATGCGACGATGTATTTAAAACGTATTCTTCTTTATTCGGATTAAAATTACAAAAAAAATTCGGCGATGCTATAAAAGCGTATCTCGACACGCATTTACACGGAGACGGAGCGAAATATAGTGTACTGTTTTCAAATGAAGACGGCTTATGGGATATGAACTTTGCGCTGGATTACGTAGACGGTTTTAATGAAGATTTATCGTTTGTAGAGGTTTATCAACTGATGTACAACTTTATATTCAAATTGGTTGAAGCCATTGATGAAGAGCAGTGAAGGATGGGAATTGAGTGAGTAATCTAGGTTTTATATACACATATACTCAGCATATGGATGAGCATGATCTATGCATGTTAGAAATGAGATCATTTTTCGGTTTCGATGTCCCCTCTACAGTATTGAAAAGTTCGATTAGAATTGATCCGAGCCGAAGCGCTTTTATGAAAGAACGGCTGGATATTATGTATGAAGGCAATAATCTCGAAGAAATTTCACAACAAGTTGAACAGCATGATTTAGGTGGATTTACTTTTAGAGTCGTCTCTTTGAATACGGCTGATCTCGGCACAACCGCTAAAATTGGGCATCCGGAACGGCGAAAAATCGAACGTGAAATCGGTTTACGTGTCAATGGTATTCCAGAATTAGTGCATCCACCGGGAAAAACATTCGGCATTATTTTATTGGATGGCAAGTGGTATTTTGGGAAGTTGGTTGAGAGTGAATCCATTTGGTTCCAACATCAGAAAAAACCGCATATGTATTCAACAGCACTAAGCACTCGCGTCGCAAGGGCAGTAGCCAATATTGCAGTCCCGCATCCCGCTGGTGTACGAGCAATCGATCCTTGCTGCGGCATTGGAACTGTTCTAGTTGAAGCATTATCTATGGGCATCAATATCGTCGGTCGTGATATTAACCCACGTGTTGTTTTAGGATCGAGGAAAAACATTGCCCATTTCGACCTCGAAGGCAGTGTAGAAATTGGACCTATTGCAGAAGTTGTTGACGAATATGACGTTGCAATTATCGATATGCCCTATAATCTTTTTACACATATAACCCCTGAAGCGCAACTTGAAATATTGAAGGAAGCACGCCGGTTTACGAAGAAAGTCATCGTTGTGACAATTGAAACAATCGATCATATGGTTGAAGAAGCCGGTTTTAATATTACTGATCGCTGTGTTGCAAAAAAAGGGCATTTTATCAGACAAGTGCTTGTTTGCGAATAAGAAAAAAGACCCCGCTCAAAGCGAGGTCTTTTTTTTTGTAATTTACGAATAAAACGTCTCAATAGTCCTACGTATTCAACCTTCAGATTGTACGACTTTATTTCTTCCTTCCATTTTCGCTTGATATAACGCCTTGTCTACCCTGTTGAAAAAGTCTTCTATTGTTTCGTTATGATTATGATAACTACCAACGCCAGATGAAATCGTCATATAATCATTGGTCGGACATAACATTGATGCGACATTTGTTCGAAGCCTTTCAGCTATAATCATTGCTTCCTGAATATTCGTTTCAGCCAACAAGACAACAAATTCTTCTCCTCCCAATCTAATGCATACATCATCGTCCCGAACTATTTCATTCATTTTTCCTGAGAGAAACTTAAGAACTTCGTCGCCAATATGATGGCCATATTTGTCGTTGACAGCTTTGAAATGATCAATATCAATCATAATGACGGAAAACTGTTTTTTTTCCATTATCCATTTCGTGGTGATTTCTTCTCCATATCTACGATTCTTCAGTCCAGTTAGAGGGTCCGTATAGGAACGCTCCTTATAATCCTCAACCTTCTGTTGCTGACTCTGTGCGTATTCGTGAATTGTTGCATTCAACTGCTTAGCCTCGAAGTACCACGTAGGAATATCATTACATTCGATTTGTCCTCCGCTTTCTTTTAGTCTTGCCGACAACATAGCCAATTTGCGCAATGGAGATGATAATTTTTCGGTCAAAATAATGGTTAAGAGGAAAAAGAATACAACAAATGGAAATGCGTATAGCAGCATTTTGTATACCATTCCCGACAAAGGTTTGATGCTTGCTTCAAAGGGTGTTTGAGAAACAACTCCCCACTTGCTCGACTTAATGTATGTGTAGCCGGCAAGAAACTTCTTACCTTCAGAGTTCGTAACTTGTTGGGCACCACTTTCATGTCTTTGTATTTTTAGATTGACTTCATTTTCACTAATTGTTTCCCCAATTCTTTTGGCATCGGGATGGTAGATCAACATTCCTGAAGTATCAACTACCCAAACATATGAACCGTCCGTGGAAAAGTGTTCGTCGAGGATATCATGAATAATATTATCTTGTTGCAAATAAATCGTGCCACTCAAAAATCCGAGGTATTCATTTTTTTCACTCCATAATGGGGTGGAAACTAGTATGAGCAGTCTGCCCGTTGCAGCTTTATAAGGCTTTGAGATAAGGGGTTTTCTTTCACGCAGTGCTTCTGTCGGGCCTTCAGTAGCTAGTTTCTTTCCGACTATACCTATTTCCGGTGAGGTCGCAAGCACAACCCCCTCCCTATCAACTATGGAAAGCGAATTAAAGTTTTTACTGCTACTTATTAAATCAGCAAGTTTTTCTGACAACTTTTCTGGGTTGTCAATTTCGGCACTCATTTCAGAAGCTTTAATTTGCAAATTACTTTGCATTCCGCCAAACACCTCTTCGGAAAGCTGTGCCAATTTCATGGAATAGACTCTATTAATTTCCAAGGAATTATTTATTAAATTTTGTTTTGTAACGTAATAACCAGAAAACAAAGTGATACTGAGTATGCCAATCATCGTAAATGATATAAGAAGCATTATCCAAAATCGTAATGTTTTGATCATATTAATTACCTCTTTTTTGAAAATGTATTGGTTTTCTATCATTATAAGGGTTGTGTGGGTGACAGTCACCCATACAACTTTAACACAACTCTTGAATCGCTTAGAGTACCGATAGCTAATATTATAGTGTTACCCAGCAATTTCATGTTTAAAGAAGTAAATTCCAACTTACCTATATATGGTATACAATTAAAACAACGCATATACTGTAGAGAACATCCTTGTTTAGACAATATTAATAATTAGAAAATTAACCAAGTGAAAGTTATGGTGGAGTAATGAAAATCAACTTAATATGGACTGAAAGAGCAAAAGATTTTTATATTGACATTGCTAAATACTTTTCAGTCATTGCAATGAGTGTACTTTATTCATTTATAATCTTTGGTAGTGTTTTCATTTATTATTACTTGAAATTTCTTCAATGGTTACCTCCATATTTTCAAACTGAAAGTATAGCTTCTTTCGTAATTACTCTTACTCTTTTACAGACAAGCGTTCGAACATTTTTGAAAAAAGCGGATATTATTTTTCTAATGCCTGCGGAGAAGGAATTATCTTCATATTTTAGAACATCGATGTTTTACAGCGCTTTAATGGATGTCATTCGAATACTGATAATGATGATAATTAGTAGCCCTTTAATAAGACATAGTGAAATTAATACTATTCCATTCCTAATTACTTTTTCAGGCTTAATCATTTTAAATATTCGTATGGCGTGGATTGAACAATGGCTAACGGGTAACCTTCAAAAATTAGTTCACAGTGTTATTAGATCCCTATTACTTTTTACAACTCTTTATTTCATGTTTACAGGTATGTGGATAGTTGCAGGGTTTTTATTGATTATCAATATTATTTTTTGGTTCTATGTATTTGATAAGAAAGCAATCGGGGTTAACTGGGAGTTCTTAATTAGTAAAGAAGAAAGATCTTTATTAAATATTTATAAATTTATTAATATATATATTGATGTCCCTCACCTAAAATATTCGTTTAAGAGCCGACCGTTTTTAGGTTGGTGGATAAAAAAGACTATATCTTATAAACAATCGTCTGCTTATGAATACTTATTTTCACACTTATTTGTCAGGTATAATGAATTTTACTATTTATATGTAAGGTTAACCTTAGTAGGATTAAGTATTAATTACTTTTTCCCTACCTACGGATGGTTCGTGACTTTCTTGCTATTATTTTTATCCGGATATCAGTTACTCCCTTTATATCATTCGATCAATGAAAATTCTTACCATTATCCCATCTCAACGTTTACTGTTAAGCAGTCTTTTCAAAAACTTTTAAGGAGCCTTTTAATTTTACAAGTACTTCTTTTAAGCTTGGTTTCATTTATTCATAATCATCCTATAAAAGCTGTTTTTATAATCTTGATGGAATTGTTATTTATATATTGGTTTGTTTATTTTTTCGCCTCGAAAAGGATTCTAAAAAAAGAGTGACAGTCACCACTACAAATTAGACACTATTCAAAAAAATAAAATCAAAAAGAAAGTACCCAGTCTGATAAAACTGAGTACTTTCTTTTTTAGTTTGAAATATGTGTTGTAAAGTCGGCTAATAATCGTGCGCCATAGCCAGTTGCAGATTTAGCATAGTATCCTGATGCGCTGTTTTTACTCATCATGCCTGCCATATCGACGTGCAGCCATTTGCTATCTTTCGGAACGAAACGGCGCAGGAATAAGCCTGCTGTAATCGACCCTGCCCCGCCTAATGAACTGATGTTGTTCATATCTGCGTAGTCACTATCAAGCGATTTGTCATATGCTTCAACTAATGGCATCGGCCAGATGAAATCACCATTTTGATCGCCAATTTTTTTCATTTGAGCAGATAACTCTTCGTCTCCGAATACGCCCCCAAGTTCAGTACCGAGTGCATTGACGATTGCCCCTGTCAGTGTGGCGATATCGACGATGTATTCCGCTTTCCATTCACCAGCACGAATGAGCGCGTCTGCTAAAATGAGACGGCCTTCCGCATCAGTGTTACCGACTTGAACAGTCAATCCATTTTTATAGGTAATGACTTCCCCTGGTAAAACGGATGTGTTATCCGGCATGTTTTCCACAATCGGAATAAGTGCGACAACGTTCACTTTCGCGTTCGATTTTGCGAGCAATGTAAGTGCACCGGAAACAGCAGCTGCTCCGCCCATATCCATGCGCATATCACTTAAATCTTTGCCGCTCTTCAAACTGATGCCGCCTGTATCGAATGTCACGCCTTTACCGACGAGCGCCACAAGCGGTTTCGATGCGTCTCCTTTGTAGACAAGTTCAACGAACGATGGCTTGTATATACTTCCGCGAGCGACTGTCAACACACCGTTCATTTCCATTTCCTTAAGCTTTTCTTTATCCAGCACATTGACTTCAACGTCAGTGCCTTCAAAGTTTTTCTTCAATACTTCCGGGAACGTTTCGGGATTCAAGACGTTCGACACTTCATTCATCAAATCACGTGAGAATGCAGTTGCTGCTGCTCGGATCTTGCCAGCTTCAATGAATGGCTTCGCTTCGTCGCCAACTATAGCAAGTGCAGTTTGGAATGCCGTGACGTCCGATTTATAGTTTACGAATTGATAAGAACCCAGTTCCCATCCTTCCGCGAATGCTGTCAGGACTGCTCCTCTGTCCAACTTCGCATAGGCATTGGAAATAACTCCATCCTCTATGACTGCTGTTTCAATTTTTTGTGCGCTTACATCACGAGCGATATTCCCTGCCGTTGCACGGGCTTTTTCAAGTGTCATCTCTTTTTCTTTGCACTCTTTTACGACAATATAATGTGTTTCTCCGATTAATACAGAGCTATGCCCCGCCTTTTGATTTGCTACGAATTTTTTTACCGCAGCATTTCCCAAGACAATCGGATCGTTCGCAAAAATCACTTTTACTTCAGTAGACATATAGTTTCCCCCTGGATAAATTATTTCGACTTCTAAAATAGTTTATCACAAGTTGTCCAACTTCAACGAATTATCTTTTTTCGAAAAGCACTAGGCAGAGAGTTGCAAATGGTCCCAACACTAAAGATAGGAGAAACCAATTTAACCCGCTTCTATTTTTCCCTTGTGCCAGACCCGCGTTGATCAATGCAAGTGTTCCCCATCCAACGAAATAGCCATTATCCAAATGAATCACTCCTTTTCCCGCACGACTTCCGGTAAATCCTCGGTATATACCTCTTCCATTCTTCTTTTAATTCATCCCAATGAACGATTTTCCATGGGTTGAAAAAGGTTTGCCCATTTTTATTGAAAAACAACTGGTTTTCAATGCAATAAGCAGCGTGTTGAATGATTTCTGATTCATTCACCCATGCTACGACATCACCTATTTGGAATTTCTCGTCCGTTGGTGAAAAACCTGCATTTTTTAATCCTTCAGCAAATGTTCCATCGTGAATCCATTCATGCACCTTCCACTCATCCTTTTCGGGATCCGCACTAATTGCGTAGAGTGTGGCAGCAAGACAGTTAGCACCTGGTTCCATGGAAAATGTATTGGCATATTTCTTTAAATGGATAGGCATGTTTGCAGGATGTGCCATCGCTGTCCATTTATCGTACTGTATTGCGTATGTAATCATTATTTCCTCTTGATAAGCAGTCGGCAGTTTCATCCACATGGATTTTTGAATACTAACAAACCGTTCATCATTCACATTGAAAATATACTCCTCAGGAAATGCAGTTATTTCGCTTAAAAAGGAAAGTGGACCGATTAAACCCCTTCCCAATTTTCGTTGAATCTTGAATAATTTTTCTTTCTTTGACATAGCCAAGGACGTTATCCAATCCGGCTGCGCAACAAGTACAAATTGGGCATCCTTTGAAATATTCCAATACATATAACTATTAACCCATTGGATTCCATTATAAGAAGAGTGGTTGAAAAATTCATCTCTTGGCATAACTAATGTACCTTGTAAATCACTCCTAAATGAGAGCAAGTCCGGTTCTTCAAGAAAAAACAAGTCTTTCTCTGGAACAAAGTTTTTTATCCAAGCATCCATCTGTTCTTGTAGCGGCTGTATTTGCACGTACATTTCCCTTCACTTCCTTATCTAGTTAGTTTCACCAAGTTTGAAAACTCTTTTCTGACAACAAGCAGTCTCCTTTTAACTCTATCATGTAATACGTAAAAGTTATCGGAAGGTTTCGTCCATTACAATGAAAATATCTTGCTCTGAGTACCCCCCACACATTAAAGTTAATTCATGCAGGTATGTTACACTTTTCTTAATCAAACCCTTCAGGAGGTAAGTATGTTGAAAAAAGCATGGAACTATCAAGGCATTATCGAAAAGTTTGAAGCGAATCAAAACAAGGAACTTGCCGCACCAATGAAGGCTTATCTAAAAAACCACTTCCCTTTTCTCGGCATCAAAAGTCCACTTCGTAAGGAATTACTAAAAGAGCAGTTCAAAGAATATGCATTGCCTGAACCTGTACAATTTTTTGATGAAGTATGGAAACTGTATAATCTTCCAGAGCGTGAGTATCAATATGCGGCCATCGCGTTGATCGAGAAGATGAAAAAGCATTTAACGACAGAGGATTTTCCAACTTTACTTCAGTTGATTGAAACGAAATCGTGGTGGGATAGTGTGGATTCGATAGCACCTCATTTTGTAGGTCATATTGTAAAACTTGATCGCGGTTACGGCGAAAAAATCATGATGGAGTGGTCTCTTTCAGACAATATGTGGACAAATCGATCTGCGATTCTTCATCAACTGAAATTCAAACAAGAAACGGATACCGATCTGCTATTCGAGATTATTGAACAACATTCAAGTTCAAAGGAATTTTTCATTCAGAAAGCGATTGGATGGGCCTTGCGGGAATATGCCAAAACGAATCCAGACGGCGTGATGTCATTTGTTGAGGGACATACACTAAAACCTCTGAGTAAGCGAGAAGCTTTAAAACACCTGAGTTAATTGAGCTAAGACGTTCCATAATAACCCGTTCATTTCAAATTTAAAAAGATGTTTGACAAATGAAAAAGGCGTTATCAAGAGCGTGTCCCATTAGAGGACCTGCCGTGATAACGCCACTATGGAATCCACACTCTATAGCTAAGGTTGAAAGGATTAAAACTGTTAGTGCAAAATAATATGTTCGCAATTGAATGGGACTCCTTTAGCTGAAGCTTGCCTGCCTATTCATGACCATTGTTTTAACTTCTTGATCAAATACTTTGGCCAAATGGTCGAGAACGGTTAAATAAATCAGCCCATTTCCTTCGAGCTTTGCAGAATTACCCAATGGTACAGTCCTTTTAATTAGTTGAGCGTAAAGTTCTGACTCTGAAAGCTTCCGTTCAAAACTGCTGTTTGCCAGATTTTTTATTAAAGCTAGCGCCCCAGAAACATGGGGAGCAGCCATGGAAGTCCCACTTAAAGTAGCATATTTCCCGTTTAAATAAGTAGAAACAATCCCTTCACCCGGAGCAACTAAATCGATTTCATTATGGGAATTGGTAAACTCCGAAGAGCGTCGCTCAAAATTAATGGCCCCCACACTAATAACTTCATTATAACTGCCCGGAAAAGCAAATTCATCAGTTGAATCGTTATTGTCACCTTCATTCCCCGCCGCACAAACTACGAGGATATTGTTAGCGATTGCCTTTTTGACGGCTTGATACAGTTCTGGAATATCAGTTGGTCCTCCCAGTGACATGGAGATAATATCTACTTTTTGTTCAATAGCATAATTGATGCCATCGATGATCCAATCATATTGTCCGGAGCCATTTTTATTCAATACCTTTATAATAAGCAAACTTGCTTCAGGCGCCACTCCGATTACCCCATTATCATTTTCCTGGGCAGCAATGGTACCTGCAACATGAGTTCCATGCCCATTATAATCCTTGAATATATCGGGATGTCCTCCATCATCATCCGTGAAATTCCGACCGCCTATAATCTGTTTTTGTAAATCTGGATGTGAACTATCACAACCTGTATCGAGGACAGCTACCGTAATCCCTTTTCCCTTCGTTTTGCTCCAGATCTTAGGTGCCTGTATCAATTCAACACCCTCGGGCACTTCTTTTACCTCTGCTTCCTGTTCAATCACTTGGTATGGCATTACTCGAACATAGTGCTCCATTTTTTTACCTCCCTTTTTAATTGTGTTGTGTCAACAGTACTAATAAAATAAGTGAGACCAATGAGAAAAAACGCAAACTTATCAACCTTTTCCGTCAATCAAAAGAGAATATCGATGGTCTTCTGGAATAGTTGGCAACCCTTGTTCAGGAATGTAGCTTAAACGGCTATATTGATGCCTTTCTATATGTCCGATAATTCTAACAGTTATGATTACTTTTTAACAGTATAGTTTGTAGGATTTTTTTTAAGATTTTCAGCACAAAAGTGATCCTAAAGTTTGGTTACGAATAAGTAGTTTTTTTCCCAACATGCTCTTGTGGAATATAAACCCAGATTAACCTTATGCATGATATAATAATAGGACAATAGAATAGGGGTGCTCAAGGGTGGTTAGCACAGATTCGGTGGAAGGAGGGGAGCGTCTGTGACAGTCTTTGAAGCGTTGATGTTTGCGTGTACTTTTGCAAGCTTAATTATAGTAACGCTGTCATTTGATAAAAAAAAATAACCCACCCTTGAGCTCACAAACTATGAGGGTGAGTTAATTTTCTTCTTATAGCGATTGCCCTAGCAGGAAACCGTCTATTGTAGGACCGTTTGGTGTTCTAGCACCGGCGGTCTTTCCTACAGTATGCTACTTTCTTATTATATAATACCCGAATTTAAGTAAAATGAACAATGAAAATGTCGAATTAAAATATTTTTTCTCTTCACGATACCTTTAGTCGTATACTCGAATGCAATTATAAAAGAAATCAAGAGGGAGGAACTATATTGGAATACTTAATCAGAAAAAATACAAGTGTAAAAACATCACTAGCAGAATTGGAATTTAATAAAGAAAGACTAGAAGATGAAAAAAAGTATTATGACTGGGAAAAGGATCAGCTTATAATCTTAAACTATTATGAGGCCATTCATTTTAATGAATCGAGCAAAGATGAACTTTTTATGCAATTGAATCAGTTAGTTACTAAAACACATGTAAATCGTCTTGCTTACAATTCCAAAACTAGAAACTATTTATATTCCATAGTCGACCTTCAGATTGGCGGGAACTTAAAAAGCATATACTCGGGAAAAGAAAAGAACCCTGAGCAAGTTATGAAAGAAGATTACGAAACAGAGCAAAAAAGAAAGGAAGCGTATGACAGACTGTTAAAAAGCAACCCGAAAAACGAGGTTAAAATACAAGAAGCGATAGCAACCATTGAAAGCGAACATATATATAATTGCGAGCACGTAGTTCCACAATCATGGTTTGACAAGCATAATCCGATGCGAGGTGATTTACATCATCTTTTTACATGTGAAAAAGAATGCAATTCATTGAGATCCAATCATCCTTATCATGATTTCGTTGACTATTCTCCTGAAATGAAGGCGAAGGTAATCAAAACGCAATGCGGAAAATACGAAAACAGTAAGTTTGAACCTGAAAGCGGTAAAGGCGAGGTTGCCAGAGCGACATTGTATTTTATATTAAGATATCCTCAAGAAATCAGTCGCTATAGTAGTAAGGAGCTTGAGCTGTTGTTCAAATGGCATACTGATTATAAAGTATCGACTTATGAAAAGCACCGCAACAAGGCTATTTTCGACATTCAAAAAAATAGGAATCCCCTAATAGATTTTCCACAGTTTTCCGATCGTATAGACTTTACATTGGGATTAACAAAGTGAATCAGTCGTGTTGAAAATTCGAGATTTGTGTTTTCACATCTCTAAAAAGAGGGTTTGTGATACAAAAAGACGCTGTGACTACCTACAGCGTCTTTTTGTATTCACTACTATCAGTTGATAGTAATCATAACTTTCTTTTTAGAACAGTACCTTGCAATGAACAATACCATATGCTATATTATTGTCAGTTAGTACATTCCATAAGGTAGTACTATTCATTAACTAATAGTGAAAGGAGTTTATCTTACATGAATGTACAATTCAAAAAAGGTGTGCTGAACTTATGTGTACTTGTCCTGCTCGACAAGCAAGATCGGTACGGCTATGAACTTGTGCAAAAAATTTCGGATCAAATTTCAATTTCCGAAGGATCGGTTTATCCCTTACTTCGGCGGTTAACAAAAGAAGGTTATTTTACGACATATTTGCAGGAATCAACGGAAGGGCCTCCTCGTAAATATTATAAACTGACGGATGCCGGTCGCGAGTATCTATACGAGCAGTTAGAGGAGTGGAAGAATTTCACGAATGGTGTAAATACATTAATCGAGGAGGGTGTACGGAATGACTGAAAATCAATTTATAGGTGAACTTGAAACTGCTTTGAAAAAACTACCTGCTGAGGAACGCAACGATATCATTAAAGATATTCAGGAGTATTTTATTAACGGTCGTGAGGATGGAAAATCAGAAAGTGAGATTGCTACTTCTCTCGGGTCTCCCGAAAGTATTGCTAACGAATTGCTCACTTCCTATTCATTTGTGAATAAAGAAGTGGATGTGCAATCCTCGAATGAAGTCATTACAATCGAAGATGATCGATTTACAACTATCGATATCAACGTCCAGCATGGTGCCCTTTTTGTGAGACCTTCTGATAATTCGATAACGACAGTTGAATTGATTGGATCGAATGAAAAATTGCAACTGACTGCGGAAGTTGTAGGCGATACGTTGTTCGTTCGACTTAAAAATTTACGCCACTGGTTATTCATGTTCAATTTTAATATGAAAGCGGTGACACTAAACGTGTTTATTCCAACGAAGTTATACCAATCAATTGCGATGAAAACGGATAATGGGAGAATTTCCGCGGAGAAACTGCTCGGGAAAAAAATCGGTGCGAACACCGACAACGGAAAGATCCAATTAAGAGAGATTGCTGCCACGACGTTGACTGCTGAAACAGATAATGGTCGAATCGAAATTGATAAGGTGCAAGCCGATCTTTTACGAACAAAAACTGATAACGGGCGCATTGAAATGCGTCATGTCGATGCGGACAGCATTGCAGTTGAGTCTGATAACGGTCGAATCGAGCTTGAGCATGTATCCGGATCCATCGTCGGCAGTACGGATAATGGACGAATTACACTACAGACGGATAGTCTGGATCGTAATATCGATTTACAAACTGATAACGGAAGCATCGTTATCCAATCTAGTATTGAGCCTAAAAATGTTTCCATTCATGCGAAGACGGGCCACGGTAAAGTCGACATTTTTGGAGACCGCAATTCACGGACGGTCATCGGTGCCGGAGAACATACGATTCGATTGAAGTCGGATAATGGGCGGATTACCGTTAGTTGAATTTGGTATGTATGTCAGTGATATGATCGGTTGGTGTGGTTTTATGATTGGTACGCGTGGTTATATGATCGGTCCGCATGGCTATATGATCGCTCCACGTGGTTATATGATCGGTCCGCATGGCTATATGATCGGTCCACGTGGCTATATGATCGGTCCGCGTGGCTATTTGTGATCGGTCCACGTGGTTATATGATCGGTCCGCATGGCTATATGATCGGTCCACGTGGTTATATGATCGGTCCGCATGGCTATATGATCGGTCCACGTGGCTATATGATCGGTCCGCGTGGCTATATGATCGGTTGGCGCTTCTATATGATCGCTTAACGGAGTTATATGATCGGTCTACCTAGGGTTATATGATAGCTTAGCTCCATTATATAATCGCCTTCCACCGTTTATAATCTACTCTTTGATAAAAAATAATAAAGCAGATCATTCACCGATTCACTGGTGTCTGATCTGCTTTTGTATGTCATTAAACTTTCGGTGCTTCCTCACCGAACAATGCCCACTCTTCACGCGACGGTCCATAGACGCCGGGTACACTCAAACCCGCTTGTCTCATGAGTACAGTCATCTGTCCACGGTGATGCGTTTGGTGTGATGTTAATATACTTAGAATTGTGGCGACTGACCATTGCTCCCCGTACATTTCCTTTAATTCATTCAAAGTTTCTTCATTCCACTGTTCTTTAATTGCGGCGACCATCGTATTGTTTGAAGAACGGTATGCTTCCGCAATTTCAGAAGCTTTTTCTGGAACAGGCGCATCATGGGGAGTCGCTTTGAAATCGAGTCCTGTTCGCGACACCATCTCATCAAGGGTTGTAACGATATGCCATGCAATTCTGCCAAGCGTGCGATCTTTAGGCGAGACTTCTTGAGATAATGATTCATCTGTTAACGTGTCAAGGATTTTTTGGGTTGATTCGCTTTCATGATCCCAATTGGTAAGGAATTCTTCAATTGAATTAAACATGTACAGCCCCTCCGATGTGTTTGTTATCCTTATACGTTTCGTCATTTACTTAACGTTTTCCTTCATTGGCAGAAAAAAATGAGGATAGCGTAGCATCCTCATTCAACTATTTATGGAACTGGATGTCTTGTCGTCGTTCATGTTTTTAAAATTTTGCTCCCCAACGCGTTGCCTAATTTCTTCTTCTGTAAGTGGAGGCGGGACTTGATCGACAGTTAGTGCAACTTTTTCACTTTCTATCTCAACATTTTCATACTGTGCACTTCTTGCATTGATATCACGCCCGTACTTCTCCGACTCTTCCTTTGTCAATCGTGCATTTTCGGGTTTGTCGAACATATTATTTGCTCCTTTTCTAAAAAAAGCTTTTCAACAACTATTCCCCTTTTTGGCGTTAAAGAAACCACACGGCCATGGTATAATTTCCATAATTGGAATGGAGGATTCTCGTGACTTATAAAAGACTGCTGTTCTCGTTACTATTAGTACTATCTATTACTATGACAGCTTGTTCATCGAAAGATTCGATTGTAGAAAATCCTGAATTCGCTCAGGAACAAACGGACTTTATTAATGAACTAGATGTTGAAAACATTTATGCTTCACTAAAAAAACTAACGAAGGAACCCCGTGTAGCGGGAACTGATTCTGAACTACAGGCAGCCGCCTTTTTGACCGCTCAACTCAAAATGACTGGTTACAAAGTAGATGTTCAACCATTTGATTTCGAGAGATATGTGATGCCCGATTCGCACAGCCTTGTCGTTGAAGGATTTGACAGTCCTCTCTCCCCTGCCCCCTTTCAATATTCGGTTGCCGGGAACGCCACTGGAGAATTGGTCGACGCGGGACATGGATTGAAAGCCGATTACAAAAAGCTTGATGTCAAAGACAAAGTTGCGCTTGTCGCTGTTGCTGACACCCCCTTTTACGAACTCGTTTTATCCGCTTCGGATGCTGGTGCAAAAGCGATTTTACTCTATTTTCCTGATGAATCGGAAATTGATAAATGGTCTCTTGGCAGAGAGCGATATGAGGAATTCATTCCAGCACTTGCTCTTACCTACGAAGAAGGAAGGAAGCTTCTCGATTTTGTAAAATCCGTAAAATCCGCCAATGCTGCAGTCTCAATTGAAGGTGCCCGTATTGAAAAGGCAACATCACAAAACTTGATTGCTACTAAACAATCCTCTACAGAATCGAATGATGATATCATACTAATCGGCGCTCATTATGACTCTGTTGATGAAGCACCCGGTGCAAGTGACAATGCGAGCGGTACAGCAGTTGTCCTTGAACTGGCAAGGATATTCAAAGTGGTTCCAACAAATAAAGAAATCCGATTCTTATTTTTCGGCGCAGAAGAAGAAGGATTATACGGATCGGAAAAGTATGTAAGTGCACTTACGAAAAAAGAAATCAAACAATCTATCGCCATGTTTAACTTGGATATGGTGGGCAGTGCCGATGCGGGCGAATTATCCATCCAAACAATAGACGGAGCTGATAATACCGTTACAAAAGCTGCGAGCAGAGCAAATAAAGTTCTGAATGGTAAATCAATCGAGACTGACTTCGGAGACAGAAGCGATCACACACCGTTTCATAATGCAGGAATCGACGCAGCGTTGTTCATATATGATCCAGTTGAAGAGTGGTATCATACACCAGAAGACACAATTGAGAAAATAAGCAAGGAACGACTTCTTAACGTTGCTGAAATTGTAGGTACATCGGTTTTTAAATTGACTTCTCCAAGTATCAACAATGAGTAATATAATATGGGTTCTTTATTCATCAAGTTTGACATAATAAAGGTAAAGGAGTGCTGCTTGATGACGACAATTCTAATTGATGCAGATGCGTGTCCGGTTGTGAAAGAAACAATCCGAATAGCAGGGACTTTCGGTTTTCGTTGCATTCTTATCTGTGATACGACACATGAAATGCATCGGGATGGAGCAGAAACAATCATCGTCTCGAAAGGAGCAGATGCAGTCGACTTTGTGCTTGTGAATCGCGTACAGAAAGATGATATTGTCGTTACACAGGATTACGGTTTGGCCGCTATGGTGCTTGCAAAAAAAGGCCATCCTATCGATCAAAACGGACGACTTTATACGGAGGAGAACATTGACCAGCTGTTGTATGCCCGTCATACTGCTCAGAAAGTTCGAATGGCCGGCGGTCGATTACGCGGGCCCAAAAAGCGTTCTAAAGAAAGTGATTTGAAATTCGAAGAGAGTTTGAAGAAGCTGTGTACACAGCTTGTAGAGTTGTAGGGAAAAAGCCTGGCGATATCGCTTGAATTACAGGCAAAAGCCAAACTAACAATAGAGGGCGAGCTCTAAACCATAATCGGTTGAGCTCTTTTTTGTTGGTCTGACTGCATCATAAACTCATTTTACAAACGACCATGCAAAAAAACGCTGAACAATGAAGTTCCGCGTTTTATGGTTATCGTTATTTTTATCTCTTATTTCTTCTCAAAGTTCTATTACACGGTTGTTTTGTATTTGAATGGACTTTACCCTTTTCTTTATTACGCTTGAAGAAAAAACACAATAAGTACAATAGCAATCCTACAACTAATTCCTATGCAATCAATGCCGCAATATAGCCTTTTAATGTAAATAGCTTCCATTTAGGTATTCCTTACATTATCAACAATCTATACCTTTTTCTTCAATTCATCCCGTATTTCTTTCAGATATTCATTTCTTTGTTTCGCTGACTTTAAAATAGTAAGAACTGCATAAATACCAAATATTATAATTCCCCAATAAATTAAGAAGGGGAAAAATACCAATAAACTCATAACTTGAACCCCCTTTATTACTACTACACTACCACAATTGCCCATACCATTTTCAAAAAGATATATATGTTTTTCAATCATTTAGAATCCGAAATCGATGTGACCGCAAATGCAGTCTCCCCTTCCTATATCCTTCTTTACCAATTAGAGTAGTTAACCCTACTAAAAGTTCCTTCGAAATTAAATTTATTTCTTTCAAACAAAATAAAAGCACCGTCCGAAGACAGCGCTAATCTATGTCGTTACATAAAATTACTCTAGCAAAACGAAAACTGTACGGTTATTGATAGATTTTTTATCAGTTTGTCATCTTTTGTACAAGTTATGCGTAAGTTGAAGGGTAGTCAATTTTTCAGGATAACATTTCTTTGGCAATCAATTCATAGGATTTCAGCTTGTCTTGGAAATCGTAAGCAATCATGACGAGCATTACTTCATCCGCATTGTACTCTTCTGCAATCTTTTCGATTTCTGCCCGTACTATTTTTGGTGTACCAACAATCATCCGTTTGCGATTTTCTAGCACTCGCAATTGTTCATAATGACTGTATGGGTAAGCCTGTGCCTTTTCGGGCGAAGGCGTTCCTGTTGAGGGCATTCCTTGTTCAAGCATGACCATGGTCAAATCAAGTGACGAAATAATCCGTTCCGCTTCTTCTTCCGTTTCCGCGCAAGCGAAAAATACAGCGACTGCCTGCTTCGGCGTTTGTAAATAAGCAGATTGCTGGAACCTTGTATGGTAATGGTTCGCATACGTTTGGCCGCCTTCTCCGTTGATGAACTGCGCAAACATATACGGCAGCCCTTTTTCTGCGGCAAGAAGGGCGGAACTTTGGCTCGAGCCCAGCATCCAGACCGGCGGCGCCTCTTCAAGGACAGGTGTCGCTTTTAATCCCTGATAAGGATGATCCGCTGGCATTGTATCATTCAAATACATGAGCAAGTCATCTACTTGAGCCGGAAATTTATTGACATCCCGGTAGTTCCCGTCATGCAAGGCATATGTAGCCCGCGGCATTCCACCCGGCGCACGGCCAACTCCTGCGTCAATCCGTCCAGGAAAAAGTGCTTCAAGCAGTTTGAAATTTTCGGCGACTTTATAGGCGGAGTAATGAGGCAACATGACACCGCCGGATCCAATACGGATTGTAGATGTAACAGATGCAAGATGTGAGATGAGTATTTCAGGAGACGAACCGGCAAGTGTCGTTGCGTCGTGGTGTTCGGAAACCCAGAACCGAGTATAGCCCCATTCCTCGGCCTTTTGCGCGAGTTGGGCTGTATGTTTTAATGATTCCATTGCGTTACTGCCCTCAGAAATCGGTGATTGATCTAAAATACTTAATTTGATGGACATATACGATCCCCCTATCATCATTCCCTCCATTTTACATGAATTATACTGTTTATATGGTGGGCATGCTCAGTATCTGCGTTTGGTATATTCATATTTAGGTTATGTGTAGTATATAAATGAAGCTGGAGGTAGCCTATGCCGAAAATTCTTTCTGTAAGTACATTCAAACCACCTCATGAAGTGAAACAGCAACAAGCAGTGGAATTGACCCGTTCACTTTTCAGCAAGAAATATAAAGATATTGAGCGACTTTTGAAAGTCTTTCAAAATGGCGACATCGAGACACGCAATGTATGCATGCCGCTTGAATGGTACGGCAAAGCACATGACTTCGCGGAGCGGAATGATTTATACATCCATCATACAGTCGACTTCGGTGTACAAGCCATACTGACGTGCCTTCAAGGGGAAGGAATGCTTGACGCGCCGATTGAACCGTCTATGATCGACGCTATCTTTTTCATTTCAAGCAGTGGAATTTCAACACCAAGTATTGAAGCACGTATTATGAACAAAATTCCTTTTCGTGATAATACGAAACGTATTCCAATCTGGGGGCTCGGATGTGCTGGAGGTGCCGCCGGAATTAGCAGGGCGTATGAATATTGTCTTGCATTTCCCGAGGCAAATGTCCTCGTTCTATCCGCAGAATTATGCAGCCTTACATTTCAAAAAGACGACTATTCAAAAAGTAATCTGGTAGGCGTATCATTGTTTTCCGATGGTATTGCATGTGCGTTAGTTTCTGGTGATAAATCATCGGTGAGGGTAAAAAAAGCGATGCCTAGTGTTATTGCTACTACTTCAAAACTGATGCCGGATTCTGAGAATGTAATGGGCTGGGATGTGAAAAACACTGGACTCTACGTCGTCTTTTCAAAAAGTATTCCCGCCGTCATTACAAATTGGCTTGGTCCATTTGTCCATGAATTTCTAGGTGAACAAGGACTGACAAAAGATGCTATTACACATTTCGTCGCGCATCCCGGTGGTAAAAAAGTGCTTGAAGCCTATGAGACGGCGCTAGGGTTTGATCCGGCTAAAACAGATATTTCACGCGACGTCCTTCGTCACAACGGGAATATGTCGTCCCCTACGATTCTTTACGTTCTGGAGAAGTTCATGCAGAGTGAACCTGCAGCTGGTGATTATGGACTGATGGCTGCATTAGGGCCGGGATTTTGCGGTGAACTGCTGTTATTGAAATGGGAATGAGGTGTTTAATAGATGGTGTTTTCCATTGTCATTTCAATCGTTATCTTGCAGCGTCTCATTGAACTCATCGTCGCGAAGCGCAATGAGAAGTGGATGCGCGGCCAAGGTGCTTACGAAGCGGGTGCCGCACACTATCCCGTCATGGTTTCTATGCATATAGCGTTTTTCATTGTCCTTCTTGCAGAGGTCTTTCTGTTCGAAAGAGCGCTATCTCCAGTGTGGATTTTATTTCTCGCTATTTTTTTAACCGCACAAGCGGCACGGATTTGGTGTCTTACTTCACTAGGAAAGTATTGGAATACTAAAATCATCATTCTTCCAGGGGCGGATGTTGTACGCAAAGGCCCTTATAAGTGGGTGCGTCACCCGAATTATGTAATCGTGGCGACTGAACTGCTGGTTCTTCCCATACTATTCAGTGCTTATTTCACTGCTATTATTTTCTCGTTGCTGAATGTTTGGATGATGTCCGTGCGGATTCCCACAGAGGAAAAAGCGCTGAAAGAAGCGACGAATTACAGCAAAAAGTTTTCTTTGAAATAATGGATTTTGAAATATATTCATTACTTGCACATGAAACACATTTTCTCTGAACGATAAAAAAACGCTGAGCTTCTTAACTAGTCAGCGTTTTCCTATTCCCTTTACCATTGAATCGCTTGAATATAACCAATCATTTTAAAGAATTAATATCTCGTACGCATGGACTTCATAATAAAACTCACAATAATCACGAAAATAAGTGCGCCAATAATGGCCGGGACGATATAAAACTCAGCCAATTTCGGACCCCAATTCCCTAGCAACCTACTGCCGATCCATGCACCAATGATACCAGCAATTACATTACCTATGACTCCGCCCGGCATATCTTTTCCGGCTATTAACCCTGCTAACCAACCGATGATGCCACCGATAATTAAATACAATAGTAAACCCACGCCATACACCCCTTTGAAGTTATTTTTGCAACCTCTAGAACATGTTGAAAACGGGCTGAATAATTAGGAAAGACAAGCGGTACGTCACCACTCCTCCCTTTATCTAGCCCTACTAGTAATAAGTTTTTTTCATTTTTTGACCTACAAATGAATTCATTTTCTGGATTCTTTATAAGATAGTACGCTTTACAATTTGGGATTATGCCTTTTCTTCATAACTCTTTCCGCTTTCAATAGCTTTTAATTGAGGATTGTCCAAAGTAAACAAAATGCTGACGAATAACGGAATTCCTCAAACTACCCTTCATACATTCCTATATAAGGTATCTCCTTACCGCCCACTATTACAATGTATACGGGAGTGTCTGTTTCATAGATTTTTGTTCCTACAGGTAACTTGTTAGCGGTACCACTTTTAAATTCCGCTGCTATGTCGGTTTGTTTTGTTACTTTTCCAACTTGCTCACCCAAGGCATACGTTAACTCATTTACCCATTCTATATCCTGTGCGTTCGAATAGACGATGCTGTCCAGGACAAAAATATCTGCAGCACTACTTCCAAGAAAGTCTTTTGGAATTGGATTTCCTTTATAAGCTTCATTACAACCAGCTAATCCCAATAGAAGTAAAAGTTATTAAGAATAATAATTGACCTGGTTTCATGGACATACGAGCCCTCTCTACAGATGACTTACATACATAGTCATTCTCAAATTACTGGATGACGATTCGTGTTGGAGAAACATGATTAAACCGATAACCTATAGAATAGTTTCAAGCAAATGATTCATTTTCAAACAAAAAGAGCACTACCTAAAAAAGGCGTGCTCCTATACAAATCGTACTTTCAATTCCCATCACTTCTTATCTGCAGTATACGTCAGTGTCTTCCCAGTAAATCCGAACAATACCGTTAACACCGGAGATAACAGGCAAAAGAATGCAAATGGCAAGTATTCCACTGTCGAGACACCTAATACACCCGTGATGAAGATACCGCAGACACTCCATGGCACTAACGGGTTCACGACTGTTCCTGCATCCTCCATCACTCTACTTAAGTTTTTGCCGGCGAGGCCCACCTTTTCATATTGTGATTGAAAAGATTGTCCTGTCAATAAAATCGACAAATACTGTTCGCCAATCAATACATTGATACCTATCGCAGTTAGTGCAGAAGCCGCGATCACCGAGGAAGCTTTCTTCAAAAGTTTTTCGACTTTCGACAACAGTGTTTGGACAATTCCTAGTGTGAATAGTAACCCGCCCATACTGAGTGCAAGCAATACTAAACCGACTGTAAACATCATACTTTCCATACCGCCACGCGTGAGTAGCGCATCAATGTCCTCAATCCCTGTCGTTGAAACAAAACCACTGAATAATATGTTGAACACTTCTGTTACACTATAGCTTTGATGTAAAAATGATATACCAACAGCACTGATAGAGCTTAACGCCAATGTCATTAGCGCAGGTACTTTCATTATCGTTAAAATGAAGAGCACAACTAACGGAATTATCGTATACCAATGAATCATTCCTGTTCCCAAAAGCCCTTCCTTGAAAAAGGAAATTTTATCGACTTCAGTTACTGTGACACTGGGGGAAAGTACACCGAAGATACCTAGTGATATAACAAAGGCGGGAATCGTCGTCCAGCCCATATTCCGGATATGTTCAAACAAATCGACGCCGACGATTGATGATGCCAAATTTGTCGTATCCGAGAGTGGAGACATCTTATCCCCGAAAAATGCCCCCGAAACAATTGCACCGGCTGTTATCGCCATTGGCAAATCAAGCACAGAAGCCATGCCGATAAATGCAACACCAACCGTTGCAACCGTCGTTAACGAACTGCCGATTGAAACACCAACAATTGCAGTGACAACAAATACGATTGCGAAGAAAAATGAAGGTGTTATCAGATTAAAGCCTGCGTAAATTAACGTCGGTATCGTCCCGCTCATCATCCAGCTGCTGATTAATATCCCAATGAAGAAAAATAGGAATACAGCACTCATACCGGCCCCCGCGCCTTGCACTAAACCGCCTTCAAGTTTACGGTAAGATACTTTTTTGACCAGACCATAGCAAATCAATAACAATATGGAAAATAAAATCGGCAGATGCGGAACCGACTTAAATTTTATGATACTGACACTTATTATCGTTACAATTGACGCTACAAGTGCTAACGCCTCTATGAATGTGGGTGAAATAACTTCCTTTATTCGAAACATGGTGAAATCCTCCTCGATGGTTGAAAACGTATAAACCTATTTTTGGAATACAAAAAAGCCCCTTCAATCCCTTGGAAAGGGACGAAGAAGCTCTCCGCGTTACCACCCTAATTGATGGACCAGTTCTGGACTGGCCATCCACTTCATTAGTTGTTGAGAAAATCGGATGGCGTACTTCATACATATTGCTGCCTGAATTCTCACCCACCATTCAGTCTCTTGTTGCTGCACACAATATGTTTACTGGACCATCTCTCAAATCTATTTAATTTTAATGATTATCTTTTGCACAAAAGTAATTGATTTGAATCTTATCACGTTACAGTTGTAAGTCAAGTTATTATTAAGTCTTAAATTTCTCACTTTTCCACCATTAAGACGAGTTCATCTTCTACTTTTCATCCGAATACGTCTTGCGTTCAACTGCCACTATTTCCAGCACCTTTTATCACAAAACAAACTCCATGCCTTCCTCCGCAAGATGAAAGCCCTTCATTTCAATCTCTTTACGAATCGTTTTATCCGAATCGATGGCGGGATTCGAGTGATTGAGGTGAATGAAATAAATCTCAGTCTTTTCAACTAAATCTTGTAATCGATCCATTGTTTCTACCATGAGCGGGTGAGGAATTTCCCGATAATCACGGCCAATCTGTTCAAGATCTTCAGCCGAATGGAATGTACCATCAAGTAAGCATATGTCCGCTTCTTCGCACGCTTTGTAAATATCTTTATCCCATTGTTCCCAACGATCGATATCCGGTATGTAAAGAACTTTCTTCTTCGTCCCTTTAATCCAAAAAGCAAATGTCTCAGAAAATTCATTTCTGTGAGGGACATTAACGGGTATGACGGTGGCATGGGGTGAAACGACAATTGTTTGTCCATCACTAATTTCTTGTAGGTCAATATTGCGAAGTTTTGATAGTTGGCTCCAAGGTGCTTGTTCTTCTAACATTTTCTTCATTTTCGGGCCTGCCATTACAGGTACCTTATTTGCACCAATCGCTTCTTTTCCTAAAAACAATAACCCTGGGTAATGACCTAAATGAGCATGAGTTAAAAAAATGCTCGCCATTAGCTGACCTTGCATATTGTGTTTGATTTGTACACCTGCCATTTGCTCTTTTAAGTCTGGTGTTGCGTCAATCAAATGCCAAGCCTTCTCTTCAGGTAGCACAATTGCTAATGACGCCGCAGAGCGCCTATACTCTGGATTGCCAATTGCCTCCGCACAGTTTTTACAAAAACAATTCGGATGTGGAAGGCCAGCATCTTGTGCTGTTCCTAACACATGTAAAATGACTTTGCTCATAATTGTATTTCCCCTTTATTCTTTATTTCACTATCATCATTATAGTTTTTCTTAGTAATGGTCCAACCTGTGAATCCAAAAATGATATTGATGAGTGGAACGAGAAATGCGAAGAAAGCGTATGGGATGAATTCACCCGGACTAACGCCAAGTATACTTACTGCGAAAACGACAGGAACACTCCATGGGACAAGGTTAATTCCTACTGTACCTGCTGCTTCAACACATCTTGAAAGATTTTTTGTGTCAATTCCCATCTGTTTATACGTTTTGACAAATGTTCTTGCCGGTAAAATAATCGCTAAAAATTGTGCACCACTTGCAAAAGCTACGACAAAAGTTGATAAGATTGTCGAGCTAATCAATGTTCCAGTTGAGCGTACATTCTCCATCATTCTTCTCGTTAACACTTCAAAGGAGCCGGTTTCTTCTAGGATTCCCCCTAGGGATGTCGCGATGACTAACAGACCGATTGTAGCTAGCATGGACATGAGACCCCCACGATTAAGCAATGAATCCACTGTAGCCACACCTGAATCTACCGAAAATCCACTCGTCATCACTTGAACAATCGAGGAAGTGGAAACTCCTTGAACAAGGACTGCAAGTACCGCACCTAGAAGACCTACAATTGTTAACGCTGGAATCGCGGGTATGCGTTTCATCATTAAGAATATCGTGAACACCGGCATGAGTAATAGCAGTGGATGAATGACAAAGACACTTTCCAGCCCTTTGATAATCAAGTCAATTTCACTCGTATCTGCAGTATTGTAAGCTACAGCTGAATTCCCCACGAACCAATACAGAATAATTGAAATGACAAATGCAGGAATCGTGTCCCAAAGCATGTGTTTAATATGACTAAACAAATCCGTTTCCGCCATGGCAGGTGCGATGTTTGTCGTATCGGAAAACGGCGATAATTTATCGCCAAAATAGGCGCCTGAAATGACGGCTCCCGCAACAAGCCCTGGAGCAAAACCAAGTCCTTCTCCAATCGCCATAAAAGCAAGTCCAACTGTCGCAATTGAAGTAAACGAACTTCCTAAAGTAATCGATATAATTCCAGTAATTAGTGCAACAAGCGGTATAAACAGTGTAGGTTCAATAATCGATAATCCATAGTAAATCATCGTTGGGATAACGCCACTTGCAATCCAAGTTCCAACAATGATTCCGATGATAAGTAAAATAAAAACAGCAGGCAATGCCCGGGATACCCCATTAACCATCATTTTTTCTACTTCATGCCAACTCCAACCACAAACTTTCGCAATGACAGCGGCAACAATCACCCCAGTCATTAATGGAATATGCATCCCGGCCTCCCAAATGAAAATGGACGAAGCTGCCGCTGTAACTAACGCGAATATTGGGATAATTGACATTACAAAAGATAGTTCCTTTTTCATTTTCTCCATCCCCTTTTCGTTGATGATACGACTTGATTTTTTTGAGTGAGCGAAATCTTTCTTTATCGCAATCTACTTTCCATGCATTCTAAAATTTGATTGGTTTTAAGCTAAATGTGGGTGGTTTGATTTGTACAGCAATCTTAAGTAGTTGGTGACAGTCACTCACACAGCTTCGGCAAATGGAGTTAGACAAAAAATGAATACAAAAAAGCCCCTTCAATCCCTTGGAAAGGGACGAAGGAGCTCTCCGCGTTACCACCCTAATTGATGGACCAGTTCTGGACTGGCCATCCACTTCATTAGTTGTTGAGAAAATCGGATGGCGTACTTCATCCATATCGCTGCCTGAATTCTCACCTTCCATTCAGTCTCTTGCTGCTGCTCACAATATGATTACTGGACCATCTCTCAAATCTATTCAATTATAACGATTAGCTTTTGCGCAAAAGTAATTGATTTGAATCTTATCATGTTCACTCGGCATGTCAAGTACTTTACGAAACACAGAAAAATGAGTATTTTCTTTCTCTTCTCTAAGTGTCAACGTTCACACGCAAACCCATCCTTATTGCCATCCATTTTTTCAGAGTAAGCAGGATGCCCTTTTTTCACACCATTTGGATATTTCTTGCGCAGTTCCGTACAGTTTTTGAATGATTCCTTAGCACCCGATACGGGCTTTGTCGTCGTCTCTTTTTCGGCATATGTGTCACTGTCAAATCCGCGCTCTGTCGCATAGTCTTCAAGTGTCCAGATACCGATTCCCGCCTTTTTCGCTTTCTCTTCCGCTTCCTTGTATGCATCGAGATGCCTCGTGTTCGGCGGATACACATACGCAACGCGGGCAAGCCCTTCTTCCAAAAGTTTCTCTTGGACACTTACACCATCAATGTAAATATAGGCAAGGAGTCTGTCATACTTATCTGTTTTTCCGCCTATGTCAAATTCAATCTCGAGTTTCCCGCTGTTCATGAGCTCTCGATTGCGCTCTTTTGCCTTCTCTCCGAATGGCTGCTTTCCGAGACGCGGATGATTCGTTTCCGGTGTATCAATGAGTAAATAACGAACATTTTGTTCTTTGCCTTCATACCTAATTTTAATTGTATCGCCGTCAATCGTTTTCACAAGTTCGACTGGGATTAGACCTGCTCGGCTCGGTTCTGCTTCCTGTTCAGGAAAGAAAATATTGTACACAATCAACGCGAGCAAGACGACACCGATACTGACGATACTCGCCGGTTTTTTCAGTAAGGTGCTAGTATTCTTTTTGTTTTGCTTCATGTATCCGTCATCCTTTTACTAGTTCATTAGTTGTAACATTCCTATGTTATCAGTTCTGTAGCCAAATGAAAACAGCCGCCACATAAGTGACGACTGCTTCACTTTCAATCCATCAATAGATTTTACGTTCCCAATGCCGGTGTGCAGCGACTGCGGCTATGAACTCGCTGTTGAAATTCGCTGCACCCGCCAGTACGATACCTGGACCAACTTCCGCGTCTGATGCCTCGAAGAAAGGCTGGCCAGTCGTGGCGATGCCTATTGGTTTGTAATGCTGAAAAGCTTCGTTGATAAAATTGACGATATCTTTCTTAAGTTTCCTTGGATTTTCCGCGTCGCCTCCGACGACGTATAGTCCATCATACAAAACGGAATGGACAGTGAGGAATGTTTCCGTCACTTCGACTGCCAATTTATCTTCGCCATAAACCAATCCGAACTTCTCGCCGACAATATCAACTGTCATCCCCGCATCCAGGCAGGCTTTGACAACCGCTTCCACTTCACCGCCATTAAACTTTTCACCAATGAGAATGGCAATTTTGCGTGTAGCGGGCGATTTCGCCGTTAATTCTTGGCTAAGAGCTGGTGACGATTCGGTCACTTCTGATTCCTTGCCCTCGGGGTGATTGACGCCGACCGCTTCAGCAATAGCGGTTGCCAACCCTTTGTCGACATTGACAAACATATCCACCACTTGCTGTTTGACGTTTTTATCTTTCACTTTACCGACTTCAAAACTGAACGCATCGACAATATGCTTTTTTTCCGGCAGTGTCATACTGTTCCAGAATAGACGTGCTTGCGAGAAGTGATCATTGAATGATTCACTGCGCGCTTGAATTTTGCGTCCCTCCACTTTTTCTTGGTTATGGACGAAACCGCCTTCGTCTTCAGTAGATGTCGTCGGTGTATTGTTAGCCAAAGAATTTTTATGGTAGCTGACCTGTCCCACATTGATTGTCTGTCTGCCGTAGCCATCACGCTGATTGTTATGGATCGGACATACTGGGCGGTTAATCGGCAGCTCATGGAAGTTCGGTCCACCAAGGCGGATGAGTTGCGTATCCGTATACGAAAACAAGCGGCCCTGCAGCAAAGGATCATTTGAAAAATCGATCCCCGGCACGACATTTCCTGGATGAAATGCGACTTGTTCTGTTTCGGCAAATACATTATCCACATTGCGATTCAATGTCATCTTCCCGATGATTTTGACGGGCACTTTTTCTTCCGGCCATATCTTGGTCGGATCTAGGATATCAAAATCAAACATGAACTCATCTTTTTCTTCAATCAATTGGACACCGAATTCAAATTCGACGAAATCTCCTTTTTCAATGGACTCCCACAGGTCCCGGCGATGGAAGTCAGGATCTTTTCCGCTGATTTTCTGCGCTTCATCCCACACGAGGGAGTGAACGCCGAGTCTCGGTTTCCAGTGGAATTTCACAAAATGCGCTTTCCCTTCAGCGTTCACCAACCGGTATGTATGAACCCCGAATCCTTCCATCATCCTAAAACTGCGTGGAATCGTTCGATCGGACATATGCCACATGATCATATGTGCAGATTCCTGATTGCTTACGACAAAATCCCAAAACGTATCATGTGCAGAAGCCGCCTGTGGCATTTCGTTATGCGGTTCAGGCTTTACTGCATGGATAAGATCAGGGAATTTGATGGCATCCTGGATGAAGAACACCGGTATATTATTACCGACTAAATCATAGTTCCCTTCTTCGGTATAGAATTTCACCGCAAACCCGCGTACATCGCGGACTGTTTCTGCTGACCCTTTACTACCGGCAACAGTGGAAATCCGGGTGAATACCGGTGTTTTCGAACCAGGCTCCTGCAGGAAATCAGCCTTCGTATAGTCTTTCATCGATTCATACAATTCAAATTCACCGTGGGCCGCGTAGCCTCTTGCATGCACGACTCTTTCAGGAATCCGTTCATGGTCAAAATGTGTCATTTTTTCACGGAAATGAAAGTCCTCCATTAATGTTGGACCACGCAATCCTGCCTTCTGGGAATGTTCGTCCTCTGATACTTTAAGTCCTTGGTTCGTCGTCATCTTTTTGTCCGCATCATGCGAACGGAATGTCTCTAGTTGTTTACTCTTACTGTTTTCATTAATATTTTGTTTACTGTCCAATGTCGTTTCCTCCATTCGGAATTTTAGTAGTCTTCTACTCTATTCCCCAATGGACTCAACTCAAACGGACAAAATTAGTATATACTGCTTCCCACTAGATAGCCGAGAAAGGCAAGAACAATTCCAGAAACATATAAGAACAGTAGATAGCGTATCGCATTCCCTTTCTTGCCATTTTCCCACATGATGAGTAACTCTTTATTCATCGTGGAAAATGTCGTCAGCGCTCCCGCAAAGCCTGAGGCCAACAGTAATGTCGTCCATAAAGGCAATTCTAGACCGAAAACAAATCCAATGAGCAGGGCCCCTGTCAAATTCACCAGTAATGTTCCCGTTGGAAAACCATTTCGCTTATTCAATTTCATTGAAATGAAATACCGAATGACAGCGCCGAAAAAGCCTCCGATTCCAACCATCACTAAATCCACGAACGTCATGTACGCACCCGCTTCCTACCTAGGCGAAAACCGATCGCGCCGGCAGAAAGTCCACCGATTACACTAAAAATGATATAGAATCCAGCCAATATAATCTGATCATTTTCCATAAGTAAAACAGTCTCTATGCTTAATGCTGAAAATGTTGTAAATGAGCCTAAAAAACCTGTCGTCACAATATCTTGCACTTCGTTATACGCTGCTAGTTTACGAAAAGCTCCTGCCACTATGAAACATAACAAAAACGTTCCCACTATATTTACGGCTAGCGTAGAATAAGGAAACCCCGAGTCATCAAAAACTAAATGACCAATTGCCACTCGCATAATCGCACCTGCAGCCCCTGCTACACCAATCCATAAGAGCTTTTTCATATGGCAACTTTCTCAAGCAATCTTAGAGAAATAACCGTTTCAAGATCAAGTCTTTTCTCGATTTTACCGAATTGAATATGAATTTCATCACCGTCGTGCCGGATTATTTCACCTTGGCCAAAGACACGATGCTTGACCGCTGTTCCGACTTCTAGTTCACCACTATCTTGGATGCCATTGGGATTTAATTCAATCGATGCTTTCGTCACTTTCACCGGTTTCTGCTCTTTTTTCGCTTCCCCCGGTTTTAAAAGGAGTCCACGAACTTCATTTAAAAACCTTGAATCTTCTTTCGGTTTTCCTTCATCTAGACCGTATGACAGCAATTCAAGACGGTTTTTCGCACGTGTAATACCAACATAGAAGAGCCTTCGCGCTTCTTCGAGCATCGCCTCGTCGCCTTCATCTTCCTCGGAGGGAATGACCCCTTTCAGCAAATCGATCATGAACACACGCCGGAATTCAAGCCCTTTGGCACTGTGGAATGTCGATAACGTCACCGCATTTTCAGGTGCATTGAATTTTGCATTTTGCACTGCTTGTTCAAGTTCTTTCAATCTGTTCGCAAATTCAACCATCGTCTTAAGTTGCGATGCAATTCCTTCGAGCGTATCTAAAATGCTAAGGAGGCTATCGAACCGGTAGCCGAATTTCTCAGCTCTGCTTTTTAGTGCTGCCTCATAGCCTAGTTCATTCCGCACTAGCTTTATCACTTGTGCAGGACGCATATCAGGAATCCTGTCGTATGCAAGTTTATAGTCAGTCAGCTTTTTGATCTGACTATCTTTCAATTCGACCGTTCGGATGAATGTACTAAAAACATTTCCTTGTATATCGTTATTTTCAAACGTTGTCAGCATGCTGCGCGAGATGAATGCATTCATTTTCATAATGATTTTTGCGAATATATCTTTGCGTTCTGTATTGAAACTGAGTCGCATGAAATTAAGGATATCCTCTACAATCCAATGAGAAAAAAACTTATCGTCTGCATCCTTCATATAAAATGGAATGCCCCGCCTGTGCAATTCGCTCACGAACATTGTCGAAGATGAGTTATTCCTGAACAATATGGCAATCTCATTCAAATTCTTTTCGCTTAGCAGTTCATAGGTTACATATTCAAGCTGTTGTTTCGGATTATTGAGCTGTTTAATGTTGATTGGCTCCATCTTGCCATTTTGCGTATGCATGTCTTTTGGATAGCGCTTTTTATTGCGTTTGATGAATTTCGAGGACATCTCCACAATTTCTTTTGACGAACGATAGTTGCGTTCCATCATCAGCACTTGAGCGTCTGGATAGACACGTTTAAAATCCAGCAGATAATCTGGTTCAGCTCCGCGCCACGTATAGATGGACTGATCATCATCCGCGACTACGCATAGATTGCCATGATGCGCTACAAGATGCTCAACGATCTTATGCTGCACAAGTGACGTATCTTGGCTTTCGTCTGTCAGGAGATAGTCGTAACGGTTACGGTACTCCTCACTTAGCTGTTCATCTTCCCGAAGCGCCTGCTCCGCAATCGTCAGCATATCATCGAAGTCGAGTAGAAGATGACCGCTTGTCCGTGTTTTATATTTTTCATACCTTCTAGCAATGCGTCCCGCCTTGTCGACAGGCCCTTTAAGCTCTTCCCATTTTCCAAGCGGAATTAATCTATTTTTAATTGAACTGATGAACGTTGAAAGTGACGAAAGTTCGTCATCCGTGCACTCTTCCTTCAATACTTCTTTATAAAGTCCTTTTAATAAAAAGGATTTGTTGACCGACTGGCGCCCTGTCCCGCTGCCTTCGATCAGTTCATACGTCGTACCGCTTTTTTCTAGATACGTTCGCGCAATCGTGAACGCTAAACTGTGTATAGTGGAAAAGTCGACCCGCGCACTTTCGGGGAAAAATCGTGTGAATCGCTCTGTCATATCCCGCGCGGATGCCCGGCTGAACGTAATCGCTTTAATCCGTTTCGAGTTGACCTTTTTTTCTTCAATTAAATAGCCGATTCGCATAATCATCGTCGTCGTTTTCCCGGATCCCGGACATGCCAATAGAAGAAGCGGTCCTTCTGTTTGCAGTACCGCTTTCTTTTGCACATCGTTCAAATCTATATTCAATTCTTTCTTTTTTCGTTCAAAAAAGTCATTCATATACCTGTAACTCCTTTTACTTGCAGTGTACTAAATTTACCATACGGATACTTATTTGTAGAGGAATCGAGCATCGGTCATATTAAGAAAAGCGCAAAAAACCTCTACTGAATAAGCAAAGGTGACGGTTCATAAATACTATTAATTATTTTCTTAATTCTTCTCCTGTTAAAATCTCATAAAGATTTGCTGAATCTTGATTTGTTAATTTCACATATCTATCGCTTTCGGTACTAATCTCTAAGTTTTCACCATTCGGTGTGATCCATAGTAAATAAGACGCTATTTTGTCTTCGTTGTTACTCTTGAACGGAAATTGAAATTGGTAGTCAGCGTAGCCAGTACTTTCAACTTTTTCAATTTCCCAATTAGCATTTTCCACTATTTCTATCGCTTTTCGAACCTGTTTTCTTTGCGTAACTTCTTTGAAGTCTTCAAAAATTTCATCTTCACTATTTCGTTTTTGAATCGTTATTTTTTGCCCTCTCATTTCAGCCAAACACCCCGAAGCAATTAACAAAACAGCCAGTAGAGTAATAAACAGTCTTATTTTTTTCAATTCATTCCTCCCGCCTGAAGAATCGCTCCCTATACAACAAGTAGAACTACAAATTATCCAAATCACTTGCCTATAAGAGTCCTGAATAGTAATTTTCGACTTTCAAATTATCTATTCTGTACAACCATTAATTCTAACGCAGTTTCTAATTCGGTATCCTTTTGTAAATGCTCTGGAGTCCATGGAATGTAAATGTCTGGTTGAATCCCTTTACCATGTATTTCATGGAATTCTGTTTTAGTTTCAAGTCTAGAAATTGGATAGTAGAATGTATATTCATTATTCCAAGTCACCGCCAATAAGTCGCTATAATCATTGACACCCCTTGTCGCTCGTCCGATGACCGTTACTTTGGAGGATTGCTTGCAGACAGCCACAAATTCTTCAGCAGCACTAGCCGTATAACAATCTGTCAGTATGATGACATTATTAGGATGCGCATTCCCAACAAACTCTTTCTTGAATTCTTCCAAATAGTTAGAAAAGTCAAATCGGACGAATCCCTGGCCTCGAAATGTCCGAAATTGCTTTTCAGCAAATTCAAGCATTGAAAGTGTAGCTTTATCGTTCGTTATCTTTCTTGTATCTTCACATAACTTAATGAATAAATCGGAATTTCGAGCTGTACAATTAAATTCCCTTGGCTTTGGCTTAGCATTTGGTTCTTCTCCCACTGGAAAAATAAAAGGAAATAAAGATGAAATTGAATTTGCATTTCCACCATAGTTTTGACGTATATCAATAATTAAATTCCTGCACTCTTTAAGTTTTACTGTAAGTTCATCAATAACCCTTACAACTTCATCTGTATTTTCGAAATTAGACAGTGTCAGTAATAATGTATCTTCTTCTATATTCTCAAATGTATGAATTGAATCTAACGGTATTGAGTCATACTTATTCACAAGTAAACTTGTACTTTCATCGGACTCATTAACAATCTCAATAGTTGAAGCTCTATTTAGGATTGATTCCCAACTTTCTCTTTCGGGATAGCTCTCTCTAAGAGCATTTCTTTCTAAATCACTAATACTATCAATCGTCTTACCATCAATTGAAATGATTTTTGTACCAATTGGAAATCTCGTTTCCCCTCCTGTTTGAATAACATACAAAATGTTTTCAAACCGTCTTACACGAAAACCGCATGTTTTGGACTTCGCTTCTTGGGATTCAGTATGAACAAAATACATATGTCGATCTTGAAAGGCTACTAAATATTGATCCACTATCTCTTTAAATTTTTGCGCACCGATTAACTCTTTATTCTCCAAGTCTATTATTTCGTTCAAATACCTTTCAGGAAAATTCCATCCTTTTTTTTCATCCCATCCAGCATAATCCTGATGTGTGATTGAAATAATTTCTTTAAATATCTCTGAAAACTTCATTGATTTACTCTACCTCTTCTCATTTTGATAGTTAGAGTCTATTTCTACGTTTATGTTTGCGAGCAAAGTATTTTCCTCCTTAGTTCGAGAGAAAAACCATTATCCTTGTTTCAGTAGAACTTTTATTAGTTAACTTTCTCAACTATTCGGACTTCTGTCAGTATTTAGCTTTGAAAAAATCATTGCATCATGAGAAAGTCCGCTTTGAAATAAATAACTTCGCAACTTGCCTTCTTCGATGAATCCATTTTTCTTTAAAAGTCCGATAGATGCATCATTTGCAGGGAAAGTGACCGCCCCTATCCGGTGCAAACCAAGTTCGTCAAATGAATAATCCAAAACGGCTCGCAATGCCTCAGAAGTGATGCCACTTCTCCAGAAGCTAGGATGAATTTCAAATCCGACTTCAGCTTTTTTCATACCTAACGCCAAGTTATTCAATCCAATTGTGCCAACAAACTGGTCCCCGTTTTTCAAGGTAATCGCCCAGCGAATTCCTTTTTTCATTTCATAACTCTTCTTGAAATGTTGAATTATTTTTTCGGCCTGAATCAGCTCGTCCATCGGATCCATTCCATAATACTTAACTACTTCGGGATTTGAAAAAACTTCAAATAGTGCGGTCGCATGGTATGTTTCTACTTCAGTCAATCGAAGTCGTGGTGTAGCTAAAATTGGAAATGTCATGTTAGTCCCTCTTTCACTTCATTTTCAATTGCATTGACTGGCGCCTGTGGGTTGCATTTTATTCGCTTACGTCGTTTTTCCAACCTAACTAGACCATCACTTCCAATGGACTAAGACCGATTCGCCTGAGTTTTCACTTCGGTATTCCGATTTCACGAAACGGATAGAATCTGAACTTCACTGAGCCAACGACCGACTTTTCGTCGATGAAACCAATGATTCTGCTGTCTGTGCTATTTCTTCTGTTATCCCCAAGTACGTACAAATAGCCTTCAGGTACCTCCACTTTGAAGTCCTGCGTTAACTTCTGGCCTTCAAAAATTTCATCTTTATTTCCCTGAATATAATCCTCCTCATATTCCTCACCGTTAATATAAAGCGTGTCATCTTTCATCTCGACAACATCCCCTGGAAGACCGATTACCCGCTTAATGAAGTCATCTTCCGAATTCGGTGCATGGAAAACAATCATGTCAAAACGATCAATCTTGTAAATTTTCGAAATGACGATTTTATTATCATTTTCAAAAGTAGGATGCATTGACTGACCGGATACGACGACTGGTGTAAACAAAAATTGGCGTATGACAATCGCAATAACAAATGCAATTGCAACCGATTGTATCCATGAAATGAGTTCACTTTTAGTGCCTTCTTTCATCCCATAACCTCCGGACTGTATAGTTATATTAGTTACTTACATAGCGTTATTAGTCTTTTATAAACTACTATGCTTTATATTCTATTCTTAATCCCAGATTCCTGCCCAACTTATAAGTTCTTTTTAAATGAATGGCGTTCTTCTATGTTTTGGATGCTTTAAAACAAAGCTGTAGCAAGACATACTACTTATTATCATGAAATTTGAAAAACATTGCCACCGTTTCAGTTAAGCCCTTGCTGGTGTAATCATTGTAAATCAATAGTCGCAGAACTAAATGCTATAAATAATAAAATTATAAACAAAATTACACTAGTGTTGCATAAAAAAATGATTTAAAATTCTTACTATTTATTTTTACGGCGTTGAGCCAAAAAGATATACACTCCAATAAAGGTGGTCCGTCCATTTGGTTTTTATTTACAATTAGACATTTGCGGCAACGACAGTTTAGTTGTTACGGGACTGCTGTCCCTTTGATTTTACGAATCCAAATATGTGCAGGTTTCCAAAGAGAAGCCTTTAAATAGCGACTAATTTTCAAGATTTTATGTTTACTCCGTGTCTTTATTTGCACCAACACATTCAAGCAATATACGATGAGTGCGATATATACCTGATTATGAATGGCCCATTCGCTTTGACCATAGAACTTTTTGATGTTCAAATGTTGTTTGATCCATTTAAAAAACAGTTCAATTGCCCAGCGTGATTTGTACATCTCGGAGATTTCGTCTGCACTCAGGTCAAACCGATTGGTGATGAGTTGTAGTTCATTCCCTTTCGAGTCTATTACTTTGAGTAAGCGAAAGATGTTTTCAGCACGATTTTGAGTTGTACCAATCAACACCGCTTGATCCGATAATACCGTTGTGCCTTCTGGCAATTGGAAGTCTTCACATTCATGGATTACTGCATTTTTACGTAGTCTGGATAAGAAAAAGTAGCCGTCATCTGTCATGCGATCGAAACGTTCGTAATCTAAATATCCACGGTCGAAAACATACATGCATTCCTTGTCATCAACCATGACTTCAAGCTGATTACGATCATGTTCATTCGCTGTTGTAAGCACGGCTTTTTCAGGATAGGACGTTCCTTTTTCCATAAACACAAGACGTAAATGAAGCTTTACCCCAGCTTTCGTTTTGCGGAATTTAGCCCATCGGTGATTGGTTAAATTGAGTGGCAATGTGCTCGAATCAATGATTTTTAAAGGCATAGTGATTTTGGCATAATTTGTTTTTTGATGAATTTGCGCGACTAAATCAAGAAAAAGTTGTTGAAATAGCACGGGATTCATTCCATTGAGCCTGCGGGATAATTGAGAAACGCTTATAGAATCAAGGTTTGTGCTGACTTGAAGATGTTTATTAAAAAGACAATCACTCAGCGCGTGCAGACTTTCCGTTTCATGAAGCTGTGCAAAAAGCAGTAATTTTAAGAATGAATCTGTCGTAAGTTTCTTCGTATAAGCATCTAATCTCATTGTTTTCACGTTTTCTTCAACTAATTGAATATTAATAGGTGAAAACCATTGTCCAAATGAAGTTTTTCGTGTAATCTTGTCCATGAGTAGTTCCTTTTTTAGTGGATTTGGACGGGTTACCACCTGACTTTATCCATTATAAAGGAATTTTTTTATGCAGAAAATAAAGTTAGTGAACATTTCGGGAACTTTTTATATTGAATATATTTTAATGCAACACTAGTGACAAAATTATAATAATATGAAGGCAGATCTCTACAAGAATACAAACTTTTCCCTATACAGCCGATTCTCATTTATTCTTATTTGTATTATTAATTTCTACCATACTTTTAGAGGATAAAAATTTCCCAATTACTCCGAGAATTATTCCGATGAAAGGTTTCATCAGGGCTAATATACCCACTACCAATACAACAGTCGAATTACTTTTTTTTACATATGTCCAAAATCAGACTTACTTTTCTTAACGTGTACTAAAATATCAGCCTGCTCTGCTAGTATATTGAGATAAACGATTTTCCTTTATTATATACAGGAAGAGTTAATCATTACCAATTAATTAGTAAATCGCTCTTAATAATCATGTTAATTCGTCTATATTATAATTATCGAATTTTTGATAATGTGATTGTATAAACTAATGTAAATAGACGAGTGATAAGTCTGAAACTAAAATGGATCTTTACCGTCTATATATGTTGAACAATTGAATTTGGTATATACGCTTTACAAGGGCTTTTGAGAGAAGACTGAAAAACTCCTAATACTTGGAACGAATTATAACTCCGGCTATCACGAGATCGCGCCTGCGCTGGATGGACTATTTGTGAAAGCGCATTTCGTTTTCGGGGATGGGACCTACAAACTGGAGTGCCATAAATAGATTGAAAGTGATAAATGAATGTTCCAATACATGATGAATGAATTAGTCATCCTTCTAATACCGCTTCAACGCTTTATGGATGCCTCTCGCGATAAGCCAGAAAGGAGAGCACTTGGGAGGGATTGAGCTGCATCCCTCCTTGCTCTTATCGCTCCGGCTACCACGAAGACGCGCCTTCGCTGGATGGTCTATGTGAGGAAGAGCTTTTCGTTTTCGGGGGTGAGACCTACAACCTGGAGTACCATAAATCAATTGAATGTGATCAACGAGTGTCCCAATACAGGAGTAATGAATTAAATATCCTGCTAATATCGCTTCGGCGCTTTGTGGATGCCTCCCGCGATAAGCCAGAAAGGAGAGCACTTGGGAGGGATTGAATTGCATCCCTCCTTGCTCTTATCGCTCCGGCTACCACGAAGTCGCGCCTTCGCTGGATGGGCTATTTGAGAAAGCGCATATCGTTATCTGTGATGAAATCTGCAACCCGGAGTGCGTCTTTCTTCACTATAAATCTATATGTTGAACTATTGAATCCGGTGTATAAACTGAGTATAGGCGCCTATTCGGTGCCAGTTGCTGACACAATTCGTAGGACGTTAATTGTGTCAGTAACTGGACAGTGGTTAGCCGAAGCCATAAGACTGGCGGCGAAGCTGCTTGGCTTATGGGAAGCCACTGAAAAAGTTCTTTTTTTGTAAGAACTAGTTGATTGTAGTGGAGAGCGGTGACTCCAGCGGGAACAGAAAACAAAGATGGGAAGAGAAAGTTCATTCTTCCTTAGCTGAAGACCCCGCAGGAAGAGCCGTTACGAAGAACGGCTTTTGCGAGCAAAAGCGCTAGCGTTGGGAGCACGGGGCAAGAATGCTAGCGTTGGGAGCACGGGGCAAGAATGCCTTAATTTCTGCAAAGAACACAGAAATTAAGGCCAATCGAACCCTTCGTAGTTCGATTGGCTGAAGCCGTGCCCGTGGAAAGCGTCCGCTCGGAACGGATATCAACGGGATTGAAGGAAATCGTACTTTTTCAGTCCCCTCGCTTATGGCGGGAGGCATCCCAAAAGCGCCAAGCGTTCTGCAATCCTCTCCCCGAATTACAACTCTCTCATTAGTGAGCGCCACAGCGGATTCAACGGAATTTTTTAATTCAACATACATACTAAGAAAAGGGGTTATAAATATTACATGAGAAAGGTAGTTTTATACCTTGCACTAACTATATTATCAACTTTTTTAGTCGTTGGTTGTTCCGATATTCAAAATGCAGAAAATAACACCGAAAAAGATAGTTATGATGAGGTAAGAAAAATCGCTTGGGACTTCGTTGTAGATAAAGGTTGGAACGATACCGCAAAAGAGAATTGGCAAAGTGCAAAAGTAACAAAAGTCGTTGTCGAAAACAACTATGAATTGTTAGATGACACTCATGAAGCAGAAGAAGCTTTATCCGTGTCCTTTGAAGATAAAGAGAATGTCGTAGTTGGTACTCCTTTAATACTAATCGATACAAATACAAACAAAGTAATCGGTTATATGCTAAGTGAATAGAAAGGATTAGACATCTCCCCTAACATGCCCCGTTCTTGCTTCATGAATGGTTTTGAGCAGTTTTGTTATATCATCTAGCTTTTCAGAAAAAACCTTGTTTGATAGTGTAAAATAAAACCATTTGCTCTGAAATTGCAGTCTATCAAGTTATTTTTAGTATGGTTAGGAAAGCAATGCTCTATATGAAAACAGCCTACAAAAAAAGAAAAGCACCGCAAAATGCGATGCTAATTAAGACAGCAATTTAAACGGTAATTGCCTTATTTATACTTCCGAACGTTATCTGGAGCCATTTACAAAAAACGAACTCTTATTAAATTTTGAAATGGCTAATGGCTGTGTGCAGATCATCGCTTAGTCCAGACAGGGCGTCCGCGGCTTGGGCTACTGCGCGGATTGCATGTAACTGTTCGTCTGTTGATGCACTGATTTCTTCGCTTGCTGCAGCTGTTTCCTCAGCTGTCGCCGCCATCGTTTCAATCGTCTGCATGACCGTTTCTTTATGTTCGACGACTTTATTTACTTCTTCATAGACACTACCGATCGATTGTTCCAACTTGTCCATGAGTCCTGAAATGTCTCCGAACGTAATTTGTGTTGCTTGTACGACTTTTCCTTGTTCCTCGAATGTCTCCCCGGTTTCTCGCATTTGAATGGAAACTTGACGAGAGCCGTTTTGAAGTTCTTGAACTGTCACTTTTACTTCCTCTGTTGCACGTGCAGATTGTTCAGCGAGCTTACGAACTTCATCAGCGACAACTGCGAATCCTTTACCATGTTCACCTGCACGCGCCGCCTCAATGCTCGCATTGAGTGCCAGCAAGTTCGTCTGTGTGGAAATTTGAGTGATTGTTTCCATTACAACCCCGATCGCGCCAACTTTTGATTCCAAATCACCAACGACATTCGCCATCGATTGCAAGTTTGTCTTCCAACCATCGAACGATGATTGAAGCTGATTAACTTGGCTAAGCCCACTTTTATTGACCTCTTCCGCTTCGGTCGCAATGTCAGTCATAACGCCCGCTTTTTCTTGTATCCCTATAATTTGTTCACTTAAATAATCAACGGTTTTCGTCACATCTTCTGTATCTTGCGCAGATTTTGTAGCGCCAGAAGCGATGTCGTCGATGGCACCAGCCATCTGTTCACTAACAGCATTTGTCTCTTCCGCAGAAGCGCTCAAACCTTCTGCAGATAGCCGGACCTCTTCCACTGACTTGTTAACCATCGTGATAACTTCTCGGACTTTGCCTGTCATAAAGTTGAAATTGGTTGCCAGTTGACCGAATTCATCTTTTGACTTCACATTCGCATAAGAGTTTAGATCTCCTTCTGCCACTCTGTCCATCGCTGAACGAATCTCACCAAGAGGACTAACGATTTTTGAAATTAAGTACCAGAGAACAATTATCATGATGATTCCTGCCAGTATGAAAATCATGATGATTAAATTCCTAATTTGACTTACAGAACCATCGATTGCATCTTGATTGAATGCGGCACCGACTGTCCAACCGAAATGTGGAACTTCCGTAAAGACGCCGACCATTTTTTCCTGTTCTTCATTATATTTTCCGATTCCTTCAGTTTTTCCATCACCAAACAATGCCGTCATATAAGACAAATCTGCCAATTCCTCTTCTTCTGTCAGTAAGTTAGGATGAACAATTGCACCACCATTTTTGTCAAATAAGAACGGATAGCCTTCAAATCCGAATTCACTTTTGGAAACACTATCTGTTATATTCCCCAAACTAATGTCTACGCCAATAACACCGATAAGTGAATTATTCTGTTTCATCGCCTTAGATGCCGTAATGACATATCCGCCTGACGCCGCATCGACATATGGATCGGACCAAACGACTTTGTCCGGTTGATCACTTGCTGCTGTATACCACACACGAGTAGTCGGATCAAATCCATCGATAACGAGGTGGGGTACAAATTTCGTGTATTTGTTTTCAAATGCAAAATACATTAAATCCGTGTCTGTCAATTGTTCCATGTAATTAGTAAACGCTTTTTCAATTCCACGGTTCAATTCACTATCATTTTCCTTTCCATACTGTGTCTCTATAAAGGATGTGACTGCTGGATTTTCGGTAAGCAAGTATAACGTTTTTTCATATTGCAACATATAATTTTCAATTGATCGACTCATTTCTTTTACCGCAACTTCACTTTGATGAGTGAGGACACTTTCTGTTTGTTTTTGCATTTGAAGATTAACAAACAAATTTACCACTGTCAGGATAATGATAAATAAGGTAATAACACTTACAATGATTTTTGCTTTAATTGACTTCATATGGCTTACCCCCTCTTGTTCAACAACTCTATCTCACTTACAAACTTTAGTAGGATAAGGTCATTTAAACTATTATAGTCTATTAGACTATAATAAGAAAGAATATTTAGAATAAAATAAAATGCAAGATGCAATATTACAGGTTTTCATATAAATAAACCGCCCTCCATATAAATGGAAGACGGTAATACGTAAACTTTGATATAGTTTATAGCTACTTTAACGATGGTCATCAATCAATTGTAAGTGTTTTGTACAGTTAAATAAATGGCATAGATTTCTTTCTTTCTGAAGCTCAACGATTGTAAGTGATGTATTTTCGAGGTTTTGCTCTAAATCCCCATATGGCACAAGTTCTTTAATAAGCCGGCCGATGAATCCTCCATGGCTGACGACCAAAATTCTTTTCCCAGGATACTGCTCAGTCATTTCCTCAATGAAATCAAGTCCGCGCGATACAACTTCGGCATGTTGTTCCAGACCAAGATCCAACTTTCTCCATGCATATCCCCACTTTTCAACACGTTCCGCTTCCGTCATTCCTTCAATTAGGCCCCCACCCGATTCTCGCAAGCGATTATCAGCTAAAAGTGGAATCCCCGGCTTACTTTCCGCAATGATTTCAGCCGTCTTTGCAGCTCTGATTAAAGGGCTTGTGTAAATGATATCCCATTGTTCATCGATAAGCCTTTTCGCTACACGGTTGGCCATTTCAATTCCTTCCTCGTCGAGCGGGATATCTGAACTTCCTTGCGCCCTTCCTTCTTTATTCCACGCAGTAACTCCATGACGTACAAATCCAATTGTTGTCATAACAAACACCCCTTCATTTTTAGTCATATATCTATTCTATCTTCTTTTAGTTTTGAATTCAGTCCAAAAGAAAAAAACGTCAGTTCACTGACGTTTCTCACACAACATATCCAAGAGATCTCAACACATTATCCATAAACGACTCCGTATACTTATACACTTCTTCGCGCTCCGGTTCTTGGTAGATGTCATGATAAAGCCGCTTCCATTGTTTATATTGAAATTCAGAAAGGTCTTGACGGATAAACCATCTTTTCGCAACTGAGAGTTCTGTGATTTTGTCATCTTCTGCACTATGCATCAGTACAGGTATATCAAAAATACTGCCCTCGTGCTGGGCCACCAATTTCATGAACGATTGCAGATCCCTGTACCAAGTTACAGTGCTGACCGGTCTGTAATAGTCATCTTGCCTAGCTTCTTCATATAAATCCGTATTTCGTGTCAAAAGCTCTATACTAACCTCATGATCCAACTTCATAGAAGATGAAAACTTTGACAGCATATTCGAATACTTGGGCGGCACATGACGAAGTGTCAACCACGGTGAACTGAAAATAGCTCCCGCACACTCAATTTTCTTTCGTTGTAGAAGGCGCATAACGATTGTAGCCCCAACGCCGTGTCCTAAGATGAAGAGTGGCAAATTATCATCCAGGCCAACTGCTATTAATTTATCCACATATTTGATGTATGTATTAAATTGCTCATCATGAATTTCACTAGTGCCCTCCGCTCCATGCCCAGGCAAATCACCTGTCACAACATGGAAACCGCTATTTCGCAGTTTCTGAATGAGCCATGCATATCTACTATGATGTTCGTACACATTATGAACGATGGCCACAACAGCTTTCGGCTGTCCTTCCGCTTCCCATTTCCACATGGTCATCTTCCCCTTATCTCGCAGTTCTTTTTCTATATATATTTCCCCATTTGTCTATAATAAAAACCTAATCTTTGTTAAGGTAATTATACACTACATAAAGAAAAGAGGAGAACGCTATGATCTATCCATATAAAGACAAAACACCAGTAATTGATCCGTCTGTATTTATAGGGGACTATACAACAATCTCAGGGGATGTAACAATTGGGCCAGAATCTACAATTTGGTTCAATACAGTGATTCGCGGAGATGTATCACCAACAATCATAGGACGTAAAGTAAACATTCAAGACTTGTGCTGCCTTCATCAGAGCCCACAGTTCCCGCTTATCCTTGAAGACGAAGTGACAATCGGACATCAAGTAACCTTACATAGTTGTACAGTGAAAAAAGGTGCGCTTATCGGAATGGGATCAATTATATTGGACGGTGCTGAAATCGGAGAAGGAGCGTTTATCGGTGCTGGCAGTCTCGTTACGCCAGGGAAGAAGATTCCGCCGAATACACTTGCACTCGGTTCGCCAGCAAAAGTGGTGCGGGAGTTAAATGACGACGACCGTGCGGATATGGAACGGATTGTGCGCGAATATGCGGAAAAAGGACAGTATTATAAAAGTCTCCAAAAATAAGGAAGCCATTAGTCGATAGAAAAATGCTTCATGTCAAAGTTACAGCAAATATAATACAAGGGGCTATAGGATAGTACAATGATTTTTTTAGAGAAAGTATTTAATTGGATGCTTGTAATTGGAATGGTGTTATTAGCAGGGCGAATTATTACGATGGTGTTCAGATTTCTTGATATCCCGTTTATCAACTTTTTTAAAGACTACAGTATCATTTCGATTATCATTTTACTAATAGGTTTGATTGGTACAGAAATTATAAAAAATAAAAAAAAGACTATATTGAAGTAAAATAGGCTTCAAACAAGACCCTCTTTCATTAAATGCTATAAAAAATGATCATATGAATTAAATACATGCATAAACTGAGCGTAGGCGCCTAACCAGGGGTAGCCGGAGCCATAAGACTGATGGCGAAGCAGTCAGGGTTATGGCGGAAGGCCTCCCCAAAGCGCCGAAGCGGATGAAACGGATGAACGTTTTTATCTTTTACGACTTTATTATAATAGACCTAATTTAATATTTCCTAGCTCATCCATTGAAATTATTTTAACTTTGTCAATTTCTATAGAAAGCGGGTGTATTTTCGCTTCTTTATCTGAAAAGAACGATTTTCGTTTTTCACTTCCCAAAAGCAAAAATGCTCCTTTGCTTCCCATGAAGTTAAAACTCTCTTCCAATGAATTCTCATCTCTTACAGGAATACCGAAATCAATTAATTGATTGCCACATGATAAAACATCATGGGTTGTGATATTTATTTCACTAATATTTAAAATACTGATGGCGGAAAATATGTCGTTACTTTTCGGCGATAGAGATTGTCTCGATATAAATTCTACGATATTATCAGATGGGTCTAAAAAGTAAAATGAATAAGCATCTGACTGTTTAAAATAAACTTCATCCGAACCTTCTTCTGTATTTAAGGCCACTTTTGTTTTTGCCCAATTCTTCGCCTCTTTAAATTGGTTCGAAGGAATATTAAAGGCAAAATGGTAGAACGGGTTTCGATTAGCTGGATCATTTTGAAATTCTAATTCGCTATCTCCCACTTTAATTTTAAAACTACTTTCTTTACTATTTATCAATTCAAATCCAAGTTCATTGACATAAAACTGTTTCATTTCATCTATCACACTGCTGTAAATTATTACTTTGCTTATCAACAATAAAATACCCCCTTATCAATAAAGAAACAAGCTTGGATTGTCAGGCCTCTTAATCCATTCTTAGAAGATGATTACCTCTAACAGTACTTTTGAATTAACTCTGGTAGCGTTTCAGGAACAAGTCTTAAATTCCCATTTTGAAATTCACTCAAAGGTTTCCAAATTAATTTTATTAGTGTCCCGTCATCTTCTTGTCCCTCAAAAGAATCTTTGCCGTAAAACGACGTGTCGATAAAAGCGGCATCATAAACCATAACAATTTCATGACCTACATTTCCGTTAAAAGTAAAAATATTTTCAATCGTCCCCAAATATTTTATGTTTTTGATTTCGGCTCCAATTTCTTCTCTGACTTCTCTTATTAAGGCTTCAGCGCTTGTTTCACCATATTCAATTCCCCCACCAATTGGACGGTAAAAGTTATCCCCCTTTACTAAATCATGACCTTCAAAAACAAGAATAGCGTCTTCATGTTTAAATAAGCAGATAACTAATGGTCTTATTATTCCTTTACGCATAAAGATCCCCTTTCGTATTCCTTCATAATTTCATAAGCCGTCGAATACGATTTTTTGATGCTTTATAAAAAAAGCATAGAGCCCTGAGCCAAAAACCAGTAATTCAAAGTTATACGGTATCTTCACCAACTCTTGTAGTATATATTGAATAAATGAATACGGCGTATGCGCTTTACAAGGGCTTTTGGGAGGCCACTGAAAAAGATCTAATACTTGGAATTGATTAGAGTTCCTGCTAATACCGCTTCGCCGCTTTGTGGATGGTCTATTTGAGAAAGCGCATTTCATTTTCGAGGATGGGACCTACAACCTGGAGTGACATAAATCGATCGAATGTGATCAACGAATGTCCCAATACAGGAGGAATGAATTAGAAATCCTTCTAATATCGCTTCGGCGCTTTGTGGATGCCTCCCGCGATAAGCCAGAAAGAAGACCACTTTCAGTCTTATCGCTCCGGCTACCACGAAGTCGCGCCTTCGCTGGATGGTCTATTTGAGAAAGTGTATTTCGTTTTTCGGGGATGGGACCTACAACCTGGAGGGCCATAAATCGAGCGAATGTGATCAACAAATGTCCCAATACAGGAGGAATGAATTAGATATCCTGCTAATATCACTTCGGCGCTTTGTGGATGCCTTCCGCGATAAGCCAGAAAGGAGAACACTTTCAGTCTTATCGCTCCGGCTACCACGAAGTCGCGCCTTCGCTGGATGGTCTATATCGAGAAATCGCATTTCGTTTTCGGGGGTGAGGCCTACAACCCGGAGTGCCATAAATCGATTGAATGTGATCAACGAATGTCCCAATACAGGAGGAATGAATTAGAATTCCTGCTAATGCCGCTTCGGTGCTTTGTGGATGCCTCCCGCGATAAGCCGGAAAGGAGAGCACTTTCAGTCTTATCGCTCCGGCTACCACGAAGTCGCGCCTTCGCTGGACGGTCTATTTGAGAAAGTGTATTTCATTAGCTGTGATGAAATCTGCAACCCAGAGTGCGTCTTTCTTGACTATAATTATATATGTTGAACCACTAGTGTTGCATAAATAATGATTTAAAATTCTTACTATTTATTTTTACGGCGATGAGCCAAAAAGATATACACTCCAATAAAGGTGGTCCGTCCATTTGGTTTTTATTTACAATTAGACATTTGCGGCAACGACAGTTTAGTTGTTACGGGACTGCTGTCCCTTTGATTTTACGAATCCAAATATGTGCAGGTTTCCAAAGAGAAGCCTTTAAATAGCGACTAATTTTCAAGATTTTATGTTTACTCCGTGTCTTTATTTGCACCAACACATTCAAGCAATATACGATGAGTGCGATATATACCTGATTATGAATGGCCCATTCGCTTTGACCATAGAACTTTTTGATGTTCAAATGTTGTTTGATCCATTTAAAAAACAGTTCAATTGCCCAGCGTGATTTGTACATCTCGGAGATTTCGTCTGCACTCAGGTCAAACCGATTGGTGATGAGTTGTAGTTCATTCCCTTTCGAGTCTATTACTTTGAGTAAGCGAAAGATGTTTTCAGCACGATTTTGAGTTGTACCAATCAACACCGCTTGATCCGATAATACCGTTGTGCCTTCTGGCAATTGGAAGTCTTCACATTCATGGATTACTGCATTTTTACGTAGTCTGGATAAGAAAAAGTAGCCGTCATCTGTCATGCGATCGAAACGTTCGTAATCTAAATATCCACGGTCGAAAACATACATGCATTCCTTGTCATCAACCATGACTTCAAGCTGATTACGATCATGTTCATTCGCTGTTGTAAGCACAGCTTTTTCAGGATAGGACGTTCCTTTTTCCATAAACACAAGACGTAAATGAAGCTTTACCCCAGCTTTCGTTTTGCGGAATTTAGCCCATCGGTGATTGGTTAAATTGAGTGGCAATGTGCTCGAATCAATGATTTTTAAAGGCATAGTGATTTTGGCATAATTTGTTTTTTGATGAATTTGCGCGACTAAATCAAGAAAAAGTTGTTGAAATAGCACGGGATTCATTCCATTGAGCCTGCGGGATAATTGAGAAACGCTTATAGAATCAAGGTTTGTGCTGACTTGAAGATGTTTATTAAAAAGACAATCACTCAGCGCGTGCAGACTTTCCGTTTCATGAAGCTGTGCAAAAAGCAGTAATTTTAAGAATGAATCTGTCGTAAGTTTCTTCGTATAAGCATCTAATCTCATTGTTTTCACGTTTTCTTCAACTAATTGAATATTAATAGGTGAAAACCATTGTCCAAATGAAGTTTTTCGTGTAATCTTGTCCATGAGTAGTTCCTTTTTTAGTGGATTTGGACGGGTTACCACCTGACTTTATCCATTATAAAGGAATTTTTTTATGCAGAAAATAAAGTTAGTGAACATTTCGGGAACTTTTTATATTGAATATATTTTAATGCAACACTAGTGATGTTGAACAAATGAATCCGGTGTAAAAACTGAGCGAAGGCGCCTATTCGATGCCAGTTGCTGTCACAATTCGAAGGACGTGAATTGTGTCAGTAACTGGACACCGGGTAGCCGAAGCCATAAGACTGGCGGTGAAGCTGCTTGGCTTAGGGGAAGCCACTGAAAAAGTTCTTTTTTTGTAAAGACCTAGTTGATTGTAGTGGAGAGCGGCGACTCCAGCGGGAACAGCGCGAGCTGAAGACCCCGCAGGAACGTAGTGACGAGGAGGCTGAAGCCGTGCCCGCGGAAAGCGTCCGCTCGGAAAGGAAATCAACGGGATTGAAGGAAATCGTACTTTTTCAGTACCCTCGCTTATGGCGGGAGGCTACCCCTAGCGCCGTAGCGGTTCAATGAAATTCTTTATTTCAATATATAGTATCGAATAGTAATCACCTTATAATCTCGGAATATACATCTCAAAATCACATTTCTCTCAATAATGAACACTCTAGCGCAGGCGCGGCAAAGGCGTCGCCGAAGCCGTAAGACTGGATGCGAAGCCGCTAATCCAGGCTTATGGCGAAAGGCTTCCCCTTTGCCGCCAAGCGTTCTACAATCCACGCCTTGAATTACAACTCTCTCATTGGTGAGCGCCACAACAGATTCAATGGGCTTCTTTAATTCAACATATATAATATACAATCAAATTCATAATGTTTCATTAATTATATAAATTAAAGTATAGAATACGCTATATAAACTGGGTGTAGGCATCCCCTAGCGCCGAATTGGGTTTGAAGGAAATCTTTTATTCACTAATATTTAGAATGACAGTGCATCAATTATTTGCACCAAACAAAGTAATCTTATAAAAACTGCTTCTAACAAAAAGACGCTGAAAGACAAGGCAAATTCCCTCGCTTCCAGCGTTTATACTAACTTATTGTCCCGCTTGTTCTTTCAATGCAGCAGCTCTATCTGTCTGTTCCCACGGCAAATCAATGTCTGTGCGACCGAAGTGACCGTATGCAGCTGTTTGTTTATAAATTGGACGGCGTAGGTCTAGCATTTTGATGATGCCAGCTGGACGAAGGTCAAACAGTCCACGCGTTAGCTCAACAAGTTTACTTTCTTCGACAGTACCTGTCCCAAATGTATCAATAGAAATCGAAACGGGTTGAGCGACACCGATTGCATAAGCAAGTTGGACTTCACAACGGTCTGCAAGTCCTGCAGCGACGATGTTCTTCGCAACATAACGAGCCGCGTAAGAAGCAGAACGGTCGACTTTCGTCGCATCTTTCCCAGAAAATGCACCGCCTCCATGACGGGCATAACCGCCATATGTGTCAACAATAATCTTGCGACCTGTAAGACCCGCATCCCCTTGAGGGCCCCCTATTACGAAACGGCCAGTCGGGTTAATAAAGTACTTCGTGTCTTCATCAATCAGATTTTCTGGTACAACCGGATTAATGACGTATTCCTTAATATCACGCTGAATTTGTTCAAGAGTCGTTTCTGGGTGATGCTGTGCTGAAATAACAATTGTATCGATTCGTACGGGCGTATTCGTTTCATCATATTCAATCGTCACTTGCGTTTTACCATCCGGACGCAAGTACGTAAGCGTTTCGTCTTTACGTACTTCTGCAAGACGACGTGAAAGTTTATGCGCTAAACTGATAGGTAACGGCATCAGTTCGGGTGTTTCATTACATGCGTAACCGAACATCAGGCCTTGGTCACCTGCTCCAATATCTTCAAGTTCGTCCTCTGTCATTGAACCTTCTCGCGCTTCAAGTGCTTGGTCCACGCCCGCAGCAATATCGGCAGATTGTTCGTCAATGGCAGTTAGGACTGCAGATGTTTCCCAATCAAAACCGTATTTGGCACGCACATAACCAATTCCTTTAACAGTTTCCCGAACAACTTTTGGAATATCAACATATGTGGATGTTGTAATTTCTCCAGCAACAAGGACTAGGCCTGTTGTGATTGTCGTTTCACATGCAACGCGTGCATTCGGATCCTCTTCTAGAATCGCGTCTAGAATCGCGTCCGAAATTTGGTCGCACATTTTGTCTGGATGCCCTTCAGTTACCGATTCTGAAGTAAATAGTCGGCGGTTAGTCATTTCGTTTCCTCCTTATATCCTACGAGATTGATACGGTACTCATATGTCCCATGTAGAGTCTTTCCATATGTGGAATAGACTACAAGCCATTTCGAGCTCTATACACGAGGATTAAGGGCGATATCATATAAAAAGCCCTTCGCTCACGTAATAATACATGAGGAAAGGCATGATTTCAAAAGCACCTTTCACTCTTATCATACAAGGACTGTGCCTTGCTACAGGTTTGGCACCTTCGCGCAGACCAATTGTCATTGCAGGTTGCCGGGTTTCATAGGGCCTGACCCCTCCACCAGCTCGGGATAAGAGTATCCGTTCAACTATATATGCTACGAAATAACTTCGTGCATGTCAAATCTTTTTGCCTAATTTGCAACTAAATGCTTGAGGTTTGAATTAGTATAGTTTATTATTCTTAATGTGTTATACTATTTAAGAAATGTGATGACACCCAATTATATGGGACTATACGCAAAGGACGGTACATAATTATGATATCTGCGAAAATTAGCGACGACCTTAACAAACTTCTTTCTGGTGAAAATGTAAAAGTTCAACTTTCAGTTCCACAGCTTGTTGAAAAAGCGATCTCACGAGGTGAAGCCCAACTGACTTCAGATGGAGCAGTTACGGCTCAGACAGGAAAGTATACAGGTCGTTCTCCTAAAGATAAATATATTGTCGAGGAAGCGTCCTCCAAAGACAAAATCGATTGGGGCAGCGTCAATCGTCCAATCTCTTCCCAAAACTTCGATTCACTATATAATAAAGTGATTAATCATTTGAAAACAAAAGATGAGCTGTTCGTCTTTAACGGTTTCGCTGGTGCAGATCCTGCTTCACGTCTTTCCATACGCGTCGTGAATGAATTTGCATGGCATAACCTGTTTGTTCACCAGCTGTTTATCCGTCCGACAGAAGAAGAGCTAGCAACACACGAAGCACAATTTACAATCGTATCGGCTCCTTCATTTAAAGCGAATCCTGCAATAGACGGCACGAATTCTGAGACATTCATTATTGTCTCAATGGAAAAACGTATTGTTCTTATCGGCGGAACTGAATATGCCGGCGAAATGAAAAAGTCAATCTTCTCTATTATGAACTACTTACTTCCTGAACAAGATATCATGCCGATGCACTGTTCTGCAAACGTCGGGGAAGATGGAGATGTTGCATTATTCTTTGGTCTCTCTGGAACAGGCAAAACAACGCTTTCTGCAGATGCTAACCGTAAATTGGTCGGCGACGATGAACATGGCTGGTCTGATACTGGTGTATTCAATATCGAAGGCGGCTGCTATGCAAAATGTATTAATTTATCTCAAGAAAAAGAACCTGAAATTTTCGGCGCAATTCGTTTCGGATCCGTTTTAGAAAACGTTGTCGTTGATCCCGATACGCGCATTCCCGATTATGACGATGGCACATTGACAGAAAACACACGTGCAGCATATCCGATTCAGGCAATCGATAATATCGTCGATCCTTCTGTAGCAGGTCATCCGAAAACAATCATTTTCTTGACGGCAGATGCATTCGGCGTACTGCCTCCAATTTCTAAGTTAACGAAAGAGCAGGCGATGTATCACTTCCTAAGCGGTTTCACTTCTAAACTTGCTGGAACTGAGCGCGGAGTCACTTCACCTGAAGCCACTTTCTCAACTTGTTTCGGATCACCTTTCCTTCCACTTCCAGCGACAGTATACGCTGAGATGCTCGGGAAGAAAATCGATGAGCATGGTGCACAGGTCTTCCTTGTTAACACAGGCTGGACTGGCGGCGTCTATGGCGTCGGTAAACGTATGGATCTCAAATATACACGTGCAATGGTACGCGCAGCACTTGCAGGTAAATTGAACGATATTGAAACAGAAACGAACGGCGTATTCGGCCTTGAAATGCCAACATCCATTGAAGGCGTTCCAACAGAAGTGTTGAACCCGCGCAATGCATGGGCAGACGGTGATGCTTACGATGTAAAAGCAAACGAATTGGCAAACATGTTCCGTGAAAACTTCAAGAAATTCGGTACAGTTTCTGAAGATATTTTACGTAAAGGCGGACCAGTTGCATAACTAAAACTGAAACGGATTAGCACATTCACTTGTGCTAATCCGTTTTTTTGTGCGACGAAACTGTAATTGCTACACTTCTCTCCAATTTGCACCTTTTCCCACAGATAAATGCTCCAAACTTTTCACGTTGAAAATTAATTTAACCCTATTCACTTCCCTTGCCTTCTCATCCAACCACATAAATCACGTACAAGCTGAGCGTTCATAGCAGGTGGGATGAAGTGCGTGTACTCAGGAAAGTACCATGTTTCATAGACTTTATTGTGTTCAGATAATGCGTTTTCAAGTAATCTTGCTTGTTGGAAGGACACATTCTCATCAATCATGCCGTGAATGATGAGTACGGCTGCCTCAATTTCATCTATACGAAACAATGTCGTTCGTTTCCTGTATTCATCTGGCATATTGTTCGGTGTACCGCCGATAACCCTTTTCATCATCCTTCGCATATCTACCCGTTCTTTGTATGTAAATATGATATCGGATACACCTGCCCATGTAACGACCGAAGTGATATCATCTCTTAAAATAGCAGTCCAAAGTGCCATGATACCGCCTCGCGAAAACGCAAATAAATGAATTCTTTCCGCATTTATTTTCCGGCTCTGCTTCAGCACATCGACAGCGCTCACTGCATCTTGACGGTCTGCCCCTGCAAACTCATCCCGGCCTTCTCCTCCCCTATTCCCACGATAATAGGGTGCGAAGACAACGAATCCCTGAGAAGCAAACTGGGCGATTCTAGCAGGACGAACCATTCCCATATGCTGCATACCGCCCCTTAAATAGATAATGCCTTCATAATTCCCCGCTGCAATTGGTTCCGCCATAAGCCCCTTCACTTTCAAACCATCTGATAAATATGTAATTTCTTCAAGGCTGACATTCGGGTTTGGAGAAGGATAAGACCTGCTATGAACAATAGCACCATCATGACTCATGTTCTTCCACCCACTTTCTTAATACTTCCATTCCTGTATCTTTCATATGAAAACTTAATTCTTCGCAAGCATCAAGTTCTTCATTTGACATCCACAGTGCGCCTTCCGTTTCGTAAAGTTTCGGATTATCAGCAATTTCTACAACTTTTCCTGTAAAAACTGCTTTACAAAAGGTGATATTGCTCTGAACGACATACTCGGCGAAATTAACAAGACCTGAAATAGTCACGCCTGTTTCTTCAATTGTTTCCCGAATAGCTGCTTCCTCGATTGTTTCTTCCACTTCTGCTTTTCCGCCCGGAAATTCGATTCCTCTTAATGAATGTCGAGTTAGCAGCCATTTCCCATTATGTTTAAGTATAACGAGAACGTGTCTTGCTGGCATTCCAAACTGGTTCATTCCAAATGTCAGCTCAACACGCCCGCCATTTATATCATTAAATTCAAGCATGGTGATCACGTCCTTTTGTACAGTCTAGCGAAGGACAGCAATCCTTTCAACGGAAATACGGGAGCTTCTCGATAAAACGCTTCGACTTCTCATCCGTGAATTCATGAATAAGTGCATAAATCTTCATCGTGCGTTGATCGACGTTATGATTATTCCGCCCATAGTGATAAGGCATAAACGGTAAATGCGCTCTCAGGAAATTCCGGAATTCCAGTTCGTCTATCTGTTTAAATAAACGATGAAAAATCGGAATATACTCACGTTCGACATCGACCTCATATTCCCACGGTGAATCATCCGCCTGATAATAAATTTGTTGGTTCACGACCGAAACGTACATTTTGTATTTTTCCATGCCAACCATCCTTTTTTTCTTTTTAGCATGGCTCAATATGAATAAAAGCATGCATCCCCTTTTACTGGAGATACATGCTTTTTCTCAATTTACGCTTGCACGTCAACCGAAGCTCCCTTATGAGGATGGGCTGCAGCAGGCTGATCAGATAAACCTTTCAGCATTTCTGTTGCAGCTGAAGTGTTCATTGAAAGAGCATTGTTCAATACGCTCATCTGAACAGTCGATTGTAAACTTCTCAATTGACTTGCCATGATGGAGGTCATATCCACTTGCCATCACTCCTTTCACAAGCTTATTATCGGCATTTTTCTAGTATTTTCAATAAAAAATAATTATTTGTTATCTTCACCGAGAAATGCATTCAGCATCCATTGATGTTTTTCGATACTTTGATATGTCGCGTTCAACAAGTCTTCCGTCATATCGTCGCCATCTTTCGCAGCCAGTTGCATGCCTTTTTTCAACGATTTCATAATTTCACCGAAATCATTAACGACAGTTTTCACCATGCTGTCTTCTTTTTCATCTCCCGTTGCTTCTTTCACGACAGATTGTTCAAGATGTTCTTTCAGCGTTGCTACAGGATCTCCGCCGAGTGTTAAAATACGTTCTGCGATTTCATCCATATGTAACGTCGCTTCATTATAAAGTTCTTCAAACTTTACATGTAACGTGAAGAAATGATGACCTTTTACATACCAGTGATAGTTATGGAGTTTCGCATACATCACCGACCACGTGGATACTTGAACATTCAATTCATTGATAAGTTCTTTAGACATAAAAAATCTCTCCCTTTTGTTGTTAGCTATAATTCATCTCTCTGTTCATTTACCACCAAACCCACTACAATAAACCTAGAGGCATTAATAGGGAGTAATCGAAATGAAGAAAATCTTGATCGGTATCATTAAATTATATCAAAAAATTATTTCGCCATTGACACCGCCTTCATGTCGTTTCTATCCAACCTGTTCCCACTATGGGATTGAAGCGGTTGAAAAGCATGGAGCATTAAAAGGTTCCTGGCTTGCTGTACGCAGGATTTCAAAATGCCATCCATTCCATGAAGGCGGTTTTGACCCAGTGCCGGAGAAGGATTCGGACAAAATGTAGGATTAATAGCAAGACGGTTCGGCAAGAATGCTGAGCCGTTTTTCTTTGTTCAAAATAAAATTGCTCATTTAGTTGCCAAATCGGAATCTCTCTTGTATGATAAAAAAGCAAGTTACCTAAATCGGAATCATTACTATTAAAACACGGAGGATATTACCCTATGAACAAGAAACTATTATTAATCGTTTCACTAATTACAGTTTTACTACTCGCTGCTTGTGGCACTAAAGTTTCAACAACAGAAAAAGCTGCAACCGGAACAACTAATGATAAGCTCTCCATTTATACAACTGTCTATCCACTTCAATACTTCACGGAACGAATCGGCGGCGACTATGTGGATGTGAAGTCTATTTATCCCGCTGGCTCGGATGAGCATACATTTGATCCTACTCAAAAAGATATGATGGCACTTGCTGATTCAGATTTGTTTTTCTATGTGGGACTTGGGCTTGAAGGTTTTGTGGATAATGCTAAGAAAACCTTGAAGAATGAACATGTAAAAATGATAGCGACGGCCGAAGCAATTCCTGAAGAAATGCTTGATGAAGGACATGAAGAACACGAAGAACATGAAGGTCACGAAGATCATGATCATGGCAGTCTCGATCCGCATGTCTGGATTTCACCAGTGCTAAGCGTCGAACTTGCAACTTCCATCAAAGAGGCATTAAGTGAAGCGGCTCCCGAAATGAAAGTTGAATTCGAGAAGAACTTTGACCAATTGAAAGTTGAACTTGACGAACTCGATGGTAAATTCAAAGAAATGGCGGACAATGCCCCATCTAAAACGTTCTATGTTTCACATGCGTCATTCGGTTACATTGCCCATTCTTACGGCCTTGAGCAAGTCGCCATTGCAGGACTCAATTCTCAGAGTGAACCTTCACAAAAGCAATTAGCCGAAATCGTGAAAGAAGCAAAAGAAAGGAACGTCCACTCTGTACTATTTGAACAGAACGTATCTTCCAAATTAACAGAAGTCGTCCGCAAAGAACTCGGTGCTGAATCACTTATGCTTCATAATCTAGGTGTATTGACAGTTGATGATATAAAAAACAACGAAACTTATTTTTCTTTGATGGAGCAAAACATCGAAACGTTGAAAAAAGCATTGAGTGGTAAGTAATTAAAGTAAGGCCGTCCCGTATACCGATCTTCTGGTATACGGGACGGCCTTTTTTGCGATTTGCTATGACAGTCCAAACTCTACCTTTACTCCGAGTCCAACAGTTCTTTCAACTTACGCCGCAATAATTTCTTGGATGCATTTCTTGGAAGTTCGTCGATAAAGCGAAATAGTTTCGGTACTTTATAGCGGGCCAACCGCTCTTCACAAAACGATGTTAACTCTTCCGCGGTTACATTTCCTGACACAACAACGAACGCAACCGGGACACTTCCCCACTCGGAATGTTCTTGCCCGCAAACACCTGCCTCACGGATATTCGGATGCGCTGCAAGTACATTTTCAATTTCGGCCGGGTAAATATTTTCACCGCCTGAAATAATCAAGTCAGATCTTCTATCAACAATGTATAAATAGCCTTCTTCATCAAGATAACCGATATCGCCTGTCGGAAGCCAGCCATCGTCCAATGGATCTAAACTTGCGAAACGGCCGATATAGCCAGGCGTAACGTGGGGACCGCGTATAAATACTTCCCCTTTTTCATTAGGGGTAGTTGTTTCGCTGATCTTGATTTGATTGAAAAATAATGGTTTACCTGCAGACCCCAACTTTCTCATAGCATCAGCCGCAGATAGGGTAGCTGTTTGTGAGCTAGTTTCCGTCATGCCATATGTTTGAAGTACGGGAACTTCAAGTGTCTGTGCCCGGTTCAAATAATCGATTGGCACTGGACCACCCCCTGCAAGCATCGTTTTGAACCAGGGATGGGCCCCCATACTGTCCTTTTCAAGTTCCCGAAGGACCTTATCCAATGTAAGTGAAACGACGGACATCCGTGTCACTGACCCATTCTGAATTGCTTTCGCAGATCTAACGGCATCAAACTTCTCATGTAACTGGATCTCCATTCCATAAAGCACAGAACGGACGAGAATCGAGAAACCGCTAATATGGAAGAGCGGCATCGCACAGAGCCAGACGTCTTCTTCATCTAGCCCCAGATTCAAAACTGACGACAGCGCACTTGAAACGTGGTTGCCCGCTGTTTGTCTTACACCTTTAGGAAATCCCGTTGTGCCTGAGGTATACATAATAGTGATGGTCCTGTCGGATTTCCATATTTCCTGGGTCACAAATGATTGTTCAGCACTGGCATTAATTGCAGAAAAAGTAAGCTGCTGCATCGTCGTATCAGCAATGAAGCCTTTTAATTCATCTGCCACGATAACCGTTGTGGCACCTGAATCCTCCAATTGGTATTCAATTTCTTTTTTCGACAATCGACTGTTCAACATGACGATTTCAAGTCCTGCGAGTATACAAGCATGGATTATGAATACCATTTCTGCATTGGAAGGTCCAAGTAGAGCAATCCGACTTCCCTCATTCAGGTCGTTCGTTCTCAGTTTTCGTGCGAGAATCATTGCACGCTCTTTTAGCTGTGCAAATGTCCACTTGTTATCTTCAAAAGAAAAAGCAGTTTTGTCAGGCGTTAAATATGCGCGCTGTATTAACCAGTTTGGAATCATGCAATCACCTTCCATTCAGAAAAAGCTGCCCGATGAGAGGCAGCTTTCTTAGTTTTTATTCAGTGTAAGCACCAGAATGCTTTCACTTTTATTGATTAAGGAAAGCGCGGGAATTGCCCGAAGTCCGGTTTGCGTTTTTCTTTGAATGCGTCGCGGCCTTCTTTCGCTTCGTCTGTCGTGTAATAAAGAAGTGTTGAGTCGCCAGCTAATTGCTGAAGTCCCGCAAGTCCGTCCGTATCCGCATTCATTGCCGCTTTTACGAAACGAAGTGCCGTCGGGCTCATACCAAGCATCTCCTCACACCATTGTACGGTCTCGTCTTCCAGTTGCTCGTAAGGAACCACTGTATTGACAAGCCCCATGTCAAGCGCTTCCTGTGCATTATATTGACGGCATAGGAACCAGATTTCACGCGCTTTCTTATGTCCGATGATTCGTGCCAAGTAGCCCGAACCATAACCTGCGTCGAATGAACCGACTTTTGGTCCTGTTTGTCCGAAAACCGCGTTTTCTGCAGCAATCGTCAAATCACAAACGACATGAAGAACATGTCCGCCGCCGATTGCATATCCTGCAACCATTGCGACAACCGGTTTCGGTATAACGCGGATCAGACGTTGCAAGTCTAAAACGTTAAGACGTGGTATTTCATCATCCCCGACATATCCGCCGTGACCGCGTACAGATTGGTCTCCGCCTGAACAGAATGCTTTCTCGCCTTCCCCTGTCAGCACGATAACACCAATGCTTTGGTCATCCCGTGCACGTGAAAATGCGTCGATTAATTCCATTACCGTTTTAGGTCGGAATGCATTGCGCACTTCCGGACGGTTGATTGTTACTTTTGCAATGCCGCCATACTGTTCATATTTGATGTCTTCGTATGTACGTATCGTTTCCCATTGACGTGTCATAGTGATCCTCCTCGATTTTTCAACTCTGAAATATGTTCCTCTATCATTGTAGCAAATGTATCCGGTTTTTCCACATGAATTGCATGTCCAGTATGATCTATCGTTTCATGGCGGACATTAGGGAAATAGCTCTGCATTTCCCGGGAAATATTTACGAATTTCGTGTCGAGTTCCCCCGTTATGAGCAAAACAGGAAGATTGACTGTATGGAGTCTGTCCCAATAAGAAGCTTGGCTGCCTGTTCCAATTCCGCGCAAGCTATTTGCAAGGCCCGTTTCACTTTGACTAAGTCGTTCGTTTTTCACTGCCAACTGTTTTTCCGCCAGCAATTTCTTTTGTGATGAGAACAAGGGAATATTTCCCCAGAAATCGATGAATGCCCGCAATCCCTCTGACACTATTCTGTCCGCCAATCGGCCGTCAGCTGCTTGGCGTTCCATTCTCTCGTTTTCTGTTTTCAAACCTGGGGATGAACTCTCAAGAATCAACGATGTCACCCGCTTTGGATAACGGATCGTATAAGCGAGTGCAACACGCCCCCCCATTGAATAACCGACCAATTTAAATTGTTGAAATGATAACGCATTAAAAAGTTCTTCTAGATCCTCGACTTGCTCGTCCATGGAGTAGCGGTTAACATCTCGTGGAATACTCGTTTTCCCATGTCCAGTCAAATCGATAGCTACTGTCCGGTATTTACCTTTTAGCATTTTGGTCACTTCTTGCCATGTTGCAGTACTTCCTGTAAAGCCATGCAAGAAAACGATGGTTGGTAAATCCTCTGCACCTGCGGTTTCCACATAATAATCGATTCCCCGGACACGGATAGTATTTTCATTCATCCTGATCAAGTCTATTCGTAATTTGGGCCCATAGCTCACGATGAGCTTTTACATTCGCCTGGCGATTCGTGAACACTTCAATGATGCGCACTGGCTTATCTTTGGCTTTAGCTAGTTCGATACTGAATTCTTCAGGCGTTCTGATTACAGCATACTGGGCATTGTACATTGCGGCAATATGGTCGAATGTCAAGCCTGTCGGGGTACCAAATAGTTCTTCAAAATGATCATCTGTTTCAGCTTGTGGAAGATACGAAAATATTCCACCGCCGTCATTATTGATAATGACAATGGTCAAATCTGACTCGTGAAAACGAGTAGCAATGAGTCCGTTGACATCATGCAGGAATGATAAATCGCCAATTAACAACCATGCCGGCCGCTGTCTCGCAGCTTGAATACCAAGAGCCGTCGAAACAACACCATCGATACCATTCGTGCCGCGATTCGCAAATATGGTGACGTCCTTTTCTGTCTTCCTAAAAAACGTATCGACATCACGGATTGGCATGCTGCTGCCGCTTACAAGATCGCTGCCGCTAGGAAGATGCTCAAATAACATTTTTGCAAAAATGCCTTCGTCGCCCTCAGTCCCCTTATAACTGTCTGTAATTGCGGATGCTATATCATTCGCTCCTGCCCATAACTCCGCATAAGACGTCTTAGGTTTATCCACAATAATTCGCATAATATTTGCGGGTGATGTTTGAATATGATGCGTAACAACGCCCAGTGAATCTCGAAATTCTGGTGATTCGTCCACCGCAATAACTGTCGCAGGCCGAACCTTTTTCAAATAAAGCGATAGTGGTTTCGCTACTGGCTGTGCACCGAATCGAATCACCGTATCAGGTATGGCTTTCTCTTTGAATACCTTGCTTTTTAATATCGCGTCATAATGATCGATACAAAGCGACACACATTCTTCTGGCAATTCCGCACGAAGATTTGATAGTGGGTCACATAATACAGGCCATTCCAGCGCATTTGCAAACTTCCAAAATGCAGCTTTATCAAATCCAACCGGCATGTCACCAGCAATAATGAATCCCTTCTCTGAATCGGTAAGTAACTGCATTATTTGTTGTACTGCAGATGCATCCAAGCTATCTGCACCTTTAATCTGTTTTTGGAAAGTCGATTTCGGCACTTCCCGATCAAAATCAATTAGAAGGGGTTCCCGGAAAGGCACATTCAAATGAACTGGACCGCGGGGAACCGAAGTTGCCACCGACAAAGCCCGGCTTACATGCCGATCGATAAAGTCATCAATATCCGTATTATTTTCCGCAAGCGGGAAATCAACGCTATATTTCACATGCTTACCATACATTCGAATTTGATCGATTGCCTGCGGTGCACCTACTTCTCTTAACTCAGGAGGCCGATCTGCAGTGATGACAATTAGCGGGATGCGCGCATAGTACGCTTCTGTAATTGCAGGATGATAGTTCGATGCTGCTGTCCCAGACGTGCAGAGAAGGACGACAGGAGCACCTGACGCCTTCGCCAATCCCAACGCGAAATAGGCAGCCGATCTTTCATCGACTTGCATATAAACATCAAGTTCTTTTGTTGATGCAAAAGCATAGGCAAGTGGTGTCGAACGTGAGCCTGGGCTGATAACTGCTGCCTTTACATCTGCCTTCATCAGTCCATCCGTTATTCTCCGAACATAATCCGTTAAAGCTGTACGGTTATCCATTCAGTTTTCCTCCAAGCGCCCGCATGACAGGTCTGAATTTCACCCATGTTTCATCGTATTCCTTTTCTGATTCAGAATCCGCCACGATTCCTCCACCTGCGTATAAATAAGCGCTGTCCCTGTCAAGAAGTGCAGAGCGGATGGCCACAGCGAATTCACCGTTTCCGGCCGTGTCTGTCCAGCCAACTGGCCCAGCATAATAACCCCGATCCATATCTTCCTCGGAACGAATCATTTCCATTGCTATCTCTCTCGGGACTCCACCGAGCGCCGGGGTGGGATGAAGTGCCTGAACTAAACTAAATATATCAGTTCCTTGTTCAACTTTGCCCTCAACTGGTGTGAATAAATGCTGAATATCCCGTACTTTCATTAATCTTGGAAATTTTGAAATCATAACATCCGTACAGAACGTTTGAAATACTTGTGAAATCATATTAACAACGTATTGATGCTCTTCCCGATTTTTGCTGTCATCGATAAGCTCATCACCGAGTTCGCGATCTTCAGCTGCCGATTTGCCACGTTTAATAGACCCTGCGACACATGCCGAGTACGCACGCCCGTTAGAAATTTCAATCAGACGTTCCGGCGTAGCACCGAAAAATAGCTGGCCCTCTTTTTGCAAACCAAAGTGATAGCTTTCTTGCTGTTCATTTGAAATATGATGGAGTGCAGTCACAGCCGACACTTCATCTGCAAAATTAAGTTTCACCGAACGTGCAATAACTACTTTTTCAGCTTCTCCATTATTAATTTTCTTTGTGACACCTTCAACAGACTTCATATAATTTTCTTTCGATAGTTCCTCTATGGATACGACTTCCGGTTTTAAAAGAAGTGCGGATTCCTCCACTTGTGCAATATGAATTAGCCGATCCCTTTCGATCCGTAACCCTTCAAACTGTTCTGCTGCATCATTACTTTCTGTCACAAGGTTAATGGAGATTGCTGTCTTGCCATTCGTAATCGATAGTTGGAAAGATGGGACTACGAAGTAAGCGGTTGGGAATGAGCTCCACACTGAGTTCTTGACACTTTTCGGATCAAATGAGAAGCCTCCGAATAGAACAGGTTCTTTATCATTTTCTTCTTTAATAAGAGCAGCACACAATTTTTTCCAACTGGCGGAAATTTGTGAAAAACGTTCATCTGCTCCCTCACTTTCCAATACAGTAGCATGTCCAATTCCAACAAGTGTTAATGTTTTATCTGCATTTTGCCAATAAAAACGTTCATCTTTATAACACGAATCCCCTGCTTCAAAAAATGCAAGTGGTGAAATCCGTCCCGCATCGACAGTTTCAGTGAAAAATCGTAACTCGTTCTGACTTATATTCAATTGAGATTCAGGGGTTGCGGTCAACTTCCGGTTCATTATTTTCCCTCCGTACATTCATTCGACTAATTAAGAGCATATACCTATATTCTATCATACCGAATTCGTGCCGTTTCAGCACATAATAAGCAGTGTGTATGTTCACTCCACTCATTTTGGATTACAATAACACGGTCCTTAAAATGATAGGGAGAGAACTATATAGCAACAGACAATAAAAGCTCTCCGAAAGGCGTATTTGGTGACAGCGTATACGCCTTTCGGAGAGCCTTTTTCCGGTGTAGTTAAGGGAATGCTGTTTTATCCTCATTGCATGCTATATGTAAACAGGAACAGTAACGACAGATGTAATTCAGTTCTCCATTCCAAGTATGTTGCTAGTCGGCAAAATTATGCTGCAAATACTATACGAGATTTGGAAGGCCATAAGGAAAGCGGCCGAAAAACACTTGCAATTCTTGTTGGCCGCTCCAATGCAATCCCAATTTTAATGTTGGTTTTTATACTTTCTTATGCCTAGATTATAGCGCTGGTCATCTTCGGCCATCTTACTTCAGGGGCACTACTTGTATTTCTTGGCCTCAAGAAACCAGCAACAGGAATCAGCGTATTCCGGAAAGCACAGAAACCGTTATAGATTAAAACTCTACACTTTCTTCTCTTTCAATAAAAAAGCCCGAAGCATCGTTTTAAATGATGCTCTGGGCTTTTTCGTATTCATATGTTTAAACCGGTCGTAATAAAGGGAAGTTAATGAATAATAGACAACAATCTATTCCTTTATCAATTACCAAAGATTTAAATGAACAACCTGTTGCTATTACTAAAAAGGACGTGAGAAAACGTGTTGAATGAAAATCAGAAAAATACATTAAAAAAAGAATTACTTGAAATGATGAATGACTTAACAAAAACGGAAGAAGAAACGGATATTAAAGAAAGTGCTCAGGATGCTGCTGGTGAGTTATCGATGTATGACAATCATCCCGGCGACATGGGCACAGAACTGTTTGAAAGGGAGAAAGACATGGCTTTACACATACATGCTGGCTCTGAGCTAGACAAAGTGGAAAGCGCCTTACAAGCGATGGTGGATGGTTCTTACGGTAAATGTGAAGTGTGCCAAGAAGATATTCCCTTTGAACGTCTTGAGGCAGTCCCTTATACAACTCTCTGCATTAATCATGCGACAGAACAAGAAGTACCCAACGACCCGCCTGTCGAAGAAGATATTCTTATTATGGCAAACCCCAATTCATTTGCCGATAGAAGATCTGGGGCAGCCCGAGACGGAGAAGATAGCTTTCAGGAAATAGCGAAATCTGGAACATCCGAAACTCCATCCGATTTCATTGGAGATCATGATAACTATAATACTTTATATGACACAGATATTACAGACGGTGCAGCTGAAGATATCGAAGAATTCACAGGTACCGATATTAACGGTAAATCACGCGGTTTTGTCAGATCAGATGCTTCAGAAAAGTATGAAGCGGAGCTGGACGCTGAAGGAATCGAATCCCCCCTTGGTGATATTCCTTACCATGAAAAGGACAGTTATACTGATAATGAAAAGAAGTGATATTATACCATAAGCCATTTAGGCTTATGGTATAAATGGACAAATTAAAAAGTAGCATTACAAGTTCACTAGAAACTTGTAATGCTACTTTTTTGCATGACCCCTACGGGATTCGAACCCGTGATACCGCCGTGAAAGGGCGGTGTCTTAACCGCTTGACCAAGGGGCCAAAATATATATGGCGGAGAAGGAGGGATTCGAACCCTCGCACCGCTTTCGCGATCTATACCCTTAGCAGGGGCACCTCTTGAGCCGCTTGAGTACTTCCCCATATATATAAATGGCTCCGCAGGTAGGACTCGAACCTACGACCGATCGGTTAACAGCCGATTGCTCTACCACTGAGCTACTGCGGAATGGTGGGCCTAAGTGGACTCGAACCACCGACCTCACGCTTATCAGGCGTGCGCTCTAACCAGCTGAGCTATAGGCCCTTGGAGCGAGTGAAGGGAATCGAACCCTCATCATCAGCTTGGAAGGCTGAGGTTTTACCACTAAACTACACTCGCATAATAATGGTGGCTCAGGACGGAATCGAACCGCCGACACAAGGATTTTCAGTCCTTTGCTCTACCGACTGAGCTACTGAGCCATATATTCGGTTCACATTAAGCAGTTAGCTTAACTTAAACCTTACTATACTACTAATAAAAATGGCGGTCCCGACCGGGATCGAACCGGCGATCTCCTGCGTGACAGGCAGGCATGTTAACCGCTACACCACGGGACCATTTGGTTGCGGGGGCAGGATTTGAACCTGCGACCTTCGGGTTATGAGCCCGACGAGATACCACTTCTCCACCCCGCGACAACAATATATTACTTTTTCTTACACCACTTTTAAAAAATGGAGGAGGTAGAGGGATTCGAACCCCCGCGGGATTTGACTCCCCTGTCGGTTTTCAAGACCGATCCCTTCAGCCGGGCTTGGGTATACCTCCGTGATTATATAGAATAGTGGTGGACCTTGCAGGACTCGAACCTGCGACCGGACGGTTATGAGCCGTCTGCTCTAACCAACTGAGCTAAAGGTCCTTTAAGATGGCGGCAGAGGGGATCGAACCCCCGACCTCACGGGTATGAACCGTACGCTCTAGCCAGCTGAGCTACGCCGCCAGGATCTTTATTGAAATTGTGTTGGTGGAGCCTAGCGGGATCGAACCGCTGACCTCCTGCGTGCAAGGCAGGCGCTCTCCCAGCTGAGCTAAGGCCCCATTCTAACTGATTATTATTTAAGCAACAAATCTGCTTAAAATGGTGGCTTCTTTAAGCGGTGAAGCTGCTTAAAGATCTTAATGGTCGGGAAGACAGGATTCGAACCTGCGACCCCTTGGTCCCAAACCAAGTGCTCTACCAAGCTGAGCTACGTCCCGTTAAATTATGAATTATAAAGTGCAAATTGAAAAGTTATAATGGTGCGCCCGGCAGAAGTCGAATCCACAACCTCCTGATCCGTAGTCAGGTGCTCTATCCAATTGAGCTACGAGCGCATATGATTAAAAATGTTATTAATGCCGAGAACCGGAATCGAACCGGTACGGTAGTCACCTACCGCAGGATTTTAAGTCCTGTGCGTCTGCCAGTTCCGCCACCCCGGCAAAAATATGGAGCGGAAGACGGGATTCGAACCCGCGACCCCGACCTTGGCAAGGTCGTATTCTACCACTGAACTACTTCCGCATTATAAGTGCGGGTAAAGGGAGTCGAACCCCCACGCCCGAAGGCACTAGATCCTAAGTCTAGCGCGTCTGCCAGTTCCGCCATACCCGCAATATAAATCATGACTGCTAAGTCATAAAAATGGTGAGCCATGCAGGATTCGAACCTGCGACCCTCTGATTAAAAGTCAGATGCTCTACCAACTGAGCTAATGGCTCGAAAAGTGGTGCCGGAGAAAGGACTTGAACCCTCAACCTACTGATTACAAGTCAGTTGCTCTACCAGTTGAGCTACTCCGGCGAAAGAATTAAAGTAAATGGTGGAGGATGACGGGCTCGAACCGCCGACCCCCTGCTTGTAAGGCAGGTGCTCTCCCAGCTGAGCTAATCCTCCTGGGTTATATTTTATAATGAATTGATAAATTCATCAGCATTTTCATCCACACTGTTTTTTCTATGTATTAATTGCTTGTCCCACTATGTGTGAAATGCAAGCCACTTACTACAAAGACTTTTTATGTAATGAATCTCACAGGCCCGGCGGCGTCCTACTCTCACAGGGGGGAACCCCCAACTACCATCGGCGCTGAAGAGCTTAACTTCCGTGTTCGGTATGGGAACGGGTGTGACCTCTTCGCAATCGTCACCAGACCTGCATCATCTTTTCTCAAAGACAATATTCATTATATCAGTTTCTAAACTTAATTGCAAGTACTTTTTTTTATGAACGGTACTTATTCGCTCAAAACTGAATGAAATAGACATTGTGCTACACGAATCAGGGTAATCAAGCCCTTTTCAAAATTGGTTAAGTCCTCGATCGATTAGTATCCGTCAGCTCCACACGTCGCCGTGCTTCCACCCCAGACCTATCAACCTCATCTTCTTTGAGGGATCTTACTTACTTGCGTAATGGGAAATCTCATCTCGAGGGGGGCTTCATGCTTAGATGCTTTCAGCATTTATCCCGTCCATACATAGCTACCCAGCGATGCCTTTGGCAAGACAACTGGTACACCAGAGGTATGTCCATCCCGGTCCTCTCGTACTAAGGACAGCTCCTCTCAAATTTCCTGCGCCCGCGACGGATAGGGACCGAACTGTCTCACGACGTTCTGAACCCAGCTCGCGTACCGCTTTAATGGGCGAACAGCCCAACCCTTGGGACCGACTACAGCCCCAGGATGCGATGAGCCGACATCGAGGTGCCAAACCTCCCCGTCGATGTGGACTCTTGGGGGAGATAAGCCTGTTATCCCCGGGGTAGCTTTTATCCGTTGAGCGATGGCCCTTCCATGCGGAACCACCGGATCACTAAGCCCGTCTTTCGACCCTGCTCGACTTGTAGGTCTCGCAGTCAAGCTCCCTTATGCCTTTGCACTCTGCGAATGATGTCCAACCATTCTGAGGGAACCTTTGGGCGCCTCCGTTACTCTTTAGGAGGCGACCGCCCCAGTCAAACTGCCCGCCTGACACTGTCTCCTGCCCCGATAAGGGGCATGGGTTAGAAGTCCAATACAGCCAGGGTAGTATCCCACCAACGCCTCATCCGAAGCTAGCGCTCCGGAATCCAAGGCTCCTACCTATCCTGTACAGGCTGCACCGGAATTCAATATCAGGTTACAGTAAAGCTCCACGGGGTCTTTCCGTCCTGTCGCGGGTAACCTGCATCTTCACAGGTATTATAATTTCACCGAGTCTCTCGTTGAGACAGTGCCCAGATCGTTACGCCTTTCGTGCGGGTCGGAACTTACCCGACAAGGAATTTCGCTACCTTAGGACCGTTATAGTTACGGCCGCCGTTTACTGGGGCTTCAATTCGAAGCTTCGCTTGCGCTGACCTCTCCTCTTAACCTTCCAGCACCGGGCAGGCGTCAGCCCCTATACTTCACCTTGCGGTTTTGCAGAGACCTGTGTTTTTGCTAAACAGTCGCCTGGGCCTATTCACTGCGGCTCTCTCGGGCTTTAACACCCTACCAGAGCACCCCTTCTCCCGAAGTTACGGGGTCATTTTGCCGAGTTCCTTAACGAGAGTTCTCTCGATCACCTTAGGATTCTCTCCTCGCCTACCTGTGTCGGTTTGCGGTACAGGCACCTCCCGCCTCGCTAGAGGCTTTTCTTGGCAGCGTGAAATCAGGGACTCCGGGGAATACTCCCCTTGCCATCACAGCTCAATGTTATAGGAACGGGATTTGCCTCATTCCACACCTCACTGCTTAGACGCGCATAACCAACAGCGCGCTCACCCTATCCTACTGCGTCCCCCCATTACTCAAACGGCGGGGAGGTGGTACAGGAATATCAACCTGTTGTCCATCGTCTACGCCTTTCGGCCTCAACTTAGGTCCTGACTAACCCTGAGCGGACGAGCCTTCCTCAGGAAACCTTGGGCATTCGGTGGAAGGGATTCTCACCCTTCTTTCGCTACTCATACCGGCATTCTCACTTCCAAGCGCTCCACCAGTCCTTACGGTCTAGCTTCGACGCCCTTGGAACGCTCTCCTACCACTGACATCTAAGATGTCAATCCACAGTTTCGGTGATTCGTTTAGCCCCGGTACATTTTCGGCGCAGCGCCACTCGACCAGTGAGCTATTACGCACTCTTTAAATGATGGCTGCTTCTAAGCCAACATCCTGGTTGTCTGGGCAACGCCACATCCTTTTCCACTTAACGAATACTTGGGGACCTTAACTGGTGGTCTGGGCTGTTTCCCTCTCGACTACGGATCTTATCACCCGCAGTCTGACTCCCAAACATAAATCATCGGCATTCGGAGTTTGTCTGAATTCGGTAACCCGGGATGGGCCCCTAGTCCAAACAGTGCTCTACCTCCGAGATTCTTAAGTTTGAGGCTAGCCCTAAAGCTATTTCGGAGAGAACCAGCTATCTCCAGGTTCGATTGGAATTTCACCGCTACCCACACCTCATCCCCGCACTTTTCAACGTACGTGGGTTCGGGCCTCCAGTAAGTGTTACCTTACCTTCACCCTGGACATGGGTAGATCACCTGGTTTCGGGTCTACGACCCCATACTCTGACGCCCTATTCAGACTCGCTTTCGCTGCGGCTCCGCATTCACTGCTTAACCTTGCATGGAATCGTAACTCGCCGGTTCATTCTACAAAAGGCACGCCATCACCCATTAACGGGCTCTGACAACTTGTAGGCACATGGTTTCAGGATCTATTTCACTCCCCTTCCGGGGTGCTTTTCACCTTTCCCTCACGGTACTGGTTCACTATCGGTCACTAGGGAGTATTTAGCCTTGGGAGATGGTCCTCCCGGATTCCGACGGAATTTCACGTGTTCCGCCGTACTCAGGATACACTCTGGAGAGAATGGACTTTCGACTACGGGGCTTTTACCCGCTGCGGCGGACCTTTCCAGGTCGCTTCGTCTAATCCATTCCTTTGTAACTCCGTATAGAGTGTCCTACAACCCCAGGAAGCAAGCTTCCTGGTTTGGGCTCTTCCCGTTTCGCTCGCCGCTACTCAGGGAATCGATTTTTCTTTCTCTTCCTCCGGATACTTAGATGTTTCAGTTCTCCGGGTGTGCCTCGTTTACGCTATGTATTCACGTAAACGTACTGTCCCATTATGGACAGTGGGTTTCCCCATTCGGAAATCTCCGGATCAAAGCTTACTTACAGCTCCCCGGAGCATATCGGTGTTAGTGCCGTCCTTCTTAGG